>NZ_JASDDB010000011.1:143305-219244 GCF_030407615.1 Pseudoalteromonas sp. APC 3355 | reverse complement strand
CAAACCTCGCGCCGCGATTAAATAGCCCCTAGTTTGAACAAATTTTAATCCGCAAAGATCAACAGACCCTAGTTGTTCTAAATAAAAATTTTTAACGACGTTATAGTGAAATTTAATTCGTTAAATTGATCAAAGATTTATGCAGGTTGGTATAAATACTCAACGACAAAAGTCGTATATTTTATCGCGCTCAGTTACCATATCAGCATGTATAATTTTATTTTACTGAGCGCTTTTTATGATAATCCAACAACATAATGCTGACTTGCCAACACCGACCGGTTTAATGCGAACAACTGTATATCGCCCTCAAGCGCAAGGACAGTTCCCTGCTATAATTTTTTATTCTGAAATATTTCAGCAAACTGCCCCCATCGCACGCAGCGCAGCTATTTTAGCAAGCCATGGCTTTGTAGTGTTAGTGCCTGAAGTGTTTCATGAGTTAAACCCTATAGGCACTGTGCTTGCTTATGATGATACAGGTAAAGACAAAGGCAATGCCGACAAATGGGCAAAGCCACTTGAGCACCACGACAGTGACACACAAACTATGATCGACTTCATTAGATTACAAAGCTATTGCACAGGCTCCGTCGGCACAATGGGCGTATGTATTGGCGGTCACTTAGCTTACAGAGCGGCACTAAATCCTGAAATTAATGCGGCTTTTTGTTTATACGCAACTGATATTCACAGCAATACATTACCTGCGCAACCTGGAAATAACTCATTCGAGCGTATGGCTGATATACAAGGCGAAATTCACTTTATATGGGGTAAACAAGACCCGCATGTGCCAAAAGAAGGCCGCACTAAAATATACCAGCAATGCGTAAGCACGGGCATCAATTACCAGTGGCAGGAAGTTAACGCACAGCATGCCTTTATGCGTGATGAAGGTGAGCGATACGATGCAGCCCTTGCGATAAATATGTATCAACAAGCGGTGGCATTATTTAGCCGAACTTTATAAATGCTATAAAAACTACTCATTAACTACTTTTCAGCATACCTAAAGCGGTATGCTGTTTTACAAAGTATGCTTTTAAGTAATCAATAAACAATCGTAACTTTTTAGAGCCCGCAGCCCCTGGCGGAAATACCCCGTACAGTTCAATATCTTTGCTTTTATAATCATCTAATATTATTTCAAGCAGTCCAGCTTGCACTTTTGGCCACGCATCGTAAAGCGGAATACGCCCAATGCCATGCCCTGCTTCAACAAAAGCAGTACGAGCAGCGGCATTATTGGTGCTTAAGCCGCCTTGCATTGTAATATCGTGTTTTTTGCCATCTTTTTGAAGTGTTAATGTTTTACTCCCGAGCTGGTAAACGACCCATTGGTGCTCTGCTAACTCTAAAGGCGTTTTAGGTTTACCAAAATGTGCAAAGTATTCCGGCGCACCACAAATACAAGTGCTCATTGTAGTCAGCTTGGTTGCCTGCAAGTTGGAGTCACTCAGTGCCACGCCCCTAATTGCAAAATCAAACCCATTTTTAATAATATCAACCACATCGTCAGTAAGCTGTAAGTCTATTTGAATCTTAGGATATTGACGCTTAAACGTATTTATTGTGGGCACAATTAACTGCATTCCCACATTTACAGGGCAGCTAATTTTAAGTAAACCTTGTGGCTCACTCTTTATATTTTCTATTTGCTGATTAGCTGCATTAGCTTGTTCGGTAATTATTCTACAGCGCTCATAATAAGCAATGCCCGCTTCAGTCAGCGCCATGGTACGGGTTGAGCGATTTAGTAAAGTAACTTCAAGCTGCGTTTCTAATTTTTTTAAATGATAACTTGCAACTGCTCGCGTAAGCCCTAACTGTTTGGCAGCAGCGGTTAAGCTGCCCTGCTCTACAATTTGTGCAAATACAACCATGCTCTTTAACTGCTCAAACGACACTTTCATAAATGCTCCGTAGTGTGTTTTAAATTCAATCTATTTATTGTATCAATTATTAAACCAATAAAGTTAAATTTATCATCGTTGTTTAAAGCAGTATTAGTGCATATAGTAATTGGTAAGCAAGATAAACTAATTTAAATCATCAGAAGGAATATATTCAATGTCTAAAAAAATACTTATGGTTCTTACATCTCACGCAGAACTTGGTAACACTGGCGAAAAAACAGGTTTTTGGGTAGAAGAATTTGCAGCCCCTTATTACGCCTTCGTTGATGCAGGCGTTGAAGTAACATTAGCGTCTCCAGCTGGCGGCCAACCACCCATTGATCCGACAAGTACACTTTCTGATTTTCAAACAGATGCAACTAAACGTTACGACGCAGACAGCGCGGCGCAAACATTAATGGCAAACACTAAAGTGTTGAGTGAAGTTAAATCTAGCGATTTTGACGCTGTATTTTACCCAGGCGGTCACGGTCCATTATGGGACTTAGTTGATAACACATATTCAATTTCGCTTATCGAAAGCTTTGTAAAAGAGCAAAAACCTGTTGCTGCGGTATGTCATGCAAGTGCTGCATTTTTAAATGTTAAAGATGCCGATGGCAATGCACTAGTAGCGGGTAAAAAAGTAACTGGTTTTACTAACTCTGAAGAAGCTGCAGTGCAACTTACCGATATCGTGCCATTTTTAGTTGAAGACGAGCTAATTAAAAAAGGTGGCGATTATCAAAAAACTGACGACTGGGGTGTATTAGCACTAGAAGACGGTTTAGTAATTACCGGCCAAAACCCAGCAAGCTCTGAACTAGCTGCAAAAAAACTATTAACTAAATTAGGTTAATAGTGAGTAATAATTAAAATTAAGCACAGCATTTTATGCTGTGCTTTTTTAATTGCTTTTCATTAGCAAATACAATTCCTATACTGGCAACTCTTAAAGTCAATTAGGGCGATTATATGGCAACCAAGCCAACCACACTGTCATTACTAACTAGTACCCGTTTCGCAATATTTAGTATTGTTGTTATTTGCTTCGTACTACAGGTGATCAATAGTCTACCTGGCATAAATCTTAATGGTTTAGGCATATATCCACGCAGTATCCAAGGATTAATTGGCATACTATGCGCACCTTTTTTACATGGTAGCTGGTGGCACTTTGCCAGTAATATGATCCCATTTGTAGTATTAAGTTGGCTAATTTGCCAGTACAGCGTAAAACGTTTTTATAACGTATTTATTTTTACCGCTCTAGTCGGTGGACTTTTAGTTTGGGCATTTGGGCGCAGTAACATACATGTTGGTTTAAGCGGTGTTATATATGGTTTATGGGGCTTTATTCTATGCTACGGCTTAGTAAGACGCTCATTAAAATCAATTATAATTGCAGTTGTAGTGGCTATACTTTATAGCGGTTTTATATGGGGTGTTTTACCTCAGCGCTATCATGTATCGTTTGAAAGCCATTTATTTGGAGCGCTAAGCGGGTTGTTTTTAGGTTATAGATTAGCAAAAGCCGATAAATTAAAAGGTCGGTAAATTAAATATTTAGGGCCTTTAATTAATTTTTTATGGCCACATTTATGAGTAAGTATTAAACATTTCCATTTAACATTGAGGTTATTTATGAGTGATCAAAACGAATACACGCCACCAAAAGTATGGACGTGGGAAAGTGAAAGTGGCGGTAAATTTGCCAGCATTAACCGCCCAATTGCAGGCGCGACTCATGACAAAACTCTACCTATTGGCGAGCACGCATTTCAGCTTTATTCTCTTGCTACACCAAATGGCCAAAAAGCTACAATCATGTTTGAAGAGCTTTTACAGCTTGGTTTCACCGATGCAGACTATGACGCATATTTAATAAACATAGGTGATGGCGATCAGTTTGGATCTGACTTTGTTGATATTAATCCAAATTCAAAAATCCCAGCGCTAATGGATCATTCAACCACACCACCTACTCGCATCTTTGAATCAGGTTCTATTTTACAGTATTTGGCTGAAAAATTTGATGTACTCATCCCTAAGGATTTAAAAGCTAAAACAGAGTGTCGTAACTGGCTATTTTGGCAAATGGGCTCAGCGCCATACTTAGGTGGTGGGTTTGGTCACTTTTATAGTTACGCACCAAGTAAAATGCAATACCCTATTGATCGTTTTACCATGGAAACTAAACGCCAACTTGACGTATTAAATCGTCATTTAAGCGAAAATGAATACATGGCGGGTGATGAATACTCAATTGCCGATATTGCAATTTGGCCCTGGTATGGCTCGCTTGTTTTAGGCGACTTATATGACGCAGCTGAATTTTTAGATGTTGCCTCATACACTCATGTTGTTCGTTGGGCAAAACAAGTTGCTGATCGCCCTGCTGTAAAGCGCGGTCGTCGCGTAAATCGCACATGGGGCCCTGAAGAAGATCAAATGGCAGAGCGCCATAACGATAGTGATTTCGAAGGTTAAATCTACTAAACAGCAAGTAAAGTCGTTAACACTTTAACCTGCTTAATAATTTTAAGGCTCATAATAATTATTTATTATGGGCCTTTTTACTGCGCTAACTTTTTTTTTTGCTTTCATAAACTATATTTATTCCTATACTCAGGATTAGAGCCTAACTAATCGATGTTTAATACGCTTTTGTTCATCTGGAATATTTGCAGTATTTCTTGAACGTTTCTCCATCGCTAGTTGGAGTGACTTTTGTATAAGGTTTTACTTAGTGCCATATAAAAATCTAAATAGTGAAGAACGCAGAGAATCCGTTAAAATTTTATACTCCAATGCCATCTCTGGCATTGCCATTTCGATTGTAGTCAGTTTTATATTAGTGTTTGCTTTTGATTTAAATAACCAGAAAATATCCTACGAAAAAAGTATCTGGCTAAGCATTATGGTTGTCTTATTAGCAGCTCGCGCTATTGATGTAATGTGGTTTTATAAAACCAAAAAGGATAGCCCGTTATTTAATGCTGACACATACTCAAAAAGATTTTCAACCGGGTGTATTTTAACTGCGCTATCGTGGTGTGGGTATGCACTTTGGTTTCATAGCACCTCATCAGCAATAGAGACGACGACCACGATTGCTATTTTATCTGCCTTCGCAGGAGGCTCTGCAAATCTGCTTTCAGGAAGCCGAGTAACCGCTGTACTTTATAGCATTATTTTATTGGCGCCTTACTCTTTTTTATTAACCTTTTCTAACGAAAACTACAACTCTGTCCTCGGTATTTTAGGCCTAGCATTTACTGCTATTATGGTGGCTTCATCGTACAAATCAGCCACATTTACACACAGCGCAATCAAGCTCAAAAACCAAAACAGAGAGCTGCTTAACGAAATGGAAAACAAGGTTGAGCAACGCACAGAAGAAATTTACCGTTTATCGAATACCGATCCACTTACAAATCTATTAAACCGAACCGCATTTTTAAAAAATGCAAACAGACAACTAGCAGACAACCCTCAAGAACCCTTTGCTTTATTATTCGTAGATTTAGATGGGTTTAAACAAATAAATGATTCGTTAGGTCATAAAGTAGGCGATAAAGTATTAAAAGAAATAGCACGAAGAATTAGTAATGTATGCAATCAACAGCTATTTAAATGCCGTTGGGGCGGGGATGAGTTTTTAATTTTAGCAACGTATCAGAACCAAACTGAGCTTATCGAGTTTGCAGATAAAGTACTTCAAAGCATTGGTGCCGAGCATGAAACATATAAATATCAAAAATGGGTATCTGCAACTATTGGTATTGCCATGTATCCTGAGCACGGGAGTGATTTTAATACTTTAATTCGCTCTGCTGATACTGCAATGTATCACCAAAAACGCATGGCGAAAGGTAATATCAATATTTATAACGATTCACTCAAATTAATACAAGAAAGAGAGTATCTTTTGAGTCAACGCTTAGCCAGTGCCATAGAAGAAAATAGTTTAAGGCTAGTATTTCAACCAATTGTTGATAGCAAAACCTCAAAAGTAACCTCTTTTGAATCATTATTACGCTGGCAACTAGATGGTGAAAATATTTTCCCTGATGAATTTATAGCTATTGCCGAGCAATACGGTTTAATAACCGAGTTAGGTATTTGGGTAATAGAACAGGCATGTATACAAGCAACAAAATTAAGTCACTTACAACCACAAATTGCTATAAGCGTAAACGTATCGGTTATTCAGCTACAAGATCCTGATTTTGTATCTAAGGTATTAAAAATAGTAAATCGCCACCGGGTAGAACCTAAAAACCTACACATAGAAATTACTGAGTCAGTATTTGCCGAGGATAAACTCACATTTTTGACAGCCGTTAAAGCACTACAAAAACAAGGCTTTTGTATTTCAATTGATGATTTTGGTACAGGCTACTCATCACTATCAAGCATGCTTGATATTGGTGTAGATATAGTAAAAATAGACAGAAGCTTTATTCAAAATATGGATAAAAGAGGGTTAAGTATTATTCATGCAATTGTACAAATGGCCTCTACTTTAGATTTTACTGTTGTTGCAGAAGGCGTTGAAACTATTGAGCAAGCAAACACACTCACTAAGATTGGTGTATCTCACCTACAAGGTTATTACTTTTCAAAACCGATGGAAGTAGGTTTTGTAGATGCTTATTTAAATGAGCAAAATAAGCGATGTAGTTAATAACCAAACACTTTTAAAAGCGCTTAGCTACCATATGAGTTATGCGCCACCTTTCTTATTAGGGCCAGTTTATTTTTTGAGGTTAAATTTGCAGCAAACTGTTTGGTATTTAGGCAAGGTAGAGCCTGTGGAGTGTGGTTATCCCCCATAACCGGTTGATAACGTAGCATAAATGCCAAACATGCGCTGTCCAAAGGGTTCTGCCTAGGGAGATGGACTCTTTGTTACTAGATTACAAACCTCGCGCCACGATTAAATCGTCCTTGAATTGAACAAATTTCAATCCTTAAAGGTCAACAGCCCTCCCTAAAACATAATCTTACAATTGCTTACACCCAGTACATAGTAATTAGCGTAGGCTAAATATAATCCAACTTACATATGTATATTACGTTTAAACGAAAAAGCCCCAGCGCTGGATAGTAGGTAAAATTATGTGCTGACGTTGCTTAAATAATAAAAATTTTAACGATACAACTAAATATAAAAAAGGAATTTGCATGATAAAACCACTTTGCTATTCACTCATCACTTTACTTACCCCCATAAGCGTTATAGCTCAAACAATGGCAATAAAAACAACGGATGAATTAGTATCAACCGATTCAGAGATTTTATTTGCATATAATAAAGAATCAAAACAATTAGAAGCCATCAATTTACTTACATCACTTAGTAGTGAACTTGCTTTACCAAAAAACGCCATCGGGTTTGATGTGGCAACACTTGCTAACATCACCGATAAACAAGCACTCGTACTAACAAGTGATGGCGTATATAAAGCCCAAGCAGGTAAACCAACATTGTTGTTTAATTATGAGTCGGTTCTTAATCAATTAAAAATAGATAAGTTTGAAAAAGTAGACTTTGTTTTCGATGCTAACAACGACGGTCTAAGCGATATTTTTATCCCTGGGTTAGCAAGCAGTACTTTATACATTCAAAATAAAGATGGCAGCTTTAAGCATAACAAATTTAAACAAACGCCTAAGTATGAAGGCCGCTTTTCAGGAAAAGGGCTTTCTTTAGAAGTTAATATTAACAATAAACCTGTCGTTATCGATTTTAACCACGACGGATTAAACGACCTAGTTTTTTCAAATGACTTTGGAGCAGATGTACTACTTGCTAATTCAGAGGGCTTTGAGCAAAAGCTTACCTCAATTGATTTTAGCATTGAGCTCGGCGAGCTAAGCAATGGCGAGACCCGCAAAATAAAGCAAATTATTGATATTAATAACGACGGATTTCTAGATTTTACAACCAGACAGTTTAAGCCTACACAAGGTATGGATACGTTAGATATAAAAATAGCACATACTTTGTACCTAGGGAGTGCTAAAGGTTTTACTAACACGCCCATTACCTTATTTGAAACACAGGGCCCTAGTGAGTTATTGCTCAAAACTGACTTTAATAATGATGGCTTAATTGATTTACAAAAAATGGACTTAGATATTGGCTTAGGTACTATCGCATCTATGGCATTAGGCGGTGGCAGTACTGATGTAGATGTAGAAATGAATCTTTATAAGCAGCAACCCGACGGCTCATTTGCCAATAAATCGAGTATTGAACTTGATTTAGAAATGGAAGTGGGGATGAATGGCGATGAATCAGAACCGGCTCTCTATTTAGGTGACATTAACGGCGACAGCTATATTGATGCGGTATACAAATACAGTAAAAAAACGCTGTATATTTATTATGGAGAGCAAGACTCACTGCTAAATGATAAACGCAAAAAATTAAAGCTAACGCTGCCTAAAAATAATAAAGATATTCTTCTAGTAGATATAAACCAAGACGGTAAAAAAGATTTTGTATTTAAATTTACCGAAGAAGATGGCACCAGCAAAATAGAAACACGTTTAAATTAAGCCAATAAAAAAGCCCAACAGAATTAACCGTTGGGCTTTGGACTTAAGACTTTCGAGTAACAGTCAGCTTTACTCTAAGTAATAACACCTAAGCAGTTACATTTAGCAGCGAGTCGCCTTCACTTAAACCAAACTTCTCTTGCACTGATGCAAGGATTGATTCTTTATCTTCATCAGACAACTGGTTTGAATACTCAGTTAAGAGCTCATCTAAATAGCTCACTACCTCGTCTGTATCGACTGATTCTAATGAGTTTTGTGGCGGTGGCGGCGGTCTTTGACCTTCTGCTCTTCCTGCATCACCAATGCTTTTAGCATCAAACTCGAGTTCGCCCATTAAATCAGCAAGCTCTTTTGTTGGTTCAATACCTTGTTCTTTAAATGCCGCTTGAATACTTTGCGCATCGTCGCTAGTTAAGTTTTCTGCATCAAACTGTGCAAGCGTTTCTTTAACAAAATCACTTTGCTCTGTTGTTAATTTTGCAGCTTGACTACTTTGTTGCGGCACAAAACTCGCAGAGCTGCTGCCAATATTATTAATCATTTTAGTATCCTTTCAACGTTCACGACGAGGTGGTTTATGATCGCTAAGCTCTTGTTCACTAATTTCGCCATTACCATCGGCATCAATAGAATCAAAAATTGTTTGTGCATCACCGTGCGGCGGTTTTTTAGCACTAAACTCTTCAAAGCTAATTACGCCATCACCATCAGTATCAATAGTTGAAAAGTCAGGTTTTTCAGGAGGATTGTCACCGCCTCGAGCAGCTACATTAGCTGAAAAAGCAATAGATAATATTGCCACAGTGGCAAGAGTTGAAAAATGCTTCATAGTAATAACCTCGTATTTAAGAATTAAACTAAGCTTACGCTTTAAAAACGCAAACAATGTGCAAATAATGAGGAAGTAATAAATTATTTTTAATAAAAACTGATGATTCAAAAAAGTTCTGGTTGATTGCTTTGCAATCAATATATAAGCTAATAAAATAATACGATTAATTACTCTCTGGCAGTAGTGTTACTGCCCTTAATTCTCAAAGCTGATATACTGCTTGAGCCAATTAAATAAACAAATACAGAGCACTTTCATAAATAATGATTAATAACCAACCCTACTTAGCAGGCAATCTGTGAAAATACCTAAACGCCTACAACCTCTTGTTGATGATGGCCTTATTGACGAAGTAATAAGCCGACTAATGAGCGGTAAAGAAGCCGATGTATTTATTGTGCGTTGTGGTGAACATATTCGCTGTGCGAAAGTGTATAAAGATGCGGTTAAACGTAGTTTTAAAAAAGCGGCACAATATCAAGAAGGCCGAAAAGTACGTGGTGGACGCCAAGCGCGTGCTATGGGTAAACGCTCTAGCTATGGCCGCCAATTAGAAGAAGAAATTTGGCAAAATGCCGAAGTTGATGCGTTATCTCGTTTAGCTGGCGTGGGTGTACGTGTTCCTGATACTTACTTTTGTATTGATGGCGTACTGCTTATGGAGCTGGTCTCTGATGAAGATGGTAACGTAGCCCCTCAATTAGGACATGTCGTTTTTAGTGAAGAGCAAGCGATTGAGCAGTATAAACTCATGATACATTACATTAAGCTTATGCTTTGCGCAGGTATAATACACGGTGATTTATCTGAGTTTAATGTACTTGTAGATAATAACGGCCCTGTAATTATAGATTTACCGCAAGCCGTTAACGCTTCAGCAAATAACAGTGCACAAGCTATGTTTGCACGCGATGTCAATAACATACGCCGCTACTATGGTGAATTTGCGCCAAGCATACTAAAAACTCAATACGCTAAAGAAATGTGGGCACTATTTGAAGAGGCCAATTTAACGCCCAATTCAACGCTTACAGGTGAATTTGAAGACAGCGACGAACTTGCTGATGTAGATTCTATTCTTGATGAAATCCAAGCAGCAGAATACGAAGAGTTTGACCGTTTAGAGCGAATTAAAAATGCTGACGACGATGAGTAACTCATCGTCATAGCTCATTCCACCTTACTGTGGATGCACAAACCGGTAGCCAACCCCATAAACAGACTGGATAACACTTTCGGTTTGTGTCACTTCATCTAGTTTTTTACGCAACTTTTTAATATGGCTATCAATAGTACGATGGCTCACAA
Source organism: Pseudoalteromonas sp. APC 3355 (assembly GCF_030407615.1). NCBI lineage: Bacteria > Pseudomonadati > Pseudomonadota > Gammaproteobacteria > Alteromonadales > Pseudoalteromonadaceae > Pseudoalteromonas > Pseudoalteromonas sp. APC 3355. The sequence goes on along the minus strand of NZ_JASDDB010000011.1, from coordinate 208,633 downwards.
TACGCTGATCGGCGTACATAGTGTCCATTAAGCTATCGCGCGAATAAATACGATTTGGGTTGTTAAACAAAGGTTTAAATAGTTGAAATTCAAAGTTCGTCAATTCTATACTGTTTGATTTATATTTTACGCTATAGCTGCTCTCGTCAAGCTTCATTGTTGACTCTGTAACATCACTTGCGTTATTTAATCGCCTTAAAATAGCTTTTACGCGTGCCACCAGCTCAGCATAACTAAACGGCTTACAAATATAATCATCTGCACCTAATTCCAGCCCAAGCAGCCTATCTATTTCTTCTACTTTTGCCGATACCATAATAATAGGCACGTTTGAAAAGCGCCTGATTGCTTTACACAGTTCAATACCACTTTGCCCTGGTAACATTATGTCTAGCAAGATTACACTCGGCCTGTTAATTTCAAGCCAAGGCAATACTTCATTCCCGTGATGTATTTGATGAGTAATAAAGTGATGGCTGCTTAAAAAGTCACTCATTAAGTTAGCTAGCTTTACTTCATCTTCCACAATTAGTATTTGTTCACTCATAGGCATCTCTGTAAGTAACCTTAACTTTATTTTATAAACTAAATAGTTGGCAATCTAATAATAATAGCAAGGCCGCCTAAGCTGGCTTTTTCTGCAGCTATTTCACCTTTATGACCTTTAACTATATGCTGGCAAATAGATAAACCTAAGCCAGAACCGCCCTCCTGGCGATTACGCGAACTATCTACTCGGTATAAATACTCAAATAAATGCGATAAATGCGACTGCTCTACACCTACGCCATTATCTTCGATTATAAGCTCTAAATAAGTTTGCCCTTTAATACTTATATTTTTAGCCGTTAAAGAAATAGTTGTACATTGTGCATAGTGTACTGCGTTCATTAGAATATTATCGAGTAGCTGCAAAAGGCGTGTTTTATCTGCTTGTACAGTTATGTGCTTAGCGCTATTTAGTAGGTATATTTTTATATTATGTTGTTCAAGCAAAACCTGATACTTTTGCTCAATAGTATTTAATAATAACGCCATATCAGTAGGTTGCATAGTGTAGTGCATACCTCCTAACTCTGCGCTATTGAGCATATGCAAGTCGTCTATTAAGCGTTTTAAATGTAGGGCTTCATCGTTAGCTGAACTTATATTTTTTGCGTTCGGTTCTCGTATACCAAGTAGCATAGCTTCAAGTTCACCGAGTAAAATACTCATTGGCGTCCTAAGCTCATGAGAAATATTAGCAAGCCAACGCTTACGTACTTGCTCATCTTTAGCGAGTGTAAATGCAAGCGTATTAAAATCTTCGCTCAACTGTCCTAGCTCGTCTTTTCGCTCAAGCGTGAGTTTGGTCTCGTAATTACCTTGCGTTAAACGATGCATACCGTTAGCAATTTGCTTTACAGGGCTTACTAGGTGACGAGACAATAAAAAAGTAACCATTAATGTTAGCAATACCGCAGCTAAAGCAATAAACCATAAGTAGTTAGTTTGCTGCTGTAAAAAATCAAGCTCATAGCCATCAACCAAGCTATCTCTTTTAGAAACTGCTAAGTAACCCACTATTTTATCGTTAACAATAATTGGGGTTGTTATATATTTTAAATCGCTGAGGTATCTACCCACTACTCGCTGTTTATTTTCGTCAAGCAAAGCGTAGTGAGCAATATTTTCTGGCGGTGGGCGGCGATCTTCCTCTAAACGAATATGATCTGGCGGCGGTCGTCGCATCATTCGCCCACGCGGACCTGGGCCTTCTTGTGGCCTAGGCAAAAACTGACTATTTTCTAATTGCGATTCAACACGTTTTCTAAAGTTTTCGCCATTGCCGACAACACGCTCCCATGAGGGTGTTTGTTCGTATTGCTTTGCAAATTGCACAACAAGTGGTTCAAGCGCTTTCACCTCTTTTGCATTAACAAAATCAATTACGCCTTGCCCTATGCTCCACTGTATAAGAACCACCAGCCCTGCAATAACACTAAAGGTAAAACTAAATAGTATTAAAAAAAGTTTATTATGAATTTTCATTAATGCGTGTTTTCAACCTTGCTAGGAAAGCTTTCAAATCGGTATGTTATAAACTCTTTGGTTTGGTCGTTAACATACAGCGTAGCAACTATTTTTTTACCTTGAGCGGTCCAATACATATGACCATGATTATTTAAAGTAACCGATACGGTATTCATACCAGTTTTAAATAAGTTAGCAGGTAAATGCAACGCTTGTCCGTAAATTCGCTGTATTTTAACCCCATTAATGTATAAATGAGCATGACCTTGTAAAAAACCGGTGTCTTGGTTTGTTGTCACGCCCATCATTTGTTGCATGTTCATCGTGCCCTCTGGCGGCACAGACAAATCATAACGCTGTGTATCTAAAATTAAGTTATAACCCGACATACTATCTTTTAATAACTTAAGGCTTAATGCCGGGATTGGCGTATCATTTGGCACTGCTATAGGCATATGGCTATGATCCATCATTTCCTGCTGCGCAAAGAGCTTGAAGCTCAATAGCGCAGCAGTTGTTAGGATCAATGCGTATTTAAAATAACGCATAGTTACTCCTTACATTCCTGGTGGTGGACCCATTGTTTCGCCAGTATCACAGCGACCAATTGAATTATCGGCTAATTGACCTTTAAAACGAGGCCCTATTTGATAAGGAAAAGAAGGCTGTAATTTACCATCACTGTCTAACGTTAGTGTTATATGGTAGTGATAACCCTTACCATCATTAGTATCGTGGCCGTTATGCTCATCTAATTGAGCACCGGTTACTGTTTTTTGTGTGTAGTAATAATCTTCAAAGTAATACCCATCGTCGGCATTTAATGTATTACCAGAGAGCGTCGTCACTTGTGCGCCAATAGCAGGACCTGCATCACTTGTTTGTGTACCTTGGCTAACATCGTATTGATCAACTAAGGTACAGCTTCGCTCACCCTCAGTACCACAACCCCCTTCACTTGTAGGTGCACCGTAATCTCGCATTTCCCAGCCACTTAATGCTAGTTGTCCGTTACTTTCATAAGGACCATAAAGCGGATAGCCATCAGCTGCAAAACCATAAATAGGTGAATGTGCATCGCCATCATCTTCAAGTAAATCAGCTAAGTAACTCGTATAAAAATGATGATGATATTCCCCGTTAGCAGCATGTCCGCCACACACATCAACATCGTATTGCTCAGCAATGGGCGCTAATGTATACCAAATGTTATTACCGTAGCTCATACCATCGCCCCAGTTAAATATACTGGTGCCATTAACCATTAAGCCAACTGTACCTAAACCTGTTTCGCAAGTTTCAGTGTCAGATAAATCGGTAGGTGTTAGCGGAAAATACGCTTCAACCGCTTGTTCTGTTGGGCAACCCGGTCCTGGAGGCCAATAACCTGCACCGCCTGTGTCATCGCAGTTTTCAGTGCTGCTGTTATAGCCAATATCTTCACCAAAGGAAATGGTTTGCCCTACTGCAGCAGAGGTTACACCGTTATAAAAATCGGTAGCTGCACGCGGGCGGTTATTTAACGCGTCTACTTGGTCTTGTGTAAGCGTTACATCATATTTAGGAATGTCAGTTGTTTGCACATACATGTATTCAACGTCAGCATCTTCCTCAGTAACGCTAACAACCTCAACTGATTGAACATCTTCAACCACTGCACCATTATTTTGTATGTATGTAGAAGTTGTATCGTTGTTAATTAACCAGCTGGTAAGTTTTGCACTATTATCAACTGTATCTGAGTCTGATGAAGCAATAACATTAACTATAACTGTATCTACAACGACATCGTTTGTGCCATCATCTGCACTGATTTCAAATACAAGTGCTTCATCGGTTAATACCTCTGGAGCAACAAACTCTGTAGACGTTGCAGTACTTGAAGATAAACTAACGGTAGTGCCTGATGTTTGTGACCAACTAACCGATACTTCACCGTCATCTTCAACCGTTGAACTTAAATAAACGGTATCGCCCGCATTAACAGTTTGGTCAATACCAGCATCAACCGTTGGAGCACTATTACTGACTGTATCGCCGTCTGTTGCAGTACTTGTTGAATCGCTATTACATGCGCTTAAAGCGATACAAAGCGCACTTAACGCAAATAACTTAGTTGCATTAGCGGCTTTTGTTTTAAGAAGTGTTTTCAATGCTTGAACCTTTACTTTAACGTTTAATAAAACAAAGTTAACAAGTAAAAGTGCAAACAATGTGCACAAACAAAGGAAGATTGTGATCAAAAAAAGACAACCTAAGTTGTCTTTTTGCTATTTAACTGGAGTCTGGCTATTTATTTTTTTTCAAATGTTTATCAAAAAAGTCTAAAAATGCCTGAAGAGTTTTAACTCTGTGCTCTTGATAAGATAAGTAATGATCGCCATCCTCAAGCTCAATATAAGTAACATCTTTTGCTTCATCATCAAGTTCATCCTGCATTTCTCTACTATGATAAACAGGTACCACACTGTCGTCAGTTCCATGTACAAGCAATATTGGTCTTGTTATTTTTTTAGCAAAATTCACTGGAGAATTAGCTTCTAGTAAATCATCATCAGTTCCAAACTGCTTTCTAACGATATTTTTGTTTGTAAAGTGTCGTGCTTTACTCACTAAATACTGTAAATCACTTACCCCAGCAAAACTAGCTGCACATTTAAACGTTTCTGGGTGCTTAATTACAGCCATTAACGCTGCATAGCCACCATAGCTAGCACCACCAATACAAATGCTATCTGCTTGTGCTATTCCTTGGTCAATTAACCAGTTTGCACCGTCTTGCAAATCATCTTGCATAGCCAAACCAAAACCTTGAATTGACTGCATTAAAAAGTCGTGCCCATAGCCACTCGAACCACGGAAATTAGGCTGTAAAACAGCATATCCGTTATAGGCTAATAAAGCTGTCCAGTAATCAAAATTAGCATAATCCCTTGCCATAGGGCCGCCATGTGGAAATATAATTGTTGGTAACTTATCACCTTCTTTATATTCTACTGGTAGAGTTAGATAGCCTTCTATTTTTAAGCCATCTCTTGCCTTGTAGCTAATGCGCTTTTTGCCTCTGTATACAGAGGCATCTATTTGCGGATAAACATCAGCAATTGCACTCACCTGCTTTTTTACTCTATCCCCAAATAAATAACTACCAGACGTTTTGTCTGAGCTGATATAAAGTATATATTTTTGCTGATCTTTACTGGTACTTACAATGTCTAATTTATATTCATCTTTAGGGAGTGATACGCGCAAAGAACGATGTAATTTATCTAAGTCTTTATCCCAATATTTAATACCATCATCTAAATGTGAATCAGTAAAGCCTGCAACTTCGCCAGTTTGTTGTGAATAAAAAATAGACCCATCAAAATCATATTTACTATTACTGTAAATTAGCTCGCGAGCTTTAGTCGTTAAATTGAGTTTAAATAATGCATCGCGCCCTTCATGTAACGCAGTGATGTATAAAAAATTAGAGTCTTTATCAAACCCTAATATAGAAATACTTTGCTTACTAAAAACCTCATAATCAAATAAAGTTTCCCACGACTGTTTATTCTCATCAAAATAATCGTAAGTAAATTGCGTATCGTCCATTTTTTTTGCAATACGAACTTTACCTTGCCTATCGGCAAACCAAGTAACAACATTACTGCGTGGCCTTTGTATTTGGGTCTTACGTAATGTGGTTAAATCTAACTCATAAACTGCTGGGGTATTTGCTATTTTAAAATCCCCTTGAACTAAAATTTTATTTTCTTTTTCAGGTAAAAAACTAACAATTCGGTCTGAATATTGTGGCTGGATTTCATCTCTTACTGTGTTGGCTTTAAAAGCTAATTTAAGACCTTTATCATTTTTGAAGTTATACGCATACATAAGCGTTGATGTATATTTAACTCCGCCAAACTGATATTTTATATAGCGAGCACCAAGTAACAGTACGTCATCATTTGCCCAGTTATACCAATCAAAAAACACTGTATGGTTATTTGAGTTTATTATTGGCGTAGTAACCCCCGTCTCCAAGTTTTTAACCATTAAGATTAAAGTCCCTTGATGGTTTCTTATAAAAGCGAGGTTCTTACCATTGGGAGATAGCTTAACTTGGCTAAAATCTTTTAAGCCTGCAAAAACCTCTATAGGTAGTTTTTTATCTTGTGTGGCAAAAGAGCCAAAACTTTGCAAAGCAATTAACAAAGTGAAAATGAACTTAAACATTCGTAAATCCTTTTATTATTGTATTCCTAAGTAAACGATTATTTCACAACTGTGGCCTTTTAAGCAAAAACTTATCTTTGGTTGTACTAAAGTAATCGCCGCCCATTTTGCCCACTGCATTTAATAATTCAGGGTCAATATAGCCACCACTCATCACTTCATCGTCTATACAAATACCCACTACATCCAGCAACATCATTTTTCCACCGCCAGGCTCATTTGAAATACTAATAACTTCGCGCAACTTACATTCAAACCGTACTTTTGAATCGGCAACGCTTGGCGCATTAACTAACTTACTTGGAGCTTGGGCAATGTTAGCTGCATCAAATTCGCTTATATCACTAGGATAATTTGCACAACTTTGATTCATTTTTTCAACTAGCTCTTGGCTGACAATATTAACCACACATTCTTTAGTTGCCATTAGATTATTGAGCGTATCTTTATTCGTTTTATCACTAGGGTTTACTTGCGTAACACTTAAAACAGCTGGCTTGCAGCTAGCCACAGTAAAAAATGAATAAGGCGCAATATTTGCAATACCTTCGCTATTTAATGTACTTATCCATGCGATAGGCCTTGGGCTGATACCGCCTACTAAGTAAGAGTAAACATTTTGGTTGGTATTTTCGGTGAGATCTAAAAACATACATTTCCTTTTAATACATTAAAACTAAATCTTAATTCAAGGTAGTTACGTATAGGTTTGGCTAACTCAATTAAATAACAAGTTAATTTTTATTTCTATTTAAAGCAATAAACCAATTATATGAAAATAAACATCGTGTGGTTTAAACGTGATTTACGTCTTAGCGATCATCAACCATTAAAAAATGCATTTAGTAATGGCTTACCGACCCTGTTACTTTATAACTTTGAGCCATTACTGCTCGAAGATGAACACTACAATGAGCGGCACTGGCGCTTTGTGTATCAATCAATAGTTGAGTTAAATAGTCAGCTAGCGCGTTTTAACGCCTGTGTTTATATATTTAATTTAAATATGAACGATTTACTTGAATCGTTAAAGATGCAGTTTGAAATAGTAAATATTTTTAGCCATCAAGAAATCGGCTTAAACAACACCTTTGAGCGCGATAAGGCAATAAAAGCATGGTGCCAGCATAACCACATTAATTGGCAAGAGTCGCAAACAGGCGCGGTAATTCGCGGCAAAAAAAATCGTAATAATTGGAACGAACGCTGGCAGCAAACAATGCAAGCACCTATTGCTGTTCCTAATTGGAAGAATATAAAAACAATTACCCTCAATAACTATCAAGCACCTGAGCTGCCAAGCGCTTACACTCAAGATCATGACAGCTTTCAAAAAGGTGGCCCACTGCATGCGCGAACTGTAATGCAGAGCTTTTTTGCCGAGCGCGGTAAAGGTTATCAAAAGGGAATATCGAGCCCAAGTTTAAGCCAAACCCACTGCTCTCGGCTTTCGCCCTACCTAGCATGGGGGAACATTAGCCTTAGGCAAGTGTATCAAATGGCCATTGATGAATATCATTCAAAACACCCTGACAAAAGAGGTTGGAAACGCCCACTAGCAGCGTTTGTATCGCGCTTGCATTGGCACTGCCACTTTATGCAAAAGTTTGAAAGCGAGTGCTCTATGGAGTTTTTAGCCCTTAATCCGGGTTATCACGTATTTCCGTATCGTGATGATGAACGTGTGAAAAACGATATTGAACGCTGGGCGCAAGGTCAAACAGGTATTCCAATTATTGACGCTTGCATGCGCTGCTTAAAAGCCACCGGTTATATAAACTTTAGAATGCGCGCCATGCTTGTAAGCTTTGTAACGCATCATTTAAATATAAGTTGGCAGCAAGCAAGCTTTCCTCTCGCTAATTACTTTTTAGATTTTGAGCCAGGGATTCATTATCCGCAAATTCAAATGCAAGCCTCGGTCACAGGTATTAATACCATTAGGCACTACAACCCAATTAAACAATCAGAAGATCAAGACCCTACAGGTTCGTTTATTAAAAAGTGGTGCCCAGAGCTTGAGAAACTCCCTATTGAATATTTACATCAGCCTTGGGAGCAAACTCCGATGGAAGCACTCTTTAACGACTTTAAGTTAGGGGAGGATTACCCTGAACCGATGCTTGATTTAACAGCGGCTTCAAAAGAAGCACGCGAGCGCTTATGGCAATACCGTGAGCGAGCCGATGTTAAACGCGCCATAGGGAAAATTCTTAGAAGGCACGTAGCAATTACGCCAAAAACAACCCAAGTAAAAAATAACACTAAAAGTAACAGTAAGGCTAAGTAAGCATGGCGCACAAAAAACTAAACTTACCTCAGAAAATATGCCCTATTTGTAATAAACCTTTTACGTGGCGTAAAAAATGGCAGCGCGACTGGGATAACGTTATTTACTGTTCAGAGCGCTGTAAACGAAATAAACAGGGATAACAATTAACTGGCGCCTATTTTGCAGCATCATCTGTAATTAGTGCTTTTAAGGCTTTATGTAAGCTTATTTTGTAAATAACGCTTATCTAACCTGAAAAGCTTACACTCTAGCAAGGAGAAGATGATGACTATTAAAAAAACGGCAAGTTCAACATGGTCTGGCGACATTAAAACAGGTAAAGGTAGCATATCAACTCAAAGTGGCGCGCTTGATAAAAAACCTTATGGTTTTAATACCCGCTTTGAAGATGAGGCAGGCTCAAACCCTGAAGAATTAGTGGGTGCAGCGCACAGTGCATGTTTTAGCATGGCGCTTTCACTTGCATTAGGTGATGCAGGCTTTACCGCAGATAAAATTGATACTAAAGCCACTGTAAGCCTTGATGAAGTAGATGATGGTTTTTCGGTGACGCATATTGCCCTTGAGGTAAAAGCACGTATTAATGATATTCAAAACGAGCAGTTTCAAGCCTTATGTGAGCAAACCAAAAAGAGCTGCCCTATTTCCAAGCTCTTAAATACCGAAATATCATTAGATGCGACACTTCAATCAGCATTTTAAATATTTAGGTTTAGATTACTGTAAATAAAGCACATTAAATTAAAGCCAAGTAAATTATTACTTGGCTTACTAATCATCAAGATACCTTTTTAGAGCTGCTTATACCTAAGACTTCAGATAATAAAGCGATCCCCATGCCTAGCGCGGGCCAAATCACCCATAAGGTGTTTGGTGATGTAATTAAATTAATTAATCCTAAAAACACTAAAGCAACTGCATACTGTTTAAAACTTTGAAATATTGTTGTTGATGTATTCATATTTATCCTCCTGTTAATGCATAAATCTATTTTTATATAAAAAAGAAATACAAACCCCTGCCAAATGTCATTAAATAGCATGACATTAGTCATCATATTACTCACATATAAATAATTACTTATTACGTTAAAAAAAATACAAACTAATACTTTAATCTGCTCGTGTTAGGATCTACCCTCAACTAACTTTAAAAATAAACATAAGAGGATGAACTAAGTGATCGAAAAATCAAAAGATTGTGAAAAAGTGACATGTAGTAATTGTGCTGACGCCAACGATCTTGAATTTGATTTTTCTATGGCTTTTCAACCGATTATAAACTGTAAAACTCGCCTAATTTATGGCTATGAAGCATTGGTTAGAGGTTTAAATGGCGAGTCTGCTTATTCAATTATTTCAAAAGTGAATGAAGACAACCGCTATGCATTTGATCAGCTTTGTCGTATTAAAGCCATTCAACTAGCCGCAAAGCTGGACATAACATCAATGCTAAGCATTAACTTTTTACCTAATGCTATTTATAAACCAGAGCGATGTATACGCACCACACTAGAAGCTGCAAAAAAGTATAACTTCCCAATTCAAAATATTATGTTTGAATTTACTGAAGTTGAAAAAATTGAAGACACCGCACACATTAAACGCATTGTTGATTACTATCAGTCTCTTGGATTTAAAACCGCCACTGATGACTTTGGTGCAGGTTATTCTGGTTTAAATCTATTGGCTGACTTTCAAACAGATATTATAAAGCTGGATATGGCGCTCATACGCGATATTAACAACGACAAAAAACGCCAACTAATAGTAACTCATTGCTTAAATATGTTTCGCGATTTAAACATAACCGCACTAGCTGAAGGCATTGAAACAGTAGAAGAATATAAGTGGCTTAAAAACGCAGGTGTTGAGCTTATGCAAGGGTATTTATTTGCCAAACCAAGCTTTGAAAACTTGCCTGAGGTAAATTTTAAGGACATAGGTGCTGATTAGTGCTCAACACCTACTATTAAACCTTATTGAGTCTAAGTACGTTTAAACTACATATTACCTAGCTCTATCATCATTGCTGTGTACATACGTAAATTCAGTTCAAGTTGCTCAAGTGTCATAAATTCATGCTCTGAATGACCTGTGTAGCGCTTACCTGGCATTGAAGGGCCAAACGATACCGCATTATCAAACAGCTTTGCGTTAGTGCCACCACCTATTGATACAAAGTCAGCTTTTTCGTCGCCCGTAAAATGCTTGAAAATATCAAGCAGCTTTTGCGCATGCGGCGCGCCATCAAGTAGCATAGGTGTGCCAATAATTGTTTCTATGTTAGCAAGTGTTACATTGTTAGTAGCTTGCCAATTAGCGAGTGCATCATCAATTTGCTTTTGTAATACAGCTTCGTCTTTACCCATTGGGCGACGTGCATTTACAGCAAGTGTTAGCGCATTACCATCGCGTTCAATAACTGTTGGTGCCACTGTCATTGGGCCCATAAAGTCGTGCTTGTAAGCTATTTCGCCAAATTGTTTACCATGAATATCTAAACCAATTAACTGATTCACAAAGCCGATTAGCTCGCCGTCACTGTTATTTTCAAGCTCCACACCTTTAAATAACTCAGCTAAATAAGCAATAGCATTTATACCCGACTCCGGCTCAGATGAATGCGCCGACATACCTTTAACGCTTATTGCTAAACCATTACTTTTTTCACTAAAGTTAAATTCAACTTTATTTAATGTTTTAGCTTTTGCTTTTAATGTATTAATAAGTGCCGCGTCTGCATTGTGCAAAACTAAGCTTGCATCTTCTGGAATTTGGCTTCTAAACGCACCGCCAGTTACATCCTTTACATATAAACCCGTTTGTGGTGATGTTGCATTAAAAGTAGGTGCAATTAAGCTCCAGCCTTTCTCGGCAACCACTACAGGGTATGATGCATCAATCGTTACTGCATATTTTGGTTGTTCATACGTTTTCATAAATTGAGTAAGCGGACCCCAATCAGACTCCTCAGCAAGGTAAATCATAAGCTCAATACGGTTATTAAGGGTTATGCCTTTATCTTTAATTGCTTTCATAGCGTAAAGCGCTGTTGCTATTGCACCTTTGTCGTCCTCAGTACCACGACCAACTAATTTACCCGGTTCAGATGTATCAATAATAAAAGGGCTTTGTTTCCATTTGCTTGCATTAGCAGGTTGCACGTCGCCGTGGGTTACTACCGTTACTTTTTCGCTTTGCTCGCCCATACCAATTAATACGGTGTAGCCTAAATCTTGGTAGTCAAAACCAAGCTCTGCGGCTTTCATTTTTAACAGTGCTTTAAAGCCAATAAAATCGGGATTTTGAGGGGCTGTAATGTCGCTTTTATTAACGGTCGGAAAAGCCACTAAGTTAGTTAGTGTGTGTATTTGAGCATTTTGGTAGGTATTTACTGCGTAATCGGCAACGCTATCAATATTTTTATTTAACTGCGCATGAGCACCAAACGCAAATAAAGCAATACTGGCTAAAGCTAACTTTTTCAAAACAATTCCCATTTAATTAATAACTAAGAGCGGTAATTATAACGCTATGAAGCGCTTACTTATAGCTCTTTACGCTAAACACACAGGTAACTTAAGCTGAATATTTATATAGCAGCTTTTATGAGGATGGCTGTATAATGCGCGACTTAAAATTAACAGGGTATTTAATTGTGAACCGTCGTAAAAAAATCGTCACTAAATTTCAAAAGAAAGATAAACGCACTAACGCTAAATTGCATAAAAGCAACAAACCGTCTTATGTATCAAAAGCTGAGCGCGAAAAACTAGCTGAACAAGAAAGTAATGAGCCACAGGTAACCCAAGAGTAACTTTACGTTACCCGTTGCTTTGATAATTTAAAGTGGCAAAAGTAGCGACCACTTACATAACATATCACTGCCGTGGCAACTATAAGCTCAAACGTAGCTAAGTAATTAACTGTATCTACATATGGCATTGCGAGGTTTATACTTTGCATCCAATCAGCCATTTTAAATAATGCAGTTGCCCCAATAACCATTGGAAATGTAAAAGCAGCGTAGCTCGGCGTAAAAGGTCTGCTTAATAACTTTATAAATAACACATAAACAATCAGTGTTTTTATTATCGCTAATATAAATAATGCCCCCACTATAACAAGTGATGGATTAGCTACAATATGAAAATACCCTGCTAATGTTAAACTGGCAGGCGCAGCTAAAATGGCAAGTGTTGGCTGTATTTCGTAGTCACTTTTTAATGCTAATAAAAAACGATAAAACATAATTGGCAGCATTATCGCGTACGTTGATATACCAATAACCAGCGCACTATAAGCTAACCACGCTAATGTCGGATTTCCCGAAAAAGTAACATCTGCAATAATTATCCCTACTGGTGGCACAAACCAGCTGGGCGCCATATCCTCAAAGTTAAACTTTTTTGCTCGCTGGTATAAAAAGCTCACCAAAAATGTGAGATGCAGCACAAAAGCTAAAACCCACATAATATCACCAGCCAATGGGTTAAATTGCCCAATTGAGTTTGAAATAACAAGATTAGCCATTGCAAATGTAGGGATCACACTTCCTGCAACTGGGTGTGCTAAATCGGCTTTTAATAAATGAGGGTGTAGTAAAAACTTAGCAGCCAAAAGTAAAACTAATACGCCAGCTAATACAGCTCCCAAAAATTGCCCTTGGGAGTTTAAATTAAAAACGTTTTCCCATGTCCACCCCATACTGGCAATACCCAAAGCTAAACCAGCCATAGCTGTTGGCGCACCCATCACTTTATTTTTAAATTGCTTAAACACTGTATTTCCTAATCATTGGGTGATGAACAAGTTACTGCTTTTTACTGCATTGCCTTAAAATAACGCTGTAAAATTAGTACAAGCGTGCTTAATAGAACGCTTTTTGCGTACAAATATTTCATAAAAATAAGTTTACGGCTTACATATTAAAGCGTATGAAAAAAGCCATAACACAGTTATGGCTTTTACTTTATTTTAAAATTTAATTTAGTTAAAACGCGTAACTAATGCTTACATTAAATGAACGACCCTGCCCAGCAAGTTGTTCAAACCCGTTGCTGCTATCTTGTTTAAGTGCTGCAATACTTACGCCGCCTAGTGGGAGTTGGTAGTACTCATCAAACACGTTACTCACTTCTGCGCTTAGCGTTAATGAATCCCATGTGGCTTTAGAGCTTAAATTAACCAAGCTGTAGCTGTCTGTTTGGTTTTCAAAACGATTATTATCTACACGGGTTTTAGTATCTACCCACTGCCAAGATAACGCATTTTCAAATCGACCCATTTGCTGGCTAATACCTAGCTGGGTTTGCAGTGGTTTAATTTGATAAAGCGGCTGGTTAGTATCGTCGCGCTTACCTCTCGTATTAGTAACATTAGCGTGTAACTGCCAGTTACCTAAATCCTTAGATTCATAAATGTTGGCTGTTAAATCTATTTTTGCACCATATAAAATGGCATCTACATTAGTAAACTGCAAAATGTTACGCGCTGTGTTGTCCAAGTCATAACTATTGAAGCTTCTTACAATATCAGCATCAATATAATCATTCACATCTGTATACCAAACATTGGTGCTTAAACGCCAACCATCATCTTTAGCCTGCTTAATATAAGTAGCACTTAAAGTATGCGCTGTTTCAACGTCTAAATCAGGGTTACCAATATAGCCATTACCATCGCCATACCAACCAATCATGGTGGTTGCCATATTGCTTACCCCCCAGCTGTATCGCTCGTATAAATTAGGTGCGCGGTTTTTACGGGCAAGACCAAATTGCAGCTCATCATAATTTGTTATTTGGTAGTTAATTAAAAAGTTAGCATCAACTATAGTGTCGGTTTTATCTCTGTCGCCAGCATTAAAGTTCTGTGCAGCAATAGTGTTATCTGTAGACATATCGCTCATGGTCATAGTTTCCATACTATCCATGTCGCTCATATCGTCCATATCCGTCATACTCATGCTCATACCATCGTTGTAAGATTGAACCTCTCCAGCTTGGGTATTAATACTTTCAATACGTAGGCCTGCGTTTAACCATAACTTGGTATTTATTTGGCTCTCAAATTCAGCCAATACCGCTATGCGCTCTCGTTTGCCATTATTTATATTTACGTAATCGTTTGGTCCCATCATGGTTGAGCCTTCAATACCTGGCCACCAATCATCAATGCGGTAATTGTAATATTCTTGAGCGAGTAAAATACTGCTGCTTTTATTAAGCGCGATACGCCATTTAAGCTGCGTACTTATATCTTGTGCATCGGTTTTCATTCGCATCATGCCTGTTTTTTCTTCACTGAAAAAACCCATTTCGTGCTTTACGCTATGCCAGTTAACTTGCCCTTCAAGCTCGCTGTTATCAAAAGAGCGTTTGTATTTAGCTATTGCACCGTAACTGGTGTTATCGGTCATATCCATATACTGATTTGCAAATCCTTGATACGGGATTTTTTGATGTGTTAGCTTTATAACTAATTGCTGTTTATCATCGCGCATAGCTGCGGTTAAACTATGATTTTGTGCTCGATACAATGTATCTAATGCTACATCGCCGTTACCGTCTTCATAACTATCTGCGTCACTAAACGACCCCTGATAATTAAGGCTAAACGTGTCACTTGCTAAACGTGCACCAACGCCAAGTTTACGCCCGTTATCAACGCTACTGTACTTTGCTGACACATAGCCTGAGTGCCAATCTAATTCATTGCTATCGCTATACTGTGGTGAAATAGAATTAACGCTTATTACGCCAGCAATATTATCGCCGCCCGCGCTCACTGGCGACACGCCTGCAACCACATTGTAAGACGTAATTTGATTAGCCGAGATATACGAAAGTGGCGGGTTCATATGATTAGCGCATGCAGCGGTTACATCTGCGCCATCAATTAACACTTTAACTCTGTCGCCCATTAAACCATTTAAAATAGGGAGGTTAGATACGCCGCCTGCAGCTGAAAAGTCGACACCTAAATCACTTAATATCGATTCTGAGGAACCAAGTGCTAAATGCTTATTTTGAGCATGTCCGTGTACTTCAATTACTTCTAAAGACGTATCGTCGGCAAACGCAAAAGGAGATAGCACACCGCTAATAAAAAGTGCGACAGGGGAAAGTAAGTAAGTTTTTTGAGTTTTGCTTTTATAAAACATTGTTAATTTATGCCACTGTAATAATTGGCGTAATTATAGTGTGAACTACAAAAGCAAAAGCGCGACATATTGTCGCACTTTATCAATTTAAAATGTTGTTAGGTGTGTTTAATTTAAAAGGTCATATAATAAATTAAGTATTTAACTCAGCTACTGTTTGAGAAACAATATCAGCCCCTCGCTCAATCTCTTTAATAACTTCAGATACATTCGCAATAAGCTCTCGGCCTTGCTCTGAAGAGTCTGAAACCGACGTAATTTGCCTTGATATATCATTAGTAAGCTCTTGGTTATTTTTAACAACGGTCGCTATTTCATTAGTTGAACTACTCGTACTGGCTGCAAGTTGCCTTACTTCGTCAGCTACTACAGCAAAACCTCGACCGTATTCACCAGCACGTGCAGCTTCAATAGCAGCATTGAGTGCAAGTAAATTAGTTTGATCAGCAATGCTGCTAATTGTAGAAACAATGGAGCCTATTACAGCTGATTGTTCATTAAGGTTTTTAATTAAATCAACTGACTTAAGAACTTGGCTTACAATGGCATCGGAGTTTGCAACAGAACTTTGTAATATTTCAGAACCTTTTTTAGCTGTTTGCGCTGTAGCTACCGCCGATTCATACGCGATTGCAGCGGCTTCAGTCACTGCATTATTATTGTGTATACGATCAGTAATATTTGATGCAAACTTAATTATTTTAATTACATTACCTTTGCTATCTAATATTGGGTTATAAGTAGCTTCTAGCCAAATTTCTGAACCGTCGGCGGCAATACGTTTAAATTTTCCTGACTTAAACTGCCCCTGCGCTAATTCATTCCAAAAGTGTGGGTTTTTCTCATAAAACACTTCAGTACAAAACATTTTATGATGTTTGCCTACAATATCTTTTAAGCTGTAGCCTACTGTTGCTAAAAAGTTTTGATTTGCGCTTAAAATATTACCTTGTGGGGTAAACTCTATTGCAGCTAATGCTTTATCGAGTGCGTTTGCAATAGCTTCTTGCGCTTTTCTTTGTATATAACTGGTCGTAATATCAGAGGCTATTTTAATAACTTTAGTTACTACGCCGCGCTCTTCTACAGGAAAATAAGTTGCCTCAAGCCAAAGCTTATCGCCATTAGCTTTGTATCTTAAAAAAGAGCCTGCTTTAGACTTTCCTGCTTTTAAAGCTTGCCAAAACTGGCTGTATTCGTCTGATTTTGCATATTCAGGCTCGCAAAACATGCGATGATGCTTACCAATTATTTGCTCTTTTGTGTATCCAATTGTTGTTAAAAACAATTGGTTTGCGTCTAATATTATTCCTTCAGGTGTAAATTCAATATAAGCCACATGCTTGTTAATTGCAGACAAGATAGACTCTTTTTGAATTAATTGAAGTTCCAGTTCTTCAATTTTTGCGTTCTTTTGGGAAATACCAAACATATAAAAACCTTAAGGAGTTAATTAGTACAAACATTAGCAAATTAATGTGATATCAACATGTAACTGTACTGTAAATATAAGCTCTAAATAACCTTTCGGCGAATATTTAACACCTTATAGATGCATGCTTTATAAATAGTTTTTTTATTTTATGAATTTTAAGTAGTATTTTCTTCTAATTAACATTTTAAAAACCTAACAAAAACACTAATTTATGCATGACTCTGTACTTTTTTTAACTTAAAATAGCACTCTCACAGACTACCCTCTCACACCAAAATTTAAGCATACATATAATATTTTCTATTCAGAATTTATTGTGCTGTTTCACTTTTAAAATTAAATCTTAAGGGATCATCTATGACATCAGATGTAACGTCGGCATCTAGTCAACTTAACAGAACCGCTATTTTACTCGTATTAGCGCTAGGCACATTTATTTTAGGATTATCTGAGTTTTCGATGATGCCTATGCTGCCACTTATTAGCGAAACATTTGGCTCAACGCCCTCGCAAAGTGGTTACGCAATTAGTGCTTACGCCATTGGTGTTGTAGTTGGCGCCCCTATTTTAATGCTCACTACAGCTAATATGAGAAAGCGCAAAGCATTGCTCATTTTTATAAGTTTAATGTTTATCTCAAACGGGTTAAGCGCGATGGCAACATCGCTTGAGCAGCTTGTAATATTTAGATTTTTAAGTGGCTTACCTCATGGTGCATATTTTGGTGCTGCTATTTTATTAGCATCAGATATTGCCCCAAAAGGTAAGCGTGCTAGCTTTATGTCTAAGGTGTTTATGGGTTTAACTGTGGCTACTATTGTTGGCGTGCCTATAGTTACACTTGTAGGTCAAAATTTAAGTTGGCGTTATTGTTTAGCTGGCGCTGCAGTACTGGCCTTTATTGCTTTTGTTTTTGTTTATAAAGTAGTGCCTAATATCGATAACGCTAAGCCTTCTAACTTACTAAACGAGTTTGGCGTACTTAAAAATAAACTGGTTTGGTCTATTTTGGGTATTGTAATTATTGGCTTTGGCGGAGTGTTTTGTATTTATACTTACATTGCCGACACCATATTAGTGGTAACAAAAACAGCCCCGTATACTATTTCTATCGCAATGGTAATGTTTGGTATCGGTTGTACACTCGGTAACTATGTACTGGGTAAAGCTGCCGATAAATCAGCAATTAAAACGACTGGCCTTGCGCTTGTATGTACTATTGTATTTGCCTTTGCTTATGTAACTGCAAGCCATAATATTTGGGCTCTTTACGCGGTGATCTTCTTTATTGGTTGCAGTGTGGGCTTGGCTACGCTGATTCAAACGCTTTTAATGGACGTTGCGCCCGAAGGCCACGCTATGATTGGTGCCTTAGTACAGTGCGCATTTAATACTGCTAATGCTATAGGTCCTTGGGTTGGCGGAATTGCAATAGCGCAAGGTGCTGCACCTAATCAAACAGGTTACGTAGCAGCTGCATTGTTTTTAGGTGGTTTGGGTATGTGGCTATTAAGTTACTTACAACTAAACAAACAGCAACCAACAGCGCAAGCAGCTAATTAGCTGAGTCCTGGTTAATTTAAAATACAAAAAGAGCCGCTAATTAGCGGCTCTTTTTAGGTAAAATTAAGCGCTTAGCGATGCCATATCAATAACAAAACGGTATCGTACGTCAGATTTTTCCATACGCTCGTATGCCGTGTTAATTTCGTCAATGTTGATCATTTCGCACTCAGGTAGCACGTTATTTTCACCACAAAAGTCGAGCATTTGTTGCGTCTGTGCAATACCACCAATAAGTGAGCCTGCAATACGACGGCGACCCATTAATAATGGCACCGTGCTTAGCTCATCCACTGGACCAACTTGGCCAACAATAACTAATGTACCATCTACATCAAGTAGCGGTGTGTAAATAGATAAATCATGTTTTACAGGAACTGTATCTATAATGACGTCAAAGGCTGATTGCGAGTCTTTCATTTCGTCATCATTAGATGACACTAAATAGTGCTGAGCGCCTAATTTAACCGCATCATCTTTTTTAGACTCACTACGGCCAATTACCGTAACGCTTGCACCCATTGCAACTGCATTTTTAACGGCCATGTGACCAAGTCCACCTAAACCAACAACACCAACACGGCTACCTTTTTTTACGCCCCACTTATGAAGTGGCGAATACGTAGTAATACCTGCACAAAGTAGCGGTGCAACGCGTGAAAGGTCTAAATTTTCTGGTACAGAAAGTACAAATTCTTCGCGTACAACAACATGCTTAGAATATCCACCTTGGGTCATTTCACCACTAACGCGGTCTTTGCCTGCGTAAGTACCAACCATGCCTTCGCGGCAAAATTGCTCTTCGTCGTTATCACATTGATCGCAACTTTGGCACGAATCAACCATACAACCCACAGCAACTGTGTCGCCTTGCTTATATTTTTTAACGTCGCTACCTACCGACATAACTTTACCAACAATTTCGTGCCCTGGTACTAGCGGGTAGTCACTGCCACCCCAATCATTTCGTACGGCGTGTAAATCTGAATGGCACACACCACAGTATAAAATTTCAATTTCTACATCGTTATTTCGTAAATCGCGGCGCTCAAAAGAAAATTCTGTAAGTTCAGAACCTTGGCTTTTTGCTGCATATCCTACTGTTTTCATAATAACTCCATAGTGGTTAAAAATTTAAATCATCAACAGCATAGTCCATAGCCCGTGAATAGAACCTGACAATATAAAATAGGCACAAAAAAAAGCCCAAACAGTGTTTGGGCTCAATCATTAGTACTAGGGCGCTAAATTTAATTATTTTGCAAGTAAGCTGTTTAGTTCATTAATAATTGAATGAATGCGCTCTGCATTTTTTCCTAAATCACTACGCCCTACTCGCGACTTACTACGAATATCAACAAAACGTTGGCTGCCTTCATCTTTAATACGAATTACCACATCGTCTTTAAAACCAAACCATGTGGTTGTATCAGTAGCTTCTACAATACCTGTAGCCGTGTTTGCACTTACCACTGCAAAGCCAAGATTTTTAACTGCTTGTTCGCTTGCTGCCATCAAATCGGCTTTAGATTGTGCAAAGCTTAACGTTGCCAGTTCAGGGTATGCTTTGCGTTGCTGTACTGCCGTTTCTTCACCCGCGTACTCTACTGGGTTTGGTGCTTCAGCACGTAGTGGTGCAATTGCTACAAATTTTGGTGGGTTAACTAAATCTGTTGAAATATCATGAATTGCCGGTACGCTTTTAGCTTTGTTCATCATATTAAGTGGCATAGCAATAGCCACAACCGAAAACACAAGCGCAATAACACCACTGCTTAGCGTTAACGTTTTACGCATAAATAACGCTTGTACTATAAGTAGCACCAATGCAGCGCCACCAGCGTAAACACCAAATTTAAAACCAGCAAACGCAGTTCCTAGCTCTACAATACCAAATTTATACAAAGGCCCTGGCAGTATGACGAGTAAAAAGGCGATTAGACTAACTAAGCTCACTAAAACTTTCATTTTATGATTCCTATATTGTGTGATTTTTATTATTAAAACAATTAAGCACTATTAACCAGTAGCTTATACTACTAACAAGTGCTTTTAGATTACTATTAGCGACTAATTACACAAAAAAGTCCAATGTTGTGTGATCAAAGTTACTCAAGTTTGGGAAAATATCAACAAGCTCAGAGCTTGGCACACCAAACCACTGAGCCAGTGTGGCAAAGTACTGCTCATTAGCAACACTTGGAATTAAACGCCCGCCACCGGTATCTTGTGGGCCATCCAAATGTTGAGTTAATAGCTCGCCATATATATTGCCGCCTTTTACTGCGCCGCCCATTACTATTTGGTTCCCTGCCCAACCATGATCAGTGCCATCGCCATTTGAGGTCAACGTGCGACCAAAATCAGACATAGTAAACGTAGTCACTTTATCAGCCATATCAAGCTCTTTCATCGCACTATCAAATTCATTTAACCCTTGAGCTAACGTATTTAATAAAGCAGGGTGCGTTGTTAATTGGTTGTCGTGGGTATCATACCCCCCCATAGAAACAAAAAACACTTGGCGCTGAGTACTCAACTTTGCCTGTACGCTAATTGTTTTAGCAACTGCTGCAAATTGCTCACTAAGGCTATTATCGCTAAATGGGGTAATAAGTGCAGGCGCGCTTTCTAACGCGCTGTTCATTGCTTGAGTGTTATTTATCGCACTTGTTAAGCCATTGGCATAAGCTGTACTTAACGGATGGCTCGTATTGCTTAGTAAGCGGTTCATAATAGCGGTTACGTGCTCGCTACGAGGTTGATACCCTCCAAACGCGTTAATACTACTAATGCCGCTTTTGTTAAGCGCAAATGCATTGCTAGCACTTCCCGTTTGCCATAAATTAGTACCGTCGAGTGATACATTAGCTGCAAACTCATCTTGTAACTCTAAACGCTCTAAAAGTCGTGCGCCCCACCCGCTATTAAGTGATTGTTTTTCTCGACCATACATCCACGCAGCTTGCTGATCGTTATGCGAAAACAAATGCTTAGGCAAACCTATTGTTTTATTTTTATAGTCATTCAATGTTGTGGGAGCGAGTAAAGTACCTACCCCACCTATAAATGCTAAATTTTGGGATTCAAACACATTTTGTATCGGTTCAAGTGAAGGGTGAATACCGACTCCACCGGCAAACTGGCTTTTAATGCTTAGCTCAAGTGGGCTCTCTACCGCTAGGTTTTGCCTGCTTTGCTCGTACAAACTCCGTTGCTCGCCTTCAAGCGGAACGAGCATATTTAACGAATCATTCCCCCCGTATAAATACACACACACTAATGCTTTGTAATCACCTAGCTCAACGGCATTAGTCGCTCCAGTTAATGCTTGTAATTGCAGGCTCGTTAACGCGGCAGCCGATACGCTGCCTTTTACACATAACGACAAAAACTCTCTTCTATTAATGCTCATTATGCGCTCCTAATACTGCACGTTAAATTCAGGTGAAATAGCAATCATATATAATAAATACGAAACCCGTTCACGGTATTGCTCTTCATTAAAGTAGGCATCTAAATCAAGTAATGCTTGGCGTGTGTCACTGCTCATTGCGCCTGCAAAATATAGCGTGTTGTACTGAGTTAATAGCGCGCTAACACCGTTTTTCTCTAAAACATTCATGTCGTCTTGAATATAAACATAAATACCATTTGAATTTAAATCACTGCGTGCTTCAGCGGTACTCCACACTAAACTTGCGTAAAGCGCATTCATGGTGCCAATCAGTGTCGCATCGTTTGCTATTTGTAACTCTGGCGCAACAATACCTTCATTTCGCAAAGCTGCGGTTTGATAATCAGGCCTAAAAAAGTTAAATACCGAAGCCGACTGCATGGGTCCTTGCCCGTAGCTATTTATTAAATTCCATGTTTTATAGTAACCAGCCAAAGATTTAGCATCGAGATTTCGCCAAAACTGTACGGTTTTTAAAATAGGCTCTTTAATTTTACCTTGATAGTTAAGCACTGAGCCAAAGTGGCGAGCTTCATCATCTAAATATATAGCCTTTACTACAGCCGCTAAATCGCCGCGTACACCGGCGCCATTATCAATAAATATATTAGCTACTCGTTCAACGTATTGGGGAGTTGGATTTGACGTAATTAATCGCTGAATAAGCTGCTTAGTAATAAATGGCGCAACATTTTGATGATTAAATAAATTATCGAGCGCTATTTGCAATGACTCTTCTGCTGTATAACCTTGTGGTATAACCTCGCCATTTAGTAAGGTTTTTTGTTTACTAGAATGGTACTCGTCAAATGCTTCCATTGGCTTAATATAGTCACGACTTTTACGCTTAAATGTTTCACTATCGGCAAACGTCCAACCAGTAAATACGCGTGCAAAACCCTCTATTTCGACCTGTCCGTAAGTAGCAATAGTATTACCTTGTGCATCAAGCTTGGCGCTGCCATCTAGGTTTAGCTCTTCAAGGCCAATAGTAAATAACTGCATTACTTCACGTGCGTAATTTTCGTCTGGGCGAATATTAAGTGTATCGTCTGCTTTTTCGTTACCCAAATGGCTTAAGTAAGTTCCCATAATAGGCGAAAGCGTGACATCTTCGAGTAAGTCACGATAATTACCAAAGGCATGCTTTAGTAGCAAATCGTAATAAGTGATCATGCCCTCAGGTTGCCCTCTTAAGGCACTGTTTTCATCCGACACTACTAATATTTCACTTAACGCAAATGCAACACGTTGACGAAGTTGATCGTCACTTTGCATTACTGCCTTCCACCATGCGTCTATGCGGCTTATGTATTTAAAGTCGTCATCGTCATTTAACTTTACTAAATAATCACGGTGATAATTAATAGGTAGCGCTATTTGCTTATCAAGCCATTGCTGCTCGCTTAATCCTTGTGCGTTTTGTATTTCACTAAGCTTAGGTCCCATTGTTGCTTGGTGTAGTAACCGTGCGGCGCTAATGTCATCCATATTATTACGTGCAGTAAAGCTTAGCGTTTTTACACTGCTTGCCCCTTCGTTATCGGTTGCTGTGACCGAAAAAGCGTAATCAACAGGCTTATAACTTTGCGCATTTAGCAGTGTTACTGAAGTAGTTGTTGCCTCTAAAGGCCCACTAATTAGTTCAGGCCCTTGCGTTTGTTGCCACACAACAGATGTAATAGTGCCGTCTTTGTCACTGGCTATTGCTGTTAGCTCAATTGTTTGGCCTTTACTTAATTCACTAGGAATATCAGCGACTGACAAAATGGGGATTTTATTTCCGTTAACGGTTGGCGTATCATCGGAGCCTGAACCACCGCAAGCGCATAGTATAAAAACCGAGCTTGCGATAAGAGCAAATTTATAATGCATGTAAAGTCGTCATCATTTGTTAATTAAAGTACGTTAGTGTGTACCGAGTTTAATGCATTTATTGAAACACAAAATTTACAATTTAACTCTTTATTTTTTGTAACCGAATCATGAACGCCCCATTAATAATGCGCTAGCAGCTGGGGTAAACAGCCAGAGCTTTATTATTTATGAAAACAGAAATTCGCTATTGTTTTGAATCATCACAAGTTGCTAACCGGTTTTTACACGAGCTCAAAGACTGGCCGGTTAACGATGTAAAAACACGACTTTTTAATGGCGGCGATAGTGTAAAAGTGACATACGAATACGACGAAAGTGGTTTTGATTACACTTGCGCCGAACTTGACGACCTAGCACAGAGCCATGGCGGGAAAGAGGTTTGAGCGTTTAATAATAAAAAACAGCTGATGCATCTTTAATAATTGACTTAAATTATATAGATTTGATTGATGTTTTATCTCTACCTGAGTTTTTCGCTTCGTAGAGCATTATGTCGGCTTCTTTAATTAGTGATTGAATAGACACATTATTACCACTTAAGGTTTCTTTTGTAGCAAATACACACCCAGCACTAATTGTTAAATATTTACGTACAGGCGACGCTTCATGAGGTAAATTTAACTCCCGAACCGCCAAAAGCAATTGCTGAGATATATTTACAAACTCTTCATAAGAAAGCTCTTTAAAGAATAATATGAACTCTTCGCCGCCATAGCGCGCAACTGTTCCTGTGTTTTGCTTTGCCATTTTTTGTAATTTACCAGCTAGGAGCTGTAAAGCGTTGTCTCCGCCTTGGTGACCATAAAAATCGTTATAATTTTTAAAGTGATCTACATCAAGTAATATTACTCCAAAGGCATTTTGTTGCTGTTGAGCCTGCTCCCACTGAGCCGCTATAATTTCATCAAAGGCACGCCTGTTGTAAATTTGGGTTAACCCATCAATTTTACTTATTTTTTCGAGCTTAGAATTTTGCTCTTTTACTTGTTTAATTAACGCATTAAAACCGCTAATTAAAACGCGCATTTCTAAAAATTGATTAGTGAACCTCAAAGGCTGTAAATCGTTTTTAACCAACATTGAATTAATAGCGGACGCACCACTAATAAGCGGTTCAATAAAATAACGATTTACAATATAAAAACCTAATAATGACATTACAAAAAACATTAACAAAATAAGCTTTAAATAATGATCAAATAAAACTGGCAGTGTTTGGTGATGGTGCTTAATGTTCAAAGCAAGCAATGGCTTACCATTTACATCTAGAATCACCCTCTTCCTTTGAGTGGCAATGTCCTCTTCTTGGAGGCTCCCTTTAAGCGTCGCAATATCGTTTAAAGAACTACCGTGTGCTATTTGTGTATAGCTAAGCTCCACTTGTGCAATTTCCGCTAAGGATTTGATCAACGACGGTCTTACTTTTTTTATAAAAACAATACTACCAACAGGCTCACCTGTTTTATCTGTTCGCTTTATTACATGCGATGCAAACATAACAGGGCCGCCCGCTGTTTGTAAAAAACCAGAATGGCTTAAACTATTGTCGTCATTAGCAGCTTTTGGATTAGGAATAATTGCGCGGTTTAATTTATTAACCTGTAAATCTAAATCAGGCGCATCAAACTCCGTATGCTTCATATAATCATACGCTTGTCCGTACACCATATTAAAGTTTACATCGTAGATAAACACACCATCAATTTTGAGAGAATAGAAGGTATCCCCTACAAAGTTTGAATCTACATATTCTGCGTCAAAATCTGCCATATAATTATAGGTATCATCCCATACGGCGTAGTCATAATTGAGTGTTTCTAAAAATATAAACTCTTTATCAAGCGCAATTTTAAGACTCAGTAATTCACGATTTTGATAATCTTCAATACTAGTGTTTATAGTCGGCAGGCTAAAAAAATAGCGATACCCAACTAATAAACTTGTTACAAAGCACATTAAAATTAAAGTACCTATTATTACAAAAAATCTTAATGTCATAGTCTCTATCTAATCGTGTAGAATTAAGTCAAAGTAGCTTACGTTTTATGTTTTAGACTTCTGCATCTAAATTATAAATAATTAGCTTCTTACTAAAGCGTAGTATAAATTCATGAGCAGGAATAAACAAAGCTTACTATTAAGTTTTATAGCGTTAAAACTTTAGCACTTTCAATAATATATTTAATATAGACATAAAATCATACCAATTCGCTTAATTAAGTGGTCTATTTTGAGGGCAGAAAAACGTGTTGATAGCTAGGCAAAAAATTCGCTATTTAGTTGTTCTAAATGAGCATTTTTTAACGCAGGTAGCGACACGTTTAGCCCTGCAAAATGATTAAGTATTATTGCGAATTGGTATTACACATTTAATGTAATACAAAAAGCTGGAACTATTTCGCTACCGAAACTTCCACTTTCGATGAAGATGTACTCGCAAGTTCCAGTACTTCATAATAATTTAAGCCATCAATTTTTTTACCAATAATAAAGTAATTCATTTCATTCATCATGGTCGGGTCGCCTAAAACATCTTCTGCGCTTTGCACATCAGAAAATTGAATTGTAATTAAGGCGCCTATAAAGCGCATTACATCTTGAGATTTTAATGTCTTTAAAACTTTATTAACTCCGGCCTGAGTTGACTCAGGTGTAGAACCATCAAATCTAAAATCACTTTTTGTACTAGCGCATGCACTAAGCATTAATATTGATAGTGCGATAAGTAAATGTTTCATATATATCCTTATTTGTTATTTGTGATACTTGCGGATCATCGCCACTTTACCGTTTTCAACTTCTATTACTTCCATCATTGTGGAGGTGTATTCTATTGGCTGCTTACTTTGCGGGTGAATGCCCTTTGCATGACTCTTATAACGAATAGCAAAGCCCGTATCATTAAACACAAATGTATTAAGCAGTGTGCTTTCAAACAACGTGTGTGCACCTAAGTAAAAACTCATACCTTTGCGCATCTGCTTTTTACCATCAGGAATACGTGAGTCATCCGGTTGATACGGAATGTGCTGATTGCCAATATCATCGGTTAACAATGCAAGGTAAGCCTCAAGCTCTTTAGCACCTGCGTTAGGTGCTTGTGTGGCGGTCATTGTTTTATAATACTGCTGCGCAAACGCATTTAAGTCGAGTGGCTTTTCAGCATACGCCGAAAAAGCAGTTACTAAAGCCAAACCTAATGTTAAAAGTAACCTCATTGACTATTCCCTGTAGCTAAAAATATTTTATAGGTACATTACCTTAGCAAGTTCAATAATCAAACAAAATCAGTTTTAAGTAAATTAACACCTACATTTTGCTCTTTACTCTATTTGTTGCAACGCTGTTGGCAGGGTCGTCTGGCCAAAAATGTTTAGGATAGCGGCCTTTCATTTCCTTTTGCACATCGCGGTAACTGCTAGCCCAAAAGTGGGCTAAATCTTGAGTAAGTTGCAATGAACGTTTACCTGGCGATAGCAGCTCCATAAGCAATGGCAATTTACCGTTGGCAAGCATAGGCGTACTGGTCAAGCCATAAACTTCTTGCATACGCACGCTTAGCTTTGCGGGGCCATCAAGTTGGTATTCTATCTTTATATTTGAGCCACTGGGCACCGTTAAACGCAGAGGTAACAAAGCTTTTAACGTGGTTTGTTGTTGCCAATCAAAGCAGTTTTGTAATGCTTCAAAGTAGTTAAACTTTTTAAGCTGCGTGAGCGTTTTAATATCTTCTAAAAACACGCCTAGCCACTGCGCTGCATTTTGAATAAGTTGTTGCTCGTTTATCTGCGGGAATTTATCGGGCATTAAATTACTTGCTAGGCTCATACGTATCAGCAATTGTTGCGCATCAGGTTGCTCGTTAAATAATGCAAAACCGTGTTTAGCAAATAAGTTAAGCCACGCTTTAGCGCGCTCGCCCTTATCTAGTTTTTGTTTACTAGGCTGGCTGCTGAGCGTTATAGCCCCGAGCTTTACTTCATCTTGATGAATAAAGCGCGCTGATTTTTCATCAAACTCACAACGAGTAAGTTCACTAAATAAATGCGGTAAAAATTCTTGTAACTCAAATGGGTTAAGCGCAGTGGCTGTAAATATACGCCCGCCTTTGTGCCCGCCCATGGTTGCTATAGCTAAGTAATCGTCGTTGTGCCAGTAATCTGCATTTAACTCAGCACCTGCACCATTGGCAAGTAGGTAACCATTACCGCGTTTTTTAGCGATGCGATCGGGGTATGCCAATGCCACTAGCAAACTAATATAATGCGTATTTAATTCGCTGTTTTCGTCTTTTACTTTTAAGCGGCTTTGCCAATATTTTAACTGTTGTTTAAATACCGGATGCGGATGTTGCTGCTGGCTATGCAGCGCTAAACTCAACTCGTTTGCGCTATTTACTCGGCTCTCAAGTAATGCCACTAAATAAATAGCGAGCCTAAAAATACCAGGGAGTTGGTCATCAAGTATTTGTGCTTTTAATAGCATATGCGCCAAACGAATATCAGCACCAAAACCTAACATTTTACTGCCAAGCGGTGTGAGCTTACCTTTGCTATCAATAGCTTCAAGCATATTAAGCAGGTTACTTGCTTGTTCGCATTGCTGCTCAGTGGGCTTATCGAGCAAGGTTAGCTCATCAATACTG
This sequence comes from Pseudoalteromonas sp. APC 3355, assembly GCF_030407615.1. Classification (NCBI taxonomy): domain Bacteria; kingdom Pseudomonadati; phylum Pseudomonadota; class Gammaproteobacteria; order Alteromonadales; family Pseudoalteromonadaceae; genus Pseudoalteromonas; species Pseudoalteromonas sp. APC 3355. Next base: position 179,961 of record NZ_JASDDB010000011.1, on the reverse strand, counting down.
GCTCCCCACTGCTTTGCCTCAAGCATAAGCTGGCTTATGTCTGATGTGAGTATTTCGGGATTGTCGTGGCTATTACGTCGCTCAAAGGTTTGCTTTGAGCCAATTCGATAAACAATGCCCGGCTCTATACGTCCTGCACGCCCTGCACGCTGCACAGCAGATGAGCGCGATATACTTTGTGTTGTGAGCTCTGTAACCCCTGTTTTTAAATTAAAGGTGGCTGCACGGCGCTTGCCGCTGTCAATTACAATGCGTATGCCTTCAATAGTTAAACTGGTTTCGGCTACATTGGTGGTTAGCACTACTTTGCGCATGCCGTTTGGTGCAGGAGCAATAGCAGCTTGCTGATTAGCTTTATCTTGCTCGCCAAATAGCGTTGCAACTTGGCAGTTACTTGGTAAATCGCTCAGTGCTTGTTGCACGCGTAGTATCTCAAACTGCCCAGGTAAAAACACCAATACGCTACCTGTTTGCTCATTAAGTGCTTGTTTTATTATGTTAGGAATTGCATCAAGCCAGCGGCTTTCATCTTTTATGGGTATGTATATTTCGTCTATTGGGTAGCTGCGACCGCTTGATTGAATTACAGGGCAGTCAAAAAACGCTGTATAACGCTCAGTATCAAGAGTTGCCGACATAAGCATAATGGTTAAATCTTCACGCAGCGCACTTTGGGTCTCGAGCGCAAAGGCAAGTGAGGTATCGGCTGCAATTGAACGCTCATGAAATTCATCAAATATCAGTAAATCAATATCGCTTAATTCGGGGTCGTTTTGCAACATGCGCGTTAACATGCCTTCGGTGACTATTTCGAGGCGCGTATTAGCGCTTACTTTACTCTCGCCCCTAATCCGCAAGCCCACACTTTGCCCAACACTCTCGTTTTGGCACTTTGCTAAATAACTGGCAATATTACGTGCAGCTAAACGGCGAGGCTCTAGCATTACAATACGTTTAAAATGCCCATCGCGCATTAGTTGCAGCGGCAACCACGTAGACTTACCCGCACCAGGCGGCGCTTGTAATAACGTAATAGGATTACTTTGTAATGTAGTAACGAGTTGTTGATATATGTCTTGAACCGGCAGCACAGCTATTTACCCAAAATTGCTTTGTGTGCATTGTAACAAAAACCAAAAATAAACGCGCCGCTAAAGCTGTGTGGTTATAAAGGATTTAATTAAGGGTTACATAATCAGAAATAATTACAGACTGCTCTGTACATTTTTTAAGGATGTGCTCACAGCATTAATTATTACTGCCTCAATAAAAACATAACACACTGATTATTAATATAAAATAAAGATTTAACTTGTTGGTACACGCTTTGCTCCTTTTATACTGAACGTTAATTAAATCTAAGTAAGGAGAAACTTATGAACAGCGATCGTATGAAAGGTAATTGGAACGAACTTAAAGGTAAGGCTCAACAAAAATGGGGCGATCTTACTGACGACGATTTAGACAAAATTGAAGGTAGCCGTACAGAGCTAGTGGGTAAAATCCAGCAGCAGTATGGTAAATCTAAAGAAGAAGCAGAGCGTGAAGTTGATGAGTTTGAAAAAACTCACTAATCGCTAACTTCTAAAAAAAACCGCCATTTGGCGGTTTTTTTGTTTAAGCTGTAGGTTATTTAGTTACGCTTTTAATTGGTTACCAATCGGTAACTGTCTAATACGCTTTCCGCACGCGGCAAAAATAGCATTACATAATGCTGGCGCATAAACCGGTGTAGATGGCTCGCCTACCCCCGCTGGAGGTGCGTCACTTTGTACTATTTCAACGTCAACTTCAAGAGGTGAGTCACTCATACGCGGTACGCGATAATCATGAAAGTTACTTTGCTGCACGCGGCCTTTATCAAAGGTAATACCATCGCTGATTGCAGTTGTAATCCCGTAAATAGAACCACCTTGGGTTTGGTTTTTAACGGTGTCGGTGTTTACAACCGTACCCGCATCAATGGCAACCCACGATTTAATTACTTTTAAATCGCCAGCATCTGATACTTCTACTTCAACTACCGTAGCTACGTAAGTTAAAAAGCTTCTGTGTGCTGCTATGCCTAAACCTCGACCTTTAGGAAGCTCTCGCCCCCATTTACTCATGTCAGCTACTTTTTCAATAACATGGCGCAGTCTGCCAATATCTAAAGGATAAACCGCTTTATCACCACCGTAATTATCGTATGTGGCATTTTGCTCAGTTACATCCACAATACGACTTGGACCTATCGTGTCTAGTAAATAGTCTTTTTGGTCGCGACCGGCTTTGTGTGCTGCTTCGCCAATAAATGACTGAATAGCAAAGGCATGAAAAATATTTGATACAGAACGCATCCAACCAATTCGTGCTTTGGCTTGCGCATCACCGTTTTCTAACTTCATGTTAGGTGTGTTAATTGGGTTGTCGGTAAACCCTAAGCGCAGTTCAAAGCTTCCTGGCGTAGTCGCCCCTTCTGAAAAGGTAGAGGTAATTGGTGAAAACGCGGTGCGGTGTAAATAAGATTCTATAGCGCCATTTTTATCTAGCGATGCTTCAATGTGCTGAGCCGAAACTGCATGGTAAAAACCATGTTGTATGTCGTCTTCACGCGTCCATTGTACACGAATAGGCTTGCCTACTTTCATTGAAAGGTAAGCTGCTTCTGCTGAAAAGTCAGGTTTTGACTTACGCCCAAAACCGCCTCCTAACATGGTAACGTGAACATTAATTTTGCTCTCATCCATGCCAAGCATTGCCGCCACTGTTTTCATATCGGCTTGTGGATTTTGCGTAGCAGCCCATATATCAACACTGTCTTTGTTGTACATAGCTGTTGCACAAGGCGGCTCCATTGGGGCTTGAGCAAGATGCGGCGCGTAATAATCAGCTACCAATTTATTGCTCGATTTAGCCAACACGCCCATCGCATCGCCTTTATCACGTATGTTTGCCTGTGGAGTTTGTACTGTTTTTAGTAATGACTTTTTAAATTCTTTTGAATTGTAATCGCCATTTTTGCCATCATCCCACACTACTTTTAATGCCTTACGCCCTTGCCATGCAGCCCATGTGTTTTTAGCTATAATCGCAATACCGCCTTTTGGCTGAAACTGCGGCGCGCCTTTTGGTGCAGGTATTTCAATAACATCTACAACGCCGTTTATCGCTTTTGTAGCACTGGCATCAAATGACTTAATAACACCGCCTACTACCGGCGGGCGTTCAATTATAGCCACCAGCGCTTGTGGTTCGCGTACATCGGCTGCAAATATAGCTTTGCCTGTTACTAAATCGGCTAAATCTATGTGCGCCATGCCAGTATTAATGTAGCGCCATTCTTTGCGTGTTTTAAGTGTTAGTTTGTCAGCTTCTGGTGGCGTTATTGTAAGCGCTAAGTCGATTAAATCTTTATAAGTAAGCGATTTACCTGAGCTGTGTGTAACAACGTGTTGATTGGCTGTACAGGTCTGCGGGTCAACTTTCCAATACTTAGCGGCAGCGTGCTGCATCATGTAACGCACACTTGCGCCCATTTCACGCAGGCGTTGCATGTTGTAGCGAATACTGCGCGAGCCATCGGTATTTTGATCGCCATATTTAGGGTCGCCCTTACCCTGAATAACAATAACCTTATCCCACGCGGCTTCCATTTCATCGGCAACTATTTGTGCAATCGCGGTGCGAATTTGCTGACCCATTTCAGAACGATGGCAGGTTATTTCAACCATGCCGTCTGGGCGCAGTGCAATAAATAAGTTTGCGCGCTTTGCTTGCTCAGATGGCTGCTCTAACACACCCGCAATCGCTCTTGGCGCACTGCCTACAAAATAAGTACCAAGTACCAATGCACCTATTGCGCTAGTTTTTAAAAACTTACGGCGGTTTAAATCAAAGTATTTGTTATCTTGGTTCATACTTCTTCCCCTTGTTCATTTGGGTCAAAATATTGAACACTCGCCATTGTTTTAGCAGCTGATTTAATTGCTTTATGAATACGCGGGTATGTACCACAACGGCAAATATTTCCCGACATATTACTTACTATTTCATCGTCGGTAGGGGTTGGGTTTGCAGCTAATAAGCTTGCAGCTTGCATCATTTGACCGCACTGGCAAAAACCACACTGCGGTACTTTATGCTCAACCCATGCTTGTTGCACGGGATGGTCGCCCTGCTCGCTTAACCCTTCAATTGTCGTAATTGAACGCCCTGCTGCTGCCGCTACAGGTAATACACACGAGCGCTGAGCTACCCCATCAATATGCACGGTACACGCACCGCACTGTGCCATACCACAGCCAAATTTAGGCCCAGTTAAATTCAATTCGTCTCGGAGATACCATAATACTGGCGTTGACGGATCGCCAGAAAACTCATGTTTATTACCATTAATGGTAAGCGTGATCATACTAAACTCCTTGGCAAAGCGCTTTACAGGAGGGTTCCTTGTTGCGCGAGAACTATTTTTAATTACTTACTATTTTATACTTACTACTTTTAGCCTACCACTTAGATCTGTTTTATAAAAATACTAATTATTAGAACGTTTAAACCACATTGAAATTATTAACGTCTGATTATTAGTATTGTGACTAGGGACTGCAGACCTTTTAGATTGAAACTCACTCAATCTAGGGCAGATTTAATCGCGACGGGAGGCTTGTAAACACCAAAGCGTAAATTGCCCCTACGCAGAACCCATAGGGCATTGCATGTTAAACCTCGAAAGATAAACAGCCCTAAATGAAAGTTTAAAAAGACTATTAATAAATAAAAAACCGCCATTTGGCGGTTTTAGATAGTGTAAATAAGCTTTTAACTATTAATTAAAACGGCGTCTACCAAATAAAACCACTGATAGCAGCGTAAGTAAGTAATAAATACTGCCACCTGAGCTAGAGCCTGAATCAGATGAAGGAGTCGCTAGCGCAGCAGCTTGCTTACCTTCAACGTTTATAGTCACAGTTTGAACTGCAGAACTATCAAATTTATCTTTAGCTACATAGCTAAACGTTACTACATGATCGGATTCGCTCGTAGGAGTTAGTTTAAACAATCCAGTATCAGGCTCAAATGTTAAAGTTCCTGAGTTTGGCTCTGTTACCACTTCAAATTCAAGTGTATCGTTGTCGCTATCTAATGCTGAAAAGCGACCATTCACTTCACTCTTATAAGAGGTGTTATATGTTACATTTTCAGCTTGTGGGGCTGTATTTGTAAGTTCAATAACAACATTATGAAGCTCTGATTCAACTAAAGAATCTTTCACTGTAAAGCTAACTGATACTGGCTCAACCGAGTCACCACTTGGTGAAAAGGTCACGCTACCTAAAGCAGAGTCCATTAACTGAATTTGCCCATGAGCAGGCGAATTTTTAATTTGAAATACTAATGGCTCTGCGTCTTCATCCACACCTTCTAAATTAAAGTTAAGCGGTGTATTCCAATGAGTTTGCAGTGTCATATTATTTGCTGTTGGTGCTGTATTTTTTAGCTCTAACGTTAAGCTTGATAACGCTGAACGTGAACGATCTTTTACTGTGTAGTAACTAAGCTCGTCAATGCCTACAGCGCCCGATGGTATATAAGTTAATAGACCCGTCTGTCTGTCGGTAAACTCGACCCTACCCAGAGTTGGTCTCTTATTTAAAACTACATAATCAATATCATCTGATACAGGTAAGTCTATTTGTATGCTTTTTAAAACATGATCAGAGTAGCTTACAGCTTCAGGTTTAGCTAAAGGCTCAGCAACTTGATTAGAAAACACCTCCAATGACTGACCTGCCAACAAGGTATAATCAACATTATTATACGTAGAAGTTGCTAACCAACTGTCATTATTCTTACGCTTAGCAGTGTATGAAACCACATTGTTATCTAGGTTATATTCACCAAACTGATCAGAACACGAATACTGCACAAACCCAGCTCTTACAGACACAATGTTATTTAAAGTGTTTTGGCACACTTCACTAATTAATGTTGTCTGCCCATTTAAAGCCACTTTGTAAAGTGAGCCGTTATAGGTAGATGCAACTAAAGTTTCTTCTCCATTAATAACAGTGTTAACCAAACCGTTAAAGCTTTGCTCCAAAGCAACTTTAGATATAGTGTTTTCAGAGTAGTCATAACTAATGAGGTAATCACTAACGAGACCAACCACATCTATATTTTCGTTATCAAGAAAGCTTCCAGTTACTATTGAACTCATACCGCCCCAATAAAATCCTAAGCGAGGCGATGTTTTTAATAACTCTCCAGTTTGCCCATTTAATACTTTAAAAAAGGTACCTTCACTTCCTGTATGCTCAGCGCCATTACCTACTATTATTTCTAACTTGCCATCATTATTAATATCTAACGTTGTTAAGGTACTAATGTAGTCTCCGCCGCCTAGATATGTTTGAAATAGCTCTTCACCCGTTTCAGGTGAAAACACCTGTACATTCGCATTGTATATAGCAGAGCTGCCGGCAATAATATAATTCTTACCATCATTAAACAGCTGAGCAGTAGTAACTAAATTGTTATTATCCCAATCGTTATTAACGCTTATATTTGTAAGTATTTTTTCATTAGTTTGTGTATCTATTATGTGCAAAGCGTTACTGTCACGCTCGGAATAAAGTATATCTAAGCTACCGTTATTATTAATATCAGCAAGTGCTAACGCTTTATTTGAGTAGTACTTAATGCCTTTAGCCCACTGCTGGGCTTTATCATCCGTGTTGTGAATATAAAAACCATCTTCACCTGATGAAGAATAGCCTGAGCCCCAAGCAATATTTTGTTTGCCATCGCCGTTAAGGTCATCTACAACAATGCCCGACACACCATGCTCTGGATTATTAATACTCCAAAACTCAACGCCTGTTGTGAGTGAAAGCGCGTATAAGCTCCCCCACTGACCATCGCCGTAAACTAAATCGTCGGTACCATCATTATCGATGTCTGCAACTATTACTTTATCAATATCTAAGTCGCTTTGGGCTGTCCATAAAATGCTTTCAGTGCTTGGGCTTAGCATTTCTATGCTGTACCAACTTTGCCCATTAATCACTTCATCTAAGCCGTCGTTATTAATATCAACAGTAATTAAATGCTCGCCATTAATACTTACACTAAGTTGTTTATGCAGTACAAGTTCTGAATTTTCAAACCTATAAACCGCACCATCACTAAATAAAACTTCTTTTGCATTGGCCTCAGTAAACGAGCCTGTCACAAAATTTTGTGGTACGTTTTCAAGTACCGCAATTTCAGATAAATCGAGCGAGTTAAGAACAAAAAGCTTACTACTTTGATAAACAAAAAGCTCATCTTGGCCATCGCTGTTTATATCAAACTTATCTGCTGCTCTTGGGTAATAAAATTCTTTGCTTAGCTCTATCTCTTGGGTGACTAAATTAACTTTATGTACTGCGTTATTGTCTAAAACATATAAGTAATATGTATCTGCCACTGTATCTTTAATTAGTGTGGTATCTTCAATATAGTCATCAAAGTCGTAGCGAGCTGTTACTTTATACGCACCTTTTACATACTCTATAATATTAAAATTGCTCTCTTGGGCGGATATAATGTGCTTGCTACCCACACCCGACAAAGGTGCAATGTACATACCTTTGCGACCTGTTGAGTTACCTAACGAAAATTCACGAAATACGCTACTAAGCTCTATGCTTTGCTCGTCTGAGGCCGCTTGAGTAAGGCTATTATTTTTTATAATTGGCGCGAGTTGAGGCTTTTTAGATAAACTTTCAAAATGAGCTTTATCAAAATTTATTTTTTGATCGTTAATTAAAACAGCATCACCGTAAGTATTTTTTTGAGTGTTTTTTATAGGTTGTGCATGAGTATTGGCATTCACTGAATACGCGCTCATCATGAGCAACGTAAGGCAAGATAGTTTAATCAATTCCATAATCCTTTGTATTTCTTTATTTAATAACGCCACTACAACTGCAACGTTCCATTAACACGGCATTATATAGAGTAACAACCGGAAATAAAGAGGCGATTAACAAAGTTTTACAAAGACATAGAAGAAATAACGTAATAATATTTTATTTTCAGCTAAGCTAATTTTCTAAAAAACTTAGCCGCATACTTACTAATTAAAATCGATTAATGGGTGCTTATAACATCTTCAAATAGTAATCGCTCATCGTCTTTATAGACTTCAAGCCAACCTGGTGGTGATGTATCACAGCCAATAATGGTTACATGTAGTATGTAACTATAACGCCCATTTTTAAACGTATAATGGTGATTACCGCCAGTGCCACTAACCGTTACATCGCCGTTAAATAAAACCATATCAGGCTTATCCTTTGCTCTTTTATCAATATTCCACACTGCATATCGATAATTATGATCGCCTAAATCATCAACACGAATATGGTAGTTAGCCGTTTTCCAATCGAGTACTGGTTTTTCAAAAGTATTAATACTTGCGTGCAAAGATTGCTTACCTTGTTCGATTAAGCTTTTAGCAAGTGTCTGCTCTTTAGTATTTTGTGTATTTACAGCAATAATTTTACCGTCGGTATCGACCCACATAACGCCGTTATTTAGCATAATGCCGCGCCAACCTACTTTCTCCCAATCAGTTTTAATGTTTGAACTGGCAATAACTGCCGCTAGCTCATCATTAAATACTTCATCAAAGCGGTTAATAAACTCAGCTTCATTTTTAATGTCAGGTATGGGATATCGTCGTTTTAGCGGGTAGCGAATAAGTGCTGCAATCGCAGTTTTATCATGCGCTTTAAAAGCAGCAATAACAGGTAAAACACTCTCGTGATACTTTTGCTCAAGAGCAAATGTTCTAGATGTAAAAAGTAGGGATAGGCAAAGTAATATGTAATTTAGATACTTCATTAATAGTCCTTGAGATTTTATCAGTGTCACTCTCTATTTTTTTGTCTCCAGCTTTTATTTTTCAATCCACTTTTATGAGGCCACTTTAAAAGCTTTTTATATATTTCATAATCAAAAACTTCATCCATACCTTTTCCACCTTCAAAATAAAACTCCTCGTCTTCAATTCTTGTAATGATTCGAATTAATTCATCATTAATTATTGAAATGAGCTGCTTTGCATCTTTTTGTTTAATTTGCCATGGAGTAGAGATTTTACTATCAATATCAATCTTTCCCTTAATTCTAGGTAAACCAACATAAACTGAGTTTTGTTTTTTACTTTCTAATTCACGGCTTTGAATAACTGAAATAAAGTTTGGAGAATAATCCTCAACTTCCCTTGCAACAAAGTTCCACTGCTTCTTTGGATGACCGTATAAACCTTTTAACCAATCTAGCTCTTCAGCAGCATTTGGGTAGCCTTCATTCGTTTCAGATGACCATATGTAATGATCAACCCAATGGGCTTTTGAAAACTCCTCTAAAGCTAATATTGAGAGTTGTAGTGCACTTGGATAAGATCCGTTATTGTAAAGTAGCACCGAGTCGAAATGTAAGCGGATAGTGTTTCTCAAAGACTCCACTGCAATTTTATTTAACTTATACTTAGATATACCATCTTCTTTTTTCACTGAAGCTCCATTCAAAAAAATCCAATTACTTAGTATAAATTTAATAGTCACACTAACTTATCTGTATGCAAACAACTACTTGATATTAAGTAAAGTAGATATAACGATTACTAATTGTTAATACCATTAGTAATTAATCCTAATCTGAAAATAAAAACGAGCCTAATTGGGCTCGTTTTTATTTTACTGATAGCTGACAGCTAAAAACTGACCACCTCTCTTTTACTCCGGATCATACCCCAAATTAGGCGATAGCCATCTTTCAGCCTCTTCAAGCGTCATATTGGTTCGCTTAGCGTAGTCTTCTACCTGATCCTTTTGCACAGCTGCTACGGCGTAGTATTTAGCCTCAGGGTGTGAGAAGTACCAACCCGAAACAGCTGCACCTGGCCACATGGCATACGAGCTAGTTAGCTGCATACCAATGCGCTTTTCGGTATCGAGCAACTGCCAAATTTTCTTTTTCTCGGTGTGCTCTGGGCACGCTGGGTAACCTGGCGCTGGGCGAATACCTTGGTAGTTTTCGCGTATTAGCTCATCGTTTGCTAGGTTTTCGTCTGGTGCAAAACCCCAATACTCTTTACGTACTTTTTCGTGTAGGTATTCTGCAAACGCTTCGGCGAGCCTGTCGGCAACGGCTTTAACCATTATTTTGTTGTAGTCGTCTTGCTGTGCGTCAAACGCATTTGCTAAGTCGTCTTCTTCTAGGCCGCCCGTTACTGCAAACGCGCCAAAGTAATCAGGCGTGCCTTTTGGTGCTATGTAGTCGGCTAGGCAATAATTAGCAAAGTCGGTTTTTTCGGTTTGCTGGCGTAAATGGCACGAAGTAGTTAATACTTCTTTGCGTGTTTCGTCGGTGTATATTTCTATGTCGTCCCCAACGCGGTTAGCCGGGAATAAACCAATTACGCCAAGTGGTTGCAAACTGCCTGCTTTTTCAAGGTCGTCTAACATATCGTTAGCGTCTTTAAATAAGCTTTGCGCTTGCTCGCCTACGACTTCATCGTCCATTATGCGCGGGTATTTACCGGCAATTGACCACGTCATAAAGTATGGCGTCCAATCTATGTATTTACGCAAAGTCGCGATTGATACATTTTTAAACTCGGTGACGCCCAGCTTTTTAGGCACTGGTGGTGTGTAGTTATCCCAATCAAGCTTTGCTGCGTTATCGCGTGCGCGCTGGATTGTAACAGGCTTAGAGCGTGGTTTTTTACGCGCTTGTTGCTCGCGTACTTTTACATATTCAGCTTTAGTTTTAGCTAAAAAGTCAGGTTTAATGTCTTTTGATAATAAGTTTGAAACCACACCAACTGCACGGCTTGCGTTATTTACATACACAACGCCTTTGTCATATTGCGGCTCAATTTTTACTGCGGTGTGCGCTTTAGAGGTAGTTGCACCACCAATGAGTAGTGGCAGTTCAAAACCACGGCGTTTCATTTCTTTTGCTACGTGTACCATTTCGTCAAGCGATGGGGTAATTAAGCCCGATAAACCAATAATATCGGCTTTTTCGTCGATGGCGGTTTGCAGTATTTTATCGGCAGGTACCATTACGCCTAAATCAATAACTTCATAGTTATTACATTGTAGTACCACGCCTACAATATTTTTACCTATGTCGTGTACGTCGCCTTTTACGGTCGCCATCACTATTTTACCATTGGTTGAACCTTCTTCTTTTTCGGCTTCAATGAATGGGTCTAGGTAGGCTACGGCTCGTTTCATTACGCGCGCCGATTTAACCACTTGTGGTAAAAACATTTTACCTGCGCCAAATAAATCACCTACCACGTTCATGCCATCCATTAACGGCCCTTCAATTACGTGAATAGGTTTATCGGCAGCAGCGCGGCACTCTTCGGTATCTTCATCTATAAAGGTAGTAATGCCTTTTACAAGCGCGTGCTCAAGGCGTTTTTCTACAGGCCATGTGCGCCACTCTAAATCTTCTACTCGCTCAGCTTGTGCCATACCAGAGTATTTTGGTGCAAGCTCTACTAAACGCTCGCCTGCACCTGGGTCTGTGTTAAGTATTACGTCTTCAACGGCTTTACGAAGCTCTTCTGGGATGTCGTCGTAAACGGCGAGTTGCCCTGCATTTACAATGCCCATATCCATACCCGCTTTTATGGCGTGGTATAAAAATACCGAGTGAATAGCTTCACGTACTGGGTTATTACCCCTAAATGAAAACGATACATTTGACACCCCGCCCGACACTTTACAGTGCGGTAAGTTTTGTTTAATGCGGCGTGTGCCTTCAATAAATTCTACAGCGTAGTTGTCGTGCTCTTCTATACCGGTGGCTACGGCAAATATATTAGGGTCGAATATAATATCTTCTGGTGGAAAACCAATGTCTTCTACTAATATTTTGTAGCTGCGGGCACATATTTCATATTTGCGGTCTGCTGTATCAGCTTGCCCGTCAGTATCAAACGCCATTACAACGGCAGCTGCACCAAAACGTTTTATTATTTTAGCTTGGCGAATAAACGGCTCTTCGCCCTCTTTTAGCGATATAGAGTTAACAATGGCCTTACCTTGAATACACTTTAGGCCTGCTTCTATTACTTCCCATTTAGAGGAGTCGACCATAATGGGTACGCGTGAAATATCAGGCTCTGAGGCTATTAAGTTTAAAAACTTAACCATCGCGGCTTTTGAGTCCAACATGGCTTCGTCCATGTTTATATCAATAACCTGTGCGCCATTTTCTACTTGTTCGCGGGCCACTGTTAGCGCGGCTTCAAAGTCTTCTTCCATGATTAAACGTTTAAACATGGCAGAACCGGTTACATTGGTACGTTCGCCGACATTAGTAAATACTGCTATTTGTTGGGTCATGTTGGCTCCTTAATTTAAGTTACAGGCTTCAAGGCCTGATAAACGCATGCGTACTTCAAGCTCTGGCAATTGGCGTGGTTTAACGCCCGCTAGACCTTTTGCAAAAGCACGAATATGCGCAGGCGTGGTGCCACAACATCCACCTACTATATTAATAAAGCCCGATTTACCCCAATCGATAATTTCGGTTGCCATTTCAGGCGCTTCTAAGTCGTATTCACCAAACTCATTAGGCAAGCCCGCATTAGGGTGTACCGATGTAAAGGTTTCGCACACGCGCGATAACTCTTCTACATATTGGCGCAGTAAATCAGGGCCAAGCGCGCAGTTTAAACCAATCGAAATAGGCTTAATATGGCGAATAGAGTTATAAAATGCTTCGGTTGTTTGCCCCGAAAGCGTACGCCCTGAGGCGTCGGTAATAGTGCCCGAGATCATAACTGGTAATGTGCGCCCTGCTTGCTCAAAGGCTTCTTCTACACCAAACGAGGCGGCTTTTGCATTAAGCGTGTCGAATATAGTTTCGATTAGTATTAAATCGGCGCCGCCTTCCATTAATGCAAGGGTAGACTCTACATACGCAGTGACTAGCTTATCAAAGGTAACGTTTCGGTAACCCGGATCGTTTACGTCTGGCGAAATTGAACACGTTTTAGATGTCGGCCCTAAAACACCCGCTACATAGCGCGGTTTTTCTGGCGTTTTAGCCGTAAATTCATCGCAAATTGCGCGTGCTAATTTAGCCGACTCTACGTTTATTTCACGACTTAGGTTTGCCATGTCGTAATCTTCCATCGAAATAGTGGTCGAGTTAAACGTGTTGGTTTCGATAATATCGGCGCCCGCTGATAAAAAACCACGATGAATATCAGTGATTAAGTCGGGTTTGGTTAGGCTTAATAAATCGTTATTGCCTTTAATTAATACATGCCAGTCTTTAAAACGCTCTCCGCGATAGTCTTCTTCTTCTAGCTTATAATCTTGGATCATGGTGCCCATAGCGCCATCTAAAATTAAAATGCGTTCTTTTAATGCGGCACTTATTTCGGCTTGCTTATTATTTGTAGGCGCGTTATTCGGCATAGTTGTTAGTCCTCACGTCTTGGCTAACTAAATTAATATCATACGGTGTGGTTTGGTACACGTAGTAATTTAACCAGTTCGAAAAAAGTAAAAAAGCATGGCTTTGCCACGTTTTTGAAGGTTGTTTGGTTGCATCGTCATCCGGAAAGTAATTTTCGGGTTTTGGTGCATTAGGGCTTTTTTTACAATCGCGCTCGTATTCTGCTTTTAGCGAGTCGGCGTCGTACTCAGGGTGACCGGTTATAAACACTTGGCTACCTGATTTATTTTTAAGTAAGTAAGCCCCTACTCGCTCAGAACCTGCCAGTACAACGAGTTCTTCACAGGCGTTTATTTTATTTATATCAATGTGGCCGTAGCGTGAGTGCGGTACTAAAAAGGTATCGTCGAATCCGCGAGTCAGTGCACCGTGATCAAAATAACACTGGTGAGTAAATACGCCACACAGTTTATCGTCTTTTAAATCGCGTTTTAAATTGTAACGGTGATATAACGCTGCATGCGCTGCCCAACACGAAAATAACGTAGAGGTAACGTGTTGCTCAGCCCAATCAATAATGACCTTTAGCTCATCCCAATACGCTACATCGTCGTATTCTAAATGGGCAAGTGGCGCACCGGTTACTATTAACGCATCGTAATTGTTGTCTTTAACCTCAGAAAAATAACGATAAAAGGTATCAAGGTGCTCTTCTGAATTGCTGCTACTGCGGTGAGTGTCGAGGCGCAGTAGTTCTACGTTTACTTGCAAAGGCGAATTGGCAAGTAAGCGAATAAACTGAACTTCGGTTTCTACTTTATTAGGCATTAAGTTTAATATAGCCAAACGCATTGGGCGTATTTCTTGCGTTTTTGCACGACTTTTTGGCATTACAAATACGTTTTCTTGACGTAAACGTGCAATTGCCGGCAACTCGTCTTTTACTGTAATTGGCATACTTTACTCCTGCTCATAAAAACCGAAGCTTAATTATGAACTGAAAGTAAAAAATATCAACCTCTAGATGTATAGATGTCCAAATGAAATTTATTCATGATTTTTTTAATACTTACTAAAAGTTATAGATGAGAGGCAGTGCATTTATATTGAAGTACTTTGTTTTAGTGAATTGAAATAGCGCTACTAAAATCAGTAGCGCTATTATAATTAAAAACGATAATTTACAGATAAATTAAGAGCGTAAATATCGCCTTCATTTGTATCAAAATATTGGTATTCAGCACTTACTTGCCAGCGTTGAGTTAGCCTAAAGTCAATGCCGGTTCCGTACGTTACGCCGCCTTCATCGTAGTTTTGCTCAGTTATTAGCGTAGAATTTGTATCTGTACCAGTTATTGATTCTGCAAGGTTTTTTAAGTCGCCTTCATTGTAACTTAATTTATTTCTACCATAGCCACCAAATAAAAACACATCAGCTCGAGATGAAATTGGATAATTAGCTTTTACAAATATACTTGTTTGCAAATCAAGGCTTGAATCGATTTCGCTCTTAATGAATTCTGAACTCAGCGAACCGTCCTGTGGGTTCTGAGTGTAAACAATTCCGTTTAGAGGCGTTGACTCATCATTTAACCCAAAACCTATACGCCCTTCTAAAGCAAAGTATCGCGAAAACTGATATCCAAACCGGCCGTAAAGCGTTGTAAACTGTATGCTATCACTCTCGTATACATCAATTTGCGTAGACCCTATCCCTATTCCTTGGTAATAACCATTTACGTGGAGTATGTCTGCTTGGCTCGAAAATGAGTATAAACCTAAAAGTAATGCCCCTAACTTTGTAACTATTTTCATGTTCATTCCTTTAAACCTTTGTAATATTTAATAATGTGATGTTTAACAACAAACTAAGTGTGGCCTGCCTATATAACTTGCTTATACTTTACAGCTTGTAAATATACTGTACCACTTTTGTTAAAAATGAAATGTATTTGAACAATATAAAACAATAGATTACAGAATTTTACACAATAGAAATCCTGTAATAGTAGTGTTTTTAACGAGCAATCAAAACAAAGTACCGCTTAGGTAAGTGTATTGTTCTATACAGCATTCGTTGACTGTTTCACCCGTCAGCCACTACAATACAACATTGAAATTTTTATTATTATTTGAAGGCTTTCCTCCATGGTTTTACCTGATAAATTTATATTCTCGATGAGTCGAGTATCTAAGGTTGTGCCACCTAAGCGCACTATCTTAAAAGATATTTCGTTGCACTTTTTTCCTGGCGCTAAAATTGGTGTGCTTGGTTTAAACGGTTCTGGTAAATCTACGTTACTGCGTATTATGGCCGGTGTTGACCAAGATTTTGAAGGTGATGCACATCCTCAGCCTGGTACTAAAATTGGTTATTTACCGCAAGAACCTATTTTAGACGAAAGTAAAACAGTACGTGAAACTGTTGAAGAAGCTGTTGGCGAAGTTAAACATGCACTTAAACGTCTTGACGAAGTGTATAACGAATACGCCATGGAAGACGCTGACTTTGACGCACTTGCAAAAGAGCAAGGCGAGCTTGAAGCTGTTATTCAAGCACACGATGGTCATAACATCGACAACGTTTTAGAACGCGCAGCTGATGCACTTCGCCTGCCAGAGTGGGATGCTAAAATTGAGCACCTTTCAGGTGGTGAGCGTCGCCGTGTTGCTATATGTCGATTATTACTTGAAAAACCAGACATGCTTATTCTTGATGAGCCTACTAACCACTTAGATGCTGAGTCGGTTGCATGGTTAGAGCGCTTCTTACACGATTACGAAGGCACTGTTGTGGCAGTAACGCATGACCGTTACTTCCTTGATAATGTAGCTGGCTGGATATTAGAGCTTGACCGTGGTGAAGGTATTCCGTGGGAAGGTAACTACTCTTCTTGGCTTGAACAAAAAGATGCGCGCTTACAGCAAGAACAAAAATCTGAAAAAGCACGTCAAAAATCAATTGCGCAAGAACTTGAATGGGTTCGTTCAAACCCTAAAGGTCGTCAAGCTAAGTCAAAAGCACGTATGGCTCAGTTTACTGAAATGCAGCAGTCTGATTACCAAAAACGTAACGAAACTAACGAGATGTTTATCCCACCTGGTCCGCGTTTAGGTGACCAAGTACTTGAAGTAACTAATCTTCGTAAGAGTTTTGGCGATCGAGTTTTAATTGATGACTTAAGCTTTAGCATGCCAAAAGGTGCCATTGTGGGCATTATTGGCGCGAATGGCGCGGGTAAATCAACGCTGTTTAAAATGATAAGCGGTGAGCAAACGCAAGACAGCGGTAACATCAGCGTTGGCGAAACAGTACACCTAGCTACTGTTGATCAATTCCGCGACGGTATGGACGAAAGCAAAACTGTTTTCCAAGAAATATCAGACGGACAAGACGTACTGAAAATTGGTAACTTTGAGTTCCCAAGCCGAGCATATGTAAGTCGCTTTAACTTTAAAGGTAACGATCAGCAAAAGTTTGTTAAAGACCTATCAGGTGGTGAGCGTAACCGTTTACACCTTGCTAAGTTATTAAAAGCTGGCGGCAATGTGTTACTACTCGATGAGCCAACCAATGACTTGGACGTTGAAACACTACGTGCACTGGAGAACGCTATTTTAGAGTTCCCAGGTTGTGTAATGTGTATCTCGCATGACCGTTGGTTCCTTGACCGTATTGCTACACATATTTTAGATTATCGCGACGAAGGTCAAATTAACTTCTTTGATGGTAACTACACTGAATATGAAGAGTGGCTTAAAAAGACCCTAGGCGCTGAGGCAACTCAACCTAAACGTATTAAATACAAAAAAATTGGCTAAAAATATTGGTTAATTTTATGTTTGTATAACTTAAGCCCTGCACTTTGCAGGGCTTTTTTATGCCACCAGCATTACAGGAGCACATCTTACTAGCATGTAGAGAATTACCCGCTATGCTTAATTTATTATAAAAACAGTAAGGCTAAATTAGGTTATGCAAAATCGTCGACAGTTTTCTCGTGTGCTATTTTCAACTAACGCCCTGTTATGTTTTGATAGCCAACAGTATCCGTGTAAATTACTCGATCTATCGTTACATGGCGCGTTGGTCACTAATTGTGATGCATTTATTGGCAGCCACAATACGCAAGCAATACTGCGTTTTACATTGCCTCAAAGCGATATAGAAATAAAAATGGAAGTAGTGATTTGCCATATTGAAGCCGATCATATTGGTTTAAAATGCCATCACATTGATATAGACAGTATTACTTATTTAAAGCGCTTAATAGAGCTAAACTTAGCCGATGATGAGCTACTGCATCGCGAATTAGCGTCACTTATTAATGACTCACAATAGACTCATTCTCTTAAGTTGATTACCATAGCGCAAACTTTATAAAGCTTGTAAATATGCGCTTAAATCCTCATTTGCCTTTGGTATACCATCCTAACTACTCGTTTAGCTTTGATCCTAAGCATCGCTTTGTAATGAGTAAATTTGCACATTTATATCAACATATTGCAGAGCTTGGTTTAATCGGCAATAACCTAGTTGAGCCAATTTTAGGCACGCCAGAGCCGCTTGAGCTTGTGCATTGCGATAATTATATCCAAGATTTATGGCACAACCGCTTAGATGAAAAAGCAATGCGTCGCATTGGTCTACCTTGGTCAAAAGAGCTTATGGCACGTACATTTACAGCCCCTCAAGGAACGCTACAGACAGCACGCTTAGCACTTGAACACGGTATAGCGTGTCATCTTGCTGGTGGTACACATCACGCACATAATGACTTTGGTTCAGGTTTTTGTATGGTTAACGATTTGGCCTTTACCACGCAAACTTTAATTGAATCGGGTGAGGTAACTAACGTACTTATTTTTGATTTAGACGTGCACCAAGGTGATGGCACAGCCGCAATGTTACAGCATCAACCCTATGCGTATACCTGCTCTATCCATTGCGAAAAAAACTTCCCCTTTAGAAAGTCCGCTAGCGATTTAGACATTGGCCTGGCAAATAATATGAAGGACGACGAATACCTTGCCATAGTTGACGAAACACTAAGATATTTACTTAAAGAACTAAACCCGAGTTTAGTACTTTACGATGCTGGCGTTGATATTTGGCAAGGTGATGGCTTGGGTAAGTTAGATATTAGCTGGGATGGCATAGCTAAACGTGATCATTTAGTGCTAAAACGCTGCCTTGAACACAATACACCTGTAGCTACTGTGATAGGTGGAGGTTACGATAGAGATCACCTACGCCTCGCTAAACGCCACGCTATTGTTGTTGAACAAGCTGCTGGCTTTTAGTTTGAAATAAAAATGTTAAATTATCGTTCTTGTTTAATATGTAAAATAAAAAAGAGCATATTATGAAACAGCTATTTATTACCATCACGCTAATTTTATTAAGCTTTACAGCTTACGCACAAGATACAAGCTCAGAAGCAACATATCCTAAATTGCCTACATTAAATTTACAAATGGCTGATGGGTCGCCACTCAATACTCAAGATTTATTAGGTCAACCTTACGTTTTACACTTTTGGGCAACGTGGTGCCCGTACTGTAAAAAGCTGCAGCCAGCACTTCAAAAAATTGATGATATGGGCTTAAAAGTTATTGCCGTGAGCTTTAAAGAAGATGACGATGCTACTCCCGCTAAAGCACTTAGCGAAAGAGGTTATACTTTTAAAACAGCTGTAAAAGCCGATGCAATAGCACAGCAATTAGGTATACGAGGCACACCTACTACATTGTTTGTAAATAAAGAAGGCTATGTAATTTGGCTGACTAATACGTCAAACCCAGAAGATCCAAATCTTCATTTAAATGCACGAACATTGTTGCACTCCATCGACATGGCAACTGAGTAACTTATTGCGCTTTTAACTGATTAGGTGTTAAGCCTGTCCAGCGCTTAAAGGCGCGCCGAAAGTTAGGTATATCGTAAAAAGCTAAATGCTCAGCGACTTGTTCGTTATGTTTAGCGCACAGAGTAAGTAGGTAAATAGCTTTGTGCTTATTTTGCTCATCTATTAACGCTGAAAAGCGTACCCCATTGAGTTTGAGTCTGCGCTTAAATGTAGCTGAGCTCATAGCAAAGTGCTTTGCGGTACACTCTAAATTAGCACTTGGGTGAGAGTATAAGTATCTGCAGACGGCTTCAATAAAAGTCATGCTAACTACGCTTTTATTATGTAGCTGCGACTGCGCTTGCATAAATCGTAATTGACTCGCATGCGGGTTTTTAGCCCTTAACATGGTTTTATTTAATACCCAGCGAGTACATGGCTTATCAAAACTTACCTTTAGCCCTAAATTTTGCTCGTATTCTTGAATATGCCGAGGGCGTTTAAAAGCAAAGTCGAACTGACAATGCGGGTAACTTTCGCTCACTCGTTTAAGTAAACTATAAAATGCAGTGCTGTATATCTCTAGCACATAGTGGTAAAGGCTTTCATCAAACCCATGTGCAGGCTGAATATAAATATAAACATTATCGTTTTTAATATACGTTTGACTAAACAGCAAAGGCGCTAATTGCATTCTTAAAAGTGATAATTGCTTTAATACTTGAGCTAAATTATCGCTATATATTAATGCCTGAGCTTCGGCTCGCGTGTCGTTAATAAGTTGACTACCGAGTAAAAAACCACTGTCAGTACTTTTCATCAACAACTTAAATTGAGCTAATAAACGCACCTGCTGAGACACACTAAATGTATGCTGAAAATTAAGTAAGTCTTGTTCAAAAATACCGGTACCGCGTAGCAGCTTATGTAAATTTATGTTTCGGCTTTGAGCAAGCTCTACAGCTGACGTAATAAGCCCTTGAGCGCTTAAATATTTATCGTCTTGGCTAACAAACGTGTGCACGGTGCGCTACTTTTTGTTGATGCTTTTTTTGTTGTAATTGACTATGCAGTTGGCTTGTTAGTTTATCTGTACTGCTATGCTTATTACCTTGTATTAAGGCGGTAGTGACATATTGAAACTTTGCTTTTTTAGATGCTTCAACTTTAAATGCACAATGCTTTAGAGCTCCTTTAATTTGTGCCATCAACTCTTTAGCTTGCTGCTCTGTAGTGGCTGGCATTAGTACCATAAAGCAATCTCCGGCGTAGCGGCACACTACATCACTTAGTCGGCAATTCATTAACAATAGCTCGCTAATTTCACGCAGTAACCGGTCGCCCTCACTAAAGCCAAACTCACTATTAAAATGCGAAAAATCACGAATATCAATAGCCCCAAGCCAGAGTGGTTGTTTGCTCGTAAGTTGCTCTTTAATTGCTGAATCTAAGTACTGCGCCTTATAAAGGCCCGTTATTGGACACACCTTATCGTGCTCACGTAAATGCGCTTCACGGCGGCGTAGCTGACGATTTAATACGTACTGCTCTTGATGCCAATAATACAAACCCACACTCGTTAACAACATGCCTAAAGGTGCTGGCAAAGATTCAATCCAACTGAGCCATTGATGGGCGGGGTGCATTAGCCATTCATCAAGTAAATCGAGGGTTGCCGAAAACATAAATAACCCAACTCCTATCACTGAGTAAGTGGTTACTTTACTCGGCGGTCTTGAAATTAATAACGCGGCAATCCATACAAGGGTCATTAATACAATACCGCCCTCCCCCATAATATCGAGCCACTGAATACTGGCGTAAGTTTTTAATACACCTAAATAACTACTTAAAAATACAGCGCTAAAAAACATCGCAATAATAGCGTTTATTAATAATCGGTGGCTGATAAAGGGGTTAAATCGCATGTGCGGTATCTCTTTATAAATGAGTTTTAAAGTTAGTTCATACAAGTTTTTGTTAGCAGGGTCATATTAGCTCAGCTATATGACAACGAGATGATACCTACTTTAAAAACAGCCCTGCACGGTACATAACACCTGACTTTACGAGGAGTGATAAAAGCTCAATACGCTCTACATATTGCTCAAACACCTCTAAATACATGTATTTAAACTAAACACTGTCACATATACGTAATCAAATATCTTTAGCTTGCTCGCCATACCAAGAAACAACCCAGCAATAACCAAGAGCAAATACAATGAAAGACTTTAAAATAAAAGCACTGGTAGCCACATTAGCCTTATGTAATTTGACGGCTTATGCAGAGGATAATGCAAAAGAAACCACAAAAAAAGATATCGAAGTTTCTGACAAAATTGTTGTATACGGTGAAATTGGCTACAGAAACCGCTCAGACGAACTCGCACCAACCTTAGAATATTCACAAGAGTACTTTCAACGTTTTGAACCATTGACCGCAGGCGATGCATTAAAACGAGTACCCAGTGTTACATTTTTATCGGATGTGCTTGAATCGGATGGTGCACGTATGCGGGGGTTAAGCCCTGCTTATACAAAGGTGCTTATAAACGGTGAAGAAGTACCTGGCGCTGGTGCCGATCGTTCATTTTTTGTTGACCGAATTCCGGCTGAGTTAATTGAACGCGTTGAAATAATTCGCTCATCAAGTGCTAACCGCTCAGCCGATGCTATTGCGGGCACATTAAATATTGTATTGCGCGATGGTTACAGTTTAGATGGCGGTTACTTGCGTGCTGGTGGCTTGCTTTATGACGATGGTGAATTTAAAGAAAGTTTGGCTGCTGTGTACGGTACTGAATTTGCTGGTGGGCGCTTATTACTTGGTGCAAATTTACAAGGCAGATATAACCCAAAACAAAAAACTAGTTTGCGCTACGGCGATAGCCCTGAAAACAATATAAACTTTCAAACAGAAGAATTTGATAACCGCGAAGACCAATCAGACACTCGCGATGGTGACGACACGTCACTTAACTCCAGCTACGAAATTGTTTTTGACGACGATAGTCAGTTTAATATTAGCGCTATGTGGGTTGATACAGAGCGTACTGAGGATGAGCGTTCATTTGAATACAACAACCCAACTGCAACCAATAACGATATTGTAAATGGCGGTAACTTAGAAACAGATAATGCCAATGTTAAATATATTGACCAAACTAATTACAACATCAATACCGCTTATGAATTTCCACTACTAAGCGGCACAAGTAAGTTTAAATTTGGCTTTGCTCGGTTTGAAGAGTCTGTTTATGAGGAAGAAGTCGAATTAGATACCTCAGAGCTGCCTATGGTATTTGAAGAAGAGCAAACTAAAAGTGAAATAGATGATAAAGAATGGACTCTACAGTGGCAACACAGCCAACCTTGGGGTGACAGCAAAGAAATTCAGTTTGGTGCATTTTTACAAAATAAAAAACGCGACAGTGAAATTTTAGAATCGCAAAACGAATTAGAACTTGCACTTACCAGTTGGGATCAATACGCAGCAACACCTTTAACGCTTGCTGCATTTAATAGCGAGTACGAAGCGGTTACTGGTGGTGTAAATACTTTAGAAGAAGATCGCTTTGACTTATTTGCCCTTGTTAAGCACAAAGATGATTTATTTGCTTGGGAGCTGGGGGTTCGCTGGGAGTCTACCGATTCTAAAATTAATGATAAAACAATTGGCGTGACCGAAAATAATAGTTACGACTTTATCCTCCCCTCGGCACACTTTCGTTATAACGTTAGCGAAAATGGCCGTATAAGTGCATCGATTGCGCGTAGTTTACGCCGCCCTGAGTTTGATTTTTTAACGCCAGCACTTATCGAAAAAGAGCTTGGCGATAACGACCAACTAGGGAACCCTGAATTAAAACCAGAATCAGCTTGGGGTATGGACTTAGGCTACGAGTATCGCTTAGGAAAAAGTGGCGTTGTAGGTATTAATTTATTTTATCGCAAAGTAAATGACCTAATAGAAATAGCAAATACAGGACAAGAAGGCTCTGAGGGCGAAGGTACGTTTGTACTGCAACCACGCAACACAGGCGATGGTAATGTTAAAGGAGTTGAGCTTGATTTATCTACTCCACTTGGCGCATTTAGCATGCCTAATACGGGTGTATTTTTAAACTACTCATGGCTTGATAGTGAAGTAACCGATTTTTTTGGAACTCGCAAATTTAACGACCAATCAGACTACGTTTATAACGTAGGGTTTATTCAAGACTTACCCGAACTCAAAGCTGCATTTGGCGTAACTTACCGTAAGCAAGGTGATGCCTATGGACGTATTGTAGGTGAAGAAATAACTACATCTTACAGTGCCGACTTTGAAGTGTTTTTAGAAAAACGTTGGGAAGATGTAACGCTACGCTTGGTGGGTTCAAACCTACTTGATGCAAGTAAAGACGAAACCTTTAATAAATTTGATACCGTTGAAGATCAGTTTAGTAGAAGCTTTGATGAGTACGAAATTGAGTCTGAAGAAGCGGGACCGGTTTATCAACTTATGCTGCGTTACGCGTTTTAAATAAGTTTATGAGGTAGTGCTAATCACTTTATTTAGCGCTACCAAACATGGGAGAACAATAATGATAAAAAAAACATTACTGCTAATAACACTCGGCTTATGCAGTATACAAAGCGTATTGGCAAACGTAACGTACACAGGCGTATTATACGAGCAACAAAAAATTGCCAACTTGACGGTGCTGCCTAAGAGCTTAAATTTTACGGTTATTGGTGATTGGGGTCATAACGGGCACTTTTATCAAAAAGACGTAGCACACCAGTTAGAAATAGCGATGTTTCAAACGAATGGTGATTTTACTATTTCAACTGGCGATAACTTTTATCCCAATGGCGTGGCAAGTGTTAACGACCCGCTTTGGCAAAGTGCCTATGAAGATATTTACCATGGTCCACATACATTCGAGCCTTGGTATGTAGTACTGGGTAATCATGATTATTTAGGTAATGCGCAAGCACAACTTGATTACAGTAAAAAAAGTCAGCGCTGGAATTTACCTGCACGCTATTACAGCAAAACCTTTACTTTAAAAGGTGGCGAGCAGATATTAATGGTGTTTTTAGACACTAATACTTTAAATCCTGAATACAAAACACGCGAAAAATACAAAGCAACTCAAGGGCAAAACAGCCAAGCGCAATTAACATGGTTAGATAGCCAACTATCAAATAGCCAAGCACGATGGAAAATAGTGGTTGGTCATCACCCACTTTATAGCAGTGGAAAACGTTACGGACTTACTGAAGGTTTACGTAATTTACTCGAGCCCATATTTGAGCAAAATGGTGTGCAAGCATACATAGCTGGACACGAACATGACCTGCAACATAACCAAATAGATGGCAGTAAACTCGACCACTTTGTATCTGGTGGTGGTAGCGAAGCGCGTTACGTAAAACAACGTGAATTTACGCGTTTTGCAGAAGCTACTCCAGGATTTTTGAGCTTTTCGATTAACTATGAAGCACTAAAAGCAACGGCTATTAACTATAAAGGCGAAGTGCGTTACAGCACTCAAAAGCGCTTTGACCAATAAAGGGTTACAACATGAACTTTAAATTAAAAACATCTATTAGCTTAATTGTAAGTAGCTTAGTGCTTAGTACATTAAGTGCATGTAGCAATAGTAACATGGCTACAAATACGGCAGTAAAAAACACATCCGATAAAGTAGTCATTAATAGTACTGAATTTGGTCCAACAGATAACATGCAAGGCTCACAAGCGGCATGGTTAAATAATAACAATTGGTTGCTAGCAAGCGAAAGCAAAGGCTTAGTGTTAGTTGAAAGTGAAACGCAACAAAGCCGCATTATAAAAAAAGGTAACTTTGAAGCGCTTGCTGTCACTAAGCTAACAGCACACTCATTTTTGGTTGCAACTATTGATAACAATCAAGATAACGTAGTTATATTTAAGCTTGAGCACACTCAAAGTGGCTGGGATACAATTGAACTAACCCGCATTAACCCACCACAAGCACAATCCGATACAGTGTGTTTATTTGCTAATAAAGCGAGTGAATCAATATCAGCATTTGTACCTGATGTACGCGGGCTAATTACCGAAACTATTATTTTTGATACAGCGAATAATAAAGCGGTTAACGTAAATGTACGTGAATTTTCTGGCGTGAGTGAGGCATCAGGTTGTGCTGTAAGTACAACAACAAATACCTTATATGTAAGTGAAAGCGAAGTAGGCATTTGGGCAATAAACGCGAACGCGGAATCGCAAGCAGATAAAAAACCGATTGCTTTAGTCGCCCCCTTTGGAAAGTTACACAGTGAACTAGGAGCTATTTCAGCTTCGCAAGATGGTATTATCTGGTTTACTAGTACCAAAAACAATACTGTGTATGCTTATGATCCAATTAGTAAAATGCTTAATAACTGGATGTTAAATGGTGACTTGAGCTTGGAATCGGTAGCGGTAAATTACACAAGTAACAACGCGGCAACGGCAGTGCTGTATAACGATGAAACAGGCGCTTATATTAAAAGTACATTACCTGTAACACCTATCAAAAAATCATTAAAAACCAACACTCAATCAATCACTCAAATAAAGGCAAGTGCACAAACGGTCCCCGTTCAAGCATTTGGTGATGCAGCAGACGATCCGGCAATTTGGGTTAACCCTAAAGATGCAGCAAACAGCTTAATTTTAGGCACCGATAAACGCCGTGGACTAATGGTATACAGCCTAAATGGCAAGCTTGAACAGTCACTTGAAGTTGGTCGTTTAAATAACGTAGACCTGCGACAAAATAGCACGATTAAAAACAGTACCAATACATTAATAACTGCCAGTAACCGAACGCTTAACGGTATTAGTGTATTTACAGTACAAGCTAATAATAGTGTGAAGTACATTGCTGATATTCCTACCAATCTTGATGAAATTTATGGCTTATGTATGTACTCGTCAAATACGGGGAACTATGTATTTGTAAATGATAAATCGGGGCTATATCAGCAATATAAAATCAGTGAGAATAACGAAAAAATAACAGGCAAACTTGTTCGCGAGTTTAACCTACCAAGCCAACCAGAAGGATGTAGTGCAGATGATGAACTAGGACAATTATTTGTAGGCGAAGAAGATGCCGGTATTTGGTTTATAGGTGCAGAGCCAACGGCAGGCAGTACACCGGTTATGCTACAAGGTATAAATGAGCAACTTGTTGATGATGTTGAAGGTATGGAAATTTACCACAGCGACAAAACATGTTATTTAGTTGTTTCCAGCCAAGGTGATAACAGCTACGTATTGTATAAAATAAAGAATGGTACTCAAGGCATTAAAACACCTAGCTTAGAGTTTGCAGGTAAGTTTAGTGTAATAAGTGATTTGGTTAATGGTATTGATGGCACATCAGAAACCGACGGATTAACAGTAACAGCTAAGTCCCTTCCGGGTTATCCTGAAGGTATTTTAGTTGTACAAGATGGTTATAACCGTATGCCACAGCAGCCTCAAAACTTTAAAATAATAGATTGGCGAGAAGTAAAAAAAGCAATTAAGTAGTGCTTATTTAGTCGCGATTATTTTAATGTCGTTTTGAGATTACCTTGTAATTGTATAAAAGGCTCATTTGAGCCTTTTATACAATCCTTTGCAGTTAAGTATTAAGTGTAATTAACTCAATGTAATATATATTTTTATACTACAATTTAAGCTCATAAATTAATTGAGATTATAATGCGCTTACTACTTACTTTATTACTAATCACTTTAAGTGGCTTTGCCGCAGCTGAAGAAGAAAAAGCAGAACTACCACCGGTAGACCCCGCTTACAATGCTGAGCATCCTATGGCTTTGGTTAATCAAGGCTCATCTATTATTGCAATGAATTTATCCACCTATAATTTACCCAATGATGTGCAAGTTGTTTATAAAATAGGAAACCCCGATGTCGCACTCTTAAATTTTGTTAGAAATGCTGAGCTAATCACGGTTAAGCCACAAGCGTTTAATATTCAACATTTAATGCGTGGTGAAGAAATTACGATTATTGCCGATATTTACGAGGGTGATTATAGAAAAGGTGGCAGCTTAATTTACTCAAAAAAAGAGCTTGAACTGACTAAGCAACTGTATGCCAGAGAGCTAAAAGATTTAAGTGAATCATCGCAATGGCAAGATTACGACATGATTAATCTGGGCGGGACTGAGCGTATTTATATTCATAAAATTCAACAAGCGCCGAGCTATAACCATCTTATTTTTGTTGATTTAGTTAACGCATGTATGCAAAAGCTTCGTACCTCAAAACGTGTCCCAGCTGAAAATGAGCTTACCTATAAATTTATTAACTGCGGCACGCTTAAACCTCTTTATTACAATGCTGATGATTTTAAAAAATAGTTATTTATATTCAGTGATTAGTTTGAGCCCTTGCTTCATTGCCTCTGCTGATTGTCCTGCAAAGCCTAAACGGACATAACTATATTGCTTAGGCATTAAACTTCTCACTGAATCAGCAAAGTAAAACTCAGATTCTGCATGTAAATACACGCTTTTACTTTGCATTGCTTGTTTTATATTACTCGTATTTTTATTTAAGTTAACCCACATTGCCATACCGCCATCTGGCTTTTTATACTCTATTGGTAAACCCTGTGATTGCAGCAACGCTAACGTGTTGTCCATTGCTTCATAACGTTGTTTATAGTGTTTAGTCATGCGTTTTAAGTGGCGCTCAAATCCACCTTCTTGCATAAAGTGCGCAACGGCTAGCTGCATAACCACATCATTTTTATGGTTCATTAACTGCTTCCATGCGGTTAACTGTGCTAATACTTCAGGAGCTGCACAAATGTAGCCAATTCTAGCACCTGAGAACATGATTTTAGAAAATGTAGATAAGTAAATAATAATCCCAGCGGGATCGTCCCCAGCCATAGGTTGCAATGGCTGACAGCGATAATGAAACTCGTGATCGTAATCATCTTCAACAATCATTACGCCATACTCATAACATAGTTGATAAATTTGCATGCGCCGTGTGGGCGAAAGCGTAACGGTAGTTGGATATTGATGCAGCGGAGTTAAGTACAGCATTTTTATTGGATATCGTCTAAGTTGCGCTTTTAAATCATCAACACATAAACCATATTCATCTTGTTTTATATCTATTAATTGCGCGCCACAAGCAGCAAAGGCTTTGCGTGCTGGTGGGTAGCCTAAAGTCTCAACGGCTACGAAGTCATCTTTACTTATAAAGGCCTTAGAAATTAAAAATAAAGCTTCTTGTGAGCCATTACATACAAGTAAGTCTGATGCTTTTAAATTTCTAGTTTTATGTAAGTAATCACTTATCTGAGCTTTTAGCTCACTCACTCCACCTATATCACCATAATGAAGTTTACTGATATCTAAATGATTAAATACATGGCTTATAGAGCGTTTAAATTCTTTATAGGGAAAGCTATTTAAATCAGGAAGCCCGCCTGCAAAGTTATATACGTAGTCTTTTAAATTCATTGCCGGAATAGGCACGGCTAACTCTGTAGCAAATTTATAAGGTTTTGGTGTTAAAACTGGCGTGTGCTCACAGTTAGCACTGCTTTGAATTGGTAGTGTTTGAGTGACGCTATACCCTGAGCGTTCATGGGATTCTAGCCATCCTTCGGCCACTAATAACTGCAATGCGTTCATTATTGTATGGCGATTTAACTGATACGTTTGCGCCATAACTCGAGCAGAACTGAGTTTTGTACCAGGTGCAATATCTCCCTTTACGATAGAACCACGCAAAGCATCTGCAACTTGTATGTACTTAGCTTTGTTTGAGTCATTAAATTCAATATTAAGCGGTTGCATGTTATCCCTTTATAACTGGTATAGCTAAAAAGCCAATTCTGGTTGTTTTTACCAAACCAAATTAGCGTACATTTGTTGCTCGTAAATAGCAAAGCATAGAGGCAACATGTTTACTCAACAGATACATAAAACAAATAAGGTCATATTAGAGCCATTAAATTATGAGCATTTAAAAAGCTTATATAAAGCTGGGCAACATCCAAAAATATGGGAATGGGTATTAAGCAACTATACAAAAACACCCGAACAGTTAAAGGAATGGTTTACCACCAGTGCACAATTTAATAAAAAAGAACAAATTGTATTTGCCATAGTAGACATAGCCAGCAAAGAGGTTGTAGGCACTACACGACTATTTAGATTAGATACGCATAACTTAAGTGCTGAAATTGGTCATACATTTATAAGCCATCACTGGCAGCAAACTTATATTAATACTCACACTAAATATTTACTGCTTAGCTACGCTTTTGACGCGTTGAATTTAGTGCGAATAACATTTAATACCCACGAAAAAAATCAAAAATCTCGAAATGCAATTACTCGACTAGGCGCCCGATTTGAAGGTATAGCCCATAAAGATAGATTGCTAAGTGATGGAAGTTACAGAAGCACTGCAAAATTTAGCATTATTGACGAACATTGGCAGAGCATTAAGTTGCAGTTAGAGGAGAAGCTTTAATGTACCCACCCACACATTTTCAAGAACATAATATTAAACGTTTGCAAGCATTGGTTGAGCAATTCCCTCTAGCGAGTATTTTAATACCCTGCTCGCAAAGTGACTTAAATAATATATGCCAAGTACCTGTATTATATGAGCCCTCACGTAATGTATTTAATGCACACGTAGCAAAACATAACCCGCTAGCCCAATGTGATAAACAGTCAGTAAAATTACTATTTAGTGGCGATAACTGTTATCTATCTCCCTCGTATAGTAATAATAAAACACTGCCGAGCTGGCTTTATTCATCAGTACAAGTAACTGCAAATGTGAATATTATTGAAAGCGATAATGAGAAAGACAAAATAATGCGGCAACTAACGAGCCATTTTGAGCAAGGCTTTACGCCAATGTGGAAGATTACTGACGTGCCCAAAAGTAATCGCCAAGCAATGTATCAACAATTAAGCTTTATAGAATTTACCCCCACTCATTGGAGTGGAAACTTTAAGCTAAGCCAAAATAAATCACCAGAGGTAAAAGCACGAATAAAACAAAGCCTAGAACTTGCCAATAAGCGCTCTATTGCACAGCTATTTTAGGCATAAAAAAAGGCCCTTTCGAGCCTTTGGATTAACTTTGGAATAGTTAAAAATCTTTAAATTAGGTAAGCGTTAATAGCTGTGGAGCAACGCTATGATAGTCAACAGCCATAGCAATACTTAACGCTGTAATATTAATAATTGAAAATGCGAACACTTTACGTGCCCAGCTACTCATATCAATATTACGACGATAACCACGTAGCGCCATTAACAACCACCAAAAGCTGGTAATACAAGCAACAGCCATAAAAGCAGCACCTGTGTAGCCAGTAATTGGCAGTAACATCACAACTAGGGCATATACAGCAATGTAAAGTACGATATGGCGTTTTGCTTTGTCGATACCTTGCGCTACTGGTAATACAGGAATACCTGCAGCTTGATAATCTTTAAAGCGAAAAATAGCAATAGCGTAAGAGTGCGGCATTTGCCACAAACTAAACATAACTAGCAGTATTAATGCGCCCATATCGAACTGCCCTGTTACGGCGCAGTAACCAACTACTGGCGGTACAGCACCAGAAAGGCTGCCTACAAAAGTGCCATATACTGAGTTACGTTTCATGTAGAGGCTATAAACCCCTACATAAATTACGTAGCCAAAGGCTGCAAAAAATACTGCGGCTTGAGTGGTGTAGGCGATAAGTAAACCAAAGCCCACAACACCCAATAAAATACCGTGACTAAGTGCAGCAAAGGCCGACATTTCGCCTGTTACTGTTACTCGCGTACGAGTACGCGCCATGGCCACATCTATGTCTCTATCTATAACGTTATTGATAGCGCAACCTGATGCAACCACTAGCGACAAACCAATTAATGTGGCAATCATTAACCATGGGTCTATATCACCGCGCGAGGCAAGTAAAAACCCGCCCGCTACGCTGATCAAATTGCCCATAATAATACCCGGCTTTGTCACTGATAAATAACGACGAAACATCTTCAACTCCTAGTACATCATCATTGCGTTAGATTCATAAATGATCCAAACAGATAACCCAACAACCATTACGATGATCAGAGCACTGAATAGGAATGAGAAAGTACTTGCACGGCCATCTTCGGTGGTAAAATTAAGGTGTAAAAAGTATTTTAAATGCACCCAAATTTGTACGATTGCTAAAGTAACAATGCTCCAAAGCGTTGTTGCTTTTGAGAAGTCACCTTCCATTACCATGTAAAACGGTATAGCAGTTAAAATTACCGATAGCACAAAGCCAATTAAGTAAGTTTTAACACTGCCATGAGATTCATCATGATGGTCACTTTGCGTTTGCTTTAACGCATGCGTTTCGCTGTGGCTCATTACATTGCTCCCATTAAATAAACAACGGTAAATACACAAATCCAGACAATGTCTAAGAAGTGCCAAAATAGGCTTAAGCAGCTTAAACGCGTTACGGTTGCTTTACCTAAGCCACGTTTAGCAACTTCAATCATCATTATCGTCATCCAAATTAGACCCGCAGTTACATGTAAACCATGTAAGCCAACTAATGAGAAAAACGATGTTAAAAAGGCACTTTGTTGTGGACCATTACCATGCACAATTAGGTGATGAAATTCGTATACTTCCATACCAATAAACACAGCACCTAAACAAAACGTAACAAATAACCAAGTCAGTGTTAGTGCCTTTTTTTGCCCTTGAGCGGCAATCATGGCAAAACCAAAAGTAATACTACTAATCAGTAGTGCTGCAGTTTCTACTGCTACAAAGTCGAGTTCAAAAATATCTTTACCCGATACGCCACCAGCTGTGTTCATAAATAACACAGCGTAAGTGGCAAAAAACGAGGCAAACAGTAGGCAATCGGTCATTAGGTATAACCAAAAACCAAATACGGTATCACCCGAAGTATCGTGGTGATCATGCGCGTGGGCATGATCATCGTGTGATACAGAGTCTAAATTTGCAGAAAGTGTACTCACGCTTTTAACTCCTTAACGCCACTTGAATTATATGCAGCTTCAATGCGTGCAATTTCATCAGGTTGTATATAGTAATCTACATCGCTGGTGTAACAACGTTTGATAAATATGGCAATTCCGCCTACTAGTCCAACAACAGCTAACCACCAAATATGCCAAATCATTGCAAAACAAAATACTGTTAAACTTGCTGCCATTAACACGCCAGCTGATGTATTTTTAGGCATATGAATAGGGCTGTAGTTTGCTTTATCTTGATATGCTTGACCTTTTTCTTTCATATCGGTCCATGCATCAATATCATCGATATGTGGAATTGTTGCAAAGTTATAAATTTGCGGAGGTGAACTTGTAGCCCACTCAAGTGTGTGGCCGTTCCACGGATCGCCTGTTGTATCGTCAAGCGCTTCACGGTCTCTAAAGCTCACATATAGTTGAATAACTTGGCTGATAATACCAAACATAATAATTACAGCACCGCCTGCGGCAATGTATAACCACATGTTCCAATCTGGGTTGTTAGTGTGGTTTAAGCGACGTGTCATACCTAAGAAACCAAGTACGTACAGCGGCATAAATGCTACGAAGAAACCAATAATCCAACACCAAAATGATGCTTTGCCCCATTTTTCATTAAGTTTAAAGCCCATTGCTTTAGGGAACCAAAATACAAAACCGGCCAGGTAACCAAACACAGCACCACCAATAATTGTGTTATGGAAATGTGCAATTAAGAATAAGCTGTTATGCAGTACATAATCGGCGCCAGGAATGGCAAGTAATACACCGGTCATACCGCCTACGGTAAAGGTAACCATAAAGCCAAGAGTCCAAAGCACCGGTACACTTATACGTAAACGACCTCGGTAAATAGTAAATAACCAGTTAAACAACTTAACCCCAGTTGGTACGGCAATAACCATGGTCATTACACCAAAGAACGCGTTAACGTTAGCACTCGAGCCCATAGTAAAGAAGTGATGTAACCAAACAATAAAGCCTAAAATTGAGATTGCACCGCTGGCGTAAACCATCGATTTGTAACCAAACAAACGTTTACCGGCAAAGGTCGATATAATTTCAGAAAAAATACCAAACGCTGGTAATACTAATATGTATACCTCAGGATGACCCCATGCCCAAAACAGGTTGATGTACATCATGGCGTTACCGCCCAATTCATTGGTAAAGAAGTGGAAGTCGAGATAACGGTCAAGCGTTAGCATTGCAAGTACAGCAGTTAAAATTGGGAATGATGCTGCAATTAAGATGTTTGCCCATGTACATGCCCATGTGAAAATTGGCATTTTCATTAGGGTCATACCTGGTGCACGCATTTTAAACACGGTTGCTAAAAAGTTTACGGCTGTTAGAAGTGTACCGAGCCCGGATATTTGCAAGGCCCAAATATAATAATCGACCCCCACCCCAGGGCTAAAGGTCAGCTCCGAAAGCGGCGGATATGCCACCCAACCTGTTTTTGCAAACTCACCAAACACAAGTGATAAGTTAATTAAAATTGCACCACTGGCTGTAAACCAAAAACTTAAATTATTTAAAAATGGAAAAGCAACATCGCGAGCACCAATTTGAAGTGGTAAAACAATGTTCATTAGACCAATCATAAATGGCATTGCCATAAATATGATCATGATTACGCCGTGGGCAGTAAATATTTGGTCGTAGTGTTCTGGTGGTAAATAACCTGGCGCACCACTGGTAGCAAGTGCTAACTGCGCACGCATCATTATTGCATCAGAAAAACCACGAAACAGCATTATTAGTGCTAAAAGAATATACATTACGCCTAAGCGTTTGTGATCAACAGACGTGATCCAGTCGCGCCAAAGCACGCCCCATTTTTTATACTTTGTAATAAGCCCGGCAATAATAAGCCCAGCTATCGCAATAACCGACATCGTGAACACAAGAATTGGCTCATGAAACGGAATTGCGTCGAGTGAAAGATTACCTAATAACGACATTATTATTCCTCGCCTTGGCTGTGAGATGAAGGCATTGAGTGCTCACTCATTTCATGATGCTTTTTACTCATTTGCCCATGTTCGCCCATTGCATGGTGTTTTTTGTTCATATCGCCATGCGCCTGCATATACTTCATAACAATGGTATGAAATAAGCCGTCATCAACTTTTCCGTAATATGCTACTGGGTTATTTTCACTTGCTTTTGCAAGCTCAACATAATTCGCATGAGTCAGGTTATTAGCGCTTGAATTCGCTTTCACATCACTCACCCACTTATCAAAGTCTGCTTGGGTAGGTGTAGCAATGGCATTAAATTTCATGCCAGTGAAACCTGCGCCGCTGTAATTTGCTGAAAAGCCTTTAAACGAACCTGGCTCATTTGCAATTAAGTGAAGCTTGGTTTCCATCCCAGCCATTGAGTATATTTGACTACCCAATTGCGGAATAAAAAATGAATTCATTGTGCTCTCTGAGGTGATTTTATATTCAACAGGTACATTTGCTGGGAACACTAATTCATTAACTGTAGCAATACCTTGCTCAGGATATATAAATAGCCACTTCCAGTTTAGTGAAACCACTTCAACAGTAAGATGTTCACCTTTACCTTCAATGGGTTTATAGGGGTCTAAGTCTTGGGTAGACTGCCAGGTAATAACACCTAAAATGATTACAATAACAATAGGAACAGCCCAAACAACGGCTTCAATTTTATTTGAATGAGCCCATTTTGGAGCATAAATTTCTTGGTTTTGAGTGTCTCTATATTTCCAAGCGAAATACAAAGTCATCACAATAACGGGAACGACTACAAGCAACATAAGCACGGTTGCGATGATGATTAAATTTTTCTCATCAATGCCTATCTGCCCTTTTGGATCGAGTATCCCGCCTTTACAGCCTGACAACGCCAGTACTGTACTAGCTAAAGCAATATTACAAAGGTTACGAATTAACAAGGGAGTATCCTACAAACCTAGAGTTTCAATTTGCTGCTTAAAATAAAAACCAAAGCAACGATTTTTCAATAAAAACCCAAGTTAACTAGAATTAAATTATAAAAATAAGGGGGCTATTCAAAAAAACCTAAAGCTCATGCCATTAATGACCTAGCAACAAACCCAGCTTTCTAAACGCATTTATATAACGTAATAAAAGTTAACTTGGGTGAGTGGTGGTTGGCTGAAATGTGTTTAAAAAAACACGGAGCTACTTTGTTTTAGCTAACCTTAATTATTTACAGCAAGAACAAATAATTAAAACCAGCAACAAGATGCAGCGTTACAGGCAACCTGTAAAGCTAGGTGGAGCACGACAACCATGTGAAGAGATCACAGGCTGAAGAACTTTAGCCTCGCTAAAAGCAAAGGCTGCTTTACGGAGGATTATGCCAGCACGACGCGCTGGACAAATATGGAACAATAACCAACAAAGGCCAATAAGTAACTGACTTGATATGATCGGATGAGCTAAAAATTGCGCAAGGTTAAGTAACAGTGGCTCTACAATAAACCCATCACTTAATAGCGCTTCAAGCTTGAAGGCATCCTCTAGTGCACCGCTTAGCAACATTACAGTATTAAACACTAATAAAGTTATAGCTACACACACGCCCTTGCCTGCTTTATTCAAGCGTTCACACGTCTGCGGCTCGCCAGAGGCAAGTTCCGTAGTTGTATGATGCAAAGAAAGTGTGTTCAAAGACATTAACCTACTAAAATGACTATAACAAAATTAGAGTAATACAGTTTGCAACGGAAAAATTTAAAAAACATTGCTGTTGTAAACCCTAAAACCAGGTGCTAAATACAATCAAATCCAGCTAGCACATATTTGCCTAGCGAAAATTGATCCGTATCAACCAAACTTTCAAAACTTACTGAAAGTTCGAACGTGAGTATAACAAAGAGAATTTTCTGTTCAACTAAAAATCAATTAATTTGAGTTAAGCTTTCGAAGCTATTTTGTTAATAAAAAATAACACGATAAAAAACATTTACTTAGCTAAAATAAAAAACGATTTAAAGAGAAATATTTAATAGGATTATAGGTTTTTAGGAGGGAGTAATAATTGTGTGGCACAAATAAAAACAGCCCAAATTCAGTCACCACCGAACTTGAGCCGCCTTTCACACTGACAACATCTTCACACACAATATAAAGATTCTTGGTTTACACTGCATGGCAATTGTAGGGAATAAAAACAACTCAAACTCAGTCACCACCGAACTTGAGTTGCCTTTCACACTGACAACATCTTCACACACAATATAAAGATTTTTGGTTTACACTACG
>NZ_JASDDB010000011.1:0-143212 GCF_030407615.1 Pseudoalteromonas sp. APC 3355 | reverse complement strand
ACTCAGTCACCACCGNACTTGAGTTGCCTTTCACACTGACAACATCTTCACACACAATATAAAGATTTTTGGTTTACACTACGTGGCAATTGTAGGGAATAAAAACAACTCAAACTCGTTCTTTATGGAAGTGAATCCACCGAACTTGAGTTGCCTTTCACACTGACAACATCTTCACACACAATATAAAGATTCTTGGTTTACACTGCGTGGCAATTGTAAGGAAATAAAAACAACTCAAACTCAGTCACCACCGAACTTGAGTTGCCTTTCACACTGACAACATCTTCACACACAATATAAAGATTTTTGGTTTACACTACGTGGCAATTGTAGGGAATAAAAACAACTCAAACTCGTTCTTTATGGAAGTGAATCCACCGAACTTGAGTTGCCTTTCACACTGACAACATCTTCACACACAATATAAAGATTCTTGGTTTACACTGCGTGGCAATTGAAAGGAAATAAAAACAACCCAAATTCAGTCACCACCGAACTTGAGTTGCCTTTCACACTGACAACATCTTCACACACAATATAAAGATTTTTGGTTTACACTACGTGGCAATTGTACGGAATAAAAACAACTCAAACTCGTTCTTTATGGAAGTGAATCCACCGAACTTGAGTTGCCTTTCACACTGACAACATCTTCACACACAATATAAAGATTCTTGGTTTACACTGCGTGGCAATTGTAGAGAATAAAAACAACTCAAAACCAGTCACCACCGACCTTGAGTTGCCTTTCACACTGACAACATCTTCACACACAATATAAAGATTCTTTTAAGCGAGGCTAACTTTATGCCTCAAGCTTATGACTCGAGCCTTGCTCTGTGTCTATGGTTAAACTTTAGAGTGTTAGCTCCAATTTGACAAACGAGAAAAATAAACCTAATAGGTGAAAAAAACTAAACTATATACCTTTGTCTAATACATTTAGATTGGATTGCTTTGGAAGCTATGATGCGAAGGCGTTTTACAGGCACAAAAAAAGCGCTATAAAGCGCTTTTTAATATTTAAGACAGACTTAAATAATTTGGTTTTCTTTCCAGGCTTGCTCTTTTGCTAAACGGTTTTTGCGTTTATCACATGGATCATCGCAATCACAGGCTTTATCAATACCAACCGAACCTAAACCACCACAGCTGCTTGCCATAGATTTTTTTTGCACGATCATACCAACGGCCATAGCCGAAACTATCAAAATTAGTAAGCCAAAAGTAAGAAGAAAAAGTGACATTGCTTAGCCCCTATTGATCAGCAATAAATTAAACTCAAATATTTTTGAGCGACTGCTATTATATACCCAAATAACACGGAAATAAACAAGTCAGCACCATACTATAAATAAGGCTTAAATGCTGGGCTTGAGTAGGTAACTAAACCCTCTTTTGATTTACCTATTAAATAAACCGGTAAATCATGTTGTTCAGCATAAGCTTGCGCTTTTTGCATCCCCATTACAGTAAGTGCCGTCGCTAAACCATCTGCCGACATAGCGCTTGGATGAAGCACAGTTACCGACACTAAGTCGTGCTTAATAGGCATACCTGTTGCTGGATCAATTAAGTGGGTATAGATCTCGCCATCCATTTTATAAAAAATACGGTAATCACCCGATGTCGCTATACCACTTGTACCTGGCGATAAAACACGGTGTACCTTACGCTCTCCAGGTTGCGCATCTGGTTGCTCAATCGCGATTTTCCAATCCTGATTATTTGGCTTTTCACCTGCTATACGCAGCTCACCACCAATCTCAACCATGTAATTAGTAATGTCGTGGCTTTCTAATAACTGGGCAACTTTAT
This sequence comes from Pseudoalteromonas sp. APC 3355, assembly GCF_030407615.1. NCBI lineage: Bacteria > Pseudomonadati > Pseudomonadota > Gammaproteobacteria > Alteromonadales > Pseudoalteromonadaceae > Pseudoalteromonas > Pseudoalteromonas sp. APC 3355. The sequence continues at coordinate 141,391 of NZ_JASDDB010000011.1, read as the reverse complement.
CAATACCATAGCCCTTAGCTGTTGCCGAAAAAGAAAGCTCCAGTCCATTAACTGTTTTAGCCAACCCTTGCTCATTTAAGATAAGTTTATCAATGCCTATTTTTTCAACCATACTTGCAAGCTCGTCATCACTTGGACGATTAGTTGGTTTTTTATCAGGCCCAAAGCCCCATAAATCAATTAAAGGCCCCATTGTTACGTCGAGTGTTTTAGTCGATTCACCCAAGCGAATAGACTCGCTTATAACAGCCCTAAAATCTTCGCTAATTTGCATAACTTGATTTGCAGGTAATCTGTTAAATGTATTTATTTCAGAGTCATCTATGTAAGTAGACATAGATTGATTCACATCTTTTAAAACAGCGTCTATTTGCAGCTGTAGTTGTGAAGCCGATAGCTGGGCTTGCTCATCATAATATTTAATATGATAAGTGGTACCCATAGTCTTACCTTCTAAAAAGGTTTCTTTTAACTCTGGCTTTTCACCACACCCAGACAATAATAAAGTCAGTGTAATTAGTAAAAAGGCCATTATGCCCTGTGAAGTACTTACTCGATTCATAACAGCTCTACTTAATAGATTGATAAAATTAAAGAATAAAAAAAGCCTCGTAACACAAGTGCTACGAGGCTGGTATTTTAACCAAAACTAAACTGTTTTGGTATTAGTGTTAGCCACCGAAGTCATCTAGTAAGATATTTTCGTCTTCAACACCTAAATCTTTAAGCATAGTAATAACTGCCGCATTCATCATTGGAGGACCACACATGTAGTACTCACAATCTTCAGGCGCTTCGTGATCTTTAAGATAGTTCTCAAATAACACGTTATGGATAAAGCCAGTATAGCCTTCCCAGTTATCTTCAGGCTGTGGATCTGAAAGTGCTGTATGCCATACGAAGTTAGGATTTTCAGCGGCTAGGCCGTCAAAATCTTCTACGTAGAACATTTCACGCTCAGAACGTGCACCATACCAAAAGCTCATCTTACGTTTAGAGTTCAAACGTTTAAGTTGGTCAAAGATATGAGAACGCATTGGCGCCATACCAGCACCACCACCAACAAATACCATTTCTGCGTCAGTGTCTTTAGCGAAGAACTCACCAAATGGGCCCGAAATAGTTACCTTGTCGCCTTCTTTAAGTGACCAAATGTACGAAGACATTTTACCACATGGCAAGCTAAGGTTTCTTGGAGGTGGAGCAGCAATACGCACGTTAAGCATAATGATGCCTTCTTCTTCTGGGTAGTTAGCCATTGAGTAAGCACGAATTGTTTCTTCGTCTACTTTTGACTCCAGATCGAAGAAACCAAAATGGTTCCAGTCGCCACGATACTCTTCAGGAACATCGAAATCTGCATATTTAACATGGTGAGGTGGAGCTTCGATTTGGATGTAACCACCCGCACGAAACGGCACTGACTCGCCATCTGGAATTTGCAGCTTAAGTTCTTTGATGAACGTTGCTTTGTTATCATTAGAGATAACTTCACAATCCCACTTCTTAACACCGAAAATTGACTCTTCAAGTTCAATTTCCATGTCATTTTTAACATTTACCTGACACGCTAAACGACAGCCTTCACGGGCTTCACCTTTAGATATGTGATCAAGCTCAGTTGGCAGAATATCACCACCACCTTCTTTAATGTGTACACGACACTGACCACAAGAGCCACCGCCACCACAAGCAGATGATACAAATATACCTGACTCAGATAGTGCGCCTAAAAGCTTACTACCTGCTGATGTTTTAATGGCTTTATCTGGGTCGCCATTAATGCCGATGATAATATCGCCACTTGCAACTAACTGAGATTTAGCACCAATGATGACTAAAACCAGTAGTACAACGATAGCGATAAAAACACCAACGCCTAAGAAAATCTGATAATCCATGATTTATCCTCGCTACCTTTACAGTGAAATACCAGAGAATGACATAAAGCCAAGTCCCATTAAACCAACAGTGATGAAGGTAATACCTAAACCACGTAAGCCGTCAGGTACGTCTGAGTATTTCAGTTTCTCACGGATACCTGCAAGTAATGTAATTGCAAGTGCCCAACCAACACCAGCGCCAATACCATAAACAACAGACTCGCCGAAGTTATAGTTACGCTCAACCATGAATGATACCGCACCAAATATTGCACAGTTAACTGTGATAAGTGGTAAGAAGATACCTAACGCGTTGTATAGTGCAGGGAAAAACTTATCTAATGCCATTTCAAGAATTTGCACAAGTGCTGCAATAACACCAATGAAAGTTAAGAAACGTAAAAAGCTAAGATCTGCATCTGGGTAACCTAACCAAGTTAGTGAACCAGGTGCAAGTACCGCATGATAAACCAAGTTGTTTACAGGTACAGAAATACCCAATACAACTATAACCGCTATGCCTAGGCCAATTGATGTAGTTACTTTTTTAGATACCGCTAAAAAAGTACACATGCCTAAGAAGAATGACAACGCTAAGTTCTCAATAAAAACGGCTTTTACAAATAAACTAATATAATGTTCCACTATTTGCCCCTTACGCTTTAGCTTCTACTTGGTCTTTCTTATAAGTACGCAGTACCCATATGAATAAACCAATGATGAAGAATGCACTCGGTGGTAAGATCAATAGACCCATAGGCTGATACCAACCGCCATCTTGTACTAATGGGATAATATCAACACCGAATAGTGAACCCTTACCAAATAGCTCACGAATGAAACCAACAGTAAGTAGTACTACAGAGTAACCTAAGCCGTTACCAATACCGTCAAGGAATGACATAAGTGGTGGCGACTTCATCGCGTATGCTTCAGCACGACCCATTACGATACAGTTAGTAATGATTAGACCAACGAATACAGAAAGCTCTTTTGCAGTAGCATAAGAAAATGCCTGTAATACTTGGTCAACAACGATTACCAATGATGCGATAATTGTCATTTGTACGATGATACGTACAGATGATGGGATCTGGTTACGAATAAGCGAGATAAAGAAGCTCGAAAACGCAGTTACAAGTGTCAATGCGATTGACATAATTAACGCATTTTTTAAGCTAGACGTTACCGCTAGCGCAGAACAAATACCAAGTACTTGTAGTGCGATTGGGTTGTTAGCTAAAACCGGACCAAATAGGACCGCCTTCATTTCTTTAGTATCAGCCATTATTTCAATGCTCCTTTACGTACTTTCGCAAGGAAAGGGCCAAAGCCATTTTCGCCAGTCCAAAAGTCAACTGCATGATCAACACCGTTAGACGTTAATGTAGCACCTGAAAGACCATCGATCTTATGCTCATCATTGCCCGCAGTACCTTTCACAATTTGAATTGGAAGTTCTTTACCTTCCCATGTAGCAGTCCACTGTGGATTTTGGATTTCGCCACCAAGACCTGGGGTTTCATTATGCTTGTAAAAGATAATGCCCTTAACTGTTTCACCATCGCTTTCAAGCGAGATAAAACCGTACATTAAGCCCCATAAGCCGTAGCCTTGGATAGGAAGAATGATTGCATCAACTGAGCCATCTTCTTTTTTAGAGATATACACCGGTGACTCTTTAGTCACACGTTGAATACCAGCAATATCTTTAACGCCTTTCTCTTGAAGAGAAACACTTAGCGCTGCATCATATTTGCTTTTTTCAAAGTCAAAGATTGTTGGGTCTGTATCTACAAACTCACCTGTAGTCATGTTTACAACGCGCGCTTCGATTTTTGCATCAAATGTTTCAAGAACATTTTCAACTTTGTCGATGCCCGCAGCAGCTAAGATATTGCTTTGAATATCTTTGTTTTTATTAGCTTGCTGTAAAGGACGAAGCTGTACAGAAGCAAACGATACAATGATTGCACACACTAAACATAGTGCTACAACAACTGATAACGTTTTGCCGATTGATTCGTTATTACTAGACATTACGTGCCAACCTCCGCTTAATATTAGCCTGCACTACAAAGTGATCGAACAGTGGAGCGAACAAGTTAGCAAATAAGATTGCTAGCATCATGCCTTCTGGGAAAGCAGGATTCACAACACGTATCATAACCACCATAAAGCCAATTAATAGACCATATGCTAATTTACCTTTGTCAGTAAATGCAGCTGATACAGGGTCAGTAGCCATAAAGAACATACCAAACGCAAAGCCACCAAGTACAAAATGCCAATACCAAGGCATTGCAAATACAGGGTTAGTTTCTGAGCCAACAGCATTTAATAAAAATGCAGTTGCTACCATACCTAGGAATACACCTAGTACGATGCGCCAAGAAGCGATACGAACGTAAATTAAGAACAAACCACCTACTAATAATGCAAGTGTAGATGTTTCACCTACAGAACCTTGAATGAAACCATAAAACGCATTCCACCATAATTCCATGTTTGCAAAGTCAAGTGTGCCAGCAAATGCTTGGCCTAGCATAGTTGCACCAGAGAAAGAATCTACTGCTGTCCATACTGTGTCACCTGAGATTTGAGCTGGGTATGCAAAGAATAAAAATGCACGACCGGCTAAAGCAGGGTTTAAGAAGTTACGGCCAGTACCACCAAAGATTTCTTTAGCGATTACTACACCAAACGTAATACCTAACGCAACTTGCCATAAAGGAATAGTTGCTGGCAAAATAAGTGCAAATAATACAGAAGTAACGAAGAAACCTTCGTTAATTTCATGCTTACGCACTGAAGCAAATATAACTTCCCAGAAACCACCTACTGCAAATGTTACAGCGTAGATAGGTAAGAAGAAACATGCTCCATAGAACATCTTAGCGCCCCAGCCTGCGTCAGCGGTTAACTCGCCACCGAATAACTGGAACAAACCAACTTGCCACGTGTTTGCTAGTTCAAAACCTTGTGCTAAAGCACCAGCAGCCTGATGACCGATATTGAACATACCAAAAAACATAGCTGGGAACGTCGCCATCCACACTAAAATCATCATACGTTTTAGGTCGATGTTATCGCGTACGTGTGTCGCGCCTTTATTTACGTAGCCTGGTGTATAAAAAATAGTTGCAGCTGCTTCATACAGTGCATAAAACTTTTCATATTTACCACCGGCTTCAAAATTCGGCTCGATATCTTCTAGATATTTTTTTAAACCCATCTCTCTAGCCTTCCTTCTCGATCGTAGTTAAGCAATCGCGTAGGATAGAACCATACTCGTATTTGCCTGGACAAACGAAGGTACATAACGCTAAATCTTCTTCATCAAGTTCAAGCGCGCCCAATGAAATTGCACTGTCTAAATCACGTGCAATTAAGTCACGTAATAATAAAGTAGGCAAAATATCTAACGGCATTACGCGCTCGTAGCTACCAATTGGTACCATGGCACGTTTTGAACCACCTGTTGACGTTGTCATTTTAAATAAACGACTTGGTGCAAGGTGAGAAAGGAATGTACGCGTTACAGAGAATTTATCACTACCTGGTGCAATCCAGCCAAACAATTCTTTTTCGCGACCTTCAAGTAAAACAGATACTTGAACGTGGTAACGACCTAAGAATGCATGAACACCGTTTGAAATAGAACCCGATAGAACAGAACCAGAAATAACGCGGTTATCTCCGTCTTCTAACTCACCAGCCACTAAATCATCCAATGAAGCACCTAATTGTGTTTTCACTAAACGTGGGTTTTTAACGCGAGGACCTGCAAGCGAAATAACACGATTTGTGTAAATTTCACCAGTAAGGAATAAGTGACCATACGCAATAACGTCTTGGTAACCAATATGCCAAACTTGTTTGCTAACAGAAACTGCATCAAGATGATGGATATGAGTGCCAACGAGGCCAGCCGGATGCACACCACCAAACTCATGTACTTCTACTTGAGCTATAGATGAGCTAGGAACTTGGCTGCCTGCTTTTTTACACACAAATACTTTGCCATCGGTCAAACGCGAAACAACTGCAAGACCCGCTTCAAATGCTTGCGCATTTTCTGCAATAATTACTGCAGGATCTGCAGCTAATGGGTTTGTGTCGATTGCGGTCACAAAAATAGAACTAGGATTTGCATCCACAGCCGCTACTTTGCTGAATGGGCGAACACGAAGTGCTGTCCATTGACCAGACTGGATAAGTACTTCTTTGGCTTTTTCGCGCTCTAAGCTCGGAAGCTCGTCTGCTTTGAAAGAGTCAAAGGTGATTTGCTCACTGCCTGCTACTTCAATAACAACAGATTGCAGCACACGTTTAGCACCACGATTTATTTCTTTTACTGTACCAGAAGCTGGAGCAGTAAATAGGACGCCTGGGTTCTTTTTATCTTCAAAAAGTACCTGGCCTTTTTTGACTTGGTCATCCACACGAACATGCATGGTTGGACGCATACCGATAAACTCTTCGCCAAGCACAGCTACACGTTTGACAGCAGAACCGTCATGTATAACTTGCTGTGGCGCGCCCTCTAAGGGTAAATCCAGACCTTTTTTTATGTTGATCATACGCACTTGCATTACATTAAAGGAAAGAAACTGAAAAATCGTATCAACCACGTCGCCATTTGAGTTATTCCAAGTTATATCAAGGTACAAAAGAGCAGCTTGCTAGAGATATCAAACAAGCAACGTAGTAAAACTCATCACATATTGTCGAGATTTTAACATCATTTTAGATGACTATGCGAGTGTATTTATGAAAATTATACGACAGAAACACTTATTTAGTTTTGTTAAGTGAATTAAATAAAAATCAAGCTAGACCAAAGTGGTAGCCTAAGCAATTATCATTCCTGATTTCATCGTAAATTCAACAAATCGCATAATACAAAAAAAGCCGCGATAGCGGCTTTTTATAACTAGGGCCTGCTGACCTTTCATGATTAAAATTTGTTCAATCTAGGGACTATTTAATCGCGGCGTGAGGTTTGTAACCTAGTGGGCTAAGTAAAAACCGAGCAAAGCTTCCGCGTCCTGCTCACGCCCCTTACCTACATCCATGTAGGCAACAAAGAGTAAATAGCCCCTAGGCAGAACCCTTTGGGCAGCGCATGTTTGGCATTTATTCCACGTTATCGCCCATTTATGGGGAATAACCACACTACATAGGCTCTGCCTTGCCTAAATACCAAACAGACTGCTGCAAATTTAACCTCGAAAGATAAACAGGCCCTAAGTTCTGTTAGTCAATCATATTGGCAATTGGCTTAACTGAATCTACATCTTGATCGTAGTCAACACTATCTATACCAAAACCAAATAAGCGTAAAAACTCATTATGGTAACCAACATAATCTGTTAACTCATCAATGCTGCTTGTATCTACTTTATCCCAAACAGCTTGCACGCGAGCTTGCACGTCGTCTTCTAGCTCTTTGTAGTTTTGGAATAAATGTCCACCGTCGTCAAAGCGAGGTGATTCACCATACAAGTTTTCACTAAATAAAGCGTGAATTTGCTCAATAGTGCCTTCGTATGTGCCATCTGCTTTCATAACTTTAAATAAAGCAGAGATATATAGCGGCATAATAGGAATAGCAGAACTTGCTTGCGTTACCACAGCATTAAGTGATGAAACATATGCCTCACCATTTAAATCTTTTGTTGATTCTTTAATAGCAGCGGTTGCACGGTCTAGATCTTCTTTAGCCTTACCAATAGTAGCGTGTCCGTATATTGGCCATGTTAGCTCTTTACCAATATAAGTGTACGCAGTCGTTTTAAAGTTATCGGCTAATACATCCGCTTCTTTTAATGCGTCAATCCACATTTCCCAATCTTCACCGCCCATTACTTTAATGGTGTTGTCGATATCGTCTTGGTTTGCAGCTTCAACAGTAATTTCATCAATTTCACGCTTTGATGTATTTAAGTTTTTAGTAGTAACGGCATTTCCAATTGGCTTAAGCGTAGATGAGTACACTTCGCCCGTATTTGGGTCTGTACGACGAGGAGACGCTAAGCTGTAAATAATACAATCTACTTTGCCCAAATCTGCTTTAATAGTGTCGATTGCTTTTTGTTTAATTTCGTTAGAAAACGCATCGCCATTAATATTTTTAGACCAAAGGCCTGCTTCGTCTGCTGCATCTTGAAAAGCAGCGGTATTGTACCAACCAGCAGAACCTGTTTTGCGATCTGTACCTTCTTTTTCAAAGAAAATACCTAATGTTTTAGCACCACCACCAAACGCAGCTGTAATGCGCGAAGCCAAGCCGTAGCCTGTTGATGCGCCAATAACTAATACATTTTTTGGTGCATTTTTTAATGCGCCTTGTTGTTTTACATAGTTAATTTGTTCTTGAACATGCTCTGCACAACCAGCTGGATGTGCGTTTGTGCAGATAAATCCACGAATTTTAGGCTTAATGACCATTGATCATCCTATATCTTTTACAATAAAAATTAGCGCTAGTTTAAAGGCTAATACTAAAAACACTGATCTGATCAGTTAACCACAAGTGTAACAATCAAATCGCTATTAATTATTTAAGCTAATTTAGAGCCGCCCATACAATTAGGTGAATCAGGTGCCTCACCGCCCTGCTCTGTATACTCATCGGGTGTATATGTATGAATTGCAAGTGCATGAATATGATTTGCTAATTCATCTTTTAGAATTTCATTAATTTCACGATGGCGCTGCAATAAACGTTTACCTGTAAAACCTTCGCTAACCACTATTACTTTAAAGTGTGATTCAGTGCCCGCACTGTGCATATGGCTTTCGTTAATTACGTTTAAATGTTTACACGCAATAGCGTTGCTTATTTTTTCTTGGATCTGTTGCTGCATTGACATAAAAGACCGTTTTAATTAGCTAATTTATACACTTACTATAACAATTTAACGCAGCGCTTGGCTAACTAAATTGCTTTTGTTTAATGTGCTTAATAAATCGGTAAGTTAAACTTATTCGGGGATGTGCAAGCGTTGTTTGCTTAGGTATTGCATGTTGATAATCTCGCTGGCTATGTCCATTCATTATTAAACAGCTGCCACTTTGTAATTTTAAGTCGGTTACTTTATTGCTCGCCTTGTGCTTTAACTTTAGAATCCGATCAGCTCCTAGAGAGACACACACAATTGTTGGTTTATCACCAAGCTCTATTTCATCATCACTGTGCCAGCCCATCGTATCATTACCATCTCGGTAATAATTAACGAGTAATGAGTTTAGAGGCTGATTTAAGTGCGCCTCTAAACGCCTTCTCATATTAAGTAACAATTCATCCCATGGCTCTACTATTTGCTTACTACTTGAATAGCCGTATTCAATATTTAAATCGCTCATGAAGCATTGTAGCCGTGGAATAGGCCCCGTTTTACCATAAACAGTTACATCGGGTTGCTGCCAACGTAGGTTTTTTTGCAAATAATAAAATAGATCGAGACTTTTTTGTGCACTAAGTGCCCTACTTTGATAAGAAAAGCCATTTGGTAACTGTTGGGGGTTGGCGTTTTGCCGTTGCATGTTAGAATTTACCTACATTAGATTACTGATCAACGAACCATTATGACGACGCAAGCCCAGCTAGGCGATAAAACCTTTATTCTTGAACGCTTTCCTTTGGATCAAAAAAACCGCAGCTTACAAGCGTGGGATTCGGCAGATGAGTACCTTATCAATTATGTTAACGAACATCACCCTGATTGTCGCTCATTGCTTATTTTAAACGATAGCTTTGGTGCACTTGCTTGTTATTTTAATAAGTTAACGGTTTGTTCAGTTAACGATTCTTATATTAGCCACCAAGCTGCGGCTTATAACTTACAAGAAAACAAACTGCCTACAGCAGATTTTACACAATTAGATAGTTTGTCTGCATTACCGCAGGATGTTGATTTAGTACTTATTAAAATCCCTCGTAATGTAGGTTTTTTACAGTTTCAGTTAAGTGAACTCAGTGAAGTCCTTGCACCTGGTACGCCTGTAATTGCCGCAGGTAAAACAAAAGAAATTCACAACTCAACAATAAAATCATTTGAGCAATTTATTGGTGAAACAAAAACGAGCCTAGCAGTTAAAAAATCCCGTCTTATATTAAGTACAGCTAAAGGCGGATATAAAGCAGCAGATTTCCCTGTAACGTGGGAGCTTGAAGGTACTGAGTTTAATATAACAAACCATGCAAATGTGTTTTCGCGTGATTCGTTAGATATTGGTGCACGCTTCTTTTTTAACTACTTACCAGAAACACCAAAAGCTAAAAGCATTATTGATTTAGGCTGTGGTAACGGAGTTGTTGGATTAATGACGCTTGCTCGTTGCCCTAATGCATCAGTTACCTTTGTTGATGAGTCTTACATGGCAGTAGAGTCGGCTCGGTTAAATGTAGAAATTAACCTAGGCGATAAATTTGATAACTGCGAGTTCATCGAAAACGACTGTTTAACAGGCTTTGAAAGAGACAGTGTAGATATGGTGCTTTGTAACCCTCCATTTCACCAAGCTCAGGCCGTTACCGACCATATTGCTTGGCAAATGTTTAAACAAGCAAAAGATACTTTAAAAGAAGGCGGTGAGCTGCGTATTATTGGTAATCGTCATTTAGATTATCATGATAAATTAAACCGTATGTTCGGCAACTGTAAGTTGTTAGGTTCAAACAAAAAGTTTGTCGTTTTAAGTGCAACAAAAAATAGTGGAATGCTATAAATGAAAATAACAAACATTATAATTGGGTGTTGTGTATTACTGATACTTGGTGGCTGCGCGAATCAGCCTAGCCAAGTAATACTTAACCCTGTTTATAAAAATGGTCAAATAAGCACTATAAATAGTAGCTTAAGTACTAGTGTAATTGATTTACGTGGCGATACATCAACACTTAAACTTATTGAGTCAGACAAAACTAAAACCTTTGCAAGCCAAGGTATTACCAGCTCTATTAAAAGTGTGTTAGACAGCGCCCTAAGCCGCAATGGAGCCAGTATTTCTAATTTAGCAACGGTTCGCTTTGAAGTAGATATTCATGCATTGCAAGCTGTTGTAACCGAAAAGCTAGTGAGCCATACCAGCGAAGCCCACATAGAACTTGGCGTGCGTGTTATTCGCGCCTCAAGTAACTTTAGTAAAGTGTATAGAGGCAGTGCTAATTTAGAAGGCCCATTTAGTCATGAGCGAGCAAAAATAGAAGGTCAGCTCAATAAGTTGACTGAGCAAGTTATTACCCGCATTGTATCTGACCCTGAATTAATAGAATTTTTAGAAGGTTAACTATGAAACGACTTTTTTTAATCTGCTTAGGCCTATTTTTTAGTGTAAGTAGCTTAGCAGCCCAAGAAGGCCGCTTTGTGCAAAAGGACAACATTTTTCCACGCGTAGAAATTGTAACGTCAATGGGTAGCATCGTGGTTGAACTAGATCGTTCTAAAGCGCCCATCACAGTCAATAATTTTTTAACTTACGTGTCAGACAAAAGTTATCAAGGCAGCGTTTTTCATCGCATTGAGCGCGATGTAGAAAATGATCGCGACTTTGTTATTCAAGGTGGCGGTTACGATAAAGACTATGATGGTCTACATGAAAATGACCCTATTTTTAATGAAAGCGGTAACGGTTTAAAAAACGATATGTATAGCATTGCTATGGCCTATCAAGATAGACAACCGCACTCAGGAACTCGCCAATTCTTTTTTAATATGGATAATAACGATCACTTAAATCCAGGGAAAGATTGGGGCTTTGCTGTATTTGGTAGCGTAATGGATGGTTACGACACGCTTGATAAAATTATGACTGTTGAAACCGGTTTTAATGAAAAAATTGGCTACGATTTCGTACCTAAAAAACCTGTTGTCATCTTAAACATTAAAGTGCTTGAACAAGTCCAACTATAATTTTTTAAGAGCAGCTTAGCTGCTCTGCATCAAAGCCAATGAAGGCCCTATGAGCAAATCTCTCTCTATTAGCGAATATTTTTCTTACTTTAAAGACAAACGCTTAATCCACATTTTCATATTTGGTATGAGTAGCGGTTTTCCGTGGGTTTTAATTGGCTCTGTTATGTCTGCTTGGCTAAAAGATGAAGGGCTAAGTCGCAGTATGATAGGCCTATTTGGCATTGTATTTGGCGCATACAGCATAAACTTTTTGTGGTCACCACTCATTGACCGTACAAAACTTCCTATTTTATATAAATGGCTAGGCCAACGTCGCAGTTGGATACTATTTTGCCAAAGTTTTATTTTTATTGGCACCTTGCTATTAGCAGGGCTTGATTTAAAAGCTAATTTGGCAATTGTTGCTGCGATTTGTTTATTAATCGCCATTGCTTCGGCTACTCAAGACATTGCTATTGATGCCTTTAGAATAGACACCCTAAGCGAAAGCGAATCACACAAAGCAACCGCTGCAGCAGCCATGGCAACTTCGGGTTGGTGGACAGGTTATGCACTTTTAGGCGCCATTCCATTTTACATGGCCGATATCCCCTCGCTCGACTGGCCACAAATTTATTACTTTTTAGCTGCCGTAATGCTGCTGTTAATGAGTGGAGCACTTTTTGCAAAAGAGCCCGAAACTAACCGCGAAGCAGTACATGCCGAGCTTGAGCGTGTGTACCTTGAAAAACTGTCCTCTACAAAACAAACTCCTTTAACAAAAACTGTTGCGTGGCTTGCGGTAACCGTTATTGATCCCTTTAGAGCTTTTTTTACTAAAAATGGCGTTAAAACAGCACTAGCATTACTTGCGTTTATTTTCTTATTTAAAATAGGCGAAGCTTTTTTAGGGCGCATGTCGATTGTTTTTTATAAAGAAATTGGTTTTAGTAATAGCGATATAGCTACATTTTCGAAGGTAGGTACAGCGGTACTTACAATCATATTTACCTTTGTTGGCAGTTTATTTAATCAAAAATATGGCATTGTTAAGGGTTTATTTGTAAGTGGTATTGCAATGGCTGCTTCAAACTTAGCCTTCTCGTGGATTGCTTTAGTTGGCCCTGACCTAAGGCTGTATGCCTTTGCTATTGTTATTGATGGCTTTACGCAAGCGTGGTCGTTGGTCGCTATGGTGGCCTTTATATCGATGTTATGCGATAGAGCATTTAGTGCAACGCACTATGCATTATTGGCGTCATTAGGGAATTTAGGACGAACATTGCTTTCAAGCTACAGTGGTGTAGTAATTGATGATTGGTTAATGGGAAATTGGTCGCTGTTCTTTATTTTAACAGCCTTAATGGTTTTACCTTCGTTGATATTTTTATATCTGATTAGGCATAAGTTGTATGAGCTTGAGAAGAATTACCACAAAAATATTTAATGCATCCCTGCATTAACATATTGCTTAGCACTATCAAGTGCCCCTTAAAGTGTACTAAGCAATTATTGAGTTAATCTACTTTTAGCAAGCTAAGTGCTTCATGTGGATCAACTTCTAGAGCTGTACAATAGCGAACAAACTCAATGACATCTAAACGGCGTTCTTGATTTTCAATCTTGCCGATAAATGAATGAGGCGTTCCAAGCACTTGTGCTAGGCTTCGCATTGTATGACCCTTTTCATGGCGCTTAGTTTTAAGCCACTTTGTTAGCTTTGCATTTTCTTCAGAAGAAACTGTTTTGCCCATCATTTTACATCTCCTACTAGATGATTTGACGTACCCATTAAAGCAGTAGTTTCTATCAATAGCCGTAGGCAGGTAAGCAGTCATACTTTCAATAGCAAGCTATTGCTTAATAAAGCATGTGTTGCTACTCACTCCACCAACACAGCTAAAAACTACGCTAATAATATGGTAAAGATTTGTTTTTATTGAGAATGAAATTTTGCCCGTCTCATTCTTGGATACATTATATACTATTAACACTTTGGTTAAATAATTAATTACATACTCGGTACAAAATCAACCTGAACGAACATTTATAAACACTGAATATTTAACCTAAGTTATCAGAAAATATTAAAAAAATAATATTACCTTCATAAAACAGCTTAAAAATATTTATAACATATTTGTTCCTTTTTAATGTTACACGTTTATTATTAAGCAATAATTTGCACTAAAAAGGCCAAGTAATGTTCAGACTTCTTTTTTTATTACCTATCGTGTTGTGTTTAGGTTGGTACTTTTTTTTGCGCCACAACGGCGTACCAATTAAACAAGGTAAAAAAGGCTTTATGTATATTTTAGCGTTTTCAGCCTTTGTGCTCGGCTTTTTTGTATTGATAATGCAAATTACCGAATACGCACCAACTGATTTGTAGGCATTAAAAAAGCCGCAAAAGCGGCTTTATTCTATTTAGCGTTTGGCTGTTAAACGCTAAAGCTTGCACCACAACCACAAGTTGTTGTTGCATTTGGATTAGATACAAAAAAGCGTGCGCCTTCTAATCCTTCAGTGTAATCAACCTCACCATCAACCAAATATTGAATACTCATTGGATCAATAACGAGTGTTACACCATTTTTTACAATTTCTAAATCGCCAGGATTCGCTTTTTCATCAAAAGTAAAACCATATTGAAAACCAGAACAACCACCGCCTGTTACATAAACACGCAGTTTTAAGTCTGGGTTTTCTTCTTCGTCGATTAACTGTTTAACACGAACAGCAGCTGCATCGCTGAACTTAATTGGTAATTCTTCAGACATTTTAAAACCCTCAATATCGCAATGGCGTGATTATCTAATACCCGAGTGTTTTAATCAAGTATAGTAAAACAACTCTTTCCTCTAAGTTATATCTATAAATTAGTAAAAAAGTGGCCAAACATTAACTAGCTAAAATAATACTTAAGCAAACTAAAAGCGACCTTTATACGCTATAAACTCATTAAATATTTTAGTTATAGGCAATAGGTCTTAATCTTCATTGCAAATTGTTAATATAAGTTACGAAAATTTCAAAATCACAAGGACTTAGCTAAACTCTTTTGCTAAAATGCTGATGAAAAATACAGCGAGGAATTATGCATGTGGCTTGAGCAACTCAGGCGTCGGCTGGCAAAACCTAAAACATCTGTACAATTATGCTTATTAGGCGTAGTTGCCGGATTAATTGCTGCATTTTTTATTATTTTATTTCGCTTAACCATTCTGTTTTTCCAAAGCTTATTTTTAGAAACACCTGACGACTTTACTACCCTACCAACACTTGAACGTGTACTAATGCCTTTAGTTGCTGCATTACTAATAGCCACGTTTGCTGCCTTTACTGGGTTTAAACATTACCGCTTGGGTATCCCCTTCGTTATACACAGAATTAAACGTCACTACGGGCAAATGCCTTTATACAATACGGTTAATCAATTTGTTGGTGGCGCACTTGCTCTCATTAGCGGTTTTTCAGTTGGCCGAGAAGGGCCTTCCGTGCATATGGGCGCAACTGGGGCAAGTATTTTGGCAGATAAGCTGCATTTACCGCATAATGCCATGCGTACTCTAAGTGGTTGTGGAGTAGCGGCAGGTATAGCCGCGTCGTTTAATACTCCACTCGCAGCCGTTATTTTTGTAATGGAAGTGGTACTTCGTGAATATAAAGTACATATATTTGTACCTATCATGCTTGCCGCTGTTACTGGCGCACTGGCAACACAGTTTGTTTTTGGTGAAGGCTCAGAGCTTGCACTCATTACCATAGCGCCATTGAGTGGTTGGCATTACCCTTATTTAATATTATGCGGCATGGCGCTGGGTGCTATTGCATTTAGCTTTAATCAAAACTTAATGCTAATTATTAAAACATTTAAACCTTTAAGTATGTTCCCTCGTTTATTAATTGCAGGGTGCATTGCCAGCTTAATAGCTTACGCAGTGCCTCATGCTATGGGCTCTGGTATGAGCGCAATAACTATCGCGGTTGAATCTCCTGATGACGTAAAGTTACTCACAACTATTTTAATCGCTAAACTACTTGCTACATTGTTTGCTATCGGTTTGGGTATTCCGGGCGGTTTAATTGGTCCGGTAATTGGACTTGGCGTATTAATTGGTACATTAATGGCCTTTTTTGCTCAATATATTAGCCCGGGCACTGATATAGCGGGTACTTATGGCGTGTTAGGTATGGCCGGATTAATGGCCGCCACATTGCATGCGCCACTAGCTGCTTTAACAACGGTCATGGAGCTTACATCGTCACCTGAAATAATTGTTCCAGCTATGCTTGTGATCACCACGGCTTATGTAACAGCATTACAGTTTTTTGGAAATCGCTCCATATTTTTGCAGCAATTAGATTTTCAAGGATTACCGTACCATGTATCTCCCGCTACTGAAGCATTACAAAAAGTGGGGATAATGGATGATATGGATGAAGACTTTAAATTGCTTTATTCAGACGACAAAGTGCAAATAAAAAGCACATTAGATGCCATGGATAGCCAAACTCCGTTAATTGTTTTTGACGAAGAAAATGGCTATCGTCTCGCTGAATACGATTTAACGCTAATGTCTAATGAAACAATAAATATAAATTATATTAGCTTGCAGGGCATCAGTAGTCAGGCCACCCTAGCCGATGCTTTCGATATCCTAAAAGATAAAAGAAGTGGCGCGCTTTACGTTTATAACCTTTTAGATAATCAACAAATTATGGGGCTATTACGCTGGGATCAAATTCATCATATTTTAACCATTCGTAACAGCTTACTTTAAACAATAAGGACTATTATGAGCGCATTATTGATTTATAAAACACTCCACATATTTTTTATGATTGCGTGGTTTGCCGGTATTTTTTACTTGCCTCGATTATTTGTATATCACGCTATGAGCGAGGAAAGATCATGCAACTCTATGTTAAAAGTTATGGAGCGCAGACTACTTTATTTCGTTACCCCATTTGCTGTATTAACCGCTGTATTTGGTGTATTAACCATTGTTGAATATGGTCGTGATTGGTTTAGATACAGTATGTGGTTGCACTATAAACTAGTGCTTGTGATCATATTATATATATACCACGGCTACTGTTTTAAGTTATTAAATGACTTTAAACATGACCGCAACACTAAGACAGACCGCTTTTACCGTATTTTTAATGAGCTCCCAGTTATTGCGTTGCTCATCATAGTGGCGCTTGCGGTAATAAAACCTAATTTATAAGCTTTGCGGCGCATGTTAAACTTCGCTGCAATTTACAATACTTGCTTTAACACGCGCGATTGCGTGCTCCATTTATGGATTATCGCGCCCATTTGATTGATTAGGAATAACCCCATGTTAAGTTTCCAAGGTGAGCATATACTGTCTGTAAATCAGCTAGACAGAGACTGCATTGAACGTATTTTTGCAGTAGCAAAAAAAATGGAGCCTTATGCTAAAAAGCAAAAGCAAACAACGGTGCTAGAAGGCGCTATTTTAGCTAATTTGTTTTTTGAACCAAGCACTCGTACACGAGTTAGCTTTGGCACCGCCTTTAACTTACTTGGCGGTGGCGTACGTGAAACTACAGGTATGCAAAGTTCAGCCCTTGCTAAAGGTGAGTCTCTTTACGATACCGCCCGCGTTATTTCAGCCTATGCTGACGCTGTTGCTATGCGCCATCCTGACGCAGGCTCAGTAAGTGAATTTGCTGACGGCTGTACTGTACCCGTTATTAATGGCGGCGACGGCCCAAATGAGCACCCTACTCAAGCATTACTTGACTTATTAACCATTGAGCGCGAATTACATCGTTTTGGTCAAAATATAGATGGTATGCATATAGCGCTTGTGGGCGATTTAAAGTATGGCCGCACAGTGCATTCTTTATCTAAACTATTGTGCCATTATAAAAACGTAAAGTTTTCGATGGTCGCGCCTGACGGCTTACAAATGCCAACAAGCATTTTAGATGCAGTAGAAAATGCTGGCCATAAAATTGAGCTAGTAAATAAGATGGAAGGTAATTTAGCAGCCGATATTGTTTACCAAACACGTATTCAAGAAGAGCGTTTTCCTTCGCAAGAAGAAGCAAATAAATACCGTGGCGGCTTTAGGATTAGCCAATCTATTTACAGCGCCCACTGTAAGCCTAACTCAGTATTAATGCATCCTCTTCCACGTGATAGTCGCTTAGAAGCCAACGAGCTTGATAACGACTTAAACAGTAACGACAATTTAGCAATATTTCGCCAGGTACAAAATGGCGTATTAATTCGTATGGCACTGTTTGCTTTAACACTCGGCGTAGAAAACAAAGTCGATAAGTATGAAGTAGACGTACCTTGGTTTAGCCGCAAACGCGACAGCTAACCCCCTTTTAAGTGACAATTTATAGGATTTTTCATGACAATTAGCCAAGACTTATTTGAACGCGCCCAAGCTTCTATTCCTGGTGGCGTAAATTCACCAGTTCGTGCTTTTAATGGTGTAGGCGGTACGCCACTATTCATTACAAAAGCAGAAGGCGCGTTTACATTTGATGCCGACGGTAATCGTTACATTGATTATGTTGGCTCTTGGGGGCCTATGATCATGGGCCATAACCACCCTGCAATTAAACAAGCCGTACACGAAGCTGTAGAAAATGGCCTTAGCTATGGCGCACCAACTGAAGCCGAAATATTAATGGCTGAAAAAGTAAAAGAGCTAGTTCCATCAATCGAAAAAGTACGCATGGTTAGCTCAGGCACTGAAGCGACAATGAGTGCAATTCGTTTAGCACGTGGCTTTACCGGTCGCGATAAAATATTAAAATTTGAAGGTTGTTACCACGGTCACGCTGACTCGTTATTAGTTAAGGCAGGCTCTGGTGCACTAACAATGGGTGTGCCTAATTCTCCAGGTATTCCTGAAGACTTTGCTAAGCATACACTTACAGTTTCGTTTAATAATCTAGATGAAGTAAAAGCTATTTTTGCAAAATACGCAGACGAAATTGCCTGTATTATTGTAGAGCCAGTAGCCGGTAACATGAACTGTATTCCACCAGTGCCTGGATTTTTAGAAGGTTTGCGTGATGTATGTGACGAATATAAATCAGTACTTATTTTTGATGAAGTAATGACAGGCTTTCGTGTTGCACTTGGCGGTGCACAAGCTTATTACAACATTAAACCAGATCTTACGTGTTTAGGTAAAGTAATTGGCGGCGGCATGCCAGTTGGCGCGTTTGGTGGTAAAACTGAAATAATGGATTACATTGCGCCTGTAGGACCAGTTTACCAAGCAGGTACTCTTTCTGGTAACCCTATTGCAATGGCTGCAGGTTTAAAATCACTTGAGCTATTAAGTGAGCCTGGCCTTCACGATAAGTTAGAAGCTATTTCAAAAGCAATTTGTGAAGGCTTTGAAGCTGGTGCTAAAAAAGCCGGTGTTGCGCTAACAACTAACTATGCTGGCGGCATGTATGGATTCTTTTTTACTGATGCTGAAAAAGTAACAACATATAAGCAAGCAACTGAGTGTGACCTAGAGCGCTTCAAACGTTTTTTCCACCTTATGCTTGAAGAAGGCGTTTACCTTGCCCCATCTGCATTTGAGGCTGGTTTTGTATGTGCTGCACATACTGAGCAAGAAGTAAAAGACACAATAGCGGCGGCGGAACGCTCGTTTGCTAAACTTTAAGCTAAAAATTACTATTTATACATTTGTAACCACTTGTTTTTAAGTATGTAATTAAGACTAAAGATTGAAAAAAGCCCGAAAGGGCTTTTTTTATTTGTAATGTACTATAAATGAATGATAATTAAGCATAACAAGGTCTATTCACCTTTACCCTAATTACAAAAAATACAAGAGAGCCTTATGTCAGGATTACGCCAATTTTCTTTTCCCGCTATCCAGCTAATGGCAAACTTAAAATACAAAACTAAAATCAGCTTAATGTTTGGAATTTTACTCGTTCCTCTAGCACTTAGTTTGTTTTTTTTAGTCTCGTTATTAAGTGAAAGTATTGCTGTTTCAAAAATGCAGCAGCAAGGCTTAAAAGGCTACAGAGCTATACTTTCAAATCAAATGCAGGGAGATACGAATCAAAATATAAAAATAGCTCGCTCACTCGGCTTTGACATAAAAGATGATCAAGCCAATGAAGTACTTGAACTTGTTTCTATTCAGTCTAACTTAGCATTAGATAGCCAGTTAGCTAGTGCTTATGTAAACCGCTCTTTAGTCACGCCAATTCCTGCACTTATAATGCAAATAAACTCAACAGCGCAAAGCGCTAATACTGTTTTAGCTAGTAACCGTTTTACGCCCGATACGTTTATAGCACTTTCAAATTTTAGTAAGTCACTTCCTTTATACGAAAAACAACTCGATAAAATACTCAATGTAGCCACCAGTGCAGATAAAGCAGTAAACAAAGCGCTCATGCCTCCTTTAACTAATTTACACAGTGCTGTGGGTGCATTTAAAAAAGCGATAGATGAAAAACTACTTGAGCCAGACGATATTCTATTAACTCAAGCAGAGTTCACTAAGCTAACAAACAACGTTCACAGTAGTATTAATCAACTTGTTAGTAAGAGCATTCCAACACTTGAGAGCCTTATTGAGGCAAAACTACAAACTCAACAGTGGACACGAAATCTTGTTTTAGCTGCCTCATTGATTAGTTTGCTATTTGCATTTTATTTAATGATTGGTTTTTATTTTGCAGTTGTTGATACCATTAATCGCTTTGCTGATGCCGCGAATAGAGCCGCGAATGGCGACTTAAATGCAACTATCGATTCGAGCACTAATGATGAAATGGGAATTATTGCATCGCGCTACAACGCATTACTTAACGCATTTTCACATTTATTATTTGATGTTAAAGCAAGTACAGAAGAGCTATGCGATGCAACTAAATCGCTATCACATGCGAGCAGCCAAACAAGCAATGATGTTTCAAAACAGCAAATTCGAGTCAATGCCATTTATAATGCACTAAGCGATATGGCTCAAAACGCACTTGCAGTTGAAGAGTCTGCGCATCAAGCTACGCTTACCGCGCAAGATGCTGCAGCTCATGTGAAACAAGGTTCAGACAATACAATGGAGCTTGCTAAATATATGCAAGACCTTCAAATTGAATTTGCAGAGAGCCAACAAGCGCTCGATAAGCTAGCACAAGATAGCCAAGAAATTAGCAAAGTAAGTAAAGGGATCAGTGAAATAGCCGATCAAACAAACTTGCTTGCACTTAATGCCGCTATTGAAGCCGCGCGAGCCGGCGAGCATGGCCGTGGATTTGCCGTTGTAGCTGATGAGGTAAGAACACTTGCTCAGCGTACACAAACACAAACCCAAGAAATACATCAAATTATTAGCTCTTTACAACAAGCATCTGACGACACCCAGCAAAAAATGCGCTCAAGTGTTGAAAAAATGGAGCAATCAGTAAAAGCAGCCAATCAAACCAATGAAGTATTGCAAAGTGCAGAGCAAAGTATGGGCGATATTAAACATCAAGGTGAAGTAATTGCAGAGCGTGTTAAACAGCAATCAAATGCAACAACACAAGCATTAAATGATTCGCAAGAAGTGAGTAATTTAGCAGATCAAACGCTAACATCGGCTCAATCAACGCTACAAGATGCACAGCAATTAAGTCGCTTATCTAATGATTTAACCAAATCAATGCAGTTTTTTAAATCTTAATACCAATTCGCTTAATTAAGTGATCTATTTTGAGGGAAGAAAGTCGTGTCGATAACAAGGCAAAAATTTCGTTATTTAGCTGTTCTATATCAGAAATTTTTAACGTAGTTCACGTCAGATTTAACCCCTCAAATTGATTAAGTATTATTACGGATTGGTATAATTACGTTAACTACAACTTACAACAAAGCCGCTAAATAAGCGGCTTTGTTGTTTAAAGTAATCTTAAATTAACGAATACATTGTGGTCTTGGCTCGAACTCACTCGCTCTAAGCGGTAGCTGAATCACCTTGCCACATCCTGGTGGTGCCTGCTTACCCGTTTGCTCATTTACAAATGCCCAGCGAATTGATGGTGGACGAGTATCTGCTATTGCTTGTGGGTTAAGCGGCTTTAAGTAACGAATATACGCTTCTAATGCGCCTACGCTGCCTGTTAAACCTGTGCTTTTGTTGTCGTCTCGACCAAGCCACGCAACAGTCACTGTATTTTGATCAAAGCCTGCAAACCAACTATCACGTAAATCGTTACTGGTCCCTGTTTTACCAGCGAGCTGGATTGACGGAAAGTGTAAATTTAAGCGTTTAGCAGTGCCATCTTTCGTTACGCGTTTCATCGCGTATTTGGTCATATACATTGCAGATTTATCAAAACGAGGCTCTGCATTTACTTTATGCTTATAAAGTACTTTACCAACCGAGTCAGTTAATGCCGAAATTGCAGTGAGCTTTTTATATTCGCCATCTGCAGCAATTGTTGTATAAAGCTGAGCCACTTCAAAACTCGACATTTCAACAGCTCCTAAAAGCAGCGATGGGTATTCGTCTATCGCCCCTGTTGCACCTAAACCTTTTAATGTATTTACTACTTTATCAACACCTACATCGAGGCCTAAATTAACCGCTGGGATATTTATACTGTTACTAAATGCTTTATAAAGAGGGATTGCACCACGGTATTGGTGGTCAAAATTTTCTGGTTGCCATACTTTACCTTGCTCATTTGTGACCTGTACTGGCGAGTCATCAAGCAAAGTAGCTAAATTATAATGTGGCAATTGCAGTGCGGTTAAATACACGGCAGGTTTTACAAGCGAGCCTATATTACGTTTTGTGTCTAAAACACGGTTAAACCCTGAATAGCGAACATCG
Organism: Pseudoalteromonas sp. APC 3355; assembly: GCF_030407615.1. Lineage (NCBI taxonomy): Bacteria > Pseudomonadati > Pseudomonadota > Gammaproteobacteria > Alteromonadales > Pseudoalteromonadaceae > Pseudoalteromonas > Pseudoalteromonas sp. APC 3355. The sequence continues at coordinate 118,753 of NZ_JASDDB010000011.1, read as the reverse complement.
CGACCAGCAATAAGTGCAGAAACACCGCCTTTTTCTACATTAACAGAGATCATGGCTGCTTCTAGTTTTTCAGTTCTAGGGCGATTTTCCAAGTACGGTAAACTCTTTTCAATAGACTCTTCCATTGCTGTTTGCTTTTGCAAGTCAAAATAAGTAAATACTCTTACACCTGCATCAAGTGTTTGCTGATCTGGTAATAATTCATTTAATTCTCTGTTTACTAGCTCTAAATAGCCTGGGTATGATTTTTGTAAACTGGCTTTCATTGGCGCAATATCAATTGGGCGATTAAGCGATGCACGGTACTCTTTTGTGCTAAGTAACTTATTTTCGACCATTAGACGCAGCACTAAGTCCCTGCGCTCCATTGTGCGCTCTTTATAACGACGTGGGTTGTAATAAGATGGGCCTTTAACCATTGCCACCAGCAGAGCAATTTGATCGTACTCAAGCTCGTCTACCGGCTTTGAAAAGTAAAAGTCAGAGGCAAGCCCCATACCATGGATGCCTTGGTTGTATGATTGCCCTAGGTATACCTCATTTAAGTAAGCTTCTAATATCTGATCTTTTGAATAGCGATAATCTAAAATAAGGGCAATAAAGGCCTCATTTATTTTTCTTACTAAAGAACGCTCACGCGTGAGGTAAATATTTTTAGCTAATTGCTGAGTAAGCGTACTGCCACCTTGAACGGTGCGTCCCGCTTTAATATTTGAATAAAGCGCACGTAAAATAGAAAACACCGACACACCATGGTGCTCATAAAAATCACGGTCCTCAACTACCAGTAGCGTATCTTTAAGCATGGCTGGGAACTTATCTAGCGGTACAAATTCTCTATCTTGTTTAGAGTCGTTACCAATTCGCGCTATTTGCACAGGTTCTAGGCGAGCAGAGTTTAAACGCCTGCCGAACTTATCTTTAATGGTCGCAACTTTTTGCCCTGCAAAACGAAGTTCAATAATATGTGATTCTTCAAGGCCATCATAAAATTCAAAATCACGGCGATAAATCTTGATGCTATCTGCTGTTTTAACAAACTGCCCTGTTCTGCTTAATCTATTAACAGATGAATAATGTAAACGCTCTAATTCAAACACAACTTCTTGGCTTGATAAAAATTGCCCCGGATAAAACTCCATAGAACGAGCATACACTTGCGCTGGAAGTTGCCATTTATTACCTTCAAATATACGTGTTGTTTTTGAATCTAAATAAATGAAATACATTGCCATTGCAATAAAAACAGCCAAGCTGAATTTCCAAAACACTGACCATGTTTTTCTCATAAAAGAGCGTTTTACAGTGGGCTTAACTGTTTTTTTACTGCCCTTTGATGTGCTTTTTTTTGTCGTGCTTGACGATTTACTTGCACGTTTAGTTGCAGGTTTGCTGGTAGGTGTTTTTTTATTTTCGGCCATTTAAGTGTAATTTATTCCAAGGGTTATTCACGAGTGTGAGCTTAGCATATTGGGCATATCCTAACATCCGAAAAGTTAACCCCCCCTGAAACAAAAAAAGCCCTACCGAAGTAGGGCTTTGTGTAAACACACTATTATTTAAATAAACTATTAGCTATTTCGAACAGAAACAAACTCTGGGTAGGCTTCAATACCACAATCGTGTTGATCCATACCGTTTAGTTCTTCCTCTTCAGTTACTCGTATACCCATTGTTTTGTTAAGCACTGTCCAAACAATAAATGATGCTACAAATACAAAGGCAAGAATACACACTAAACCAATTAACTGATTAATAAAGCTTGCATCACCATTAGTTAGCGGTACTAACATAATACCTAATGCACCACACACACCATGTACAGAGATAGCACCTACTGGATCGTCAATCTTAACTTTATCAAGTGCTATAATGCTAAACACAACTAATGAGCCACCAAGTAAACCTAGTAAACATGCCATTAATGGAGAAGGTGAAAGTGGGTCAGCAGTAATTACAACTAAACCTGCTAATGCACCGTTTAATACCATGGTTAAATCTGATTTGCCCCAAAGTATCTTACATACAAACAGTGCAGCAATAGCACCCATTGCAGCAGCTGCATTAGTATTAAGTAATATTTGACCTACCGCAGTTGCGTTTTCTTTATCCGAAAGTAGTAATTGAGAACCACCGTTAAAGCCAAACCAACCCATCCATAAAATAAATGTACCTAGTGTAGCAAGTGGTAAGTTTGAACCTGGAATTGGGTATATTTCACCGTTTTTACCATATTTGCCTTTACGAGCACCTAGGATTAATACACCTGCTAGTGCAGCAGCTGCACCTGCGCCATGTACAATTGCAGAACCTGCAAAATCTACAAAGCCCATTTCAGATAAGAAACCACCACCCCATGTCCAGTAACCTTCAATAGGGTAAATAAAACCAGTTAGTACTACAGCAAAGCCAAGAAAAGCCCATAGCTTCATACGCTCAGCAACAGCACCCGATACAATCGACATAGCCGTTGCAACAAATACTACTTGGAAGAAAAAGTCAGATTCTAAAGAATGGTCAGCATCAGCAGCTTGTGTGCCAATTAAAGCGCCTATTGAAGGAATAAAACCACCTTCGGCATTGTCTACATACATAATGTTGTAGCCAACTAATAAAAACATCGTACATGCAATTGAATATAGCGCGACATTTTTAGTTAAAATTTCAGCTGTGTTTTTAGAGCGAACTAAGCCCGCTTCTAACATGGCAAAACCTGCTGCCATCCACATTACTAATATACCTGATATTAAAAAATAGAAGGTATCGAGTGAAAACTTTAGTTCTATTATTGTATTTTCCATGAGACCCCCTTAAATTGCTTCTTCGTCAAGTTCGCCAGTACGGATACGAACAATTTGATCTAAGTCGTACACGAAAATTTTCCCGTCACCGATTTTACCTGTTGATGCAATTTTAGTAATTGCTTCAACAACGCGTTGACAATTTTCAGTACGAGTTGCAATTTCAAGTTTGATCTTAGGAATAAAATCTACTTGGTATTCTGCACCACGATATAACTCAGTATGACCTCGTTGACGTCCAAAACCTTTAACATCAACTACTGTCATCCCCTCAATTCCTAAATCAGCGAGTGCTTCACGCACGTCGTCTAATTTAAATGGTTTTATGATTGCACTAATCATTTTCATAGCGGCCCCCTCGGACTCTTTATTGTTATCCTGTTGGGTTAAACAATCCAACCTTTGTGCCACTATTTTTATATTTTTTAAAACAATAAGTTAGTGCAAAGCAGAAACTAAATAGCAAAAAAAACGCACCAATTAGGTGCGTTAATTTAACAAGTTATCTACATTGGTGCGTGCAATATACTAATTGCATCCTTAGCTTTATATAACAGGGCTATACCACGCAGTTCCTACCCTGATTTTTAGCTTCGTATAATGCTTTGTCAGCAACACGCATTGCCTGCGTTAAGCTAGTGTCTTGAAAGTCTGCCAAGCCTATACTTGTAGTAATTTTAATTGATTTATCGCTGATAGAAAAATCATAACTAGCCAGCTTTTTTCTAAATGCTTCAAAGTATTCACGACCACGTTCAAGCTCTATCTCAGGTAATATTATGGCAAACTCTTCTCCACCAACCCGTGCAACTGTAAACTTTGAAAACGTAGTACGTATTAATGAACCAACCTGCTTTAAAGCCTGATCGCCACCCTCATGGCCTAATGTATCGTTAATATTTTTAAAAAGATCGATATCTAACAATGCGAGAGTATTTTTCTGGTTTTTACTTTTAAGGAGCTTTTCTGCATATTGATAAAAATAGCGTCGATTATGAAGCCCTGTTAAATGATCTCTATGCGCGCTTTCTTTAATATCCGAAATTAACGATAGTTGCTCCATTGTTTGAAGTACTCGACAATGAAACTCCTCATTCATAAATGGCTTTGTTAAAAAATCATTGGCGCCATATTTAATAAATCGCGCTGATAGCCCATGTTTCCCCGCGCCCGACAAGCCAATAATTGCTAAGTCGTCTCTGCCTCTAAAGTTACGTACCGCTTTTACAAGTTCAAAGCCATCCATAGAAGGCATAGCGTAGTCGGTCATAAGTAGCTTTATATCAGGATTAGCTTTTAATATTTCGAGTGCTTGTTGCCCATCGTGGGCATCTGTCACATCAAACAATTGCTTTTCAAGCATTTGCTTCATTAACGAGCGGCTCAGTAATGAATCATCTGCTATTAATGCTTTACAGCCTTGGTTTCTTAGCAATTGCGCAACGAGTTTAACGGCGTAGTGGTAAGAGTCGCGATTATCTTTAATAACATAATCAACAACACCTAATTCAAGCATTTGTTGGCGCTTGTACTCATCTATTTTTGAAGTTAAAACAACCGTAGGAATCTTTTTAGATAAAGTATATTTTGCAACTTCACCGTGAGGAGCATCTGGCAAGGTTAAATCAACTAACGCAAGCGTGTAGTCGTATTTTTCTACGTAAGTGGCACATTCAGCTAAAGACCAAGCAAAATCGATTGCCACATCAAGGTATTGTGCAGTTAAGTGGCGAAGTACCTGCTGCACTACTTTACTGTCTTCAACCACTAATACTCTTTGCATAAAGCTTCTCTTTACCTTTAATTAGTTTTGTCAAAAAACGACAAATACAACACTATTACTGCAATAGCATTAGTCATAAACATCCGGTGTAGAGTGCACTTATTGTGCTTGAAAGCGTAATCCGTTAGATTTTTTTGGTGATAGCCTGTATAAAAAATCAATACAAGTAGGCCGCAATATACCTGAGTTTTGCAATTAACTAAATAAAGAAAGTAAATCCAAAATGACTATAAAAGCGATTAATACGCGTCTTTCAATGTATTAATACCTTACTTAACCAGTATTATCGGCCACTAGTCTCAATACTTTTGTTATTTAACTTATTTTTATCTTTAATGATGTATCAACAATAATAAGGACACCTAATGAAGCTTAGTCGTATTATCAGTTTACCGATAACCGTTATTGCATTAATAATTAGTACAAGCACGCTTGCCGATAACCAACGTCGTATTGATGTAGACAGCAAAGTAGTTACCCAACATAAGGCTAAAATTAATGGCCAGCGTTTTAGTTATACCGTAGCTACAGGCACACAACCTGTATGGGATGATAAAGGCGACGCGGTTGCTACACTACAATACACCTACTACACACGCGACAAAGTTGACGACAGAACAACTCGCCCATTACTTATTTCATTTAATGGCGGGCCGGGTTCGGCTTCTGTATGGATGCATCTTGCTTATACTGGCCCTCGCGTATTAAAAATTGATGACGAAGGCTATCCAATTCAACCTTATGGCGTAAAAGACAATCCATATTCTGTACTTGATATTGCCGATATTGTTTACGTGAACCCGGTAAATACTGGCTACTCACGCGTACTTGAAAACGAAAAAGGCGAACTGCCTTCTAAGGCAAAACAAAAAGAGCTATTTTTTGGTGTTAATGCCGATATTAAATATCTTGCTGAATGGTTAAATACTTTTGTAAATAGGGCTGAGCGTTGGCGCTCGCCTAAATTTTTAATTGGTGAAAGCTACGGTACAACACGTGTATCTGGACTCGCTCATGAGCTTCAAAACAGTCAGTGGATGTACATAAACGGTGTTGTTCTCGTATCACCTACTGATATTGGTATTAAGCGCGACGGTCCGATTAAAGCCGCTAACCGCCTACCTTACTTTGCAGCGACTGCTTGGTATCACAAAGCACTTAACGCCGATTTACAAGCTAAAGATCTTGATGAGTTATTACCTGAAGTTGAAGAATTTACTGTAAACGAGTTAATCCCTGCGCTTGCTAAGGGTGGCTTTATTAATGCTGAAGAAAAACGTCGAATTATTACAAAAATGGCGCACTACGCTGGCTTATCAGAAAAATTTATTGAGCAAAATAACTTAGATATTCCAACTCAATTTTTCTGGAAAGAGCTACTACGTGAACGTGGTCAAACTGTAGGTCGCTTAGATTCTCGTTATTTAGGAATAGATAAACGCGACGCAGGTGAATCCCCAGACTACTGGGCTGAACTTACCTCTTGGTTACACTCTTTCACTCCTGCAATTAATCACTACTTACGTGAAGAGTTAAACTATAAAACTGATGTAAAATATAACTTATTTGGTAATGTCCATCCATGGGATAGAACCGGTAATAATACAGGCGAAAATCTACGTTTAGCAATGGCGCAAAACCCTTACTTAAACGTGATGATCCAATCAGGATACTTTGATGGCGCAACCAATTACTTTGACGCTAAATATACGTTATGGCAATTAGACCCAAGCGGTAAAATGAAAGACCGTTTGAGCTTTAAAGGCTACAGAAGCGGACACATGATGTACCTTCGCCACGCTGATTTAGAAAGCTCTAATAACGATTTACGTGACTTTATACAGCACGCTTTACCCAAAAAAGGGCAAGCGGCTAAATACTAAAATACCTAAAACAAAAAATGGCTCTTTAAGAGCCATTTTTTATGTGCGTTTTTCATATCGTAAACAATAGCTTTTAAGTTGTGTGACTACAGCGTTAAAGCGCTCTTCCAGCTGCTGTATATATTCATTTTTGACTGTTTCGTTTTCTGCCTGCGTTTCTATCTGCTGGCATATATTTGCCAACTCAATAGCCCCAACAGACTTTGAAGATGACTTTAATGCATGAGCCTGAAAAGCTAAATCAACATAGTTTTTACTCTTAGCATACGCGTTAGCTAATTTAATTTGCTCCCCTGCTGTTTGTAAAAACGCATTAAATACCATGCAATGTACGCTAGGATCATCACCAAGCATTGCTTTTAGTAGCGTAATATCTAATTGATCAAAACTATCTGAAGCTATATTTTCACCATCTGATTTTTCTGAACGTGTATTGACCATAGTTTGAGAATGCTCCATCAATAACGACTTTAATTTAACAAGCTCAATAGGCTTTGTTAAAAAGCCATTCATTCCACAACTATAACAATTATCTATGTTGTTTTTGGTAATGTTGGCTGTAATTGCAATTATAATCAGTTCATCAAAATGAGTGTTTTCGCGTATTTTTTTGGCTAACCCTAACCCATCGAGTAAGGGCATTTGAATGTCGGTTAGTAAAATATCAAAGCGTTTATTTTGTATGGCCTCCCAAGCTTGCTCACCGTTACTTACAAAAGTAGAGCACACTCCAAGCATAGTTAATTGCTGTTTTAACACTTGCTGATTTGTAACTTGATCTTCTGCCACTAAAACCTCAAGCGTAGGAAGCGTTACCGCATTTAAGCTTTGCTGTGTTATTTGAGGGGCTTGCACTTGTGCTGGCAAGTCAGTTTGATCAAAACTGTTAAAGTTTAGCGTAAAACAAGAACCTTTGTGCTGCTCGCTCTGCGCGCTCAAAGACCCTTGCATACGCTCTACCAGCTGCTTAGTTATCACTAAACCAATACCTGTTCCATTTACTTTACTGGTTTCAGCTCCTAAGCGGTCAAAAGGTTTAAATAGGCGAGAAATGTCATCTGGAGAAAATCCACATCCGGTATCTATTACATCTATTTCGCATTGTTTATTACTTAACACCCGACAATTAATATTAATGCTGCCATTTGGTTTGTTGTATTTAATCGCATTTGAAAGCAAGTTAAGCATCACTTGTTTAAAGCGGCGCTGATCAATATAAATACTCAACCCTTCTAAGGACTCAAAGCCGTGAGTTTGCAGTGTTATTGATTGCCCTTTAATAAGCTCAGTGACAAGCTCTACTGACTCTTCTAATATGCTTTTAATAGGCACATAAGAAAAACTAAACTGCATATTACCCGACTCAATAGCCGTTAAATCAAGCACATCGTCTATGAGTAATAGTAAATGTTCTCCAGCTTGATAAATGCTTTTCGCGTTTTCTTTTTGTACTTTATTAGCACTCTCATCATATCCATACAGCTGGGCTAAGCCTAAAATTGCATTTAATGGAGTTCTTAATTCGTGGCTCATACTGGCCATAAAATCTGACTTTGCTTTACTTGCAGACTCAGCTTGAATTCGTAATGCATTTAATTTTTGATGGTTATTCGCAACCTCATCAACCATATTATTAAATGCATTTATTACACTGCCCACTTCATTTTGTTGTTGTTTATCTATATGGCAATCAAAGTCGCCTTTGGCTAAACGTGAAAACCCAAGTTTTAGCGTCCTCAAAGGCGATGTAACCCTGTAATCCACCAGCCAAGCTAAACCTATAAAAACGATAACTAAAATAATAAATTGTATATATATTAAGGTGTAATGAAGTTTTGAAGATTCGTTAATTTCATTCGTAAAATTAACAACCAAGCTAATATTAGCCAGCGGTTTGTCTAAAAATACCACCTGTTGAGATAACAGCATGTCGCCGTTTTCATTTGCTCCAACCCAATTCTCAAGCGGATACAATTGGTTTTTTGAATCAACATCAACAATTTTAATACTTTTCCAATTAGGGCGAGTTTGAAGTTGACTGTCTATCTCTTCATATAGCTCTGCATATTGCCTAGTTAACAACGGAGTCGTTATAGAAGTCGATAACTGCGCTAAAGAACGCTGAGCAGCCTTTGAAAGGCCATCGTTTACCCAGCGCGCTTGTTCCGGTAAGGCGTAAAACATAAAAAGACAGGCCATAAGCAAGCCACAAAGCAATACCACAATAAAGCTTTGTGCTCTTAGGCTACGAAACCCTCTAATTTTCAACATAAAAAGAGCGCAACCCCCACTGAGTTAACTGCTGATACTCAGCTAAAGTTGCAATACTAGGTTTAATAATTGGGATACCTGCAAGTAAATGTTTATGCTCTGCGCTTTGCCCTATATCTAAAATAGCTTGCTGTACTTTTAACTGTATTGCAGCATCAACCCTTGGGTGGGCGACAATTGGGTGGCGACTAATTTCACGCGTTTTATAAAGAATTTTAAGTTTATTTTGTAAGCTTTCTGGTTGTTGTTTAAATGTGCCCATTACACCACCGCCCGCCATTGTTGAGTGCAGTGCAACATTTAAATATACCGATGGATGAGTTTGGACATATACAGGCTTTATTGTTAGCCCGTATAACAATGCTAAATCAGCTCTCATTAATAATGACGCACCTAATGCGTTAGGTGCAGGGAATGCTATTTCGGCGCCCTCTAGTTGGCTTAAATTATCAATATCACTGTCTTTGTTTACGAGCAAAATACCTTGCAGCTTTCGCCCTGCATCTTTTATTAGTGGTAAATACCCCTGTTTTTCGTATGCGACAACACTATGCCATGGGTTCATGTATGCAAAGTCGTACTCGCCATTAGCAAAGGCTTTTTCAAATACAGGAATAGACTCAACTGTAATTAGCTTTATTGTTACTCCCGTTTGCTTACTTACTTGCTTTAACAAAGGTTGCCAAATAGCATTTAGCTTTTGCGGCTCGTATTGCGGCACTACACCAAAGGTATATTCTTGAGCTAATAAGAATGAGCTGTGTATCAAAGATAATATAGCCACTAAATACTTCATCAATTCTCCAAATAATAGCGTGTCATTATTGCTTAAGCGTAGTTAAAGACTACTCAACACACCATTAAATTATTATATATTCGATATTTAGCATTGACCTGCTTTGATTACAGGTAGTTTTGGAGTGTATTTTTTATCTATGAGCATATGATGCAAGTTCATAAATGTGGTGTAAGTACTTTTCAATCCGACCTTATTGCTTAGCCAAGTAGGTATTGCCCCATCAGGCAAAGCATATACTTGGTACTCAATATCAAGACGGCCTTTGTCCTCACTCAGTAGCCAGCGTGCATTTAAAGTAGTAATTCTTATAACGCCATTATTTCTGGGCTGCTTATTAGGGCGAGCATTAATAAGCAATTGGCTTTTATTTGCAGTTAACTGTGAATAACAAGAATAAGTAATGCTATCTCTATCTCTAACAGGCCAAGGAGAATTAAAATAACTGTACACTAAATTTTCTGATGGGCTTATGTGCTTAATAACCTTTACCTGAGATATATTTTCGAGCCATTGGGGTGCGGCATCGGTATCACTGAGTAATTCTAAAAACTCATTGGTGGATACGCCTTTCACGCTCATCTGCGCTTTTACCTCAAAGGTATTATCACTGTGGCTTTGATAATACACACTTACGCCATTTTTGTTTTTATACAAATGCCATATGGGCTCAGCGTAAGTGTTAAAACTAACTAATAAAAAAATAACGAATAAACACTTTTGCAACTGAATTTTATTACAAAAGCGCTTCATTTATTTTTGCCAGTAAGGTTCTATGTCAAGTGAAGCAAGGCGACTTTGCTCCATGGCACTCACCAAATATTCAGACTTTTGTTCAAGCCATGACTGGATTTTAGCAAGCTGTTCGTCTTCTTGTCCTGCACATAATTGCTTTAAATACTCAAGCGTACTTAATTCATAAATACCATGAGAAATATCAAGCCAAGGCAATCTAAACTCTAGGCGTTCTTCTTTATCAAATAACGATCCTAAACAGTTACCGCTCAGTAGGCTATTTTCAAGCTGAGTTCGCAGGTTTAAATACGAAGCGACATCGAGTGTTTGCTCCTTTGGAAGCAACTCGTGCAGGTTTTTCCAGTCTTTATTAAAAAGCCTATTGGCAATAGACGAAACATTTTGCTCAGCCGCTTGAAGCTCTGCTTGCCCCCAGTCTTTACGCCATTGCTTATCGATTAACCAGGTAGTTAACGATAGTAATAAACGATTATAACGTGCGCTGTGAAACAGTGCATTTATATCGTCAATGCTTGGCTGTAACTCTTTTAAGTCTCCAATGACTTGAGCAAGTGCTGGCGCCGCATTAATTTTTTTATAAAAAGCATGGCGTTTAGACGTGTACGTTTTTAATTGAATCGCATTTTCTACCCACGCTAACTCACTTAATAACCATTTAAGTTCGGTACGTAAGTGCTCTGTACTTTCTTTAGATACTATATCGTCGTATAGCCAAAAAGTATGGCGGATTAAACTGATGCCGTCAGTTACGCGTTTAAGTGTTTTTAAACTTGGCTTATCGAAATAGCATTGCTCGTGCTTTTGTACAAAACGAATGCCAAAGTTCATGGCTTCAACTAAAGCACGCTCTTGAGTAGTCGACTTTGGTAATTGTACAAAACCAATAGATTTGCTTGGCATTAAAGGTTTTTCATCAGCAAGTCGATAACCACGCGCGGCCTTAGAATACAAACCTAAGCGTATGCAGTTTTGGCTAACTAGTATATCTGCAAATGCAAACAGCTCATTACGACTACCCTCAACAAGCTCAATTTCTAGCTCGCTAATAATTTCAATTTTACCCGAAGCCGCAATTTCACCTTTATCGAGCACAACTTCAATTTTAGCGCCACTTTCGGTTTCAATTAACCAAGTACGACGAATAAAGTTAGTACTAAATATTGGATACAGGTTTTTTGAGATGGCGCTTATTTGCATGCCATGAGGCCAAATATCAGCATCAAACGCCATTAAATTAGGGCGGCTTGATTCAATTGGTAAATTGTACTCTGGACGTTGGTGTAAACCACCTACCACTTCACCTGCAAGCTTTATAGTTTGCTCGCATTCGCTGTCAGAACAACGCGTTCTAAAGCCTATATCAAGCGCTCTAAGCTCTCTGCTTGGCGTATCGTAGTATGCATTTTGTAAGCTGCGAGACGGTTTATTATTCACCGTTTTTGCAAATTGAGTAATTAACGAGGGGATCAGTGGAATAACGGCATCTGATACCAAAAATTTCAGTTCTATCTCAGTATCCATTCGGTTTGCGGATTACCTTTAAAATAAATAAGTGCTCAAAATAAACAAAGCGCCTTAACAATGCAAATTTTTTAACCTTATTTTAGGGCCTGATGACCTTTGCGGATTAAAATTCGTTCTATCTAGGAGCAATTTAATCACAGCGTGAGGTTTGTAACCTAGTGGACTCGATAACTACTCCTGCGTTACCGTACTGGGTTACAATATCAGTCTTGCTATTGATCTATTTAATCCATACTATCTAACTACTTATGTGAAATAAAAATCACGTTCATAACGGACGCAGTTAGATCAACAAGGTAGATAAATGCTAAAACATTGTTTATTAGGGCTACTTTTAACAGCCACCACATTCATGAGTTATGCACAAGAAGCACAACCTGCAAATTCAACGAATGCAAACACCGCTTATATTATCGATAATCTATACACTTTTATGCGCTCTGGGGCGAGTAAAAATTATCGACTACTCGGCTCTGTAGATGCTGGAACAAAGTTAACCTTGTTATCAAATGAAGAAAACGGCTTTATAAAAATTAAAGATGATAAAGACCGCGAAGGCTGGATAGAAACTAAGTTTATTACTAAAACAGCGGGCTTACACCAACAGTACAAAACACTAAGTAGCGAAATGAGCTCTATACAAGAAAAGCTACGTCAAGCTCAAATAGAACTTCCACAGCTACAAGAACAAAACCAAACTTTAACAGATCAAAATCTGCAGTTATCTGCTCAAATTACTAAGCTTAAAACAACGCTAGAGCAAGAGCGCACTCAAAAAGAAGCTGCTAGCTCAAAAGAGAAACGCCAGCTACTTACTTACGGTGGTGCTATTGCGTTTTTAGGCCTGTTTTTAGGTATTATATTAACGATAGTGCTGTCACGTCGTAAGCGCTACGAAGGTTGGGCGTAAAGCTCCATCCAACTAAATACAAAAAAGCCGCTTTATAGCGGCTTTTTATTCTCTGTATTTTCATGCAGTTCGAGTTTTGGTGCACTCATACCTTTGAGCAACCGACCAAATATATCAGCGCCGGTAATAATGCGTTTCACGTCGCTCCACACTAATACCACATCGTGATCAATGGCCCCATCAAACGATTTATCTAAAGAATGATTAGCCCGTATTTTTAAAATCACTTCACTCAAACGCATCGCTTCATCAGCAACAATTATAGGTCTGTGACAATAATGATAAGGGTCAAACGTATCTGGCTCAAATAACGCTGATCTTAAAAAGCCGTCAGCATCTACCACTAATAAAGGCCAACCGTCTTCATTGGTAATGATCACCCAGTTATAACCTGACTTATGTAGTTTGCGTAAAAACTCATTATCAGTTGTTAATGTAAGGTCTGGGAAAATAGGCAAATCAAGCTTAGTAGGCAAAGCAATAATAGAGTCTGGATCAATTACCTCACCCTCTTTGGTTACGCTTATTTCATCTAAGCTAAAAAAGTTAAGCGCGCCTATTCCCTCAACGTGTTGAACATCAGCTTCTTCAGCCTCTATGTGTTTGCGAATAATACCTCTGAGCTCACTTTCAGCAAAGTACGTAATCCCCTCTTTACCTAACCAAGCATCGAGTATTAAAGCCGTTGGCTTAGCAACTATATAAAACAGAATCTGATAAAACTTAATTAACGGCGAAAGTAGGCTTGCCATTTTTAACGCATTACGCGAAAAATAAGCCTGTGGTGTTATTTCACCAATAATAGTAATTGCGATAGTTGAGAATAAAAACGAACTTGCGCCCATTAATACCGAATCAGAAAGTAGTGTAAGTAGTACGTTAATACCTACGTTGCCCCACAAAATAGTCGACAATAAAAAGTTAGAGTCGTTTCGAAGGGCCATTACTTTTATGGCCGCCTCGTTCCCTTTTGCACTTTCCATTTCAAGCTGAAGCCTACTTAGTGAAAAAAACGCTAAGTTTAAGCCCGAAAATATTGCCGATTGTGAAATACACAAAGCAATTGCACACCAAATCATGACTTCAAAGGTCATTGTATTTTCCTGTTAGTAATACCAATTCACTTAATTAAGCGAATTGGTATAAGGCTTATAAAAGCAATAAACTGCCTAAACCTAAAAAGGTAACAAACCCAACAATATCGGTAACGGTAGTTAAAATTACCGAACCAGATAACGCAGGATCAATTTTCATTTTGTCTAAAATAGACGGAATAACAACACCTGCTAGTGACGCGGCCACTAAATTCAATAATATGGCTACCGTAATCGTAATACTAAGCATTAAGTCGTTAAACCATAAAAAGGTTAGTAGGCCTATTACAAACGCCCATACCAAGCCATTTACAGCGCCAACACGCAGCTCTTTTTTAAGCAGCGCATTACGGTTTGAATCTGTAACCTGTCCAAGCGCTAAACCTCGCACAATAACGGTTAATGTTTGACTGCCAGCAATTCCCCCCATAGAAGCGACCACAGGCATTAATACAGCTAGTGCTACAACTTGTTCTATCGTTGCGCCAAATAAACCGATAAACCACGACGCTAAAAAGGCAGTAGCTAAATTAATACCTAACCATATGCCACGGTTTTTAGCACTTTTTCGCACACTTGCGAACAGGTCTTCGTCTTCACGTAAACCACCGGCTTTAGCGGCCGCTTCATCAGCAATTTCTTGTCGTAATTCATAAGCAGAGGCAATAGTTAATCGCCCAAGTAATTTGTTATCAGCATTCACCACTGGCAGTGCCATTTTTTCACTGTGGATCACCACCTCTGCCGCTTCATATAAATCATCATCAGCATGGAGTGATGAAAAGTCATGATTTGCCAATGTCATTAAGTTATCGGTGTCGCTGGCTTTTATTAAATCATTTACCGCAACCTCACCTATTAAACTACCCTTGCGGCTTACTAAATAAATAACTTCACTGTATTGCGGTAAACCTTTGTGTAGCAATTTTTTAGCACCACCGGCTGTTAGCTTCTCCGATACTTTTAAAAAGTCAAAACCTAACCAGTGACCTAATTGTTCTGGCGGGTATTGCTGCGCTAAATCATATTGTTTGGTTTGCGCTTCATCGAGTTGCTTTTTTGCATACTCAACAAATCGCTCTGGTATAACTTCTTCAAGTTCCAGTAGCTCTTCTACATTAACTTCATCAAGAAGTTTAAAAGCCTCAGTGTCTTCTAGCGTTTGCAGCAACCACAAACAACTATCTTCACTTAAATTAACAAAAATTTCGTGTTGCGTGTCTTCATCAAGCAACTGCCAAATTTCAAGTCGTTGTTCTTTTGGTATCGCCTCAAAAAGTAATGACAGGTGCTCTGTTGAAAGCGTTAACTGCGCATCTGCTAATAATTTATTTTTGCGTTCTGTTGTATCGCATTGCAATAAATCATTTATGAGCTGTGGAAGTTGGTCTACCGGATACTCAATCATCTTAAAACCTTAAAATTTAAAAGCGCACATTATTTATAGTCTACTTGAACAATAAAAAATTGCAGAAAAAACGTGAACTTATTAAGCATGCGCAAGCTATTTTTGCGCATTGTATGGGCAAACTAAATGCAGTACTAATATTTATTTTAAAAAATTAAAAAAACAGTAAAAGGAATTGTTTTTGAGGGATCAAACAACAAGTAAGCAAACCAAATGGATTACTTATAATAAAAAAAATCCCATATTAGCTAGGCTAATATGGGCAAAATCACACAATGAATTAGGTGTTTTTAAATTACGGTTTATGCTTTAAATTAAAGTCTATCAGTAATATTTCGTACTAAGTCAGAATCTACAAATTGAGTAATAAGTGCAGCGCCCCACGCATAGCCTCGCTGTATTGGGTAACCTTTAAAAATCCAGCGTTTACGCACGTGATTAAAGCGCTCTAAATAGTCTTGTTTTTTTTGTGGCAGAGGTTGCTCACCCAATTTATTCCATGCTTTATATACGCCTGACATGTCAGATCCTCGCATAAAGCGTTGCAACCAACGTGGAAAACGAGAAAAGCTAATAGTGGACTGAAAATCAATAAAATAAGGTTTACCGTCTGCGCCGCATAAAATATTACCCATATTACGCAAGTCTAAATGCACGATGCCTTTGCGATGCATTTTTGCTACTTGACGCTCAAGCTCACTAAAAAAGTTAACAGGTAGTGTTTTGTCTTCATGAATTAAAGCGCGCAGTGGCGTGCCTTCAATATAGTTATAAGCAACCGCTATCGGCGACAATCTACAAAAGCGGTTAGCAACTGCGTCAAGCTCAGCTAAACGGCTCAACCCTTTATACTCTTGATTTACCGACATACGTGCAAATGTTTTGCGGATAAACCACGGGCTTTGGCTAAAATCTTTAACAATTAAATCAAATTCATTATCTTTATATCGATACACAATCGCGTTAGCAAAACGTCCCTTATGGACAACACTTAAGTGATGTTGCATAAAAGTATGTTCTGGATATTGCTGCTGTAATTGTACTAACAAATTATTTTCAATCATAACAAACCTAACAAGATGATAACTTTAATTGCCTAGGCAACTATATTATCAAAGTTAGATTCTACGCACAATCAGATCAACTAATTAGCACGCTAACTTTCTGTTGAAACAGTATCGCTATTTTATTGATAATCTACTTTTGGGGGGAGTTTGGCAGTGAATCAAGATTATTTATAGCTTTGAATAGTAAGTCGATTATTTGGTTTTTTTCTGGCTCTGAAAAACCATTTAATGCTTGCGCATAGACTTCGTTCACTACAGGCATAATTTCAGGACAAAGAGCTTTACCTTTTTCACTTAAACACAAAATAGTTGAGCGCTTATCAAGCTCACATTGCGTTTTAATAATGAGTCCTTTTTCTTCAAGTCGGTTTAGTAAGCGGCTCATAGCGCCACGATCATAAACCATATATTCGCAAAGTCCTGCAAGCGTATTAACCGACTCTCTCGCAAGTAGTACAACCACAATATATTGCGCAGAAGTTAAGTCCATAGGAAGTAACTTGGCATCAACATGAATGGCTAATCTCGAACGTAAAAAAGAGACTAAACGCCCCAAATCTTGCTCTGGCGCTAACTCTTCTCGAGTACAACGTTTAATTGATGGCATGTTTTGCATGGTTATTTCACTGTATAGGTATATTTGCATGCTGATAGACCTTAACGCATGCAAAAAATTCAATAATTTTTATAAAAAATCGCCCACAAAAATAAAGCCGCTATTAGCGGCTTTTAGTGTAGGGCTTTGAGCTTTGTTAAATCTTAAACTGGCCAACTAAGTGTCCTAAGCTTTCACCACGCCCAGCTAAATGCTGACCAACTGAAGAGGTGGTTTTACTTGAAATAGTTAGCTCATTAACTATTTCTTGAATAGCAAATACATTACGGTTTATTTCTTCTGTAACGCTACTTTGCTCCAGCGCCGCTGTCGCAATTTGCGTACTCATGTCGTTAATTGATCTAACTGAGCTTGTTACCGCGCCTAAACTTTCTGAAATAGCACGAGAGGATTCAACAGAGCGATTACAACTACTTTGGCTTGCTTGCATTGCTGCAACTGCATCTGATACTAAGTTATGTAGCTCACTCAACATTTCACTAATCTCTAATGTGCTAACTTGAGTACGACTTGCTAGGCTTCTTACTTCATCAGCAACAACTGCAAACCCTCTGCCTTGCTCACCTGCTCGCGCAGCTTCTATTGCAGCGTTGAGTGCAAGTAAGTTTGTTTGCTCAGCAATTCCACCAATTACACTTAGTACGCTATTAATCTTTTTAGATTGATCACTGAGTGAATCCACTTGTTCAGCAGCTAGGTTAATTTCGCCCATTAAGTTTGAAACCTCACTGAGTGAAATATCAACACACTCTTGAGCTTTAGCAACTTCTTGCGTTGCCGCTTGAGTTGACTCTGCCACTTGATTTGTATTTTGAGCCACCTCATGAGAAGTAGCCGACATTTCGGTAATAGCCGTCGCAACAAGATCTGTTTCATGATTGTGATTAAGTAACTTGTCTTCAATTAATCGTGTTTGTGTATTTATGTCACCAGAAGCTGTTTTTACATCGTGTGTTACATCAACCACATTAGCAATAATGCCATGTAGCTTACTTACAAACATATTAAATGCTTCGCCAAGCTGACCTATTTCATCGTTAGTATCAATGTCTAGACGCTTGGTTAAATCGCCCTCACCTTTTGCAATATCGTCAAGGCTTTGCGCCATGCGCTGTATTGGTTTTACCATTGTATTTGCGGCAACTAACGCACATATAATTGTTAAAACAACCCAAAATAAAGCAATTAATAATAAGGTCATTATCTTATCATTCATGTGCTTTTGCATTGCTGTTTGGTATTTAAGTAGCTCTGCGTCTATATCATCCATATATGCGCCAGTACCAATCATCCAGTTTGTGCCTGGTATCATTGCTGCATAGCCCATCTTTTCAACTAAGCCTGTGGTATTTGGTTTTTGAAAATGATAGTTAAAAGCGCCGCCGCCTTTTCTAGCTTGCTCTAATAAGCCCACTATTATTTTTTTACCGTTAGGGTCAGTCATCCCTATTTTATTTTGTCCTTCAATAGCATCACCTAGTAATGCATGAAAAACACTAATGCCATTGGTGTCGTATATAAAAAAGTAGCCACCTTGGCCAAATGTTAAGTCTCTTAAAGCGTTTTTAGCATCTTGCTCAGAGCCATTTGCTAATTGATAGCGAACAATTTTGCTAGCAATTTCAATTTCGGTACTTAGTAACGTTTGCTTGTCACTTATTAACTTAGTTTGAAATGCTTCAAAATTTTGTTGCTGATTTTTATTCTCTAAATAATAAGAACTCAGCATTAAGCTGATCAAAAGTAGCATTAGCGGTAAAATAGCTAGTAACAGCAATTTGTTTTTCAAGCTTAAATTACTCATTTTTTCTCCGAGGTGAATAAAGGTGTGTGTGCAGCAACAACTAAAATCTAGCAAAACTAATATAGTTTGCAGATTTACTTATTTGCCCAAAATAACTTCACTCATTTATATCGCTTTAAACTTATATTAAGAAAAGCATAGGTAAAATTAGGTAGGACCAAGTTAGTTAGAAGTCAGCTTAGCCATATTATAATCCCAACTCAGCATTTTAGACACCAATAACGCAGAGACCTTAGTCTTAATAAAAATAATTCATCCAACGTTTATCCATTATTTAAAACACTCTCTATAAATAATATCCACGTAGCCTTACTGCTTTTATTTAAGTTAATTAGTTTTAATTGCAGCGAGTTAGATTATTTGTAAGCGAGTATAAATATTGACCTCAAGGTTAAATTAATATGTAGAGATTAATTTATTATTAACATATAATAATCCTATCTTCCTAGTAACAAATAATCAGATAGATTAAAACATATTGTTTTGAGCCACTGTTATGAATTAATAAAAATGAATTACTAATGAAATATATTTTATATCTTGTGCTTTTAATCTCTAGTCAAGTATTTGCAAAGCCTGTAAATAATAGTATTGCATTTTACTATTCATACCCTATGCCTCTAGCCGAAATGACCTTTTATTCACGCGTTGTAGTTCAGCCAGAACACGTCACTGAGCACGAACTTAATTGGTTGAAACAACGTAATATTGCTGTTTATGCTTATTTAAGTGTTGGCGAGTCTTTTAATAGAAATAAGTCCTCACTTAGTATAAACCCCAACTGGAATAGCCATATTGCCGATTTAGCGTCAGCACATTGGCAACAACATATTCAAAGGAGCGCTGAGACATTAAAAGCACGTGGTTTTAGCGGCTTATTTTTAGATACTCTAGACAGCTATCAACTTTTAGATGACAAGCACAGTAAACCCGAACAACAAGCTGGATTAGTCACCATAATAAGCTCTCTATCTAAAACTTTTGATAAGCACCTTATTCTCAACCGGGGCTTTGAGTTATTGCCTAAACTCGCTGATTTAGCCAATGATTTAGTGGCTGAAGGTTTATATAGCCATTACAACCCAAATGACAATAGCTATAAACTGACCAACAAAAACGACCAAGATTGGCTAAGCGCACAATTAAAAAAAGCAAAAAACTTAGGCCTCAACGTCCAAATTATTGATTATGCAAAGCCCGATAACCGCCTCGCTATGGCACAAAAGATTATAGACGCAGGTTTTAATCCGTGGGTGACAGATGGCCACTTGCAAACATGGGGGACATCATCGATAACACCTGTGCCTAGGCGAATATTAATCCCTTATAATAGCGATATTTCACCCTTAGTTAAAAAATCCGTTCATTCAAAGCTTGCTACAGTCATAGAATACTTAGGGTATATTCCTGATTATGTAGATGTAGCTAAAGAAAGCTTACCTAAAATAGATCCCAGTCTACATGCCGGCATTATTTCTTGGACTACTCATAGTATATTTTATAATACTGAGATTATTAAATGGCTGGAAGGGGGTTTGAAAATAGTACCGGAGCTAATATTAGGGGAATTACCTCAATCAAATAAATTACTAATTAGTTTAGGCGTAGAAAATATAAATAATGCGCAACCTGGCCCTTATGAAGTTAAATACTTTGCCGATTGGCTAAAAGGTGAAACTACAAAAGCACCTGTAATTATCAGACCAAATTTCCTTAAGTTAACCTCAGACGCCACAGCGTTAATTAGCATTAGTTCAGCAAATGGTAAAATCCTAGCGCAAGGAAGTAAGACTAAACTAGGTGGCATAATAGTAGCCCCTTGGCTAATTGATAATTTACCACTGGAAGGCAGTAAATGGGTGATAGACCCTAAGAACTTGTTAACAAAAGTACTAAATTTACCCACAATATTAGCTCCTGATACAACAACTCTGAGCGGAAGGCGTATGTTAACTTTGCACATAGATGGCGATGGATTTAGTAGCGTTGCGCACTTCAAAGGTAAGCCATACAACTCAGAAGTTATTCGCGATGAAATAATAAAAAGGTACAAATTGCCATTAACATCCTCCATAATACAAGCAGACATAGAGCCTAACGGCTTACATCCAAAACAAAGTGAAGAACTTGAGCAAGTTGCAAGAGATATATTTAAACTACCTTATGTAGAGATTGCATCACACACATACAGCCACCCTTACTTTTGGAAAGCATTATCAGGGATACAAAACATAGAGGAAGATGATACGGTATATGGACTTAATTTAAATATTCCAGGGTATCCCTCTGTCGATTTAGAAAAAGAAATTTCAGGGTCAATTCAATACATTAATGAACGACTGACGCCAAAATATAAAAAAACAGTACTAATTCTATGGTCAGGCGATGCAGTTCCAGGACCAAAGGCTTTAGCCATAGCAAGAAAAGCCGGCGTGCTTAACGTCAATGGTGGTAATACTTCTGTAAAAGCTGATAACCCAACACTTACAAATGTATCGCCAATTGGTCGACCTGAAGGTGACTTGTTATACCAAATTTATGCACCCATTATTAACGAAAACGTATATACCAACTTGTGGCATGGCCCTTATTATGGTTTTAAACGCCTAATAGAAACATTTGAAATTACAGAAAAGCCATACAGATTAAAGCCATATAGTATTTACTTTCATTTTTATTCTGGTGAATTACCTGCAGGACTTGATGCACTGAAATACAACATAGACTACGTACTTGCAAGACCGAATACGCCAGTACATTTGAGCCAGTATGCAAAAATAGCTAAAGACTTTTATTTTTCAGCTCTTGCTAAAAACAGCAAGAACGAATGGTTTTTTAGCTCTCAAAGCATTCGAACATTACGTATTCCCAATGATTTCGATATCCCTAACATAGCTCAAAGCTCAGGTGTATCTGGCATCACTCAAAAAGGTGATTACATTCATATAACTGATGATCTAGCAAAGCTTAGCTTTGATCACAGCCAGAAAAACAATGTACCTTATTTAGCTTCAGCTAATGTCTCCATGGATAATTGGCAAGTAAATGGAGCTGTCAGTTTTAAAGCATGGGTGCCTGCTAAAATTGATTTAGTTAATGGTCGTTCTTGTGAATTTGTTTCTAATGATGGAAAGCGCTTTAGAGGTAAATCGGATGTTGATATCACACAGTTTAGTCTGCCAAAAGGACAGTTCTATGGCTACTTAAAATGTAAAATAGCTGCATGATGGTGAGCAATAAAAAACTAAACTCTTATTATAGTTAATATATTGATGCACTCTTTTATCGTTTTTCTAAGTATAGGTTTATAGGCTGATCTTAATAACTTGAGTGGTAAACCAATAAGTTTTACTGCTGTGAGTTAATCAAACCTACATGTAAATTTAAACTATTGAGTATAAGGTTGAATTTACATGTAGAGATCAATCTTTCATTAACATATAATAGTCCTATATTCCTAATACTAAACAACTAGCATTAAATCGGAACACATCACTTTGAGTCACAGTTATAATCTAATAAAAATGAATTATTAATGAAGTATATTTTATACCTTACACTTTTAGTGTCGGCTCACGCATTCGCAACGCCTGTAAATAATAGTATCGCTTTTTACTACTCAGCGCCGATGCCATTAGCCGAAATGACCTTTTATTCTCGCGTTGTAGTTCAGCCTGACCTTGTGACTGAGCACGAACTCAATTGGTTTAAACAGCGTGACATAGCTATTTATGCTTATTTAAGTGTTGGTGAGTCGTTTATTGAAAGTGAGTCTTCACTCGCAGTTAACCCTAACTGGAATAGTCACATTGCCGATTTAACATCTACGCATTGGCAACAACATGTGCAAAATAACGCAGCTACTTTAAAAGCACGAGGCTTCAGTGGCTTGTTTTTAGATACCCTAGACAGCTATCTGCTTTTAGATGACAAGTACAGTAAATCAGATCAACAAAATGGCTTAGTCGCAATTATAAAAAGTCTGTCTGGCACGTTTAATAAACACCTTATCCTCAACCGAGGCTTTGAGTTACTACCTAGACTTACCGGTTTAGCCAGTGATTTAGTGGCTGAAGGTTTATATAGCCATTACAACCCAATCAATAATAGCTACAAATTAACCACCGAGAACGATCAAGCTTGGCTAAGTGCACAATTAAAAACGGCACAAAAGCTTGGTTTTAAAGTACAAGTTATTGATTATGCACAGCCTGACAACCGTCTTGCTATGGCGCAAAAAATAAAACAGGCAGGTTTTATTCCCTGGGTAACTGATGGGCACTTACAAACATGGGGTACATCAACTATATCACCAGTACCAAGACGCATCCTCATTCCGTACAACAGTAACGTTAAGCCACTCATTTACACTACCGTACATTTAAAGCTTGCGACCATGATTGAGTATTTGGGGTATATACCTGATTACATAGATATGGCAAAGCGCGATTTACCTTTAGTTGATCCTAGCTTACATGCTGGTATTATTTCGTGGACCTCAAGCGACGCATTTTACACACCAACACTAAACAATTGGCTTGAAGCTAATTTAGGTGTGGTGCCAGAGCTTATTTTAGGCGAGTTACCACAATCAACTAAATTATTATTAAGCTTAGGTATTGAGTCGTTAAACACACTACCTGAAGGTCCATATAAACAAGATAGCTTTGCACCTTGGCTCAAAGGGGAGTCCACAACACCTCCCCCTATTGTTAAACCATACTTACTCAAATTATCAACTGATGCGACTCCTTTAATTACAATAAAATCATCGGATGACACAATAGTTGTACAAGCTGCTAAAACTAAATATGGTGCAGTAGTAGTTGCTCCTTGGCTAATTGATACATTTCCGATGGAAGGCAGCAAATGGGTTATTGATCCGCGTACATTACTTACTCAAGCAATGGGGTTACCACCTATATTAGTGCCAGATACAACCACCGAAAGCGGCAGGCGAATTCTTACTTTGCATATCGATGGAGATGGATTTACAAGTGTTGCCCACTACGCAGGTAAGCCTTATTCAGCAGAAGTAATTCGAGATGAAATAATTAAACACTACAAACTACCGTTAACGTCATCAGTGATCCAAGCTGATATTGAAGAAGGCGGTATTCATTCTAAACAAAGTGCCAAACTCGAAGGCATTGCGCGTAGTATTTTTAACCTGCCTTACGTAGAAGTTGCTTCACACACTTATAGTCATCCCTATTTTTGGACAGCACTATCTGGGCGAAAAAAAATAGATGAAGACGACACAGATTACGGTTTTCATCTAGACGTGCCTGGCTACAACACAATTAGCCTTAAAAAAGAAATTACCGACTCGATAAAGTACATTGATGAAAAACTCACACCTAAAAATAAAAAAACAGTAATGATGCTATGGTCTGGTGATGCAACACCTGGCCCAAAAGCACTTGAACTTGCTCGTGACGCTGGCGTATTAAATGTCAATGGCGGTAATACTGATGTAAATGCTGATAACCCAAGCCTTTCCCACATCTCCCCTATCGGTCGCCCTGAAAGAGATTTGCTGTATCAAATTTACGCCCCCATATTAAATGAAAATGTTTACACAAACTTATGGCATGGCCCTTATTACGGCTTTAGACGCTTAACCGAAACATTCGAAATAACAGAAAAGCCATATAGATTAAAACCTTACACTATTTATTATCACTTTTATTCAGGTGAAGTTCTTGCGGGCTTAGACGCTCTTAAACACAACATTGATTATGTTTTAGCAAGGCCAAATACACCGGTGCATTTAAGCCACTATGCAAAAGTAGCAAAAGACTTTTACTTTTCTGCACTTGCAAAAAACAGTAATAATGAATGGTTATTTAGCTCAAAGTACATTCGCACTCTGCGCATACCTAGCGATTTTGATGTGCCAAACATAGCTCAAAGTGAAGGTGTATCTGGTGTAACTGAAAAAGGTGACTACATACATATTATAAATAACATAGCTCGCCTTAGCTTTGATCATAGCCAAAATAGTGAAAAACCTTATTTAGCGTCTGCAAATGTTGTTATTAATAACTGGCAAGTTAACGGACCTGTTAGTTTTAAAGCGTGGGTGCCCGCTTCACTTGATTTAATTAATGCACGCTCTTGCGAATTTGTATCTAATTTGGGTGAGCGCTTCAAAGGTATTAACCGGGGTAAATTAACACATTTTAAAATACCTACAGGTGACTTTTATGGTTACCTTAACTGCAACGGATCTGCTCTATAATGAATACTAAAAAGCGCCCTCAGTTAATTTCTATAAAAACAATATTAGCGATACTAGCTGTAAGTTGTTTTGCACTTTATGCGTTATTTCCCCATACCTTATTTTTTGAAGATGATGCACTTTCACAAGATTATACCTTTGAGAAATCTTACCTCAATGCAGCACTCAATGCAGAGCCCGACAACGAAAAGCTTCGCGCAAAATTGGTTGAGCTACATATAGGGCTTAGTGAGTATTCACAAGCCACTAACGAGCTTGAAAAGCTACCTAGAGGCGAGCGCAAAGCAACACTTGAAATAAAGCTGCTTTACTCATTATGGCTAGCAAGTGGTGCTAAAGTTGACGACCGCTTTGAAGAGCTATCTTTAAAAATAGGAGCTCATAAAAATTGGAACGAACAAATACTTACTATTGCAAAAGCCGTTGGGTTAAACGCAAAAGTTGCTCAGTATTATCAAAAAAATAAACAGCCACTCCTTGCAGCCGATTACTGGTTAAGCGCAGGGGAACCTGACAAAGCATTCGCTATTTATAAAACAAATATAAATGCTGACATTGCAGCTAAAGCGATTGAAACTGCACTTGGCGCAAATAATCCGATTCAAGCTTATGCATGGTGGAACACCTACGGTGACAAAGCCGATGTTAAACGCACCCTTTATTTAGCAAACTTGGCTGGCAATACAGAAGATGCAGCTCAAGCGATTGAAAGCTTATTAAAGACCGACCCAAATAACAGCGATTACTTAACACAAGCAATGCACCTGCGTTTAGCAAATGGAAATGCAAAAGGGGCTGAGCAATTACTTGCAAAGCTATTACTACAAAGCCCAGATGACAAAGAGCTACATTTATTAAATTGGAAGATAAAGCGCTGGCAAAACAAGCCTAAAGAGGCACTTCGAGAGTTTAAATGGCTAATGTCTAACAAAGCCGTAACCCCTGCGATGCTTACCGATAGTATTAACGATGCCACCGCTTTATATTTATACCAAGATGCTAATGATATATACGAATATAAAGCCCAAAATAGAAATCTAAAAGGAAATGGCTTTGCTAATTGGATGCAAGCTAACGAATTTATTGGTAACACCAAGCAAGAGTTAAATAATATTGAACGCTTTGAGCAAATAAATGGTAAAAGTGCATTATCACAATATTGGAAAGCAAAAGTACTTCACGATACTGGTAATTTAAAAGCCTTAAGAGCTTTGTGGCCTACATATAAAGGGCCTAAAAATGAAGAAGATTTACTTTGGATTGCCCGCGCATTTTGGCTAGAAGATGACTTTTCTACAGCTCTGCAAGTACTAAAAAACAAACATGAAAGTTCTGACGATGAGTTTTGGAGTGCCCATGTAGACATGGCAATGCGAGTCCAAGACAAAGCTCATGAGCTATATGCATTAGAGCAGTTGCAACAAATAAGCCCTTTAAGCGTAGGCGACATGCTGCACTACCAACAATTGCGCTTTGAAGGTAGGCCTCAGGAGCTTCTTGATTATTTATGGAAAAGTGAGTCGCAAACTGACCGTCAATTGATTCAAATTGCATTATTAAGCACACAAGTAAATGATGCTAAATCAGTTGCACGTATTCATGCTGAACTTGATAAACAACGATATAATAAAGCTCTCTATCCTGCTTGGTTAATTCTTTCTAATTGGTATCAAAACCAAAGTGATTTAAATTCAGCTTATACAACCTTAAACCGCGCTGCTAAATTAAGCGAATATGACTCTGATGTTGTGCTTGCACAAGGTTGGTTAGCGCTGCAAATGCATGACACTGTAATGATTGGCCGCATTTTAACGCGCTATTCTCAAAGCGACACTTCCTATGCGTGGACGCAGCTCTTAGCTAGCCTATCTATTTATGAAAAATCATATAACAGTGCCTACTTTTATTTGCGTAAATTGGCCATTGCAGAGCCAAGTGACTTAACAACACTGGTTAACTTAGCCGATGTAATGAAACAACTTGGATATTATGCAAATGCTGCTGAACTTAATCACTATTTACTGCAACACTTACCTAAAGATAAATATGCATACAGAGGCCTAATGTTCCGCTGGGCGGGCGCGATGGCTGTTCCTCATTTAATGCAATTAAACACAATGGAAGAACTTGCCCCCGACACTATTGGTGAACCTCAAACAAACTGGTGGTTAGCGCGCAGGGCTGCACAAAAATTAGAGCCATGGCAAAAGCTACAACTTTATATGACCAACGGCGAGTTTAATAAAGCGAAACAGCTTATAGCTGAAGGTTCACTAAGCAAATTAGATGAGCTAAACGCCCTACTCTATTTAAAACAACCCTATGCCACCATGCAACGTTGGTACGAAGAACTCACTGAAGAACCAAGTCAATCGCAATTGAGTTTACTTAGAAATGCACGCTCATCCTATTTTAGAGCGCTTGAAATTAACCTATCGCCAGAGGCTGGTTTAAACAGTAGCCAGTACGATGTAAACGTTTATTTTCCTTATGCTAAGGGGCAATGGAAATTAAGTTTAAGTAATCAGCAAAATCTTGATAACAACGGATTACTGTTTGCGATAGAAGATAAAATGACCTTTGGTCGTTGGTATTTTGATGCAAAAATAGATTCGCACCAAGGCAGCTTAGTTAGCCGCCAAGGTCTTAGCTTAGACTCTCGTTATCAATGGGATTCACGAACACAGGTAGGTTTAAAGCTTGAATATAATGTTGAAAACCGCCAATCAGAAGCACTACTTAGCTATGCTCAGCTAGATAAAGCCACGGCCTATGTTAATTACAATATTGATGGTAGACAAAACGTACAGCTATCAGCAGCAGCGATGTCTTTTTCTCGAAGAAGCGATGGCAGCTCACTAATAAACGGCCAAGAATATAATGCTCGTTACCAATACAGCATTTTAAAAGAACGCCCAATTTGGAACGCTTATTTTAGTGCGCAATGGCAAGACTTTGAACGTGTTAATGCATTAATAAATACAGATTCAAGCAGAAGACCGCTAAGAGTTGACCTTCAACCATTTAGACGTTTTGCACTAGGGACCTCATTTGCTTCAACTGGCTCATTAGAACCTCCTTATTTAGGCGCAAGCCCTTCGTGGTTATTTGATATAAGTACTGGCTATCAAACACTTAACGATACAGTAGATGTATCAGTTTCAAGTGGCGCAGGTTGGTCTGTACTGGGCGATGATTTATTTAAATTACAGCTGGGTTACCAAAGTAGTAATAAAGTGGGTAACTCAGATACACAATTACAATTAGGTTATTACGTACATTTTTAATGTTAGGAGAGAGTATGTTTCGTTTAATTATACCGTGTTTGGTATTACTATTATCAGCATGTACCACCAGCAGAGTTGCTGATGATATAGAGCTTAGCCCTTCAAAAACAGTGGCACTAATGCCGCTTGTTAATCATGCTCAAACACCGCTTGCAGGTGAGCGTGCTGAAGATATTTTAGCCAGCATTTGGCAACAAAATAAATTACCAACTTTAATACGTGCACCTCGCGTAAACAGCAAAGAGCTTCCACCGCTGGATGATCAATACCGTTTAGACAATGCTATGCAATGGTTAAGCACTCAACAAGCTGACTATGTACTAACAGGCAGCATTGAAGAGTGGCGCTATAAAGCAGGCCTTGATGGCGAACCTGTTGTTGCACTTACATTATCACTCACTGTAAATGGACAAACCACACCAGTTTGGACAGGTACTATTGCTAAAAGTGGCTGGGGTCGCGATAGCATTGCAGCAACAGCACAAGATGTGATTGCCGATTTAATTTCTTATATAGAGGTTAGTGAGTGAAAACACATTTCCTTAGACCAAGAGACGTTCCTGAGCTACAAATATGGGCTGAGGTATTTATATTTACCGCGCTTGCTTTAGGGCTGCCTGTATTATTTAACGCACAGGACCCATTTTGGACTGAGGGAGGGTTTTCGTGGCCTGTACTTGGCCCACTTTTAGTTTCTTTACGCTATGGCTTTTCAAAAGGCTTTATTAGTATTTTATGTTTGCTTGTTGGCCAACTTTTTTTACTTCAAGCAAATATTTTATCACCGCAAAGCGACTTCAATATTAACGCTATGATTGGCTACATTATTGTAATTATGATCACTGGCGAATTTAGGGATGTGTGGGAGCGTACTAATCAACAGCAAAGTATTCAGCTTGAGTACGTAACAGATCGTCTTGAAACATTTACTCGTCAGTATCATTTAATTAATTCATCTCACGATAGAATTGAGCAAATGCTAGCTGGCCATACGTTGAGTTTACGTGAATCGCTACAAGCAGTAAGAACCTCTATCGGGCTATTAAAAGAAAGAAGACTTGATAGCGCAGCGCAAAAAATAATCGACTTATTTGTTGAGTACGGTTCGCTAGAAAGAGCAGGATTGTATAAAGTTGAAAACGACAGTGTTTTAGAGCCACCACTTGCCTCTATAGGTAAAATGAGTCAAATAGCTAAAAACGATCCTCTTATATTAGCGATGATCGAAGAAAAGGAATTAGTATCGGTAAAAGACGAAAAAGCATCATCGGGTATAAGTAAATACCATATGGCAATCCCACTTATCGACGTAAACAATACTATTTACGGCGCTATTTTGGTTGAAAGAATACAATTTTTTGCGCTTAAAAATACAACTCTAACATTACTTGCTGTAATGGCTGGGCATATAGGCGATTTACTTCGTCATGAAATAACAAACCCAGTAATGACGTATGAAGAGTCTCCATACTTTATTCGCCAAGTTAAGCGCGCAAATAAAGAAGCAAAACGATACAACATTCCATCGCAGCTACTAAAAATAAAAGCCAACAATATTACTGATAAATCGACTCAACTTATGAGTTATTTAAGTGAAGCCCGCCGTGGTTTAGACATTTATTTATATGATGATAAAAATCAGATATTACTGCTATTAATGCCATTAGCTGATGAACTTGAAAAAGCAGGCTTTATTGCCCGAATGAACACTTGGTGTAAAGAGCGCACTGGTAGCACTTTAGCTGAGCTTGATATTGTTATTGAGCAACAACTTGCACTACCAATAAGCTCAGATGACATAAAGAGATTGGTTTCACTTTCATGATTATAATTATTGTAGCGGCTATTTTAGGGTGTATTTGTCAGTACTTTGCACTAATAGAAGTACTGGAAACACCTGATTGGTTTTTAGCTATACTATTGCATGCTATTGCTAGCATCCTTTTTGCTTTTGTTAGCTATTTCCTGATACCTAAAAAATACAAAACGACTCCCTATAGCTCTTTACTACTCATGTTTTTATTGTTGTTTACATTGCCTGTACTTGGAATTATAGGCGTTGTAGTAGCGCTTACGTTTGCTCTGTGTAAACCACTCAAAAACGATGACATAGAAATTGAAGAGCATAAAATACCTGAGCTTCCTTTTGAAGCCAGAGCAATATCAGCAAACCCGACCTATTCTATGGGCGGACTTAAAGCAATTTTGAAGCATGCTAGTGAACCAAATAAACGTCTAAGTGCCGTAATGGCGGCTCGTCACATGAGTGACTCACAAGCTATTCCTATTTTAAAGCTAGCACTTAAAGATTTAGAAGATGATATTCGCCTACTCGCCTACTCAACCCTTGATGGTAAAGAAACCAAACTCAACGAAAAAATCAGTTTGTACCAGCAAGAAATAGCCATTACGACTAAGCAGCCAAAGTTAAGTAATTTACAAAAACAACTAGCCGAACTTTATTGGGAACTTAGCTACTTAGGTTTAGCACAAGGTGCGCTTCGTAAATACGTTTTAGAAAAAGCCGAAGCACTTGCACAGCAAAGTATTGAGCACGTAAAAACACCTGCAACCTTTATATTTTTAGGGCGTATATCTTTAGCCTTAAACAAATACGAAATAGCCCATGAGTACTTACTAAAAGCAACTGAGTCGGGCATGGCAAGGCGTCATGTTCTCCCCTATAAAGCCGAAGTTGCCTTTTGTATGAACAAGTTTGACGACTGTAAACGCTACTTAAAAGAACTCCCAGAACAACCTAAGGGCAGTGAATTACGTCATTTACAGGAGTATTGGCATGAGTAACAAAAATGCAGACATTTTACTGCTTTTAGAAGGTACTTACCCTTATGTGCGTGGTGGCGTATCTAGCTGGGTCCATCAAATAATTGAAGGGTTACCTCATTATAACTTTGAGCTTGTTTTTATAGGTGGAGCGCCAGAGCATTATGGCGAGATTCAATATACCTTGCCTGAAAACGTTACCAAGCTGCATATTCATTATTTAGTACAAAATGATACCTCTGAAATAAAAGCTAAGCACGGGGTTAAATATAAAAAAGAACTCTTTGATTTTTGGCAGCAACTACAAAATTATTTTAGAGATTGTAACGAGCCAATCCCGACTGAATTACTAAAGTTTGCATTTGAAACTTTAGCTAAAAAAGACGGTATTAACGAAGCCGACTTTTTATATAGTGAATCGTCATGGCAAGTACTCACTAATTATTATTCAACTTTTTGTGATGAATCCTCTTTTATTGACTTTTTTTGGTCATATCGCAATTTATATAAGCCGCTATTTAAAATAGCCGAAATTGCACGAGGGCTTCCTAAAGTTAAACTTATTCACTCAATATCTACCGGGTATGCGGGTATTTTAGGATCTGGCGCCAGTGTAATAAGTAATACTCCCTTTTTGTTGACCGAGCATGGTATTTACACCAAAGAGAGAAAAATAGATCTTATTCAAGCCAGTTGGATCAAAGAGTCAGAACAAAGCCTAGGTAAAAACTTAAATACCGAGATGGGCTTTATTCGCCGAATGTGGATCAGCTTTTTTGAGCAAATTGGCCGAACAACATACCAAGAAGCAGATAAGATCATTTCGCTATACGATGGTAACAGGCAGCGCCAAATAAAAGATGGTGCAGCGCCAGAAAAAGCATTTGTTGTGCCTAATGGCATTAAAACAGTGCGCTTTATTGAAGCGCTTGATCAGCGTCCAAAACAGATACCACCGGTTGTTGGATTAATTGGACGTGTAGTGCCTATAAAAGATATTAAAACCTTTATACGTGCGATTAAAGAAGCGCAATCGATATTACCAGAGGTCGAAGGCTGGATCATCGGCCCTTTCGAAGAAGATCCACAATACTACAAAGAGTGTGAGCTACTGGTAGGCAGCCTTGATTTACAAAACAGTGTTAAGTTTTTAGGTATGCAAGATATTACTAAAATTTTGCCTCAGCTCGGAATTGTAGCTTTAACCTCGATTTCTGAAGCGCAGCCTTTAGTGCTTTTAGAAGCAATGGCGGCTGGTGTGCCTGTACTTGCTAGTGATGTTGGCTCGTGCCGCGAAATAATCGAAGGCGGAACCGATGAAGATAAAGCGTTAGGTAAAGCCGGTGAAGTTGTCCCAATTGCTTCTCCGAGCGAAACAGCAAAGCAAATATCAAACATGCTAACAAATGAGCAAACTTGGCTTGAGTATCAAAAAAGTGGTTTAGACCGCGTACAAAAATTTTATGACGAGAGCCACATGTTTGCCCGTTACGATAAACTTTATAAGGATACAATAGCATGGCTGGAATAGGTTTTGAGATACGAAAAATTCTCAAAAAAAATACCCTGCTCTCAGTTTTTGAAGCATACGGCTACGCAGGTTTAATAGGCTCAGGGCCTTGGTTGCTCTCTATTGTAGCGTTAATGCTTATTGGTATTTTAAGTTTAGGAATTGTATTACCTAAAGTACTTATTATTCAATTTTTAACGCTTGTTACCTACATGATGGCCGCCTCACTTATTTTAACGGGTGGTTTGCAGTTATTACTAACTCGATTTATTGCCGATTTATTTTTTCAAAAAGAAGAGGCAAAGGTACTGCCTAATTTACTTGGTGCGCAACTTATAACAACAATAGCCGCGCTATTGGTAGGCTTGGCTGTATGGCCTATGCTCCCTATACCTGTTGTTACTAAGATTATAATTTTAGGTGCCTTTGTAAGCTTATGTAATCAGTGGCTTGGCGCTATTTTTCTATCAGGTATGAAAGAATACCGGTTAATTTTAATAACTATGCTAAGTGGTTACGCCTTTATGGTATTGCTTGCATATTTATTAAGAGACTGGCAGTTAGACGGCTTATTTTTTGCGTTTTTTGCAGGCGAAGCTCTGCTCTTTTTTAGCTTTTTGTTTATGATTATTCGCCGCTACCCAGGTGAAAAACTTATAAGCTTTGACTTTTTAAGCAATAAAAAAGTGTATTACAGCCTATTCTTTTGTGGTCTGTTTTATAACATTGGTGTGTGGGCTGATAAAATCATTTTTTGGTATTCACCAAGCACATCAATTCAGATTATTGGCACGTTAAGAGCCAGCCCAATTTACGACTTACCTATATTTTTAGCCTATTTGTCTATTATTCCCGGTATGGCAGTATTTTTAGTAAAAATGGAAACCGACTTTGTAGAAGAATACGACCGTTTTTACACAGCTATTCGAGAGGGTTCATCGTTAGAAGAGATTTACTATTTAAAAGACAATATGATCCAAACTGCACGTGCCGGTTTATACGATATATTTAAAATTCAAGGTATTACCGTTGCCTGCTTATTATTATGGGGCGAGCAAATACTTACCTTTATTGGTATTGATCCAAACTATAAAACGCTTTTATTTATTGATGTAGTTGGTGTGGGTGTACAAGTTATATTTTTGTCTATTTTAAATATTTTGTTTTATTTAGATAAACGCTCAACCGTCCTGTTTTTAGCGGGACTATTTTTGGTAATAAACGTTGTTTTAACTTTGCTATCAATCGCTTTTGGGCCGCAGTTTTATGGTTACGGCTTTGCTCTCTCAACTATTATTACCTCTGTTGTTGGCTTATTTTGGCTTTCTAAACAATTTGAAGATTTAGAATACGAAACGTTTATGCTGCAATAGCATAATATAAAGGCTGCTGATGCAGCCTTTATATTTAAAGCTTTTCGTACAAAATAAAATAATTAAATATTGGAAAGCGGCTGATACACACCATGTTTATAGCTCATATAAGCGCCTCAGTTTAAAGTAAAAAAGACTAGCTCAGTAAAGATATAAAATGGGTATAAAACAAAGGGCTTATAAAAACCAAGCCCCTACCTTGGCTTAGCTAATCTCTTATACAATTAGACTTAACTAGTTTAGCTTTATACTAAATGAGGTAGCCGTTGCAATTA
This sequence comes from Pseudoalteromonas sp. APC 3355, assembly GCF_030407615.1. Classification (NCBI taxonomy): domain Bacteria; kingdom Pseudomonadati; phylum Pseudomonadota; class Gammaproteobacteria; order Alteromonadales; family Pseudoalteromonadaceae; genus Pseudoalteromonas; species Pseudoalteromonas sp. APC 3355. Next base: position 84,567 of record NZ_JASDDB010000011.1, on the reverse strand, counting down.
CTTACTCACCCATCGCGCTTTAAAACCACGCGTATCAACATGTATAAATGCGCCTCTGTGCGACTTAGGCCCATAAATACCTAAACCACCTAGCAAACCTTTAAATGATTCACGTCTAGCTAACGACTCCACTATATCGGCCATCGCTTTAGCGTCACCAATTGAATGCTTACCGTCATTATTTATATCATCCATACGGTAGTTGCCATCGTTATCTATAAAAATATCGGCAGCATCACCAAATACATGTCGGCTAAGTTTTACATTGCCAATTGATTTGTTGTAGTACGGAGTTCTATAACCGCTCATAACCACCATATTACTAACCGGTATACCTTCTAAAATCAGTTCTTTGCGTATTTTTTCTAGTTTAAGTAGCAACTTATTTTGTAAAAATAAATACTTTGGGTACTTACTTCGCTGCTTACTAACAAATTCTTTTAGTGAAAAGTGAGGTGATATTTTTACGTTTTCATTTTCAGGCGTTACCTTAACAAAGCCATCGGGCACTATGTAGTGTGAAGCGTCTTTAATCTGTGAAGGTTTAGGATAGTGCCCAATGTGGTAATACTTGAGCTTTCCTCCTTCAACATTGTCTGCCGGTACTTTTACAAATACGTTGATTTTCATACGCTGTTTTTTATCGGGCGACTCAATAATTACCGTTGTTAAACCAGGCTCTTTGGGTGCTTGCCATTGCCAGCGGTTGGTGTCTGTAAGCTTAGATTTCCCTTGAGTGTTAATTAGCGTGTAAGCATTTTTTGATTGCGCAAAAAGCACTTCAAACTCAACTTGCTCTTTGGGCATTACAAATACTGAAAACACCGAATATGGCATAACTATATCGTTAATTTTTAGGCTAAATTCTGCATCTTCAAAGTTGGCTTTGTTTTTTATATCAACTACCTGATGTGCAGGCTTTATAGGCGCGGCAGCAAATACACTATTGCTAAATATAATTGTGAATATGGCGATAGAAATATAATGAATAAATTGCATAAACCCTCTCATTATTTATTTTTTAATAAAGCGGCAATCACCGATTGTTCGTCATTTTTTAATAGCGCTTTTTTATCGCGTTGATATATGTCATCTCTAAAGTTAACCAGCTTATTTTCGTCAACCCATGCAGTCCAATAAACTAAATGAATAGGAAGAGGCTCATCTAAATAAAACGTCTGAGTACTATTTTGAGCAAGTGCTGTGTCCATATTATTGAGTGTTTGCGCTTCTCCTTCGTACTTAATAATTTCACGCGCTAACGAAAAAGGCTTTTCTATTCTTATACAGCCATGCGATAAAGCTCGATTTGCTTGGCTAAAACGGTGCTTTGCTGGTGTATCGTGAACATAAATTGCTTCGGCATTGGGGAATAAATACTTAACCTCCCCTAGGGGGTTTTCTTCACCAGCACGTTTTACTAAAAAGTGATCAAATTGGTACGGCTTAATAGAATCCCAATCAATGTTGCTTGGATTAACAGTTTGTGAGTCTAGGTAGCTGTTTTTTCTAATTTCAATATTATTTTTTACAAGGTAGTCAGGATCCTCGGCTACCTTTGGAGCAATTTCTTTGGTGGCAATTGAGGTGGGTATACGCCATTCAGGATTAACTACAAACTTTTCTATTTCGTCGCTAAATGCAGGTGTTTCCCAACTTGGTTTACCTACAATTACGTTATTTTTTAATTTTACATCGCCAGCTTTTACAAATCGTAAGCTGTATTCAGGAATATTTACATACACATATTGCTCATCACTTGCGCCTGCAAAGTTAGTTATTCTATAAAAGTTAAGTTTTAATTTATCGAGTTTTTGCTGTGCGGGCACATTAAGCGATGCAAAAGTACGCTTACCCACTCGGCCATCAACTTTTAAACCATGGCGGCTTTGAAATTGCTTAACAGCTTGCTCTATATCTTTATCAAACGTGCATATAACTTCGTCGCACACATTAGTTTTTAAGTCACGCTCTTGGTATAAACGCTGTGCAAGTAAGCTCACTTGTTTATTATTACTGCCTAGTTCAAGCAATTCATCGTTATATAAGTGTGTAAAACCACCTTTGTTAACTATTTCTTGATACCAATTAATGGCTTTTTCTGTACGTTCAATTAACTGCGCTGAATATTGGTCAAAGTAGTAGGTGTCATCTGCTTGCACGTAATTTTGTGAGTTGTAAGCAGCTAGTGAAGAGTTAGCGAGTACCACACTTTCAAGCTCATTGGCAGCGAGTGTTGGTGCTGAGCATAAACCGCTCATGCCAATAAACAATGCAGTTATTAAAGTAAAACCCTTTGCTTTAGTATGCGCTTGATTTGAAAATGACCCCTTCACTGTGTACCTCCTCGCTAAATATCGTTGATAAATGCTTTTGTACTTACCACTAAGTAGTACTCTGGAGGTGCAACGGTAATGCCAAATTAAAGTTTCAAAATAAACAATTGAAATTTAATGACTTTTTAAAAACCCTTATTCTAAACGTTAATAAATTAAACTAGAGAATATGTAATTAATATGCTCAAGTGTGTAAAGTTGCTATGGCAATTAATCTTTTAAAAAAGCTAAAAAACCACGTTCATAACGACTCAAGTACTTTGTTTTTCGTGGTAATGAAAGGGACTCTCTCCACGCAGTTTGAGTATCTTCATCTTCTTTACACAGCGTAATTAAATCGGGATGCACATAAGATTTGCGTGCTATAGCGTGAGTATTACCAAGTTGCTCAGATACGCTATCAAGCATGCTTTTTAAACTAAGCGCCCCTTTAGCTTTAGCTAATTGTTTGAATGCAATAACGCTTGCTCGCCAAGTTCTAAAGTGTTTTGCACTAAACTCCTCACCCATTATTTGCTGAATGTATTGGTTTATTTCACTTGATGTAACATTTGTGCGCTCACCTTCATTTATATACTGAAATAAATGCTGCCCGGGTAAATCTTGTAAGTCTTTTATAACATGGCTAAGCACCCTGTCGGTTATATTTACTTCACGTTCTTTACCTGACTTGGCACGATATTTTAGCTGAATATTTTTGCCCGTGAGTTTTGCATGGCGTGTTCGTAATGTTGTAGCACCAAAACTTTTATTTTGCTTTACGTTACGCTCGTTACCTACCCTCAGCGCACCTAAATCCATAAGTCTTACAACTGCTGCTAAAGTGCGCTCAATATTAAGTTCATCGCCTTGTAAGTCTGTTTCTAAACGCGCTCTTAACAAAGGGAGTTTATTACCAAATACTCCACATGCTTGGTATTTTTTTGCTTCTTGTTGCGCCCTAAATTCAGGATGGTAGCGGTATTGCTTTCGCCCCTTACTATCAAATCCTGTCGCTAAAATATGCCCGTTTTCTTCTGGGCAAAACCAGGCGTTTTTATAGGCAGGCGGAAATGCCAATCCATTCAAACGATCAATCACATTTTGCTCTTTTATTTGCTTACCGATTGGATCAAAGTAAAGCCAACTTTTATGTTTAAGTTTACGAGTGATCCCTGGTAAATTATCGTCTACATAAATTAGCTTCATTAACCCTCCAGTTATATTTAAGCATGCGTCGGAATATAAAATGTATCACTTTAAAATAACCTTAAACTGAACAAGATTATTGATATATAATAAAAAACCAACAACAATTATAAATACTTAATATATATTAATAATTCTATTTAGGTTTTCGCAAAAGTAGGTCTAACTTACGCGCCAGCAACAAGTCTATTACGATTAAACTCGATGCACTTAGCGCTAAAATAAAGCTACTTGAGATAGATTTATTATCCTAAGTTCAGATTAATTACACTTTGTCCCCCGCAATTGGGGTGCTGTTTAAATGGAGAATTCAATGGCTTTTGATTATGGATCGATTGATCTTGGACTAAAAAACCCCTTCAAACTGGAAGGTAAAGTAACAGCATTAAGAGGACTCATTGAGTCTATAGCAGGTATTAGTTTACTTGTTATTGCTGCGGGCTCTGTGAAAGAAGATACAACCGCAGGTTGGATTTTAATGGTGTTTGGCATGCTTATTTTAGCATTCGGCATTCGCTCACTATCGTCAGGTATTTATGCAACACTTAAATACTTTGTAGGTAGAAACCACCCAACTTCACTTGCTTATAACTACAGTAAATCGCAAGCATCAACCGCTCAAGAAGAACAAAAAGAAGTAGCCTACACAGCGCAATCACTTGAAGAAATGCTGGTTGGTCGTAAAAACAGTACATTTAAAGAGCCTAATGGTTTTTTATCACGCTTACTTCACAGCTTAATCCCTAAGTTATTGTTTCTACCATATCCAATTCGAAATGTTGCCCAGCGATTATTTGGCTCATGGGTAAGCACCTTTGTCGCCCTTATTGCTTATGGCCTTGTTGCATTTGTATCTTTGTCGGGCTTTACCGGTGAAGCTGGGGAATTAGCATTTCCGGTTTATAGTGCAATATTAATGTTTTACGTGCTTTTTTCTTGGCGCTCTACAGGTAAACCTATCTCTCGAAATGCAGAAAAGAATATTGAAGCACTTGGTACTGGTGCACTTGCTAAAATTATTTCGTTATCTTTTATTTTACCCATCGCTATTGGTCTTTCTATGTCATGGTTGATGAAAGAGCAGCACATTAGTAAACAAGAAATAGATAGCTGGCTTGAGCAACTGCCTAGTCTTCATGCTGGAATGTACTTAATTGCAATTATTATATTAGCAACTCTAAGCTGTGCGCTTGCTTTTATCATGATTAAAGCGCGTTTAAATTCAGTTACCCCTTCAGCTGAAGTATCTGAACTACGTGAAAACTGGCAAGAGTCTGTTCATCCAGACGAGATTTTCATAAACCTCGATAACCTAGTAATGGCTAATCGCCGTTATAAAGAAGTACCTAACAGAGTTTACAGAGAATTAGACCCTAAGCTTCAAGAACAAATAGAAGGTAAAGGCGGTTTTAAAGGTGAAATGATCCAAGAGATTCAGCCTAAACTGCACTCAATGGACTTAGGTAAAAACTTTACACTCGCGAGATTACTTGCTTTGGTGAGCGGTAACTTACTTTATATTGTAGCGTTAGCATTTACTGTACTTTTAGCGTATTCGTTTATTAATATTTACCATTACATTGATGCGGCAAATATTAATAGTTTTAAACAGGCATTTAATAACCAACATGTTATTCAATTTAGTGAGCTATTAATGACAAGCTTTCACTTATTGCTAATAGGCGTACTTATTAAAGCATTTGCGCAATTACTTGCAAACACAGCGCATCTATTTTTTGCAGAAATGCAATTTGAGTCACTGCTTGTGTACTTTAAATGTGAAGGCACTTTTACTGAGTCTAAAATATCAACAGGTACTGGTATTCACGATAGCACCCGTTCAGAAAATACTTTAGTACGCAGTAGCATAACGCCTTGGATTATTGTTTCTCGTGTTATCTCTACTACGTTTGCTGCAACAGGTATGAAAAACCTTGAACATCCTCGCCACATTATGGAAATGCATAAAGACGAAGGACAATTACAAGCAATCAAAAAAGACGTTATTGCATTCTTAAAAGACCGCGAATCTATCGCCTCAATCACCAGTGAGCGTGATTTAGGTAATGCGTCACAAATACATCAACTAAACCAACAAACGCGCGCTATACCTACTCAGCAAGCGATAGCGAAAGATGATGAAGAAGCTGCCGGGTATTTAAGACAAGAAGAAAACTTATCTCCCGAGCCCAAGGGTTAATTAACCTCAAACCTAGATAATTTTTATTAATGCCACCTTGTTAACTTAGGTGGCATTTATTTTAACCTCTATTCAATACTTTTTAACTTTATTACCTCTTTTGCACTCAACAACATGATTAATATTGGATTAGTTCACAAAGCCCTTGCTTTATGTGCCAAAACACAAATAATGAAAGGATTAATTACAGGGTAAGAATGAGGACAATGAGCTATATACTAACCACCCAATGTGCTGATGATGTAGGCTTAATAGCTAAAATTACAGGGCTTTGCCATAAAAATAATTTAAACATTACGCGTAACAACGAATTTGTAGATAAAGACGCGCAGCGATTTTTTATGCGTACAGAGCTTACAGGCGAGCCACAAAGCGACTTTTTAGATCAACTACGCGCATTGTTGCCACAAGGCGCTAAACTTGCGCTACATTGCGGCGCAAAAACTAAAGTAGTTTTACTGGCAACTAAAGAAGCTCATTGTTTAGGTGGTATGCTGTTAAAGCAATTTGAACAAACTCTTAATATTGAAGTACTCGCTGTAATTGCTAACTATGCTGATTTAGAGCCGCTAGCTAAAGGGTTTGGGGTGCCATTTCATGTTGTATCGCACGAAGGGTTAACCCGTAGCGAGCATGATAAAAAGGTAGGCGATTTAATTGCCAGTTACAATCCTGACATTATTGGCCTTGCCAAATACATGCGTATTTTAAGTCCTGAATTTGTGGGTCGATTTGAAGGTAAAATAATTAATATTCATCACTCATTTTTGCCAGCATTTATAGGTGCTAAACCTTATCATCAAGCATTTGAGCGCGGCGTAAAAATTATTGGTGCTACCGCTCACTTTGTTAATAATGAGCTTGATGAAGGTCCTATTATTTTGCAAGATGTAACCAGCGTTACACATGCGAATACCGCCGAAATGATGGCAAAAATGGGCAAAGATGTTGAAAAGACTGTGTTTTGTAAAGCACTTCAACTTGCCTCAGAGCATAAGCTATTTATTAATGGTAATAAAACCGTGGTGTTTTCTTAGCATTACTCCAACTGCTTAATTATTCTACACATAAAAAATGCCAGCATTGTTGCTGGCATTTTTTTGCTCATAAATAAGCTAATAACTTTTTAAATGTAAATTATGCCTGCTCTATTGGTTCGAGCTTTAATTTAGCGGCAATTAAAACGGCTTGGGTACGATTGTACACACCGAGTTTTCTAAATATGGCTGTAATGTGTGCTTTTACTGTCGCTTCTGATATGTGTAGTTCATAAGCAATTTGCTTATTAAGTAAACCTTCGTGCAGATATTGCAGCACTCGGTATTGTTGAGGCGTTAATGAGGCAACTTGCGCTGCTATTTCTCTATCTTCACCTTCAATTTCAGCTACTTTGTTTTTTAGCTCTTTTGGTAGCCATGTATCGCCTTCAAGTATTTGGTTAATTGCACTGGCAATATCATCAGACGATGATGATTTAGGAATAAAACCCATAGCGCCGTAGCCCATTACTTTAGAAACGATATTCACGTCTTCACTACCCGAAACAACGGCAATAGGTAAGCTTGGGTATTCTTCTCTAATACGAATAAGACCATATAAATCACCATTACCTGGCATGTGAAGGTCTAGCAGTAATATATCAAGATCCTCTTGCTCGCTTAACACTTGCAGTGTGCTGTCAAAATCGGATGATTCAAAAACCTCTAAACCCTCAAATTTTGCGCTCAGTGCGCCCTTTAGTGCTTCACGAAATAACGGATGATCGTCCGCTATTAAAAACTGACTCATGGTTCACTCCTAATAAATTCGGCTGCCAGTTAGGTTTAAAACCTTTACTGACAGCCGATATACTACGTTTAGAATCAACTTGTAATCAAGTTTTTAACGCACATTTAACGATTTAATCTGTTCTCGATTAGTTCATCGACAACTGAAGGATCGGCAAGCGTTGACGTATCACCGAGTTGTTGGTGCTCATTTGCAGCGATTTTACGTAAAATACGACGCATAATCTTGCCTGAACGTGTTTTTGGCAAACCCGGTGACCATTGAATCATATCTGGAGATGCGATTGGGCTGAGCTCTTTACGAACCCAATTACGTACCTCTTTAGTTAATTCATCGCTTACTGTTATGCCTTCGTTAGGCGTAATGTAAACATAAATACCTTGGCCTTTAATATCATGCGGGTAACCTACAACAGCAGCTTCTGCTACCGCTTCATGCGCAACTAACGCACTTTCAATTTCGGCAGTACCAAGGCGGTGCCCAGACACATTAAGTACATCGTCCACACGACCTGTGATCCAGTAATAACCATCTTCATCACGACGACAACCATCGCCTGTAAAGTAAACTCCTGGGTAGGCGCTAAAATAAGTTTGTTCAAAACGTTCATGGTCGCCATAAACAGTTCGAGCTTGCGATGGCCAACTATCTAAAATAACTAAATTACCATCTACGGCACCTTCGAGTGTATTACCTTCAGCATCAAATAATGCAGGCGCAATACCAAAAAATGGATGTGTTGCAGAACCTGGTTTTGTATCAGTAGCACCCGGAAGTGGTGTGATCATAATGCCACCGGTTTCTGTTTGCCACCATGTATCAACAATCGGGCAATTAGATTTACCAATACTCTCGTAATACCATGTCCACGCTTCTGGATTTATTGGCTCACCTACTGAACCTAAAATACGTAAACTATCGCGATGTGACGAAGCTGTAGGCTCATCACCTTTAGCCATTAATGCTCTAATTGCTGTAGGGGCGGTATATAAAATAGTAACACCGTGTTTATCAACTACTTCGCCCATACGCCCTGCAGTTGGATAAGTGGGGACACCTTCAAATAAAACCTGAGTACAACCGTTTACCAATGGCCCGTACGCAATGTAACTGTGGCCTGTGATCCAACCGACATCGGCACTACACCAATACACATCATCTTCTTTCAAATCAAATACGTATTCATGTGTCATTGATGAGTAAACTAAGTAGCCACCTGTAGTATGTACAACACCTTTAGGCTGACCAGTAGAACCTGATGTATACAATATAAACAAAGGATCTTCAGCATTCATTGGCTCTGGCTCGCACTGTGCCGGTAAGTCAGCAACTAGCTCGTGCCACCATATATCGTGCTCATTCCAATCAACTTCACCGCCTGTTAATTGGTGCACAATAACGTGTTCAATTGTGGTTACAGTTTCTTGCGCTACCGCTTCATCTACATTTGCTTTTAATGGAACACAATTTCCTGCTCTGCGTCCCTCATCAGAAGTAATAACAACCTTAGCGCCAGAATCTCTAATACGATCAGCAATAGCCGATGGTGAAAAACCACCAAATACAACAGAATGAATAGCACCAATACGTGCACAAGCTTGCATTGCATACACCGCTTGTGGGGTCATTGGCATATAAATAGCTACGCGGTCACCTTTTTGTACACCCAGTTTTTTTAAACCATTGGCAAATTTAGCCACTTCATCATGAAGTTTTTGATAAGTAATGTTCTCACTTTGAGAAGGGTCATCACCTTCCCAAATAAGCGCAATTTTGTCTGCTTTCGTTTTTAAGTGGCGGTCAATACAGTTGTAAGACGCATTTAAATAGCCATCTTCATACCATTTAATACTGATGTGGCCTTTATCAAAAGAGGTGTTTTTAACTTTAGTGTAAGGAGTAGACCAATCGAGGCGTTTGCCATGCTCACGCCAAAAACTTTCAGGGTCATCAATAGATTGCTTATAAAGCGTATTATATTTATTTTTATCAATGAGAGTCGCATCTTTAATATGCGCAGGAACTGGATAGATACTTTGTGACATCTTCGTCTCCATTTAAATTACTTGCCTTAAGCTTTTATCAAGGATTACTCAGCAGTACTTTATTAAGTATTAGACCTTAGTTGTACTCTACTCCAATTTACTCATTAGTAGTTTATAATCCACCTGCTTTCAATTTTTTTACATAAATAATACAACGCGTTAAATGTAAGTAAATGCAAACTAATCAACTCTAAAACCTTAGTCTTATAGACCAATAGGTAATTGAGTAAATATTGCACATATTCAAAAGTGTTTGTGTACTTTAATAAAGATATTTGCGGTATTACTTGCCAAAGCTTTATTTAACGAATGAAAACAATATGTGTATTGAAAAGCCAAATTAACACCCTTTTTTATTCGTAAGTAATACTAGTAGCAAGTAATACAACCTTACATGAAAAAAAAAGCAACAAACAACAAGTAGCCTATAAAGGACACCACAATGAAATTTACCCCATTAAAAACATTAGCAGCAAGCGCTGTATTATGTGCACTATCAAGCACTGCTTATGCAGCGACTGCCGCAAAAATTGGTGATACGGAATTTACTTACGGTGGATACATTAAACTCGACTCTATGTGGAGTGATTATTCAGCGGGTGCGCCTGCAGGCTCAAACGTAGGTCGTGACTTTTACGTACCAAGTACGTTAACAGTTGGCGATGATAACAGCTCAGATGCTGTATTTGATATGCATGCTCGTGAGTCACGTTTTAACTTTGGCACAGCCACTGTTATGGATAATGGTAAAACCGTTAATACTAAAATTGAAATTGACTTTTTGGCCTCGGCTGCTGGCGGTAATGAGCGAGTTTCAAATTCTTACGCCCCGCGTATTCGCCATGCCTTTGTGACTTACGATGGTTGGTTATTTGGTCAAACATGGTCTAACTTCCAAAACGTGGGGGCGCTTGCTGAAACGCTTGATTTTGTAGGCCCTGCTGAGGGCACTGTGTTTGTGCGTCAATCGCAAATTAAATACACCACTGGCGCATGGTCGTTTTCATTAGAAAACCCAGAAAGTACAATTTCTACTACTAGCGGTATGGTAGTAACTGATGATGCATCATTGCCTGACTTTACAGCTCGTTACACACACAAAGCCGATTGGGGTAACATTGTGGTTGCAGCGCTTGCTCGCCAACTTACTTATAAAGTAGGCAGTGTTGATGCAGATGAAACTTCTTTTGGTATTAGTGCATCAGGTAAAATAAACCTTGGTGAAGACAACCTTAAATTTATGCTTACTCAAGGTAAAGGCTTAGGCCGTTACGTAGGCTTAAACGTTGCTCACGGTGCAGTACTTAATGACGATGAACTAGATGCAATTGATTCGACTTCTGGTTTTGTTGCTTACCAGCACAAGTGGACAAGCCAATGGCGTTCAACGTTCTTATATTCATTCTTCAGTGCTGATAACAACACTGATTTATTAGCTATTTCTGGTGATCCGACTGAATCAAGCCAAAGCTATAGTGCTAACATTCTATACTCACCGGTTAAACGTCTAACTTTTGGTGCTGAGCTAAAGCATGCTGAGCGTGAAACTGAAAGCGGCGTTGATGGCGATTTAGACCGCTTACAGTTTTCTGTTAAATACTCTTTTTAATAGCTAAAAAGCTAACTACTTTAAAAAGCGGCCTAGGCCGCTTTTTTTATAAGCGAGATTGAGTTCTATATAATTCATCAATTCGTACCTAAAATCTTTATATGTGGCGCTAAAATCCAAAAAAATAGAATTATTATTGATAAAAACACTAAACACAATTGCAAATCGATATCATTTAGATTAAGTTACGCACTTCTTTTGAACTAACTGGAAAAACTTATGTCGTCCCCTCAAGTTTTGCGTTTATCTAAACTAAGCTTTGCTACTTCTTTAATTTTATCTGGTTATGCACTTGCTGATGAGGCAAATGTAAAATCTGAACCTCTCGAAAAAATTGCGGTATATGGTCAGCATCATAAAAACTACATTACTGAAGAAGCGCAATCGGCTACCAAACTAGGTTTAACAATTAAAGAAACACCACAATCAATCTCGGTAGTTTCACGCGCACTAATGGACGACTTTTCACTAGACGACATAAACTCAGTACTAGAAAGCACGCCAGGCGTAACAGTAGAGCAAATAGAAACAGATCGTACTTACTTTAAGGCCCGTGGTTTTGAAATTACGAACTTTCAAGTTGATGGCTTAGGGATCCCACAAAGCTCAGGCTCTATTCAAGGCAGTCTTGATACATCAATTTATGACCGTGTAGAGATAGTTCGCGGTGCTAATGGTTTAATGACTGGCGCTGGTAATCCTTCTGCAACTGTTAACATGGTTTTAAAAAAGCCAACTTATACAACACAGGCAAATGCATCAGCATCTTATGGCTCATGGAATAAAAAACGTTTAGATTTAGATGTATCTACGCCAATAAATGAAGACCACGCTGTACGCGCTGTATTTACGAAGCAAAAAGCTGACTCATATTTAGATCGCTACGAAACAGATAAAACCATTGTTTACTTAGCCTACGAAGGCAAATTAACAGACAACACATTATTAAGCGTTAACTACGTTAACCAACAAAAAGACGCAGATAGCCCGCTGTGGGGTGCACTACCTCTTTATTATACAGACGGAACAGCAACCGATTACGACGAATCAACCAGCACCGCTGCTGACTGGTCTTACTGGGATAACAGTGCTGAGCAAGTATATGTAACACTTGAACAAAACTTATCGGCAACATGGGTAGCTAGAGCACGTTATGCTCACATCGAAAACGAACAAGACTCAGAGTTGTTCTACGTATACGGCACCCCTGATAAAGATACTGAACTTGGTTTAACAGGTTATGCTAGCCGTTATGATTACGAAGATAAGCATGACTTATTTGATTTATATGCCAGTGGTAAGTTTGATTTATTTGGCCAAGAGCACGACCTATCATTTGGTGTTAGCCAAGCTAAAATGGATTACAACGAGCAGTCTCTTTACGATTACACTACAGGCAATGGTTTTCCAGCTATGCCATCACTTAAAACGTGGGATGGTGTAGTACCAGAGGCAACACTTGCTGATGGCTTAAATGGTAGTGATATTACTAACGAGCAAAAATCAGCTTACATATCTACTCGCATTAGATTAAGTGAGCCTTTAAGTGTGCTCGCTGGTGTGCGTTATACCGATTGGAAAACAAAAGGGAACGCTTACGGTGTTGAGCAAACAAGAAGCGACTCTGAAGTTATTCCTTATATTGGCACGGTGTACGACTTTAACGAGTCTCTATCAGCTTATGCAAGCTACACAGAAACATTTGTACCGCAAAAAGAGCTTGATATTAATGCCAACCAATTAGCTCCCGTAATAGGTAAAAGCAGTGAAGTTGGTATAAAAGCACAGTTACTTGATGACCAAATTTTCGTAACTTTTGCTTACTTCGATGCAAAGCAGGAAGGGCTTGCCATAGCTTTACCCGACTCATTACCTAGTGATACGCGTTATTATGCAGCAGATGGTATCAACAGCAACGGCTTTGAAGTTGAACTAAGTGGTCGAATAACAGATGATTTAAGCGCAAGTGTAAGTTTTAGTAACCTAACTATTGATGGTGATGATTTAGTTAAAGATTACACACCTGAAAATCAACTTAAGCTGGCCGCAACCTACCAAGTACCTTTAGTTGATGGTTTATCATTTGGTGCAAACTATCGCTGGCAGGATTCAACTAGCCGAGTCCAAGTCGAAGATACAAATGGTATTGCAAGCGTCACTACTCACCAAGATGCATACGGGTTACTTGATTTAATGGCCACTTACGAAATTACAGATAACGTAGGAGTCACTTTCAACGTAAATAACACCACCGGTGAAAAATATTTGCACAGCCTGTACTGGGCACAAGGTTACTACGGTGCACCTCGTAACTACGCCCTATCTGTAAACTGGCAATTATAAATATATTTGATTAATTAAAGACTCTAGATTTTTTCTATTGAATTAAAAAACGACACATTTTTAATGTGTCGTTTTTATTTTATCTAACCTGATGTAAGTTTTTAATAACAAAAAAGCGCTAATCATTACTGATTAGCGCTTTTCAAAGCTCGGGTCAAATCAAGCTTAAAAACTCATTTGGGTGCAGTTTAAAGGTCTGGATCGTCGCCTAACTTATCTTCACCGTCTTCAGGTTCAATAGTTGCTTTTAGTAAAAGCATTTCGCGTAACTTACCTTCAATCTCATCTGCAATTTCTGGGTTTTCTTTCAAAAACTTAATTGAGTTAGATTTACCTTGGCCAACCTTGTTGCCACTGTAACTGTACCAAGCACCTGCTTTTTCAACAATTTTATGCTTAACACCTAAATCAATTAACTCGCCTTGCTTAGAAATACCTTCGCCATACATGATGATAAATTCAGCTTGTTTAAATGGCGGCGCTACTTTGTTTTTAACAATTTTAACGCGGGTTTCGTTACCAACAACTTCATCACCTTCTTTCACAGAACCAATACGACGAATATCAATACGTACCGATGCGTAAAACTTAAGTGCATTACCACCCGTTGTTGTTTCTGGGTTACCAAACATAACACCAATTTTCATACGGATTTGGTTAATGAAAATACATAACGTGTTAGAGCGTTTAATATTACCAGTAAGCTTACGTAATGCCTGTGACATTAAGCGTGCTTGTAAGCCCATGTGCGAGTCGCCCATGTCGCCTTCAATCTCAGCTTTTGGTGTAAGTGCAGCAACCGAGTCAATAATAACAACGTCTACCGCGCTTGAACGTACTAACATGTCACAAATTTCTAGAGCTTGCTCACCGGTATCTGGTTGAGATACAAAAAGGTCATCAATATTTACACCTAGTTTTTGTGCATATACAGGATCAAGAGCATGCTCAGCATCAATAAAGGCACATGTTTTACCTTCTTTTTGAGCTTCTGCGATAACTTGTAAAGTAAGCGTTGTTTTACCAGATGACTCAGGACCATACACTTCAACAATACGTCCCATAGGTAAGCCACCTATGCCTAAGGCAATATCAATACCTAGTGAACCTGTAGATACAGATTCAATGTTTAACGCTTTGTTGTCACCCAATTTCATAATTGAGCCTTTACCAAATTGACGTTCAATTTGTGATAGTGCTGCGTCTAACGCTTTTTGTTTGTTATCGTTCATTTTGTTCTCCAATCCAGCTAATGCGAACAAGTATACTGTATGAAATCACAGTATCAAGCTAATTTTTTCATTTTATCTCATCTATTACGCTTTTTAATGCAAATACAATAGCTTGCAGTCTTACTTGAGCCCTATCACCAGTAAATATTTGTTTAAAGGTCAGTACTTTGTCATTAATTTGTATGCCAAACCATACAAGTCCAATAGGTTTACCTTCTGTTGCCCCGCCAGGCCCTGCAATGCCCGATACAGCTATGGATATATTAGCGTTTGATGCTTTAATAGCACCTTCTGCCATTTCATGGACTGTTTGCTCGCTCACAGCACCGTATTGATTTAATGTACTAGCACTAACATTGAGCAAATCTTGCTTTGCTTGGTTACTATAAGTGACAAATGCACGGTCGATATAAGCTGAACTTCCAGGTGTATCGGTAAGCGCATAACTCACTCCGCCACCAGTACATGACTCAGCAGTAGTGATCCATAAGCATTTATCCGTTAAAATAGCGCCTAATTGCGCAGCAAGTGTTTTAATCTCTTGATGTAATTCCATATTCAGCCTTTGGGTAAATACATGTCGTTTGATCTTTATGCACCACACACTATAAAACAACAAACCCCTATGATGCAGCAGTATCTAAAAATAAAATCAGAGCATCGCGATATTTTATTGTTTTATCGTATGGGCGATTTTTACGAACTTTTTTTTGATGACGCTAAACGCGCCGCTCAATTACTCGATATTTCGCAAACGCATCGTGGTAAAGCTGGCGGCGATCCTATCCCTATGGCGGGTGTACCTTACCATGCGGTAGAAAACTACTTAGCACGTCTAGTCCAAATGGGTGAATCAGTCGCTATCTGCGAACAAGTGGGAGACCCTGCAACCAGTAAAGGCCCTGTTGATCGTAAAGTAGTGCGTATAGTTACACCCGGTACAATTTCTGATGAAGCACTTTTACAAGAACGACAAGACAATCTCCTTACCAGCGTTTGGCAAAGTAAAAAAGGCTTATACGGGATTGCTTATTTAGACATTAACTCTGGTCGTTTTAATATTGTCGAGGTAAATACCGACGAAGCCTTTAGCTCAACTATTCAGCGCCTATCACCAGCCGAACTTCTGTATAGCGAAAGCTTTGAAAACGTTCATTTAATTGAACATATAAAAGGTGCTCGCCGTCGCCCAGAGTGGGAGTTCGACTTAGATACGGCTCAGCACTTATTATGCGATCAGTTTGGTACTAAAGATTTAGTTGGCTTTGGTGTTGATAAAGCCCATAGCGCGCTTGTTGCTGCAGGTTGCCTAATGCAATACGTAAAAGATACACAACGTATTGCACTGCCACATATTCGTGCAATTACGCTTGAGCACAACGAACACGCTGTTATTTTAGATGCCGCTACCCGTAAAAATTTAGAATTAACTGTTAATTTATCGGGCGGGTTTGAAAATACACTTGCTCAAGTACTTGATAAAACAGCCACACCTATGGGTTCTCGCTTACTTAAGCGCCGTATTCATACACCAATTCGTAATAAAGACGAGCTAAATTCACGTTTAAATGCAATTAGCGCTATTTTAGATGCGCAGCTTTGCGGTGAACTACACGAATCATTAAAAGAGATTGGTGATGTAGAGCGTGTTATTGCACGCCTAGCTTTATGTACTGCACGCCCGCGTGATTTAACTCGCCTGCGCAGTGCATTGCAAGCACTTGCACCACTGCATACTTTGTTAGATGATGCTAACGATCCTCGTATAGCGGGTATTATCAAGCACTCGCCTGAGCTCCCTGATTTACAAGAGTTATTAGAACGTGCAGTGATAGAAAACCCACCAGTACTTATTCGTGATGGTGGCGTTATTGCTCCAGGTTACAACAGTGAGCTTGATGAGTGGCGCAACTTAAGCAAAGGTGCCACTGATGTCCTTGAGCAATTAGAACTGCGAGAGCGCGAACGTACGGGCATTAGTACGCTTAAAATCGGTTATAACCGCGTACACGGCTTTTTTATTGAAGTTAGTAGAGCTAATGCGCACTTGGTTCCAGCCGACTACATTCGTCGCCAAACGCTTAAAAATAACGAACGCTATATTATTCCTGAGCTTAAAGAGCACGAGGATAAAGTACTCGGTAGCCAATCAAAAGCTCTCGCGCTTGAAAAACAACTATACGAGGAGCTATTTAGATTTATTGCTCCACATATTGAGCAGTTGCAAATGATGGCAGCAGCATTGGCTGATTTAGACGTTTTAAATAATTTAGCTGAGCGTGCATTCGCACTCAATTATGCAAAACCAGAATTGTGCGATAACGACAATATAAGCATTAAGCAAGGTCGTCACCCTGTTGTTGAACAAGTAATGAAAGAACCGTTTATTGCTAACCCTGTTGAATTAAACAGCCAACGTAAAATGCTAATTATTACCGGTCCAAACATGGGCGGTAAATCAACCTATATGCGCCAAACGGCACTTATTGTTCTAATGGCTCACATTGGCAGTTATGTCCCCGCTGACAGCGCTAAAATTGGTAATATCGACCGCATATTTACACGTATTGGTGCAAGCGATGATTTAGCATCAGGGCGTTCAACCTTCATGGTAGAAATGACCGAAACAGCGACTATTTTAAATAATGCCACGGCGCAGTCTTTAGTGTTAATGGATGAGATTGGTCGCGGTACAAGTACCTACGATGGACTCTCGCTTGCGTATGCAACAGCCGATCATTTAGCGTCAAAAATATCTGCTAAAACATTGTTTGCTACGCACTACTTTGAATTAACAGAACTTGCTGAGCAAACCACGGGCCTTGTAAACGTGCACCTTGATGCAATAGAGCATAACGACACTATTGCGTTTATGCATACAGTTCTCGACGGTGCAGCAAGCAAAAGCTTTGGTTTACAAGTAGCCGCTCTTGCTGGAGTGCCAAAAGCTGTGATTGCACAAGCAAAGCAAAAACTTAAGTTGCTTGAAAATCATCAAAGCGTTACTGCACCAAATACAGAACAACAAGCCTTTACTTTTAATAACGAAATTACACAAAGTACACCTTCAGAAGTTGAAGAGCAGTTAAGCGCAATCGACCCTGATAATTTATCGCCACGCCAAGCGCACGATTTGTTATATAAACTAAAAGCATTGTTGTAATTTATACCAACCTGCATAAATCTTTGATCAATTTAACGAATTAAATTGCACTATAACGTCGTTAAAAATTTTTTATTTAGAACAACTAGATACAAAAATTTTTGCCTAGTTCTAGCGTAATTTTCTTAACGTTAAATAGACCCCATATATAAGCAGATTGGTATTATATCATCTAATTTACAAGCATAAAAAAAGCCGAAGAATAAATTCTTCGGCTTTTTAACACACATAGTCTCTTATACTATTTAACTAGTTACGAAAACTGATTAAACAAGCTATCTGTACTTAAACCTTCTTGTTGCAAAATGTCTTTTAGACGACGTAATGCCTCTACCTGGATTTGTCTTACACGCTCACGTGTTAAGCCTATTTCACGACCTACATCTTCAAGTGTAGATGGCTCATAGCCAAGCAGTCCAAATCGACGTGCTAACACTTCACGTTGTTTAGGGTTTAATTCTCCTAACCAATCTACAATATGTTTATTAATATCATTATTTTGTACTTCGCCTTCAGGACCAGCACTTTTTTCATCAGGGATGATATCAAGTAGTACACTGTCGTTTTCGCCACCAATAGGCATGTCTACTGATGCAATTCTTTCGTTTAAACGTAGCATTTTAGTAACGTCTTCAACGGGTCTATCTAGGCAAGCTGCAATTTCGTCAGCTGTTGGCTCATGGTCAAGCTTTTGAGTTAACTCACGCGCTGTACGTAAATAAACATTAAGCTCTTTAACTACATGAATAGGTAAGCGAATGGTACGCGTTTGGTTCATAATGGCACGTTCAATTGTTTGACGTATCCACCATGTAGCGTAAGTAGAGAATCTAAATCCACGCTCAGGGTCAAATTTTTCAACTGCGCGAATTAAGCCTAAGTTACCCTCTTCAATTAAATCAAGTAGAGCAAGGCCGCGATTATTATAACGACGTGCTATTTTAACAACCAAACGTAAGTTACTTTCAATCATACGTTTACGTGAGGCTTCACACCCTCGAAGTGATTTGCGAGAAAAAAACACTTCTTCTTCAGCACTTAGCAAAGGAGAAAAACCAATTTCGCCTAAATAAAGTTGAGTTGCGTCAAGATTTTTAGTTACTTCTTCTTTAGCAAAGATTTCATCGTCGTCTACTTTATCTAGTAGAGCTGTGCTTTCGTCAATATCGATATCATCGAATTTTTCGTCAGTCGTAGTGTGTTTGTCAAGTTTTGCTGCGCTAGCCATAAGCCTTCTCCCGAGCAATTATCAATACCTAAAAATTAGGGTAGGTATTTAGCAGGATTGACAGCTTGCCCTCGGTAGCGAATTTCAAAGCGAAGCGCGGTGACCGGAGATTCTGAATTACCAATTTCTGCTATTTTTTGTCCTGCCTTAACTTTCTGCTTTTCTTTAACAAGTAATTTCGAGTTATGTGCATAAGCACTTAGGTAATCATCATTATGTTTCAATATGATTAAACTACCATAACCTCGAAGGGCGTTACCCGCGTATACCACTGTTCCTTGTGCCGCAGCTAAGACTGAAGCCCCTTTGCGATTAGTAATCTGTAAACCTTTATAACCGTTTTCCTTATTAGAAAAGCGTTTGGTAATTTTGCCCTGTGCAGGCCAAAACCACTTAACTTTACTGCTCGACAAACGTTTAGTATTACTAATTTTGTTACTGGCTTGTTTCTGAACATACTCTCGTTGTTTTGGGGGATCAAGCTCTTTCTTTAAAATTTTGTTATTTTTTTGTGATTTTTTTATAGACTTTTTACTCGAATTCGTATAATTTCCATCCCTTTTTGTTTTTTCGGGCTTAGGGAGTAAGGAGATGTTTTGCCCAGGGAAAATTGTGTAAGGTGATGGAATTGAATTGTTTTTTGCAAGTAATCTAAAGTCTTGCCCAGCACTAAAGGCAATAGAGTAGAGCGTATCTCCTTTTTGTACTTTATAGCTAGCCCCATTAATGTTAACAGTATGACCTAAATCATTAACATTATTATTTAAGCTACTAACAGGTGCAGGAACATGGCGAGAAGAGCAACCAAAGAGAAAAATACTAATAAATATAGTTACATACAGTAAACACTGTTTATTCATTGTATTTTCCCCCTAAATTAGAAAATTGATATTTTTAACGCTTAACGCAATAAAAAGTAAGCTAGCGCAATTAATACCACTAATCCCCAACCAAGTATTTCAATATACTGACGTAATTTTCGCTCCATTTGAGCTCCGCCCCACTTCATTAAGGCTGAAACTAAAAAGAATCGCGCACCGCGCCCAATGGCTGATGCTATTAAAAATGGCAAAAATGCCATTTGTAAAACGCCTGCGCCAATCGTAAATACTTTATATGGTATAGGCGAAAAACCGGCTAAAAACACAACCCAAACACCGTAATCCTTAAACCAGTTTAGTGCTATATCAAACTTTTCTTGCCAGTGCATTTGTGCAATCAATGGCTCTACAACGGGTTCAAATAGCCAAAAACCAAGTAAGTAACCAACCACTCCACCAATAACCGATGCTATTGTGGCAAAGCTTGCAAATCGCCATGCTTTGTTTGGTTGCGCAAGTGACATAGGTGCAAGCATTACATCGGGTGGTATCGGGAAGAAAACTGATTCTGCAAAGCTCATCGCAGCTAAGTAACGTTCCGCATGACGGTGTTTTGCCCACACTAGGGCCATATCGTATAACTTGGTAAACAACTTCAAAATGAATTCCTATTCAATATCGCCAGGTACTAACGGCACAAATCTAACGGGAGCAATAACATGCTCTTTATAATTATCGCCTTTGCGGATAACCATTACTAATTTTTGATCGCTCTCACCAATTGGGGCTAATAACACGCCACCATCGGCCAACTGAGCAAGTAAATCTTGCGGAACTTTAGAGGCTGCAGCAGTCACTATGATACCATCAAACGGCGCTTGTGATTGCCAGCCTTGCCACCCATCGCCATGCTTCATGGTTACATTATATAAATCGAGTTGCTGCAAACGCCTTTTTGCCTGCCACTGAAGTGTTTTAATACGCTCTACCGAGTAAACCTTCGTAAACGTTTTGGCCAATATTGCAGTTTGATACCCAGATCCTGTACCTATTTCTAACACTTTATTGCGCACACCAGCTAAACGAAGTAGCTCTGTCATGCGCGCTACTATGTAAGGCTGAGAAATTGTTTGCCCTTGCCCAATAGGGAGCGCTGTATTTTCATAGGCTTTGTGTTTTAGCACATCATCTATAAAAATATGGCGCGGAATATCAGCTATAGCACTAAGTACTTGCGTATCTTCAACACCTTCACGCTTTAGTAAGTCAGAAAGCGCTTTTGCACTGCGGGTATAATTAGCGAGCACGATTAATCTCCAAATCGGCTAACCATTCTCCTACTGCCTTTAAGCTATCTTTAGCTGTCATATCAACACTCAGTGGCGTAACTGAGGCATAGCCATTATTAATTGCGTAAAAGTCGGTGCCTTCACCAGCATCGCTTTCGGTGCCAAGCGATCCGTACCAATAAATATCACGGCCCCAAGGATCGGTTTGTTTCGTCATCGTTTCGGCTTTATGACGAGCACCTAAACGTGTTACTTGCACCCCTTTTAATTCACTTAATGGAATATCTGGCACATTAATATTTATTATTTGATCTTTTGGAAGCGGATGCGAAGCCAAGCCTTTAATAATATTTACGGTAACAGCAGCGGCTGTTTCAAAATGATCGCCATTATGTGAGCAAAGCGATACCGCAATTGCAGGCAAACCTAAATGGCGACCTTCAGTTGCAGCGGCAACAGTACCGGAATAAAGCGTATCATCACCTAAATTAGCACCATGGTTAATGCCAGCAACAACAAGGTCTGGCTTTTCATCAGCTAACTGATTTACGCCTAAATGTACACAATCAGTAGGTGTGCCATTAACTGACATAAAACCATTTTCGAGTGTAGTCGCTCGTAGCGGGTTCATAAGTGTTAAAGAATTACTCGCGCCACTACAGTTGCGATCAGGTGCAACAAGGGTTACATCTGCAATTTGTATAAGCGCCTGATATAAAACCGCAATGCCTTTGGCATTTACGCCATCATCGTTACTTAACAGTATCTTCATTTATGCCATTATCCTTTTCTTTGCGCTCTCGAGGGCTAGCATCAGTGTAATCCACCAGCTCACGTAATAATGCGGTTGCAAAACACCCTTTTGGCAAACCAAAGCTTAGTTTTAGTGTGGTTTCATCAAGTGTTTCAACGGTTAAGTTTTGTGGAATTAAGCGCAGCATTCGGCGCTCATTTTTAAGGCCTAATTCACCTAAACCATCACACCATGTTTGGAAAGGTTCGAGCCATATTTTCTCTTGTTCGGTTAAGCCTTTTTCGCTTTTTCCCACCATAGGTGCCGACATCATAATATCGCCGGTAGCTAATCGCTCTATGTTTTCGTCATTAATTGCATCTTCAAAAAATGCATTGCTGCCGCTGAGCATAAATACTTCACGGTGCATTGTTTTAGCTAAACCATGCTCTTTTACACGTAAGCTCACTAACTGATTAAATACATGCGATCGTGCTGCTGAAATAATAATACCGCGCAACTTTTTATCGCGAATACGCTCACCGGCAAACATTTTTTCAGCCATAACTAAGTTATGACCGCCATGCCCAAAGCGCTGTTCGCCAAAGTAATTAGGCACACCTGCGCGCACGGCATTAATACGGCATAGAATATCTAGAGGGTTGGTTACGTTACGAAGCGTAATAGTAAATTTATTACCTTTGTGGCAGCCCGTACGTAACTTACGATCGTGGCGCTGTTGCGACACAATAAAAATACTCTCACTATTTAAATCACTAAAATCGATAGGCTTTTTAATTGGTACTTTTACACTAAACCACTGCGAACACACACCGTGGCGATCTTTCATGCCTGCATAGCTTACGTCTCGCGGTGAAACACCCGCACGCTGCGCAATTAGCTTTGCAACGTATTGCGTGTTTTCGCCTTTTTTAACCACCTGCAAACACACGTGTTCGCCACTGCCGGTAAATTCTATACCTAAGTCTTCATCAACCATAAAGTCTTCAGCTGTGGTTTTAAAATCAGCTTTAGAAAGCGGTGCACCGTATAAATAATTTAAATCGCTCATGCGTTTTTTGTACTCGCAAGCTCTTTACTCATAATAACCACCGCATGACTAGAAATACCTTCTTTGCGCCCTTCAAAGCCTAGCTTTTCGGTAGTAGTGGCTTTAACGTTAATTTGGCTAAGGTCGCAATTTAAATCGCTGGCTAAATTAGCGCGCATAGCTTGAATATGTGGCAACATTTTTGGTGCCTGAGCAACAATAGTCACATCGCCATTACCAAGTACATAACCTTGTTCTTTAGCTAAGCCCACCACATGGCGAAGTAAAATACGGCTATCGATATTTTCATACTCGCTAGCTGTATCGGGAAAGTGCTTACCAATATCACCCATTGCAAGTGAGCCTAAAATAGCATCGCATAATGCATGAATAGCAACATCACCATCTGAGTGCGCTAAAAAGCCCTGTGGGTAATCAATTTTTTCACCACAAATAGTTAACGGGCCTTCGCCGCCAAATTTATGTACGTCAAAACCATGGCCAATTCGTATCATAATGCACTCTCGTTTTGTTGTTTATGTAATAAAAACCCAGCCAGGTCTAAATCCTCTGGCGTGGTTATTTTAATATTATCGCTACGACCTGCTACAAGCTTAACCGGTTTACCCGCCCACTCAATTGCACTGGCTTCATCGGTAATAGTAGCCCCGCTTGCTAATGCGTTTTGCAGTGCATTTTTAAGCTCGTCATATTTAAAAAACTGCGGGGTAAGTGCTTGCCATAAATCGTCTCGCGGCACAGTTTGTAGGGCATGAGTGTGGCCGCGTTTTATGGTGTCTTTTACTTTGATAGCTAAAATACCGCCTTCATCAGCGCGTATACATTCATCAATTAAACGCTCTATATCTGTAATATTAACTAGCGGACGCGCAGCATCGTGCACCAACACCCATGTTGGTGGGTTAGGCGCTAAAAAAAGCAGACTGTTAAGCACCGAGTCGGCTCGCTCTTTTCCGCCACTGGCTCGCACAATGCGATTATCAAGCAATGGGAGTTCGTCAAAATAGGGGTCGCTGTCGCTAAGGGCAACAACAATAGTGCGTAATTGAGGTAATTGAGAAAGTTTAGCTAAGGTGTGTTCTAAAATGGTTTTACCGGCTAATTGTATATATTGCTTAGGCGCATTGTGCTGCATTCTACTGCCAACACCCGCAGCAGGTACAATTGCTGCAATAGTCTGTTTATTTGTCATATTGTTTGCCCGGTAAAACACGAATAAATGTTTCGTCCGGTTTAATCATTCCCAATTCGTTGCGTGCACGCTCTTCAATGCCTTCTTGGCCAAGCTTTAAGTCTTCAATATCTGCTTTAAGTACTTTATTACGTTTAATGAGTTTTTCGTTGGTTTGATGATGCGACGTTACTGCACCTTTTAGTCGTGTGTAGTCTTGTAAACCATTATGACCAAACCATAACCTGTATTGTACAAACAGTGCTAAGCACAGTAAGCCAACTTGAAAAATACGCATTTAACACTCCTTATTTTAAATTCCAAATACCTTAACTTTAATACGCTAAGGGGCGCTTTAAATTGCGCCAATTAATACTACCCGCTAAAAGCATTTCGCGTAGTGATAAAACCCGTGGCATGCAACGCTTCGAAAATTGCCACTGATGCCCGCAACATGCAGCGGTTAAACTCACTTTACTTGGCTTTATTAGCTGAGCATTTTGCTGCTCTAACCCATTTCCTAAAAAATCAAACCAACCAAGCTCGTTACAATGCAGCTTATTTTCGCCTAACTGATCGATACTGTCTATTCTAAGACGCACCTGATCGTAGCCATGCAATATAACGGGCACTATAAGCCCCACTTTGGCATACGTTTGATAAAAAAGTTCATTAGCTTGAACATTCACATCGGGTGGGGTCGGTTTTTGCTTTTCAAGCCACGTACCATTTTGTGCATCAAGCGTAAAAGGCGTGTCACCATTGGCAACAAACGTTGCCGCTCGCTCAATATAATAAGGTAGGCTTTTTAACTGGCGGCGCAGTTTATCGGCATTAGGCTCTGCAACTAATCGCTGAACCTCACGCTGATAAAACGCATTGCACAATTGTGCATACAACACTTTTTGTGCATCAGTTTGCCAAATTTCAACTTGCTGTTGAGCACCAAGTGACTGATTTTTAGCGACCAAAAGCTGTACTCAAAAATATTCAGGTAAATGTTTTATAACACAGTATTGAATGTTTTTTAAGCGCAGCGCACTATTTTAAGCGCTTGGCTTTTCACCTAATTTTGCTTTACCTGATTCTAAAAATTGCACAACCGTATTACGCTTTTTACCAATCAATAAACTGCCATCAGCTAAAAACATAAAGTTTTGCCAATTGCGTTTAAATACATCAAATGTTGTTTCGATAATATTATCGCGTGCCATACAAAAATAAACCGTGGTGTTAGCTTCCCAATCTAAAAACGTTAAGATTGCTTCTGGTGGTAGCGCATCACCATTTTCCCACGCATCTTGCCAATCTACTTCTTGGCTAAAGCTTTTTTCTTGGCCACACCAATCGGTGTCTTCAAAAAAATCAGGGTGATCAAACTCACGGCTCACCATGGTTGTCCAAAGTACGGCTGCGCGCTCGTCGCTCATAGGCTTTATTTTTGCTGCGTCTTCATCAGATACAGGTAAATCTTTGTGGCGAAAAACCCACGCCTTTTTGTAATCATCTAAAGAAATATAGTTCATAGTATTGGCAAATTAGTTAACATTAAAAGTGCAAAGCCAAATTATACAAGAGATCAAAACATGACTACAGCAATAAAACCACTTTCCCTAAAACCAGGCATATACCAACACTACAAAGGCCCGCAATATAAAGTTATTCATGTTGCCACCCATAGCGAAACCGAGGAACAGCTTGTGATTTACCAAGCACTTTATGGTGAATTTGGTATATGGGCGCGCCCACTTAGTATGTTTTTAGAAACTGTTGAAAAAGAAGGTGAGGTCATACAGCGTTTTGCTTATATTGGACCTGCTGCTTAACTATGGCATTATAACAAAATAACTTACTGCTCAGACCAGACAAGGGTACACCGTGCAATTTAATTCAACTGACAATTACATAGCGAGTAGCGCGCTTAAACAAGCTGTAAATGCTGCCATTATGCTCGAAAAACCACTTTTAATTAAAGGCGAACCTGGCACAGGTAAAACCATGCTGGCTGAGGAGTTGGCTAAAAGCTTAGATACTACGCTTATTCAGTGGCATATAAAATCGACTACTAAAGCGCAGCAAGGCTTATACGAGTACGACGCGGTTTCGCGCCTGCGCGACAGCCAACTAGGTGACGAGCGCGTACACAACATTAGTAACTACATCGTTAAAGGTAAGCTTTGGCAGGCATTTACATATGCAGAGCTCAACGGTAAACGCCCACTGCTTTTAATTGATGAAATAGACAAAGCCGACATAGAGTTCCCAAACGACTTACTACTTGAGCTCGATAAAATGGAGTTTCATGTTTATGAGACTAACGAGCGCATTGTCGCAAAAGAGCGCCCTATTGTGATCATCACATCAAATAACGAAAAAGAATTGCCGGACGCATTTTTACGCCGCTGCTTTTTTCATTATATTGATTTTCCAAGCTGCGATGAAATGCAGCAAATTATTGACGTGCACTACCCTAACGTTAAACAGGATTTAGTACGCCAAGCACTCGAAGTGTTTTTTAACCTGCGCGAAGCAAACGGCCTTAAAAAGAAACCTTCCACCAGCGAATTACTCGACTGGTTAAAGCTTTTAATGGCTGAAGACATAGACGCTAAAACACTGCACGACAAAGCTAAAAAAGGCGGTTTAATGCCAATGTTTGGCGCTTTACTTAAAAATGAGCAAGACATAAGCCTAATCGAAAAGCTCGCGTTTATGAGCCGTCGCTAGGGCCTGTTGACCTTTCAGGATTAAAATTTGTTCTAACTAGGGACGATTTAATCGTGGCGCGAGGTTTGTAACCTAGTGGGCTAAGTAAAAGCCGAGCAACAAAGAGTTAATCGTCCCTAGGACGAACCTTCAGGCAGCGCGTGTTTGGTATTTATGCTGTGTTATCGCCTATTTATGGGGAATAACCACACTACATAGGCTCTGCCTTGCCTAAATACCAAACACACTGCTGCAAATTTAACCTCGAAAGATAAACAGGCCCAAACATGTTAGTACAGTTTTTTTTCAAATTACGTGAATACCGCCTACCTGTGAGCCTGCGCGAACTGCTCGATTTAATTAACGCCTTAAAAAAAGGCGTTATATTTGCCGACGTAGACGCCTTTTACCATTTAGCTCGCACCATAATGGTAAAAGATGAAACGCATTTTGATCGATTCGACAAAGCCTTTAGCGACTACTTTAGCGGTATTGCCGATCTTGATTTTCTCGAGAGCTTAAAGCAGCAACACAACTTGCCTGAAGACTGGCTACGTAAAGAGTTTGAAAAAAACCTAAGCGATGAAGAAAAAGCCCAACTTAAAGCCATGGGCGGGCTCGATGAGCTTATGAAAACCCTAAAAGAGCGTTTAGAAGAGCAACAAAAACGCCACGCAGGCGGCAATAAATGGGTGGGCACTGGCGGCACATCACCTTTTGGTGCATACGGCTATAACCCAGAAGGCGTGCGTATTGGGCAAGACGGCAACCGTAACCGCCAAGCGGTAAAAGTGTGGGATAAACGAGAATACAAAAACCTCGACACCGACAGAGAAATTAGTTCGCGCACAGTTAAACTCGCCCTTAAAAAGTTACGTAAGTTTGCCCGCACTGGCGCAAGCGACACGCTTGATTTAAACGAGACTATTCGCGCTACTGCAAAACAAGGCGGCATGCTTGATGTAAAAATGGCACCCGAACGCCACAATGCAGTAAAAGTATTGATGCTATTTGATATTGGCGGCTCA
This sequence comes from Pseudoalteromonas sp. APC 3355, assembly GCF_030407615.1. Classification (NCBI taxonomy): domain Bacteria; kingdom Pseudomonadati; phylum Pseudomonadota; class Gammaproteobacteria; order Alteromonadales; family Pseudoalteromonadaceae; genus Pseudoalteromonas; species Pseudoalteromonas sp. APC 3355. Next base: position 56,615 of record NZ_JASDDB010000011.1, on the reverse strand, counting down.
ATGGATGACTACATCCACACCTGCGAAGAATTATTTAGCGCAGCCCACAGCGAATTTAAACACCTAGAGTTTTACTACTTTCATAACTGTTTATACGAGCACGTTTGGCAAGACAACGCACGCCGCCATTCAAACGTGATTGACACCATGACGCTCATAAACAAGTTCACCAGCGACTACAAAGTAATATTTGTTGGCGATGCCACTATGGGCCCTTACGAAATAGCTTATGCGGGCGGCTCCGTAGAACACTACAATGAAGAGCCCGGCAGTGCATGGTTGCAACGTATAACAAACCACTTTGATAAAGTCGCCTGGCTCAACCCACAACCCGTTGAACACTGGCCGTACTATCAATCAATTGGCTTTATAAAAGAGTTAATGAACAACCGCATGTATGCGCTGAGCTTAGATGGAATAAGTAGAGCGATAAAAGAGCTGAGTTAAAGTGAATAATAGAAATATATTAAAATTAATTTTGTTTGCATCACTTATTATAAATTTGGTTTTTATAACTATCTTTATAAGTGACTCTAAAAAGGATAAAAGCATTTATTTATTAGCAAGCAATGTTGAAGCTAAATGCTTGAATGATTGGAAATTACAAGACTCTAGGGTGCCTTTTATTACCTCTCATCAAATTTTAGGACCAGATCCCTTTACTGAATATAACCTTTTAGAGCTGGGAGGTTATGATCAGTCAACATCTTTCACATACGAATTCTCAGCATGTTTTAAAGATAAATTTTCTACAGTAAGAACAATTGCAGAGATGAAATATGCTATTGATTTCATGGGTAAGCAATCAAAAAATGTTGGATTTTATAAATTACCAAATTCTGACGAAATTATTGTTTACTCAAATGAGTAACAATTAGGCTAGATTGGCTAAACTCACAACTCGTCGAGCATTGGCTGCACTACCAATCAATTGGCTTTATAAAAAAGTTAATGAACAACCGCATGTATGCGCTTAGTTTAGATGGGATAAGTAGAGCGATAAAAGGGCTGAGTTAAAGTTTGACTCAGCTATATTTGTATTAGAGTAGTTCGAATCATCAATTTAAAAAGTAATAGTAGCTTTAGTTATTTACATCAAAAAGAAATACCAACATTACAATTATCTGCAACACATCCAGATAACTCTGAAGAACCTCCATCAGGAAAGGTTACTTTTAAATAATCACCATTAGCTTCAAAATAGAAGCCTGCAAAAACCATATCCAGACGCGAAACCAAAATATCACACTGCTCAGTGATAGTTAGTACAAGATGTATTTTTCGATGCCTTTCTCTAATAGTTATACAAGGGCCTTTAACTTCTACATCCCAGAGAGAAGAATTAGCTTTCCACTCATTATCTTTAATTTCTAGTGAGACTTCTCCATTAGAGTCTGTAAATAGACCAGATAGCAAAAATGGTTGACCTAAGTACTCTGGTTTTTTTAATTGAAATAATGGGTAATTTGCAACTTGAATAGGGATTTTACAGTTGCTTAACTTTACACCACCAAAAATTAAAGAAGGATTACGCTCTGGGAAATCAAAAAACTCATTAGAGTAACCTTGTTGTAAACACTTTGGCATCCGCATTGCTAATTTTACACGTGACTTTGACCACATTTTTGTAGTTACCTTTGAATGGCATTGTGGACATAGGAGGGTCATATTAGCCGGGTCATGTTTTTTTGCATCTTTAAACTCAGGATCTACATGTTCATATTGAATTATTCCTAATCCACAAATAACACACCCGAACCCACATTGCTGACGAATCTCTCGCTTTATTTCTGCTGGAATTACTCTACTCAAACCAAATTTATTAACTTCCATATTATTCTGATCCAGTTAAATTATTATATTAAAGACATTTTATTTTTTCTGTAGAATTTTATTTACTTAATAAACTTACACATTCCTAATCCTAAAACATCTCCATCACGCTTTACATAACCATATTGTCTATAAAAACTTTCTTTACCGTGAGCACTTAATAAAGCTATTGTCGCGCCATTAGAGCAGGTGTTGTTTAGGTAGTTTTCAATGTGGGTCATAACTAAATGACCAATACCTTGTTTTTGATAACTAGGCGCAACAATTATATCTTGAATATAAAAATACATTGCGCCATCGCCGATTACTCTACCAGTGCCTATTAACTTATCAGTATCGTATACGGCAACCCAAAAAAGTGAGTTTTCAATGCTTGCTTTTAATGTTTTATCGTCAGGGTTTTGCCACTTTACTTGTGTGCGTAAATTTGCAAATGCGTCTGATACTGGAGCGGTATGTTCAATTTTATATTTCATAATCTCCCCACTCTCACTTTTAAAGTGCTTTACTCATAAACAAGCTGTACGGATCTAGCTCATAATAACCAAATGGTTCGCATTCTTTAAAACCAAACTGAGTGTAAAGCTTTTGTGCGGGTAAAAATGCTTCAGCAGTGCCGGTCTCTAAACTTAGCTTTTTATAACCACGAAGTGTTGCTTGCTCAATAATATGGGTGAGTAACTTAGCGGCTATGCCTTGGCGTAAATAGCTGCTTGATGTGCGCATTGATTTAATTTCGCCATGCGTTATATTTAGTGCTTTTAAAGCGCTAACACCCGCTAAATTATTATCAATCCATAAGCTATAAAAAGTTATATCGGGCTGAGTGAGTTTGCTCACATCTAGTGCATGTACGCTCTCAACGGGTGAGTGTTTTAGCATATCGTTATGGTGTGCTTGTAGTAGCTCTATAACGTGTGGGTTTGAAAGCTCGCCTGTTCTAATATCCATTTATACCTCATTTAAACTTTAAGCTTTAGGGCTTTAATTAAAACCCTAAAGTAAGTGGCTCTATTTAGGCTGCTAGTTTCCATACTACAAACGCAACAGCAAAGCCTACTAAATACACTAGCCCTAACCACGTTAAACTACGTAATAGCACGCTGTGTTTTATAGCAGGCTCTGAGCGCACAAGGCTAAAGTTAAGCCATGCAAAAACAGGCGTTGTTACAAATGAAAGTGTCATTGCAAAGGTAAGCATGGGGCCAAGGGCTGATTTAAAAAATAAAATAACGGCCATACCGGCAAGGGCTTGTAGTATTAACCAAATATTTAAGCTGTGTTTTGATTGCCCAAAGCCAAGTAGTTTATGGGATTCGTTAAGCGTACGGGCGTAGCCATCAAGCACGGTAAGTGTAGTACCAAACATACATAAAAAAGCGATTGCTGATACAAGCGGCCTTGCCCACTCGCCTATTGTTAATGCGTACATATCAATAAGCTGCTTGGCAAACGCGACACCGCCGAGTTCTATACTACTGGTTTGCCCGTACTGCACTAATACACCTAAGCTAAAAAATACCAAGGCTAAGCCAGCTGTAAGCCAGTAACCTACGTTAAAATCGAACAAGCCTTGGCTTTTAGAAACTGTTTGCTGGGCTTGTTTTTCTTTTAGCCATAAAGAACTTAATGCAGATATTTCGATAGGGGCTGGCATCCAGCCCATTAAAGCCACCATAAAGCTAAGCATGGCAAGTTCATACGGTGAAGGTCCCACATAATCAGCAGGTGCCATTGGGCCGTTACTAAATGCAATGGCAAGGGCGATCAAAGTAGCGAGCGTAAGCAGCCCCATAATGCCTTTGGCAACGTTATCTAGCGCTTTAAAGTGTCCAAGTAGCAATATAACTAAACATACACCCAGCAGCATCCAACAAAGCAAGGTTACTTCAATAACCATGGGCAGCGCGTAATGCAGTAAGCTTGCGGTAAGCAGTAATACGCCGGCGGTATTAACAACAGCGGCAACAATGTTTAAGCCAATAAAACTGTAAAAGTAAAACGGGCCTTTGCTTTTATAGCCCTCCACTAGGCTATTTTTAGTGGCGAGTGTGTATTCCATACCAAAGCGAAAAAACGGGTACTTTAAAACATTAACAACGAGGATTAGCCAAAATAGTTGCCAGCCAAATATTGCTCCAGCTTGCGTAGAGGCAACTAGGTGAGATCCGCCAATAGCGGCTGTTGCCATGAGTATTCCAGGCCCAAGCGCACCTAGTCGAGACTTCCATACTGCTTTTGTTGTGTGCATTAATTTCTCAAAATATGTGTGTTGTGTGTTCTTTTTATTAATTTTTTTAATTAATAAACTGCAAGAACGCATAACTTACCTAAATTACAGGCAATAAAAAAGAGCCATACGGCTCTTTTTTACAATACTTTGGAACTAAATTTTATTTAAGATCCATCTCTTGGATGATCTCGTGTGCGATTTCAGGTGTAGTGCTAACAGGCTTTTCGTGTAAGTTTGCTTTTATCTGCCCTTTTCGATGTTTTAGTGCCGCATCGAGTTTTTTAGCTGCGCTTGCAATGGCTGGGTACATAACTTCGTTTTCCCCTTTTACCGATATGCGAGTGCCTTCGTAATTAGTGCTAATTTCAGCTTGGATTTTATGATGTTCTTTTGACAAAATAATATCGAGTGCAATAAGCGATGGAAAGTGGCTCTCGATTTTTGAAAATTTTTCGTTGATGTGCTCTCTAATAGAGTCAGTAACTTCAACATGGTGACCAGAAAGATTAATTTTCATAGGGTATCCTTTTATTTGTTACCTCATAAATAGTATTGGGGGCTATTTAGATTAACACAAGGAAAAAAGAGAGATATTTGAGGTTTATTTGCGGTTTTTGGTGATTTAAATCATGCGTTGTGCAAAGTTTATGCAAAGCCCATAGTACATGGGCTTTCAGACGTCTAGCTGTATTGATTAATCTGTGTACGAACAACAGTAGTCAGCAAAATCAGATACTTTTACTTTAAAGCTTACATTTGCATCAACATTAAACGATTCACCTGCGTTAAATGTTTTCCACTCACTTGCCCCTGGTAATAAAATATCCCATTGGCCAGCTAAAAGCTCCATGCACTCTTTTTGGTTTGTATCAAAAACAAACTCACCAGGTTGCATAAAGCCTAACGTTTTCGCTTCGCCATCACCTAAAATAACGGTACGGCTCGACACTTTTCCGTCAAAATATACATTGGCTTTTTTTACTACACTCACGTTATCGAACTTTGGCATTTTTAGCTCCTGCTATTAATTTAAGATTTTTATTTATAAATTTTATCGCACTACCTTGCCTGATAGCTTACTTTCTTGCAAGGAAAGCAGCATTGTTCAAGGTGAAGTTGCTTCATGTTAGGGCATAAAAAAACCCGCAACATGTGCGGGTTTTTCAATTACTTACTTTATTTAATCAAAGCGATTAAAAAAGCTCGTTTGCTTTGCTTACAATGTTTGCCACTGTAAAACCAAAGTGCTCAAACAGCTCACCAGCAGGTGCCGACTCACCAAAGGTAGTCATACCTACTACTGCGCCATTTAGACCTACGTACTTGTACCAGTAGTCAGCAATACCTGCTTCTACTGCTACGCGGCGTGTAACAGATGCCGGTAATACGCTTTCTTTGTACTCTGCGCTTTGATCTTCAAAGGCATCAGTACATGGCATAGAAACAACACGTACCTTTTTACCTTGGCTGCGTAGCTCAGTTGCTGAATCTTGTGCTAGTTGCACTTCAGAGCCCGTCGCAATGAAAATAATTTCAGGATTGCCGTCACAGCTAAGGATGTAACCACCCTTTTTAACATCGCTTAATTGCTGTGCGTCACGCGCTTGTTGCTCAAGACCTTGTCGAGTAAAGATTAGCGATGTAGGGCCGTCTTTACGCTCAATAGCTTGTTGCCATGCAATTGCCGACTCAACTTGGTCACATGGGCGCCAGTTGTATAAGTTAGGCGTTAAACGCATGCTTGCAATTTGCTCTACTGGTTGGTGAGTTGGACCATCTTCACCTAAACCGATTGAATCGTGCGTGTATACAAAAATGCTTGGTTGCTTCATTAATGCAGCCATACGTACGGCATTTTTTGCATATTCAACAAACATTAAGAACGTAGCACCGTAAGGAATAAAGCCTTTATGAAGGGCAATACCATTCATAATTGCCGACATACCAAACTCACGTACACCGTAGTAAATGTAGTTACCGCTTGCATCGTCGTGTGTTAAACCTTTAGAGCCATCCCAAATTGTTAAGTTTGAGCCTGCTAAATCGGCTGAACCACCCATAAATTCTGGTAATAACGGACCAAATGCGTTTAATGCATTTTGCGATGCTTTACGAGACGCTGGGTTTGCAGGGTTTGCTTGTAATTGCTCAATGTACGCTTGAGATTTTTCAGCCCAATCGCCAGGCAGTTCGTTATTAATACGACGCTTATATTCAGCTGCAAGCTCTGGGTATGCTTTTGCGTATGCTGCAAATTTTTCGTCCCAGCTTGATTCAAGCTGCTGACCTTTTTCTTTGCTATCCCATTGTGCGTAAATATCATCAGGAATTTCGAACGCATCGCCAGTCCAACCTAAAAATTCACGAGACGCTTTAATTTCGTCATCACCTAGTGGTGCACCGTGACAATCGTGGCTACCAGATTTATTAGGTGAGCCGTAACCAATAATTGTTTTACAACAAATTAGTGATGGTTTATCGGTAACACTTTTAGCTTCTGCAATTGCAGCACTTATAGCATCGCTGTCGTGGCCATCAACACCACTGATTACATGCCAACCGTATGCTTTAAAGCGAGCTGGTGTGTCATCTGTAAACCAACCTTCTACTTCACCATCGATTGAAATGCCGTTGTCATCCCAAAATGCAACAAGTTTACCAAGACCTAATGTGCCTGCAAGTGAACCTGCTTCATGAGAAATACCTTCCATAAGGCAGCCATCGCCCATAAATGCATAGGTAAAGTGATCAACAATATCGTGACCTTCACGGTTAAACTGTGCAGCTAGCGCTTTTTCAGCAATTGCCATACCTACGGCATTTGTGATCCCTTGACCTAATGGACCCGTAGTAGTTTCGATTCCTGGTGCATAGCCATATTCAGGATGACCTGGTGTTTTAGAATGCATTTGACGGAAGTTTTTAATTTCGTCCAGTGGTAAGTCGTAACCACTTAGGTGCAATAGAGAATAGATAAGCATTGAACCGTGGCCGTTTGAAAGAATAAATCTGTCACGGTCAGCCCACTCTGGATTTGTTGGGTTGTGTTTTAGATAATCGCGCCATAATACTTCTGCGATATCAGCCATGCCCATAGGGGCTCCAGGGTGACCAGATTTGGCCTTTTGTACTGCGTCCATTGACAAGACGCGAATAGCATTTGCAAGTTCTTTGCGAGATGGCATGAATTCTCCTACCTTTATGTGTATTTGCGCGGGTATTTATGTGTTTGTTTATGCACCCAAGTAACTTGGGTTTGTTTATATCGACCATTCTTACTTATTGTGGGGGCTGTGTGCAATTAAAAACCCTATAAAAGTGAGGCATTATGAATATTTTTTAAGACCAAAAAGTTATTAGTAATTTTATTTAGACGTCTAGGCGTAAAAACACTATGCAAGGTGTTTTGTTTTCGATAAAATACGCCCCTTAATTTTTTAGCGCTAATACCGACGTTTGTGAAGCGCAATATTTGTGAGCAGAAATACAATGGCAAAACATTTATTTACTTCTGAATCAGTTTCTGAAGGTCATCCGGATAAAATCGCCGATCAAATCTCTGATGCGGTACTTGATGCTATCCTAGAGCAAGACTCTCATGCCCGTGTTGCGTGCGAAACTTACGTAAAAACAGGTATGGTTATGGTTGGTGGTGAAATCACTACTAGCGCATGGGTTGATATTGAAGAAATTACACGTAAAACAGTACGTGAAATTGGCTACACGCATTCAGACATGGGTTTCGATGCAGATTCATGTGCAATTTTAAACACTATTGGTAAACAGTCTCCTGACATTAACCAAGGTGTTGACCGTACTAGCCCAGAAGAACAAGGTGCTGGCGACCAAGGTCTTATGTTTGGTTACGCATGTAACGAAACAGAAGTGCTAATGCCTGCGCCAATTACTTACTCACACCGTTTAGTACAGCGCCAAGCGCAAGTGCGTAAAAGCGGCGAGCTTAACTGGTTACGTCCAGATGCAAAATCTCAAGTTACTTTTGCATACGAAAATGGTAAGCCAGTAGGTATTGATGCAGTAGTACTATCTACTCAGCACAGCGAAGACATTTCGCAAAAAGATTTAGTAGAAGCGGTGATGGAAACTATCATCAAGCCGGTACTTCCTGCAGAGCTTATTACAAGCGCGACTAAATTTTTCATTAACCCAACGGGTCGCTTTGTAATTGGCGGACCAATGGGCGATTGTGGTCTAACAGGTCGTAAAATCATCGTTGATACATACGGTGGTATGGCTCGTCACGGTGGTGGTGCTTTCTCTGGTAAAGATCCATCAAAAGTTGACCGTTCAGCTGCATACGCTGCACGTTACGTTGCTAAAAACGTAGTTGCGGCTGGCCTTGCTGATAAATGTGAATTACAAGTTTCTTACGCAATCGGTGTTGCAGAGCCTACATCTATCAGCGTTGAAACGTTTGGTACAAGCAAGTTAGAAGAAAGCCGTTTAATCGAACTTATTCGTGAACACTTTGACCTGCGCCCTTACGGCTTAATTCAAATGCTTGATTTAGAGCGCCCTATCTACCTTCCTACAGCGGCTTACGGCCACTTTGGTCGTGACGAATTCCCTTGGGAACGTACAGATAAAGCTGATGCACTTCGTGCAGCTGCTGGCCTTTGAGCTAAAAGTGTTGAAGTAAATTAAAAACGGCCCTTAATAGGGCCGTTTTTGTATCTAAAACTTATCAGTTACATTGTTTATAGTGCGTCTACAAAATAACTATAAAATCAACCTCGAATTCTTTTGTACTTTAGGTATATACTCATTTCATTATAAAAGCTTTAGGGATAGTTAAATGGCCGATAACTTTCGCGTTATATTTGCAGGACTTGCCGATAACGTTGACATAAAAACAGCGTGCGCAAACTTAGCTGCAAAATTAAAAACGTCAGATGAAAAAGTAGCTCTTTTTTTTAAAGGTAAGCCGCTGTTTGCGCCAAGCGATAAAGACAAAGCGTTAAAACAGACTAAGTTATTAGCAAGCCTAGGTATTAAAAGTAAGCTGCAAGCTGCCTCAAATGCGATTCAAAATAGCTCCCCCGCAGCTGCAAATAACAACCAACGTGATGAACGTATTTTTGATGCACTTGATTACATCACTAGCAGCTTAATACGCCTTGAAGAAAAGCTAGATGAGCTAGAGCAACGCCTTCCTGAAGCTCAATTAAATACACCAGACGAAAGTGTAGACGAATGGCAAAATGACGACCTAATGCTAGATGAGGATTTAGCGACTCCTAAAAAACGCAGTAACTTACTTTTATATTCATTGATTGCAACTGCCACCATTTTGCTAGTCGTACTGGCTGTTTTTTTAATTTTTCCCGATTTATTCTCTTTTTAAAAATGGCTAATTAGTTTAATGAGCAATAAACGCGCACAAATAAGAGCTGAAATTCGTAACACCCGTAAAAACTTGTCAAATAATCAGCAAATAATTGCTGCGCAATCGCTAAAAATGAATTTTATTCAACACTTAAAAAGCGAAAACACAACAAATTCAAAGCATATTGCCATTTATTTAAGTAACGACGGAGAACTAGACACTTCATTGTTAATTAAAGAATTATGGAACTTAAACCACGTTGTTTATCTACCTATAATACACCCATTCAATGGCGCTAATTTACTATTTCAGCGCTATGAGAAAAACTCACCCATGAGGGCAAATCGCTATGGTATCTTGGAGCCTAAGCTGAACTGCTCTCAAATATGCCCATTACCAGCGCTTGATTACCTCCTTATGCCATTAGTTGCATTTGATAGACAAGGTAATCGCCTAGGAATGGGAGGTGGGTTTTACGACCGGACATTGGCGCGTTTACATGAACAAAATTGGCAAAAACCGCAACTAATTGGCCTTGCACATAAATGTCAAAAAGTTGATGCTCTACCAATCGAGTCATGGGACGTACCACTTAAAACCATTATCACCCCAGATAAAACATACTGTTGGTAACATTTAATTTTGGTTACTAGCCGCATATTTCTGACATACATGAGCACAAAGCAATGACACAAGACGAATTAAAAAAAGCAGCTGCCTGGGCAGCACTCGAGTTTGTAAAAGAAAACACCATTGTAGGTGTCGGTACAGGCTCTACTGTTAATCACTTTATTGATGCCCTTGGCTCAGTAAAGGACACTATTGTAGGCGCTGTATCAAGCTCAGAAGCGTCAACTGCACGTTTGGAAGCGTTAGGTATTGAAGTGTTTGAACTTAATAACGTTGATGCTTTAGATGTATACGTTGACGGCGCTGACGAAATAAACGCTCAAAACGAAATGATTAAAGGCGGCGGTGCTGCGCTAACACGTGAAAAAATAGTAGCAGCAGTTGCAAAACAGTTTGTGTGTATTGTTGATGACACAAAGCTGGTAGATACATTGGGCGACTTCCCGCTTCCGGTAGAAGTTATTCCAATGGCGCGCAGCTACGTTGCACGAGAATTATTAAAACTTGGTGGTGACCCTGTTTATCGCCAAGGCGTAGTTACCGATAATGGTAACGTTATATTAGATGTATTTAACTTAAAAATTACCAATGCCAAACAACTTGAAACACAAATAAATTCAATTGTTGGCGTAGTTACCAACGGCCTATTTGCGATGCGAGGTGCTGATAAAGTGATTATCGGTACCAAAAATGGGCCACAAATTAAATAGGATGAGGTTATGAGTAAGGTATCGTTAGCAAAAGACAAAATTAAAATTCTCTTGCTTGAAGGTGTTCACCAAAGCGCTGTTGAAACGCTAAAACGTAACGGTTACAGCAATATCGACTACGTTAAAACATCCTTACCTGAGGACGAGCTTAAAGAGCGCATTAAAGATGTTCACTTTGTAGGACTTCGTTCTCGTACTCATATTAACCAAGCCGTATTAGACTCAGCTGAAAAGCTAGTTGCTATTGGTTGTTTTTGTATTGGTACAAACCAAGTTGATTTAGATGCAGCACGCGAACGTGGTATTGCTGTATTTAACGCTCCATTTTCTAATACTCGTTCAGTTGCAGAACTTGTACTTGGCGAAATACTACTTTTATTACGTGGTATTCCAGAGCGTAATGCAGCGGCTCATCGTGGTGGCTGGTTAAAAACAGCAAATGGTTCGTTTGAAGCACGTGGTAAAACATTAGGTATTATTGGCTACGGTCACATTGGTACTCAGCTAGGTATTATGGCTGAAAATATCGGTATGAACGTGGAGTTTTACGATATCGAAGATAAGTTATCACTGGGTAATGCAACACAAGTTCATAACCTAACTCAGCTGTTACAACGCTCTGATATTATTAGCTTACATGTACCAGAAACACCGCAAACTAAAAACCTTATTGGTACAGCAGAACTTGCAGTTATGAAGCAGGGGTCTATTTTGATCAATGCCTCACGCGGAACTGTTGTTGATATTGATGCTCTTGCAGAAGCGCTTACAGAGAAAAAACTAAGTGGTGCAGCAATCGATGTGTTCCCTACTGAGCCAAAATCTAACGATGAAGAATTTGTATCGCCACTGCGCCAATTCGACAATGTTATTTTAACGCCACACATTGGTGGTTCTACACAAGAAGCGCAAGAAAACATTGGTATTGAAGTAGCGGGTAAATTGGCTAAATATTCAGATAATGGCTCAACTATTACTGCGGTTAACTTCCCTGAAGTATCGCTACCTGAGCTTGCTAATCGTAGCCGTTTATTACACGTACACCACAACCGCCCTGGTGTACTAACGCAAATTAACCAAGCGTTTGCACAGCACGGTATTAATATTGCTGCGCAATACCTACAAACAGACGCATCTATTGGTTATGTAGTTATTGATGTTGATACAGATCAATCTGAAGTAGCACTTAAAGAACTAAGCGCTGTTGAGGGTACAATTAGAGCACGTATTTTACATTAACCATTCTTTGATATTAAAAAAGGGTCCTTATGGACCCTTTTTTGTATTTAGTTTACATATACTTTCTCAAGTATTTTTTGAATACCGGATCTGTTGCAGCCAACTCTTTTTGCTCAGCTAATATCTCTTTTAAAATAGCGCCTGAGGTAAGCGGGTTAGCAAGGACCACTCTAAATACAACCGTTGGTTGGTTGTCGTATTTAGAAGGCGTTAAGCGTGTACGTGATACAAATGAGCGACCAGACTCGCGTTGACGCTTTTGCATACTGGCAGTAAAACGGTTCAGTGAAGCAAAAATATCTAACCGAGTTGCAGCATCAGCATCGGCTATTGCTTGTTTAATTTGCTTAGGTACATAACGATACGTTAATAAGCACAACTCAGGCTCCGAAATAAGCTCAAAGTCTTCATCAGCCTTAATTAAATCAGCAAAGTAATGTGCTTTTTTGATGCTTCGATCAATCAGCATTTCGTAACCTTTACGACCAATAACACGTAAGCAAGCGTGTACTAACATTGCCATACCCGGTCGGCTGCCTTCAAGCGTGTGGCTACCTAAGTCTTTTGAACCTTTACGTAATATATACTCAGCGTGATGTTCTATTGCATCTGTGGCAGCGGGGTCTTTAAATAAAACCAAACCCGCTCCCATTGGTACATACATTTGTTTATGTGCATCGATGGTAATTGAATCTGCTCGCTCAATCCCTTTTAGTAAAGGACGGTGCGTACTCGATAAAAGGGTCGCCCCCCCCCATGCAGCATCTACATGAAAATGGCAGTTAATGTCTTGTGCTAAGTCGGCCATTTCATCAAGTGGGTCAATATTACCGGTTTCGGTTGTCCCCGCGACCCCAATAATCGCCATTACTTTAATGCCTTGCGCTTCAAGCTCACGTGCTTTTTCGCGCATAGCTGTTACATCGACTTTATTATTTTCACAGGTTTTAATACCAATTAAGTTATCGCGACCAATGCCGAGTAAATCAACCGATTTACCTAACGAGTAATGCCCGCGTTCTGATATTAATACCGCTAAACCTTTATAGCCGTAATGCAGCATACCAGCAATTAAGCCTTGTGCGCCGATACCTCTAAAATCGCCATCAGGTTTTAATAAGCGGTTTCGCGCAATCCAAAGCGCAGTAATATTAGCAACCGTACCACCAGAGCAAAATGCACCTAATGAGGTTTTAGCACTGTGCATCCATTTAGAATAAAATGAGTCTTCTTGCCCATAAGCTAAATGATGCATCATCCCAAGCACTTGACGCTCAAGAGGCGTAAACGCTTTAGATGTTTCTATTTTTACTAGATTTTGATTTAGCCCTACCATCAATTTTGACAGCGGTAATAAAAAGTGCGGCAAGGCAGAGGTCATGTGACCAATAAAACTAGGCGCAGCTGTATGCACAGAATGTGCAACAAGTTGCTCCATTATGTCTTGGGCATAAGCAGAGACAAACGTTGGATCTTCTGGGATCACTGCCGATTGAAAATCTTTTTCTATTTCATGTAATGGTTTTTCAATTGCCGCTATATTTTCGTTTAGAAAACCTGCTAAATTACTCGAAATTTCAAGCTCGATTTTGCTTAAAGTTGAGTCTGGCGCTTCAGGTACAGTAAATATACGCTTAAGGCTTTCTTTAGAGGCGACGGCACAACGCTTTTGATCCATCTTAATACCTAGTGTGTGTGTAGCTAAAACACGCGCTTACTCATCAAAAACGCCTACTTATTAGGACATTTGGAGCAATCGTGTTTCTTTAAAAATTGCGCTAACTTTACTGCAATATAACTAAAATGTCTCGTTTAAACCTATAAAAGCAATCAAAGCGATGACAAAAAAATGATAATTTAATTAAAACTCTACCAAACCTAATTATTTATTGGGCATTTGCTTATTTTGGGTATAATAAATTTGATAACAAAAAAGGGACACATATGCCAGAAGGAAGAGTCAAAGTTAGTTGGATAGTGGCAGGCTTTAGCTTGTTTTTAATAAGCTTGCTAACCTACGTTTACTACACTTACCAAACCACGCGTGCTGAAATAATGCAGTCGGTTGATAATCGCTTACTTAATGCCGCCACCAGCGTTAAACATATTTTAGGTGACGATTATTTAAGTGCGGTTAATCAAGGCGATAATATAAGTTTTTCTTACTATCAAGATAAAAGTAAACAACTCTCTGAGTTTGCTCAAGCACTTGATATTGCTTATGTCTACTCAATGATTTTAAAAGACGGTAAGGTGCTTTTTAGCTCATCAAGCTACACGCAAGACGATCAAAATAATGGCAAGGTAACTCAATTTTTAGATCTCTACCCTGAAGCTACCGATGCAAATATAAGTGCTTTTTATTCAACAGAGCCAGTATTTGAAATATCGAGCGATCAGTGGGGCCACTTTAAAACAATTTTTATTCCTTACGTTGACCCAATCAACGGCAATACCTATTTAACGGGTGCCGATATAACTATTTATGATTTAAACGAGAAACTTAAAGAAAGCGTATCAAAAGCTGCTGCAATGGCTAGCTTCTTCTTTTTTATCGCGATACTTGTTGCCGCCATATATATTTATTTACTAAAACGGTCTTTAGCAACTGACTCAAGTACTGGTTTTTCAAATCATATTGCTCTTGAGTACTTTATTAAAAAAAGTAATGCTCATCACATGCAGTTAGCCGTTATTTGGGTTAATGAAATAGAAGATATAAACAGTTTCTACGGCACGGAAGTGGGTGACAAAGTAATGAAAAACTTACTTATTCACTTTAAACTCAGAAGCTCTGCGCATTGCCATATATACAGACTAGCAACCAACAAAATAGTATTACTCGCGCCTAAAGAAATGAGTAATGACGAATTTACCGATCTCGTAAAAACATATAACTTTAATACCCCAGTGTTAACTGACCCTTTTATCTACATAACCCTATGTGCAGGTATTGCCAGTGGTAATAAATCGCTACTACTTGAAAACGCTCATATAGCAGCGCTGCAAGCAAAACAAGGCAGGCATAGTGTAGTTAACTATTCAAAAGCGCTACACGATGTAAAAACGCAATATCAATACAATGTAGAAATGGCTAAAGAAGTGCGAGAAGCGTTTGATAACAATCGTATAGTGCCTTACTTTCAACCCATTATTGACACAAATACCAATAAGGTCGTTCAATACGAATGTTTAGCTCGAATGGTAACAGCGCAAGGAGAAGTATTAAAACCTGATGCATTTTTAAATGTTGTTACCCGCTCAAGAATGGACGGAATACTTACCCGTACTATATTTTCACAATGTGTTAGTCGCTTTAGAAAAACCGATATTTGCTGGAGTTTAAATATAACAGCACAAGATATGCTCGACCCTAATTTAAGTGAGTTTATTGCGGACGAACTTAAGCGCTACCCGCATCCAGGTAATATCACATTAGAGCTTTTAGAAACCCAAGCTATTGCCAACTTCTCTGAAGTAAAAGCATTTATTGGAATGGTTAAAACGAAAGGCGTTAAGGTTATTATTGATGACTTTGGTAGTGGTTATTCAAATATATCAAACGTACTTAAACTTGAAGTAGATGGTATTAAATTAGATGGCGCACTAATAAAGCAAATAGTGAATGACAAAGATATCTACTTGTTTATTGAGCATATAGCCAGCTTTGCTAATCAACTTGGTTTACAATTAATGGCAGAATCGGTAGAAAATACAACCATAGTAACCGCACTTAAAAAGGCGAATGTGACACTAATGCAAGGCAATTATTTTGCCCACCCAGTGCCACATGTTAATACGGTTACAGAAGAATTAGCACTTTAACTTACTTTAGCAAGGTAAGTTTATAACGAGTCGGTGGCTTTGCTGGCCACTGGCCCAGTATTTACGCTCAAAAGGCGTAATTGCATCGTCTGACTCATAAAGTGTTACATCGCAAGGGTTGCCTGTTAATTCAAGCGCCCGAGCAAACTCCTTAACGTAAATATCCCAATTGCTGCGCACTTCTAATTTTCCACCTAACTTAACGATAAATGGAAAAATAGCTGCGCCATGCCAGCGCCTACGAATATGCTTAGATTTAGGCCACGGGTTTGGATACAACAAATAATGGTGCGTAGGTTGCCAATTGGCGGCTACCGCTAAACGCCAAAAGTCATTTAAATCTGCTTGCACTAAGATGTACTGACCACTGTCGGTTTGCTTATATTCAACATCGTGCTTATCTAATCGGTGTGATGACTTATCAATACCAATGACAAGTGCATCAGGATGGCGCTTAGCTAAGTTAGCTGAGCTTTCACCCACGCCACAGCACGAGTCTAAAATAAGCGGGCCATTAAAGGCCTGTACTTTAGCGTTTACTTCATCAAATGCGGCCTGAGTATGCGCTGCAATCGGTTTTTTAAACTCAGCCTCTAAGTGCTTATTTACTATTTCATCAAGCTTTTCGTGAATACCCGCTTGATTAGATACAATACTACGTGAATTTGCATCACTCATTAGTGTCTTAGCCCCACACCTTTTTTAATTAAAGTTAGCGCTAAAGTAAATAACACCGTAATAAACACCAAAATAACACCTAGCGCTACACTTAAATCAACATCCGACACACCTAAAAAGCCATAGCGAAATGCATTTACCATGTAAATAATAGGATTTATTTGCGATACGTTTTGCCAAAATTCTGGCAATAACGTTATTGAATAAAATACACCGCCTAAGTAAGTTAATGGCGTTAGTATAAAGGTGGGAATAATGCTTATATCGTCAAAGCTATTTGCATAAATTGCATTAATTAAACCACCTAAAGCAAACACAGCTGAGGTTAAAATAACGGTCGCCATAATTACAAAAATATTATGAATTTGAATATCAACAAATAATAACGATACACAGGTAACTATAAAGCCCACCATAATACCGCGCGTCATACCGCCGCCCATATAACCCAGTACAATGATGTAATTAGGCACAGGTGCAACTAAAAGCTCTTCAATGCTTTTTTGAAATTTTGTTGAGTAAAAACTAGAGGCTACGTTGGAATAGGAATTAGTAATAACCGACATCATTATAAGGCCAGGTACAATAAACTCCATATAACTAAAGCCGCCCATATCACCAATACGTGAACCAATTAAGTTACCAAAAATAACAAAATATAAGCTCATCGTAATTGCTGGCGGCACTAAGGTTTGTACCCAGATACGTAAAAAACGAATACACTCTTTAATCCATAAACTCTTTAAGGCTACGCCATATTTAAACATTTATTCGCCCCGCCCTTGCTCTAATAATCCTACAAATAACTCTTCTAGTCTGTTTGCTTTATTTCGCATACTCAATACTGTATTACCTTGGGTTGTTAATGCGCTAAATACCGCATTTAAGCCCTGTGATTTAGCGACTTCTACTTCAACAGTATGATCGTCCGTCATCGTAAACTTATAACCTTCAAGCGTGACAGGGTTTGCTGGCATCTTTAAATCTAAAATAAAGGTTTCTTTATCAAGTTTTGCAAGCAGTGCTTTAATGGTGGTGTTTTCCACAATTCGACCAGAATCAATAATCGCTATGTTTTTACACAGTAACTCAGCTTCTTCAAGGTAGTGTGTGGTTAAAATAATAGTAACGCCTTGCTCATTTATTTGGCGTAAAAAATCCCACATTGAACGACGAAGTTCTATGTCTACACCCGCTGTTGGCTCATCAAGTATAAGTAATTTTGGCTCGTGCATAAGGGCGCGTGCAATCATTAATCGACGTTTCATTCCGCCTGAAAGCGTACGAGCTTGCTTGTCTTTTTTCTCTAATAACCCTAGCTGCGCTAGGTATTTATCAGCACGTTTATGGGCTTCGCCACGAGGCACACCATAATAACCGGCTTGGTTAACCAGTATTTGGCTAAGCGTTTCAAACTGGCTAAAGTTAAACTCTTGCGGCACTAAGCCTAAATGCGCTTTTGCAGCTTCTAAATCAGTATCAATATCACAGCCAAATACTTCTACTTTGCCTTTTGTTTTATTAACAAGTGACGAAATAACACCAATAGTAGTTGATTTACCAGCTCCATTTGGACCAAGCAAAGCGAAAAAATCGCCCTCTTCAACTTGTAAATCAACGCCTTTAATAGCCTCAACACCATTTTTATAAACCTTGGTAAGGCCTTCTATATTTAAAGCAATATTTTGCTTATTCATTACTTACCCTCACCATAACCCCAACGTTTTGTTAGGTTATGCTCAATATTTAAATGATCTAAAATTCTCGCCACCATAAAATCAACTAAGTCTTCAATACTTTGTGGCTTATGATAAAAACCAGGCGCGGCTGGCATAATAGTTACCCCTAAACGAGATAACTTAAGCATGTTTTCTAAATGAATCTCGTTAAATGGTGTTTCGCGAGGCACTAAAATGAGCTGTCCGCGTTCTTTAATTACCACATCAGCGGCACGCTCTAATAAATTATCAGACGCCCCCACTGCAATTGCAGAAACCGACCCGGCACTACATGGGCATACTACCATTTTTTTAGGAGCAGCAGAGCCCGAAGCCACAGGGCTAAACCAGTTATCTTTACCGTATACTTTTAGCTGATCAGGTTTGGCATTAAACAGCGTACTTAACTGCTCTGTGGCTTTATCTTCATTACCAGAGAGCTTAATATCTGATTCTGTATCAAGCACCACGCGTGCTGCACTTGAGATGAGAACGTAGACCTGAAATTGCTGCTCTAGTAATACTTCAAGTAACCTAAGCCCATAAGGCGCACCCGATGCACCACTAAAAGCGAGCGTAATTCTATCTTTAAATTGCACACTATTCTCCGCTGTATTTATCAGCTAAACCATCAACAAGGTGTTGATGAAGGCCATTAAAACCGCCATTGCTCATAATTAAAATGTGTTGATTAGGCTCAATATTTTCAAGCACCGTATCAATAATTGTTTGCGTGCTGCTAAAGCACTGCATGCCTGCTTTATCTGCTTGCTCTTTTAGCGACCAATTTAGATTCTCTGGTTCAAAAAGGAGTACGTTGTCAGCATCACGTAATGAATCTAATAATGTATATTGGTGCACGCCCATTTTCATGGTGTTTGAGCGCGGCTCTAAAATAGCGATAATTTTTTCATCGCCTACTTTTGCGCGCAATCCCGCAAGCGTTGTTTTAATTGCTGTTGGGTGATGCGCAAAGTCGTCATACACTTTAATATTATTTATATCCGCCTTTAGCTCCATACGCCTTTTAGGGCTAATAAATTCTCCTAACGCATCAATACTATGATCAATAGCTATACCCACATGGCGCGCTGCTGCGATAGTCATAATCGCATTTTTAACGTTATGCTCGCCTATTGCTTGCCAACAGACAGTGCCCTGCTTTTCGCCATTAAGTAATACATTAAACTCACTTCCATCGGCTTTTATTAATTCATAGCTCCAATCATCGCCTAGCGTTTCGCTTTCGCTCCAAAGCCCTTGTGCTATTACGTCATTAAGCGCTACGTCTTGCTTTGGCCAAATTACCTTGCCGCTTTGAGGTAATGTACGCATTAAGTGATGAAATTGTTTTTTTATTGCGTTTAAATCTTCAAAAATATCAGCGTGATCGAATTCAAGATTATTTAAGATAAGTGTACGCGGGAGGTAATGCACAAACTTACTGCGCTTATCAAAAAAAGCTGTGTCGTATTCATCGGCTTCAATAACAAAAAATGGCGTTTCACCCACTTTTGCCGATACACCAAAATTTTGCACTATGCCGCCAATTAAAAACCCTGGTTTTAAACCTGCGTACTCTAATACCCACGCAAGCATACTTGCTGTGGTTGTTTTACCATGCGTACCAGCAACCGCAAGCACCCAAGAATCTTGCAGTAAGTTATGCTTAAGCCATTCAGGGCCAGATGTATAAGGTAGGCCTTTATCAAGCACATATTCAACACACGGGTTACCACGGCTCATTGCATTACCAATAACGACCATATCTGGCTTTGGCTCTAACTGAGATACCGCATAGCCTTGAGTTAGTTCAATGCCAAGCTCTTCAAGTTGCGTACTCATTGGTGGGTAAACGTTTTGATCGGAACCCGTTACTTTATGACCCAACGATTTAGCAATGGCTGCAATACCGCCCATAAACGTGCCACAAATGCCCAAAATATGTATATGCATATACTTTCCTTAAATCGTATGCTCACTCTACAGCTATGCAAAGTTTAATGGCGCTATAATGCCAAAATTCGTGCTTAGTTACCATTGCGAGTAAGCATTTCACTCGTGCCAAAATGACCACTTGATAATAAAAAAGCCTTCTTAATTAGAAGGCTTTTTTATTAGTCATTATTTGCTACATCATTAAAAATACTATTAAACCTACACCGAGCAATAATCGATATATCACAAATGGCAACATACCCATTCGCTCTATTACTTTTAAAAACATAAATATACATGCATAAGCCGATAAGAACGATAGCACCACACCTAGTAATAATGTATTCCAATCAACCACATGGTCACCCAGAGCAAGCTCTGCAGTATAATAAAGCCCCATCATAGAAATAATTGGAATTGCCAGTAAGAACGAAAAACGCGCTGCGCTTTGCTTATTCATTCCAAGCATTAAACCAGCAGTCATCGTGATACCTGAGCGAGAAGTTCCCGGGATCATTGCAACAGCTTGTGCAAAACCAATAATAAGTGCTGTTTTCCAATTAAGCTGATAAATAGTTTTAATTTGCTTACCTTTTGCATCCGCGTACCAAAGCAATAAACCAAACACAATTGTGGTAGTAGCAATTACCCAAGCGCTTCGT
This sequence comes from Pseudoalteromonas sp. APC 3355, assembly GCF_030407615.1. Taxonomy (NCBI): domain Bacteria; kingdom Pseudomonadati; phylum Pseudomonadota; class Gammaproteobacteria; order Alteromonadales; family Pseudoalteromonadaceae; genus Pseudoalteromonas; species Pseudoalteromonas sp. APC 3355. The sequence continues at coordinate 35,802 of NZ_JASDDB010000011.1, read as the reverse complement.
AGGTACAACTCTATAAAGTCTTTTAAAAGTAAGCCTAAAATAGCGGCAGGCACAGTGCCTAAAATTATCCACCAACCTAGCTTACTATCATCAGTAGTACCCTGTGCTCCAAAGGATTTAAACCACGCACTGAGTATGTCGACGACCTCTTTGCGAAAATAAATAACAACGGCAATTAAAGTACCAACATGTACTGCCACGTCAAACGCAAGCCCTTGATCTTCCCAGCCTAAAATTTGCGATGGGAGAATTAAGTGCGCAGAACTAGATATTGGTAAAAACTCAGTAAATCCCTGTATGAGGGCTAAAATAATTATTTCGATGATACTCATGGGTTAGAAAACTCCACCTTCCATAGCTTTTGTTGAGGGTTATTATATTCATTCCATAACTGCGCAATCGTTTGTTTAGCTACAGGATGATAGAAATCTGGGGCAACCTCGCTAAGAGGTTGTAATACAAATGCGTTTTTAGTTATTTCATCTCGTGGTAATTGTGCTGGAGAAGCGCAAATTACATCATCATAAAATAGTAAATCTAAATCGAGCGTTCGTGGACTAAATTTTTTATCGTTCGCTGTGCGTCCATTATCACGCTCTATTTGTTTTAATAAAGCGCATACATCAACAAGCGACATATCAGTTGTAGCGCCAACGACTGAATTATAAAAATTATTGCCAGCAAACCCAACTGCTTCACTTTCAAAAACAGACGAGTGTACAATATGTTCAAAGTGCTGCTTAAGTGCAATTAATGCACATTGTATATAATGCGCTTTATTTATATTTGACCCTAGGCTGATATAAATTTGAGCCATTTAGTCAGTTGCCTTAACACGTGTAATTTCAACACCTACAGTTTGCGCTTGTGCTACTGCTGCTGGTTTACTTACTCTTATAGTAACTTGTGGAGTATTAAACTCGCTTAAAATAATATGCGCTAATTGTTCAACTAAAGTTTCTAGCAACTCTACAGGTTTTAAAGTGCAGTGCTCAATAACTCGCTCACTTACTTTTGAGTAATCGAGTGCTAAATTAATATCGTCATTTTCAGCTGCAGGCTTAATATCGCTTAGCATTTCAATATCAAAATAAAGGCTCTGTTTACTTTCTTTTTCAAAGTCGTACACTCCAATAATAGTGTCGACGTGCAATTGAGATATAAAAACCTTATCCATTGATACTCCAAATAACAACAAACTACTAAGCAACTATACTAAGCATCAATAAAATTAATACTGTATATGGTTTAGCCAGTGTTTAAATATGTAAAAATAACTTCTACAATAGCAAAATAACTAAACTAGCTATTAAATAGCCTGTTAATAATTTTTACGATAAATTTTGCTGCCAATAATAGCCTAAAAGCACTATCAATTGGTATAGCAATTAAAAAATAAGGAAGCGCGTGTTAGCCACTATAATGTTTGTTTTAGCTTATTTACTTGGGTCGATTTCGTCGGCTATTTTAGTGTCGCGGTTGTTCAAACTCCCAGACCCTCGTAATAGTGGTTCTAACAACCCAGGAGCTACAAATGTTTATAGATTAGGCGGAGCATTTCCGGCTTGCTTGGTTTTAGTGTTTGATATTTTAAAAGGCACTATTCCGGTATGGGGGGCTTATTTTTTAGAAGTTGAACCTTTAGAGCTTGGTTTAGTCGCAGTAGCTGCTTGTTTAGGCCATATGTACCCACTGTTTTTTAGCTTCAAAGGCGGTAAAGCCGTAGCAACGGCATTTGGCTCATTATTACCTATTGGCTTATCATTGGCAGGTTTACTTGTGTGTACTTGGTTAGTTATAGTGGCAATAACACGCTATTCATCACTGGCGGCGCTTGTAGCTGTATCTTTAGCGCCCTTGTATACATGGCTAATAAAGCCACTTTATACTCTTCCCGTTACTTTTATCACGCTGTTAATTATATTTCGTCACCGTACTAATATTATTCGATTATTTAGTGGGGAAGAACCAAAAGTGGGTGCTAAAAAAGCACCCACCGATGAAAACAAAAATATCTAAAATATGAGTCATTAAATAGGCTCAAGGCTATCTATAGGCCAACGAGGTTTTGTTTTCATATCAAGCGTGGCAAATTGCCCTGCTTTTAAACGTTGCATTCCGGCATAAGCAATCATTGCACCATTGTCGGTACAAAATTCAGTACGCGGATAAAACACTTCGCCTTTCATACCTTTCATTACGCGTTCGAGCTGCAGTCGAAGCTGTGTATTTGCACTCACACCACCGGCGATAACCAAACGCTTAATACCTGTTTGTTTAAGCGCACGCTTACACTTAATAACGAGGGTATCAATAACCGCAGTTTGAAATGCATGCGCTATATCAGCTTTGGTTTGATCGTCGTCGTCATTTTCACGAATCGTGATTGATGCCGCTGTTTTTAAACCACTAAAACTAAAATCAAGACCTGGCTTGTCGGTCATAGGGCGAGGAAATACAAAGCGCTTTGCTTCGCCTTGTTCAGCCATTTTAGCTAAGCGCGGGCCACCGGGGTAATCAAGACCAAGTAACTTAGCCGTTTTATCAAAGGCCTCGCCTGCGGCATCATCAACTGACTCACCTAGTACTTCGTATTGTCCAATACCCGCTACTTTAACCATCATGGTATGACCGCCCGATACAAGCAATGCAATAAACGGAAACTCAGGGGTATTTTCCTCAAGCATCGGAGCAAGTAAATGCCCTTCCATGTGGTGTACTGCTACCGCAGGTATATCCCAACCGTATGCTAATGAACGACCTATAGACGTACCTACCAATAATGCACCAACTAGACCTGGGCCTGCAGTATAAGCAATACCGTCTAAATCTTCAGGGCCACAACCTGCTTGTGCAAAAGCTGCATCTATAAGTGGTAATGTTTTACGAACATGATCGCGCGATGCAAGTTCCGGCACTACACCGCCGTAATCAGCGTGTACTTTTACTTGGCTGTATAATTGATGAGCTAACAAGCCTTTTTCGTCATCATATATTGCAATACCCGTTTCATCACATGACGATTCAATGCCTAAAATTCGCACTGTACTTCTCCTGCCTTTTAAATTCTACTTTGCTACTTTTATAACGTAAGACCAATATTTGTTTGGCCATCTTCAAGGGCAAACTTTTTTAGTGCCTTTACGCTATCAGAGGTAATACGCCCCATATTTTCTACAAAATCAATTAGCTCACCTAATACTTCAATTTCGTACTGCATTAATGGGTGCTCTCTCACTGCTGTGTTATCAGCAATCTCACCTTCAACCGTCATTTGATATTCAATAAAGCGAGCCACTGTTGCTTGAGATATTTTGCTCACACTAATGAACTCTTGCTCATCTTGCGCCACTAAACCGTGCATTAAGCTAAGTAAAGACGTTGCAGCATCAATAGCAGGATAAGTACCAAACATATCAAAATCAGCAAGTTCAGGAACATTTGGCTCTATTTTTTCAACTTGTTTTTCGAGATCTATTTTACTTTTAGGCAGTAATATTTTTTCCCAACAAACATTAAGCGAATTACGTAATAAGGTTTCATCACCAAACCCCGTTGCTTCGCTAAATAAACCGTAATTTGGCAGCATTCGCTCTATTAAAGCACTTGCTAAGACGGCCTTTTGTAAATAGTTAAGCTCTCTAATACGCTGAAAATTATTTGCTTTAGTCATTCTTTAACGTCTCACACGACCAACAAAAATCAAATGTTGATCCATTATGCTCATTACAATTAGGGCATACCCAATCTGGAGCGGATTGTTTTACTTGTTGATAGTTTACCAATATTTGCCGCGCATGGCGCTCTTTTATCGCATAAACCTGCACACTAACTTGCGCCTGATCATATGGGATTTCTCCAAGCGCCCCTTGGAGCATCTCGCCTTTAATTTTACACTCTATTCCAGCAGTTTGTATTAAGCCTTTTACGATATTCGCTTCCAAGGTATTTTCAGCTTTATAAATTGTAACCCATTGAAAAGAGCTATCTGTTGAATTGTTATTATTAATATTTTGCAATATTCACCTCATTTATTTTGTGTTAACAATATCCTGCGCTAGATTATTAGCATGCTGTACTTTTAAGGAATAAACATGACATTAACAACCCCAGGCTTACTTTTTCCGGCCATATCGCTGCTATTACTCGCCTATACAAACCGATTTTTAGTTTTAGCGCAATTAATTAGGGAGCTAAATGCACGTGAAGGTGAATCTATTCGGCCTGTTGTAGTGGCTCAAATCACTAACTTACGTAAACGTATTAAGCTAATTAGAACGATGCAAGTGTACGGGGTAGCCTCTTTTCTACTGTGTACACTATCAATGTTTGCATTATTTATTGAGTTTAATGCCACAGGAATTATTTTATTTGGCATTAGCTTAGCTTGCTTAAGTTTATCGTTATTAACGTCTTTATTTGAAATACATATTTCCTGTGATGCAATCGAGATAGAACTACAAAGCATTGAAAATAAACCACTAAGTAGCCGAATAAATAGAAATTTTGTAAAATAGTTTATTATAAATAAAACACTCTATTATTTGTCACAATCATGTTGTATGAACGCCCCTTTTTGGGGCGTACTTTTTTATTAATTAGAACAATTTAATCCAAATATACTAACTAACTTACTGACTACAAATAAGTTTACTTAGCTAGCCCATTGCAAAAACATAGATAAAATACAATAAACAACTAGTTATGAATTTAAAAAGTAATACTATTTGGTCGCTTTTCTCTTTAATTAATACTAAAAGGGGGGTATCCTGCTGGAAACACGTATGAACTTGCAACCGTATTTCAATATAGAATTTTACTAAACTTTAGAATAAAAATTAATATATTTGATGTCCGTGGTATCTGCGACTTACTTATAAAAAGGGACTATAAAGTGAGATTTGAACAATTAGAGCAATTTGTAGCACTTGGTATATTACGTCATTTTAGACAAGCTGCTGAACAAACCCAAATTAGTACTTCAGCGCTAACGCGCAGCATTCAAACACTTGAAGATGAAATGGGATATGAGTTAGTAAAACGCTCAACACGCTCTGTTAAATTAACGCCAGAAGGCGAGCTTTTTCTAGAATATGCTAAAACAACCCTATCGGAACTTGAGCTAACTAAAAAGCGGATTTTTCAATCAGTAAACGGTAATGCCAATGAAAAGCTCGTTATTGGGTATACCAATAAGGCAAGCAGCATAGTCCCTATTTCTTGTGGACAGTTTTTAGCTCAATACCCTCATATAAAAATTGAGATGCAGCTACAAGATCAGCAAGAGCTAACACGCAAACTCCAACAAGGTGAAATAGACATTAGCGTATACTCTCAAGCTATTAATAGTATTGGCAGTGACATTCACTTACCTGATCAGCTTGTGTTATTTGTTTCAAAAAATCACCCTCTTGCCCATAAAAACGATATAAGTAAACAAAACCTTGATAGCTACCCGATGTTTGGCTGTTTCTCTGAGTCTAAACAAGTACAAACTATGCTTAATGAAGCAATTGATTCTTTAAATAAATCATCAAGTATTAAAGTGGGTAGTATTGAGCAAGTAATGGCAGGTGTAGTTAAATCAGATCATTTTGCTATTGCAAGCATTGAACATGCTAATGCAATCGCAGAGAATTCTGAATTAGTACAACTTAAAACAAATAAAGATTTAAACCACGAACAACTCGTTGTACAAACAAGCCAACAGACGTCGATTACTGAACATGTAGAGCATTTACTATCGCTTATAAAAAAAGCGGGTGCTGCATTTAGCTAATCTGATGTTTCAAAAAGTGCGGCACAATAAACAGTAGCTTTTAACAGCTTTTCGGCTACACTGTCGCACCTTTTTTAAACAGCTGATGTGAATGAACACACTTTTTGGTCCTGATGTCTATTTAGATGATATAGAACGCCAAGGATATACCGTAATTCATAACGCGCTTATTGCCGATTTAGTTAACGATTTAGTTGCAGACTGCCACCGTATAAACCCTCACTTTAGCCTTGCTGGTATTGGTCGATTAAATGACTTACAAATAGATAAAACCGTACGTACTGATAAAACCTATTGGTTTGACGGCAGCTCTCAAGCACAGCTTACCTATCAAGCAATAATGCAAAGTATAAAGACCACGTTAAATCGCAGTTTTTTTATGGGGTTATTTGATTACGAATGCCATTATGCAAAATATACACAGGGTGATTTTTACAAAAAGCACTTAGATGCATTTAAAGGTCGCTCTAATCGAGTATTTACAACGGTACTTTATTTAAATACGCCTAAGCAAGGTGGCGAACTTGTTATTTATAAACCTAAAAGTAAAGAGATAGAAATAACAATTAAACCAACTGCTGGCACATTAGTAATGTTTGAAAGCGAACGCTTTGCCCACGAAGTACTTCCCGCCGTTGACGATCGCTATTCTATTGCAGGCTGGTTTAGAAAAAACGCCTCTATTAGCGGCATTATTGATCCGCCCCGATAACCCCTAATAGAGCATTTGAATAGCCTTTATTGAGGCTTTTAAAATGCTATTGGGTATGAAAGTAATAACCCTATAAAAATAGCCAAACCCACGTAATGATTATTTAAAAACGCTTTAAAACAGGCATCTCTTTCACGTTTATGAATAAGCGTTTGTTGGTATGCCAATAGGCCCGCAGCAATACTTAAACCAACGCCAAACGCGACACTTAAATGATTGCTTATACCAATAAAAGCAACCAACGCTATAAATACAGCATTAAGTAAAAAGATAATATGGCGGTCGTATTTACCAAATAAAATAGCGGTTGATTTTACCCCTATTTTTAAATCGTCGTCCCTATCAACCATCGCATACATGGTGTCGTAAGCCACTGTCCAGCAAATATTGGCTATAAATAATAACCATGCCTGCTGTGGTAGTGCATTAATTGAAGCCATATACGCCATAGGAATAGCCCAACCAAATGCAGCCCCTAAAACAACTTGAGGTAACTGTGTATAGCGCTTCATAAAGGGGTAACAAAAGGCTAAAGCCAAAGCTCCAAAAGAAAGCAAAATAGTATTAACGCTAAGCATTAATACTAAAATGAACGCAATAACTATGAGTAGTAAAAATAGACTAAGTGCTTCACCACTACTCACCTGCCCTGAAGCTAGCGGCCGTTGAGCTGTGCGTTTTACCGAGCCGTCTATTTTTCTATCTGCAAAATCATTAATTACACACCCTGCGCTACGCATAACAACAACGCCCAGCGTGAATATAATAAAGTTGAGTAAGCTCGGCATCCCACTATTAGCAAGCCATAAAGCCCAGTATGTTGGCCAAAGTAATAACAAGGTACCAATGGGCTTATCTATACGCATTAACTGTATATAATAAGGAATATGTTTTGGCTTTAAAGCGGCTAATTTCATGAGTATAAATATGCTCCAGGTAAAAACACTTCACACACTAAAAACTTATATTCTTTGAGTGAGAATACACTTCGACGCCCTAGTAAGTTTTTCTCGGGTAAGTTCAATTTTGTAACTAATTGCTGAATAGGGTGCGTGTCATCAAAATAAGCAATTTCTATATCCGTTCGTTTTAATGCTGGGTCTTGAAAAATCACATCACCTAAAGGACGCTCGCCCATATTGTGCAAAGGATTAATAGAATCATTTTTCGGAAGCCAGCTTTGTGCGTACACCACAGGTTTGTTATCGCACAGTAAGAGAACTTCTCGATTAATAGCTGTTTTAGCTGTGCTGTTTAGTAGTAAGTTTTGCTCTGGGCTTAAAGTAAATAACTGCTCACTTAATACCTTTACATTAAAAGTTTTTGAGTTGCTTTTTAATTTAGCCGTTAATGAATTCTGTTCAAAAAGCCACTCTTGCTCTAGAGGAGATAAGTCACTCATATAAGAAGTGGACTGCCAATTAGCAGATATAGACAGAGGATAAGTAATCACAATAGCTCAACAAAATAAAAAACAACGAGATGATACCATTGCCAAAGCTTTTGAAAAAGTGATGTTTTATAACCATAAATAATTGCTTGGCGCTGTTTATTACCTACTATTAAGTATAAACTATTTGTAACAAGTTTTAAGAAACGCTTTAAATATGAAAAAAATAGTATACGCAGGTCTTTTTACGTTCTTTGTAAGCGTTATAAGCTTTACAGCTCGTGCTGAATCCACTGTTGGTTATTTTGGTTTTGAGCCAGATATAATCACCAACTACATTGGCGCATCAAGTAAAAAAATGGGCTATGTACGTGTAACTATTGATTTAATGCTTACTGATACTTCTGATATTGCAGTGGTTGAACACCACACGCCATTACTTCGTGATGCCCTAGTAGAGATTTTATCTAAAGAACCAGAAGAAAAAATAAAATCACTTACTGGCCGTGAAGAAATACGTGCAAAGTGCGCCGAAAAACTAAAAAGCCTGCTAAAAGAAGAAACAGGACAAGAGATCATCCGTGAAGTCTTGTTCACTAAATATTTATATCATTAGTATTTAACGTTTTGCGTTAAATATTTTGGCGGTATAGGCAAAAGCCATACCGCTAACTAACCCACCTAAGTGCGCCCAATTAGCCATACCTACAAACAATACATCAGCAAACCCAAGCACTAACCAAATCAACATAAAGCCAACAATAGCCGTACTTACAAGCGCAGGCTTGTTAGGATTTAAAAAGCTATGAATCCAGCAAAAACCAAGTAGCCCATACACCACACCACTCAAGCCGCCAAAATTGGGGCCAACCATTAAGTATTGTGCCCAATTACTTATAAGTGCAGTTACTAAAAACAAACCTATTAGGCTGAGTTTCCCGCATTGCTTTTCGATATTGTCACCAAGCGACATCCACCAAATTAAATTAAACACTATATGCATCGCGCTAAAATGTACGAGGGCGGGCGTTAACCAACTTAAAGGCTGCGTAGGTTTAAACTGCATCATGGTGTAAATGGTCTCAAAACCACCTAGTAAAAAAGCAAAATAAATTATAACGCTTACAATACTTACGGTTTGATTAAGCCAGCTGAGCGCTTTAAATCGCGTCATTAGATTAAGTGATTGCCCTTGATATTTAAGCGGCGATTGTGTGCTACCTACATCCCATGAAGCTTGTTGATAGCGTTCATGGTTAGGGTTTTGTGTAAATTCGGCCCATAACGGCTGAACTTGATGAAAGTCCTCCTCAGTCACGCTAATAATGACATTACTGCCATCTGCCGAGTGTATCTTTGCATCTAGGCCTTGGCTTTTTAAATAATCTATAAAGCCTTGTGCGGCGCGCGGGTTATTTAAACTGCCAAGCTCTATCATCGCTCTACTTTCTCGCTGTAAGCAGCTTCCCAAGCTGTAAAGCCGCCATCCATACTGTAAACGTCTTCAAAACCTTGCTCAACTAGATAGCTAGCTGCGCCTTGTGAGCTCATACCGTGGTAGCAGACAATAATAATTGGCTGATAGAATTCTTTTTCCATCATAAATTGTGCGATATTACCGTTAGAAAGTGCTTCTGAGCCTGGAATGCGACCGGCTTGATACGAATTAGGATCGCGAATATCTGCAATTACCACGTCTTCTTTATCTAAAAGCTCTAACGTTTGCGCTATAGAAATATGTTTAAATGCCATTGAAGTCTCTTTAATTAATAGTATAAAAAAGGCGGCTAGGGCCTGTTTATCTTTCGAGGTTAAATTTGCAGCAGTATGTTTGGTATTTAGGCAAGGCAGAGCCTATGTAGTGTGGTTATTCCCCATAAATAGGCGATAACGTAGCACAAATGCCAAACATACGCTGCCCGAAGGGTTCTGCCTAGGGGCTATTTACTCTTTGTTGCTCGGTTTTTACTTAGCCCACTAGGTCACAAACCTCGCGCCGCGATTAAATAGCCCCTAGATTGAACAAATTTTAATCCTGAAAGATAAACAGGCCCTAGAGCCGCCCTTCTTGTAATTTAGTGAGGAACTAATCCCAGTTTAAAATCACTTTACCTGACTGACCTGAAATCATCATATCAAAGCCAGCTTGGAAGTCATCCACAGAATACTGATGTGTAATGATTGGGTTTAAATCAAGACCAGATTGAATCAAGCTTGCCATTTTGTACCACGTTTCGAACATTTCGCGACCGTAAATACCTTTAATCACTAAACCTTTAAAAATAACTTGGTTCCAATCAACAGCCATATCAGATGGTGGAATACCCAGCATGGCAATTTTACCGCCGTGGTTCATATTATTAAGCATTGAATTAAACGCGCTTGGCACACCTGACATTTCAAGGCCAATATCAAAACCCTCTGTCATACCTAGCTCTTTCATTACATCTTCAAGCTTTTCATTGGCAACGTTTACAGCGCGTGAAGCCCCCATTTTACGTGCTAAATCTAGGCGGTATTCGTTTACGTCGGTAATTACAACGTGGCGAGCACCAACATGTTTTGCAACAGCTGCAGCCATAATACCAATTGGGCCGGCACCAGTAATAAGTACATCTTCGCCAACTAAGTCAAACGATAATGCGGTATGAACAGCATTGCCAAACGGGTCAAAAATTGAAGCCAGCTCATCAGAAATATTATCTGGAATTTTAAATGCATTAAATGCAGGAATAACTAAATATTCGGCAAACGCACCTTCACGGTTTACACCTACACCCGTTGTATTACGGCATAAATGTACACGCCCAGCACGACAATTTCGACAGTGACCACACGTAATATGCCCTTCGCCAGATACGCGATCGCCAACCTGAAAGCCACGAACTTCTTGACCCATATCAACGACTTCACCAACATATTCATGGCCAACAACCATAGGCGTTGGAATAGTTTTACTTGCCCATTCGTCCCACTTGTAAATATGTACGTCGGTACCACAAATAGCTGTTTTGCGAATTTTAATCAGTAAGTCGTTATGACCTACTTCTGGCTTTGGTGCATCTGTCATCCAAATGCCCGGTTCTGCTTTTAATTTAGATAATGCTTTCATAATCCACACTTAACTAAAAAACCGAAGCGAGGCTTCGGTTTAAAATAAAATTAAATAACGCCCATTTCTTTACCAATACGGGTAAATGCATCGATAGCTGTATCGAGTTGCTCAATACTATGTGCCGCTGAAATTTGTGTACGAATACGCGCTTGCCCTTTTGGTACTACAGGGAATGAAAAACCGGTTACGTAAATGCCTTCAGCAAGTAATTTATCAGCCATTAACGAGGCTACTTTGGCATCCCCTAGCATTACGGGGATAATTGCATGATCTTTACCTGCACACGTAAAACCAGCAGCTTCCATTTGCTCACGGAAATATTTAGCATTTGACCAAAGTTTAGCGCGAAGCTCGCCGCCATTTTCAAGCATTTCAAGTACTTTAATTGATGCAGTAACAATTGAAGGCGCTAATGAGTTTGAGAACAAGTATGGGCGTGAACGCTGACGTAACCATTCAACAATTTCTTTTTTACCTGATGTATAACCACCTGAAGCACCGCCCAGCGCCTTACCTAATGTACCGGTGATAATATCTACACGGTCTAATACATTACAGTACTCAGGTGTACCCTTACCGTTTTCGCCAACAAAGCCAACTGCGTGAGAGTCATCTACCATTACAAGCGCATCATATTTATCGGCTAAGTCGCACACAGCTTCTAAATTACAAATAACGCCGTCCATAGAAAACACGCCATCGGTAGCAATTAGTTTAGTTTTAGCACCGGCTTCATCTGCTGCAATAAGTTGCTTCTCAAGATCAGCCATGTCGTTATTTGCATAACGAAAACGCTTAGCTTTACATAAACGTACACCGTCGATAATTGATGCATGATTTAATGAATCAGAAATAATAGCGTCTTCTGCGCCTAAAATAGTTTCAAACAAACCTGTGTTTGCATCAAAACATGAAGAATATAAAATAGTATCTTCTGTTTCTAAAAACGCACTGATTTTTTGCTCTAGTGTTTTATGGATATCTTGAGTGCCACAAATAAAACGTACTGAAGCCACACCAAAACCATGATTATTTAAACCGTTTTGCGCCGCTTCAATTAACTCTGGGCTATTAGCTAAACCTAAATAGTTATTAGCACAAAAGTTGATTACTTTACCTGATGCAACTTCGATTTGAGCTTGCTGCTGGGACTTAATAATACGTTCGTTTTTATACAAACCTTCGGTTTTTACGTCTTCAATTTGCTGTTGTAGCTGGCTAAAAAAAGCAGATGCTCTCATCTAGGTTCTCCATATATTTGAACGGGTAAACAACCGCACTTTCGCGGCTGTTTATTATGCGGGGTATTGTAAAAGTTTAATGGGTAAAATGCACGGTTTGCAGTTCGTCGCAAACGCCCTAAGTTGGAAGGAATTCCTGCCAGTTTACAGGCTGTTTATTTATGTTTTTAAAAGTGCAGGTAAACTACTTATAGAATCGATAATTAAATCAGCTTCTTGCTTAGCGCTTTCGTCAAAGCTTTGCCCTGAACGCACTAAAACGCGTGTAGTGATGCCCGCTTTTTTCGCAGCCTGCATATCACTGAGTTTATCGCCCACCATAATACTGCAAGCAGGGTCGATATTATGCTCTTGTATGCCTTGTAATAACATACCTGACGCAGGCTTTCTGCAACTGCACTCTTTCAAATATTCAGGGCGCGCTTTTTTAGGGTGATGCGGGCAAAAATACACATCGGTAACTTCAATGCTGTGGGCACTAAACTGGTCTTTCATCCAGTCGGTCAGTGCTAAAAAATCAGCTTCGCTGTAATAACCTCGACCAATTCCAGATTGATTAGTGACGATTATGATTTTATAGCCTGCATCATAAAATGCTTTACAAGTGCTAAAAACACCGTCAATAAATTCAAATTTATCGCTTTGATACACATAACCATGATCAACGTTTACCACGCCATCTCGGTCTAAAAAAAGCGCTTTATTTTTTTGTTGTGCATTCATTACAAAGACTCTTTTTGTACAACATGGTCAAACATCGCTTTTACATCATCAACTGTAATTTGGCTCATTAAATCATCGCCTTTTACGCGTGTACCCCACGAGACTTGCTCAGCCGTTTTACCTGTTTGCTTAAACAAGTTTTGATGATAAACCTCTACCACGTAGTCTTGATATAAATAAGGACCTGTGCGTGCTGGATTTGAATGTGCATATAAACCAATAACCGGCGTACCAACTGTTACTGCCATATGCGCAGGACCCGTATCGGGCGCAAGCACTAAGCTGCCACGCTTTAACACGCACAACAACTCTTTGAGTTTTGTTTTACCTACTAAATTTAAAATAGGCGTGTTGCTGTGCTCAATAATGCTATTTGCTAGGTTAATTTCAAGCTCTGTTGGGCCACCCGTCAATACCACCTTAAAGCCTTGCTCGCTTGCATAATCAGCCAATGTGGCATAACGATCAGCGAGCCAATTACGCTGCGCTTTACTAGCTGCGGGCGATATTACTAATAGTTTATTAGTAAGGTATTCTGGTGTTAGTAACTCATCTGCAACCGCTTGGTCTTGCTCGGTATATGGCATGTTCCAACTCGGTTTATAATCAGCTACACCAATGGCTTTTGCAAAACCTTTAAAGCCTTCAAGCACATGCGCCTGGGCTTGTGGGTCTATTCGTTTATTAATAAATAAGCTGTGCAATTCTTTTGAACGAGCCCAATCGAACCCTATTTTTACTTTTGCAGGAATACAACGCGCTACAAACCCAGCCCTTAATGCAACTTGCATATTAAGAAGCACATCAAATTTTTGGTTGTTGAAGCGTTGCTTTAAGCTTTTAAGCGCTGCTTTGCCTTGCTTTTTATCAAATACCACCAGCTCAACACCCGGTAAGTCAGCAAGTAACATGGCTTCTATTTTGCCAATTACCCAGGTGATTTTTGCATTCGGGTGTGCCTTTTGAATAGCTTGTACTGCACTCACACCATGACATACGTCACCAATGGCTGAGAGTCTTAATATACAAATAGATGAATAATTAGGAGCTTGAGTCACACATTCCCTTAGGTATTAAATACAAAAGCCGATCTTAAATTATAATCACGCTATTGCAAGCACTTATCCTGCGCTTTAAAACGCGCTAATATAGACTCATTATTTAGCAATTACACAGAGCTATGTTTAAACAACACGTGCAAGGCAATCACACGCTATTAAGCCACCCTAAATACACAAGCCAAATTACCCTCGATTGGTTTGATGCAAATTATTGGCAACAACAAAATAAAATTGTGGGCGCTAAAAAAGGTCGAGCAACTGCGTGGTTTTTTAAGCAAGACGAATTAACAGCTGTACTTAGGCATTATTGGCGCGGTGGCTTAGTGGGTAAATTGCTAAGCGATCAATATTTATACCCAGGACTTGAACAAACCCGCGTATTTAAAGAGTTTAGCTTAATGAGTAAGCTTATAGAGCTTGGTTTAAACGTACCCACCCCTATTGCAGCTAAAGTAACCCGCAGCGGGTTAATTTATCGTGGTGATATTATTACCGAGGCCGTTACAGGTGCTAAAAGTGTACTCGATATATTAATTGAACGCCCATTGACTGAAGATGAGTTAGAGCGCATTGCTAAAACAATCGCGCTATTTCATTCAAAAGGCGTTTACCACGCTGATTTAAACATTAATAACATTTTATTTAATGATATTGGTGATGTGTATATTATCGACTTTGATAGAGGTGAAATAAGAGCGCCTAACCCACAGTGGCAACAAAGTAATATGGCACGCCTTGAGCGCTCATTTTTAAAAGAGCAAGGTCGAAATGATGTATTTAATTGGCAAGTGAATGACTGGCAAACTCTGCACAACAACTACTTCAAAGCGCTCGCGAATATCAGTTAACCTAATATAAGTTAACTTAGTTAGCCAAGGCTAAATACTGCAGGGCAACTTGCTCTGCCTGTACTTGTTTTAGAATATCTGCGTTTTCTACATTTGGCTTATCTGCTAGCACCTGCTTAACGGCATTGGCTAATGCCTCACTTTGTTGAACGGGTACTAAATATTTACTCAGCTCGCCTGTTAATATCTCGCTTGGTCCAAATGTACAATTAGTGCTAACTACCGGAGTACCCACCGCTAAAGCCTCAATTAATACCGTTGGCAGCCCTTCAAAATCAGAGCTCAAAACTAAAGCTTTGGCATGCTGAATCCAGTTGTACGGGTTTTGTTGAAATCCAGGCACTACTAACTGTTTATCTATGCCATATTGCTGTGCAAGCTTTAACGCTTTTGCAGGTTTATTACATAAAAGGACTAACTTGTATTTTTTATCAAGCTTTGCAAATGCTGCAAATAATATATCGTGGCGTTTTTGTTTGGCGAGCCTTCCTACATGAATTAAGTAAGGCTCATTTGGGATGTCGTTATTTTTCTCATTTGCTTGTTGGTTTATTTTTTCAAAATCGAACGGGTTATAAATAGTCACGATTGCACTTGGGTTAATTAAATCCCCTTGTGTTATTTCTTTTTCAACACCCTTTGATACGCAAATAAGTGATTTACCATTTAAGTTTTGCTTACTTTTTTTAAGGTATAAATATGAAAATGGACCTAACTTTTTTTGACGGGCAAGTTCTGCATTAACTGAGTTATGAATAACAAAATGAACATTTTTGATATTACTACGTGCAAGTAAATTATTACTTCTATCAAGGTTAGAAAGCACTAGATCAATATTGCCAATCTCGCTTTGTTTTTTTTCAAACCACGCTTCTAATCGCAAAATACTGTTTTTTCGCTGCCAGAATCTATCTACTTTAGATGCTCTATCAGGAAAAAGGCTATCAACTTTAACTATATCAGGAATGTCATACTCAGCGTTGCTCGCAAGAGATAATATAGTGACGTTGTGCTGTAGTTTCGCCATTTTTTCAGCCAAAGTAAGCATTACTTTTTCAGCACCACCACCTACTAGTGAATCAATTACAATCACTATATTCATAAGCGATCTCCTACAAGCATATTTTTTATACCAGTAGTGATCACGTCGAAGCTATGTGTGCTATCGAGTTGCTTATACTTACCAATAAATTCACTATAAAAAGGCTCGGTAATAACTTGAGCTATTTTCGTTGTAATTTCATCAATATCAAGATTCGCTTTTATTACAACACCTGCATTAACGCAATGATCCAATCGTGTATTTTGATCTTTTGAGATAGCACATGCCACAACAGGGGTTTGAACTGCAATTGCTTGCAATAAGGTATCTCCACCACTAAGTAATGCGACTTTAGCTTGGCTCATTAATGCCAAAAATTCGGTTCCTTGCAGGCTTGATAAACAAGTAACCTCATCACTTTTCGGAATTGCTTTATTATAATTTGCACCAAACACTACAACTGCTTTTAAACCAGTATGCTTAGTAATTTTAAGCGCGGCTTTAAAGTAAACCTCAGCACAATTAAGATTATTTAATATATGCCCGCCAGAACCCGCATTAACAATAAAATAGCCATCAGATACTAAGTTATAGCGATTTAAAACATCACGTTTTTGCTCACAAGAAGCAAATGGAACAAAAGGGCCTACATTACGAGGGTGTGCCAAGGGAAACATGTCTAACTTCGCACTTTCAGCCCACGTAAGTGGCTCAATACAATAATCAGGCTGTACAACCCAATGTGTATCAATTAAATTAATCCTGTTTAGCTTCAATCCCTTAGCGCGTTTTTTTGCATGCTGAGAAATAAATACAACTTTAGCGCCTACTTTTTTAGCCGCTTTCATATGCCCTGCACGTCCTGCACAATCAAAAACAACGACGTCAGGTTTAAATTGCTCTATAAAGTCGCAAACAGAATCAAGCTCTTTAGTCGCTGAGTGTTCAAGCAATGTGGCTTTAAAAGGACACTTTTTTGCGTAGCTTGTATGCTTGTTTAGTATGAAGTGAATATCGAGAGAATCAGTAAGTTCTGCCTTTAAACTTTGAGCCAACAACAACGAGCGCATATATTCACCAATGCCTTCTGGTGATGATACGGGAATAAATAAAAGTCGTTTGTTGCTCATTACATTCTCAATTTCCTATTTGAACTCCAGTATACCAATCAGATACTTATTACGATAGCTAGGTTACATTTTAATATATTAAATTAGCCCTATAAATTTGATTATTTACTGCAATAACAAGCTTAGGTTGATAAACTTAGCCGCAATCTAAATCACAAGGATCTGAACTTTGCGAAACAGAATTTTTCTTCTTTCTTCTCTTTTTTGCGCTATGAGCGCGTCAGTTAATGCTGAGCCATGGGTAAAACCCGATGATTACGGTCTTAGAGCTGATATTCAACAATTAGCTGATGCCGGTGTTATTTTAGCTCCTGTAACTACCTATCCGCTTATGTGGAAAAGTTTTATAAGTGATGTGCAAAGCATGCCGCTTGAGCAATTATCTCCAAGCTTGCAAGATGCTTTAATTCGCGTTAAGCATCGATATAAATCAGAAAATAGCAGCTCGCATAGTCTTCAATTATCAGCTTTTGCAGCCACAGATCCGATCATAGCAACAAGCTTTGGTGCAACAAATACACAAGAAACAGAGCTTTCAGCAGCTTACGCTTATTTAGGCGATAACTTTGCAGCTAAAGTAGCTATAAATTACAGAAAAGACGGTAAAAAATGTTTAGTTGATGGAAAAACGACTGACGATATAGTTACCGATGAGCAAGCTTTAACCGATTGTAACGATACCTCACTTGACGATAGTTACTTAGCTTACCGTTTAGGTAACTGGATTTTTAGAGCCGGTGCTGTTGAGCAATTTTGGGGACCTGGTGTTGATAACAGCTTAATTATGTCTGGTAATGCGAAACCTTTACCTGCACTAAGTGTAACCAGAGAAAAAAGTACTGCTTTTGAAACACCATGGTTAAGCTGGATTGGTCAATGGGGCTTTACCGCACAAATGGCTAAACTTGAGTCTACACGTGTAATTCCTGATGCTTTACTTTGGAGCAGTAGATTAAATATACGCCCAATACAACAATTAGAAATTGCTGTTAGCTGGTCTGCGCAATGGGCAGGTGACGGACAACCGGGCTCTGCGGGTGATTTTATTGATGTCATAACTGGGCAAACAGCATGTATTGATGGCAATGTTAGTTGCGATAGCCAATTAGAGTCAAAAATAGGTAATCAATTAGCTGGCATAGATATTCGCTGGTCAGATACACTTTTCAACCAACCTTATGCTGTTTATGCCAGTACGATTGGCGAAGATGCCAGTTCACAATTTAAACCCGCTGATAGAGCCTACTTATTTGGTGTACAGACAACACAACGTGTATATTATCAAAACTTATTAATAAATGTAGAGTACATAGACACAGGTGTTTCATGTTCAGCAGAGTCTACCAATGAAAATTGCTACTATGAGCATTCAGATTACAAATCGGGTTACCGTTACCACGGTCGCACTATTGGCTCTACTTATGATAACGATGCACAGTCAGTTGTTTTAACCCTATTAGGTCAGTTATCTAATGGAGACGATTGGCAGGTAAAATTACGCAGTGTTGATTACAACAGCGATAACCGTGACCTTTATCCTAACAATCCAGACTTAGGAAATACAATTACTAAAACAGGGTTTAATAGTAAGCAATTAGAGCTTCGTTATAGAATGCTTTCGATGGGAGGGCGAGTCACTTTAGGTGCTTTTGCATCTAACAACGACGGTGCTGAAAACGATACATCAGCATTTGCTAAGTACGAATATAACTTTTAATACGTTACTATTAATAAAGTAACGTATTAAATGTAAAAAAGGGATGAAAACAGTGTTTTCATCCCTTTTTTGTATTTGTTAAGTAAACTTAATCTATAATTACTGTTTAATTTTACTAATTACTTTTGATGTTGAGCACCCATCTAAAAATTCAAGCACTTCAACTTTTCCGCCATGGCGAAGTACGTGCTCAGCACCCGCTATTTGCTCAACGGTGTAGTCGCCACCTTTAACTAAAATATCAGGGCTTATCTGCTCAATTAATTTAGCGGGAGTGTCGTTTTCATCTAAGCTACCAAACGGAATAACCCAATCAACAGATGAAAGTGCGCTAAGTACCATCGCACGCTCATCTAGTGGATTAATAGGACGTTCTGCCCCTTTTAAACGCGTAATTGATTCATCATTATTTAATCCAACAACGAGTCTATCGCCTCGTGCTTTAGCTTGCGCTAAATAACGTACATGCCCAGCATGTAAAATATCAAAACAGCCATTAGTGAATACAATGGTTTCGCCGTTTTGTTTTGCAAATTCAATATGCTGAAGTACATCATCAAATGGTGTTTGATAATGCTCACCCGTAGTATGTAAATACTGACCAAGCTTGCGGCTTAGCTCTTCTGGCGAGACAGTTGCAGCCCCAAACTTACTCACAACGATACCTGCGGCTAAATTAGCAATTTCGACAGCATCTTTTGGTTCCATGCCCGCGCCAAGCATAACCGCGAGTGTAGCTATAACCGTATCACCAGCCCCGGTTACATCGCTTACTTCAAGCTCTTGCGCTGCAAAATCAAACTTTTCATCTGCACTAATAAGCGACATACCTTGCTCAGAACGCGTAAGTAACATGGCTTTAATGCCATTTTTGCTTATTAAATCACGCGCACTTGCTGCTAAAGCTGCTTCTGAATCGGTTTGACCACCCGCTAACTTAAACTCATGTAAATTAGGCGTAATGTAATCAGCACCTTCGTATAAGTGTAAGTCTGGCGATTTAGGGTCAATTAAAACGGTTTTTCCGGCGCCCTTAGTAAGACTTATCATCTCTTTAATTAAGCTTAAAGATCCTTTGCTGTAATCAGAAAACACAATAAAGTCGTATTCATCAAGTACAAGCTCTAAACGGTTTAATAAAAGTTGGCTATGTTGCTCGGTAAATGTTTCTTCTAAATCAAGACGAACCAGTTGTTGGTGGCGGCTAATAACACGCATTTTTGAAATAGTCGGTAAATCACATACACTGACTAATTGTGAACTTATTTTTTCACCTTTTAGAATAGTCTCTAAAATCTGCCCGCTTTCATCTTCACCAATTAAGCCCAGTAAGCCAACTTTTGCATCTAACCGCGCTATATTTTTTGCAACGTTAGCTGCGCCGCCCGCTTTGTCTTCAAATTTACTCACTTTAACAACCGGTACTGGCGCTTCTGGCGAAATGCGACCTGTATCACCATACCAATAGCGGTCTAGCATTACATCGCCAACAACTAATATTCGTGCCGCTGATAAGTTTTTTAATAACGATAAATCCATTACTGCTGCTCCGCAACAACCATATCCATGGCTTCACATAACCAGTGACCTATAAACATGTGAGCTTCTTGAATACGTGCTGTTTCGTCATTTTTTATAATAATAGGTAACTTAGCAATATCTTTTACTTTGCCGCCATCACGTCCAGTTAATGCCACAGTAAAAGCGCCTAGTTTATTTGCAGCTTCCAATGCTAAATTAATATTGTTACTAGTACCTGATGTGGTTAAACCAATAACTAAATCTTCTGGCTTACATAACGCTTGAACTTGGCGTTCAAACACCGTATCAAAGTGATAATCGTTGCTGTGCGCTGTTAAAATAGAGGTGTCGGTGGTCAATGCCATTGAAGCAAGCGGACCACGTTCTAACTTATAACGCACTACAAATTCTGCAGCTAAATGCTGTGCATCTGCTGCACTACCACCGTTACCAAACCAAACAATCTTGCCACCAGCTTGTAATGCACTATGGCATGCTTCTAACAATTGCATAGATTCTTGATGATAAGCCTCCATCGTTTCAAATAATGCCTGATGACGGTTTAATGTTTCAACGTAGCTAGTTGCCACTGAATCGATAATTGACATGAAAAAATTCCTCTTGGAACTGAAATGGCAGGAAAAATTAAATTCATTATTCCATAATTTTATTTAATTGTGTGTATTTTATCGGGTTATAACTGAACCCAGACCATATTTTATAACGAGTATGTTTAGAAAACGGCTATTTCACGGTAAACTAACACCACTTCCCTTTAAGAAAGATCAGTATGGCACGCATTTTTTACTCATTCGCATTAATTATTATTAGCCCACTGATTGTATTTTATCTCTATATTTTACGAGGTAAAAAAAACCAAGGCTATCGTGCACACTTTAAAGAGCGCTTTGGGTTTGTCAGTAAGTCTTTATTTACGGTTAAAACCAAACCTTTAGTTTTTCATTGTGCATCTGTTGGTGAGGTGCTTGCCGCAATGCCACTTATTAAAGCTTTGCAAAAAGCGCATCCAAATTTAAATATACTTATAACCTGTAATACTCCAACAGGCAGAGAGCAAATACTTAGCCAGTTTAAAAACTCTGTGGCGTGTAGCTACTTACCAATCGATTTTCCGTTTGCGACAGCCCGATTTTTAAAGCGTATAAAGCCACAAGCATTATGTATCTTAGAAACCGAGCTATGGCCAAATTTAATGGCGATAAGTCACAAAAAAAACATACCAGTACTTGTTATCAATGCAAGACTCTCAGAGAAGTCACAGCAGGGCTATCAAAAGGTCGCTAAATTAACGCATATTATTATGCGCTCAATTACGGTACTTGCGAGTCACAATAAAACAGATGCTAAACGCTTTATTGAACTTGGTCTTGAAGCTTCAAAAAGCCATGTAACAGGCTCAATAAAATTTGATATAACACCAAGTGAAGAGCAACTAGCTAAAGTACTCAACCTTAAACAGCTTTATAGTAGTAATGAACGCTTTGTGTGGGTGGCAGGCTCAACACATCCTGTTGAGCATGAGCTGGTACTTTCAGCCCATCAAGAGTTACTAAAAAAACAACCGAACGCATTACTTATAATTGCCCCGCGCCATCCAGAGCAATTTGACAAAGTGGCTGAGCTTTTAACGCAAAGCCCACTTAGCTTTAGCCGTCGTAGCCAAAATAACTATAATAATGAGCAAGTACTTCTTGCTGATACGCTTGGTGAATTACAGTGTTTATATGGCGCTGCAAATGTGAGCTTTATTGGTGGCAGCTTAATTCGCAGAGGTGGGCATAACCCACTGGAATCAGCAGCGTTTTCGGTAGGTGTAATAACAGGTCCACACACATACAATTTTGACCATGTTTATCCCGAGCTAACAAAGCTCAAAGGTGCTGTAGTGGTTGATAGTAACGACGAACTCGCAAAGCAGCTTATAACGTTTAGCCAAAACACAAAAGCGTGCCAAACCTTAGGTATTAAAGCTGCGCAATGCGTAACTAAAAACCAAGGTGCTATACAAAAAACACTTAACATTATTAATCAATATTTAGAGCCAAAACCGTGACCAACATAGCTATAAGCCAAACCCGTGAATGGGTGTCATCTGTTATTGTTAAATATAACTTTTGCCCGTTTGCTCGAAAAGAAGTAGAAAATAACTGTATTCATTACATCGTAAGTCCAGCAACGAGTATGGATGATGCTGTAATGGATATGCTTGAGCAATGTGTTGAGCTTGACCGTGAACCAGAGCGCGAAACAACCCTTATCATGTTTGACAATGGCTTTAGTGACTTTGAAGACTTTTTAGACTTGGTCGATTTAGCTAATGCACTTTTAGTCGCGCAGGGCTTTGAAGGTAAGTATCAAATCGCTAATTTTCATCCTGACTACGTATTTGCTGATAGCGATGAAACCGATGCCGCAAACTACACAAATAGAGCGCCCTTTCCTACATTGCACTTAATCCGCGAAGCAAGTATGAGCGAAGCACTTGATAGTTATAACGAGCCTGAATCTATTCCTGAGCATAATATAAATCTAGCAAGGCGTAAGGGGATTGATTTTTGGCAGCAGTTACTTGAAGGCTGTAAAAAACCGAGCGCTTAAATGCTCGGTTTTATTTTGGTTTGTGCAAAACAAGACAATAACAAACGCTTATTTTTTAACCCAGTTACCATTGACTTCAACGTAATGACCACTTTGGGTTTTTTCAATTGTTTTAGCAGCAGCAAGCGCTTCTACTTGTGAAAGTGACAAGTTATTCTTTTTAGCCAACTTTAAGTACTGCGCTTTACGCTTTGCATTTATATCATCAACAACGGCTTTTGCTTCTGCGTTTTGTACAACAAGCCCTAAATAACCAGAGCTATCTTCACCTACTAGACCTTGGTTTTTAGCGTCATCAAGGCTAATAGCCCACGCAGAGAACGACATACATACTGCACTAACTAACGTAATAATGTTTAATTTTTTCTTCGTATTCATGTTCTAGCTCCTTAAAATAACTCACTGTCGTCACTAAATAAATTGTCGAGTTCTTTATCTACTTTTACGCGAATTTCGTGATCGACCTTCACATTTAAATTAATAGTAATGGGCTCTTTAGCAGACACCTCAACACGATGCGTGCAAGCACTTAGCGCACTAATAGCACCCAGCGCAAGCAGTACTTTTATCAATAACGACTGTCTCATTATTAGTTTCCTTTTTGTGAGTATTGTTGCTCAACTTTTTGTGTAATTTCGTCACTTAAACGCAGTGCACGCAAAAGTGTAAATACGTTTTCTTCGTGGTTATAATTAAAGTTAACCTGCTGCTGCTCTGCTTTATTATAGCCTTGCAAATTAACCCCTAGTTTTAACCAACCATCATTTTTTAGTGCCACACTGCTATTCAGTTTTTGAATATCTAAATTAGTTAATAGCCCTAACACAGGTTGTAACTCTTGCTGTTGCTGCATTACTGAATCAAACGCGGCATTATTGGTAATTTTTAAATTACCTGTTCCTTGGCTAAATAAGCTACCGTCAATTATTTCAATTTTTCCACTATCAAAGTGAACTGGTAAAGACCCCGCCAAGCGCCCCGTTAATACAATGCCCGACTTATCGTCGAGTGTAACGAGTTTACTTGCATCAATGTTTTCAAACTTAACATTAGCAACTTGGTTTGGCTTCCCTACTGTGTAGCTACCTAATGAAAACTCGCCACCAAACACACTTCCTTTTACATCATTTATAAGCGCGGTATTGTTATTAACTTGCCATTGACCTTCAATCGCTTTAACTACAGCACCTGCTCTAAATTCATTTAAATTAAAGGTAGTTGGTTTTACATTAAGCTTACCTGAATTATATTCCCCGCTAAATACACTGTTTAAATCACTCGCAAGGTAATCGTTATACAATGCATTTGTATGGCTAATCCCTATATTGAACAGTGCATTTTGTAAGTTTATATCGCCACTAATATAGCCATTAAATTCGCCCTCTGTTAACTGTGCAAGTGGCTCAAATTGACTAATAAACGCATTTAACGACAGCGCACTTTGTTCAGGAATAACCACTTCAAACGGATGAGCTTGCGACGACACATGATGATTTATCACTAACTCAACATCGTTTATAAATGCGTGATGCGTAGCTTTTAGTGCACGGCTTTGCAAGCCCGTAGACTCTACTTTTATATTATTAAGTTTTATGTCGGGGCTATTAACAGCCTTTATATTCGTTTTTGCTGTTAGATCAGCAAATAACTCACCTACGCCTAAATTAGCATTTGCTGTTAATGTGTTACTTATATCTGTGACTTTAAATTCTTTATATTCTGCGCTTTTTAATTGCTGAGTTAACGCTACCTCTGCGTTTAACTGTTTATCCATTTTTGCTGTTAAATCACCTTGGTATTGCACTGCACTTATATCAAACGCATCTACACTATTAAGCGTTAATTTAGCATTTATAAGCCCAATTGCTTTTGAGTCTATAAACTCACTTATATTAAAGTGACCACTAAGGCTAAGCCCATCAGCTGTTGCGGGTACAAACTCAGGTAAATTTTCAAGCATAACGGCGTAATCGCCTTTAATCGCAGCGCCAGATAACTGAGCATTAACGTTAATATTATTTATATCGGGTGTATTTATTTGAGCTGATAAAGTTGACTGTAAGTCTTCAAATGGAGATGTAATATTTAGTGTTGTATCTGTTATTAAAATATCAAATTGCTTATCGCCCACGCTTACCAAATTAATTGCAGGTACACTGAGCTCACTAGCCTCTAAGCTAATTGATTGAGGGAGTTTAAGTTGCCAATTTAAAGGAACTTGTTTGCTAATAAAGCCTGCATATTCACTTGGTGGAATTAACTCAGTACAGCTTGGTGTTAAATTAATTTTGTTATTAAGCAAATCGGTATTAAACATTAACGCTTGGCTATTTAAATTAAAACGCGTCGCCAATTTACCAGTGGTTAATACGTTAACTTTGCACTGCTCATACGTGTGAGCAAACTGGGATCTAATATCGCCATTTAGCTCAAGTTCTATACCATCAAAGCTAAATGCTTGCTGAGTATTAAAGTTAAAATCTGCTATTAATGTATTTTTAGTGTTTATAACGTGCTTTAAAAAAGTGTCATTAATTTCAAACTGACCACTTACTTTATTAGCAGTCAAAATTGCACTTGCGTTTATATCACCTGAGACATTAAATTTATTTAGTTCGGGTTCTAATATGCTTATTTTAAGTGGCTTATTGAGCTCATCACTTTTTACTACAAGCTGTTTAATATTGATTAATGGGCGATTTAAGGGAAGTGCTAAATCGAGATTTTTAGCAAGCTGATTAGCATTATCACTTTTAGGGAGTGGATTAACTGTTAGCACTGCATTTTCAATATCTACACGCTTTGTATTTGCAGTAATACCAGTGAGTTGTAATTGTTGATTTTGATAATTTAAACACACTCTATCAGCATGAATATTTAAGCTAGACGTAATTGAAAAATCGAGACAACTTAACGTAATGTCTGCTTTTTTGAGCTCAGGCGCTATAACCCATTGTAATAACGGCAAGCGAAATACATAACTAAGCAGCAAGGTACTTAGTAATACAGCTCCAACAATTAAACCAATTCGCTTAAACATACTATCCTTAAATGCTTTGTGCTTTTAGCTAAACTAATACCAACCTGCATAAATCTTTGATCAATTTAACGAATTAAATTGCACTATAACGTCGTTAAAAGTTTTTTATTTAGAACAACTAGATATAAAAACTTTTGCCTAGTTCTAGCGTAATTTTCTTAACGTTAAATAGACCCCATATATAAGCAGATTGGTATAATCAAAAAAGGCTGCACAATGCAGCCTTTTTTATTTTACAGTAAGATTATGAATCTAACTTGTATAAACGTAAATATAATTAACCTACGTTTTTACGTGCGTTACGGAACATACGCATCCACGGGCTATCCTCGAGCCACTCATCAGGGTGCCAAGAGTTGGCAACGCTTCTGAATACACGTTCTGGATGCGGCATCATTACAGTGGCACGACCATCAGTTGACGTAATACCGGTAATACCTTCTGGAGAACCATTAGGATTCGCTGGGTACTGCGTTGTAGGGTTACCGTAGTTATCTACAAACTTAACCGCTACAGTGCCGCTATCAAGCGCCGCTTTAGTGGCTGCATCGTTTGCAAACTCAGCATGACCTTCACCATGAGAAACCGCTATAGGCATACGCGAGCCAGCCATTCCGTTAAAGAACACAGACGGATTTTCTTGTATTTCTACTAAACTAAAGCGTGCTTCAAAACGTTCTGATTTATTAGTTACAAAGCGCGGCCAATGTTCAGTACCAGGGATCAACTCTTTTAACGTTGATAACATTTGGCAACCGTTACATACACCTAAGCTAAAGGTATCTTCACGGTGGAAGAAGTTTTGGAACTGATCGCGTGCCATGTCGTTAAACAAAATAGACTTAGCCCAGCCTTCCCCCGCACCAAGTACGTCACCGTATGAGAAACCACCACAGGCCACTAAACCTTTAAATTGCTCTAGTGTTAAACGACCTTCTAAAATGTCGCTCATGTGTACATCAACGGCTGCAAAACCTGCGCGATTAAATGCTGCCGCCATTTCTAAATGAGAGTTAACACCCTGCTCACGTAAAATAGCCATTTGCGGTTTAGCACCGGTTGCAATGTATGGCGCTGCTATATCTTCGTTTAAATCAAAGTTAAGTTTTACGTTTAAGCCTGGATCTTTTGCATCAAATTTAGCATCAAACTCTTGCTTAGCGCACTCAGGGTTGTCACGGCGTGCTTGCATTTGATACGTTGTTTCAGCCCAAATAGTACGAAGCTCAGTACGCGTATGATTAAGTACCGTATTTTCGCCACGGTTAAATATAATCGTATCGTCACTGTTAAGCGTGCCAATGTTGTGGCTAATTGCTGCTATACCATGTTGTTCAAACACCGCATTCACTGCATCTAAATCAGCATTTGCAACTTGAATTACTGCACCTAGCTCTTCGTTATAAAGCGCTTCAATGTCAGAACCTGTTAAAGCTGCTAAATCAACCGTTACACCGGTATGACCCGTAAACGCCATTTCAGCAACCGTGGTAAATAAACCACCGTCTGAGCGGTCATGATAAGCAAGTAACTTACTATCAGCCACAAGCGCTTGCATTGCGTTATAAAAGCCTTTTAATAACTCTGGGCTATCAACATCAGGGGTTACATCACCTAATTGCTTATAAACTTGCGCAAGGCTTGATGCGCCCATGCGGTTTTTACCCGCACCTAAATCAATTAATATAAGCGATGTATCGCCTTTATCTGTGCGCAGTTGTGGTGTTACTGTTTTACGTACGTCGTCAACACGACCAAACGCAGTTATAACCAGTGAAAGCGGCGATGTTACTGACTTCTCTTGTGAGTCACCTTCATCTTTCCATGTCGTTTTCATCGACATAGAATCTTTACCTACTGGAATCGTTAAACCAAGCGCAGGACAAAGCTCTTCGCCTACGGCTTTAACCGCTTCGTATAAACCAGCATCTTCACCTGGGTGACCCGCTGCTGCCATCCAGTTTGCCGATAACTTAATGTTTTCAAGGCTACCGATGTTTGCACAGGCAATATTAGTTAACGACTCCGCTACAGCTAAACGAGCAGATGCACCGTAATTAAGTAATGCAGCCGGAGTACGCTCACCAAGTGACATGGCTTCACCGTGGTAAGTATCATACGTTGCCGCAGTTACTGCACAATTAGCAACAGGTACTTGCCAAGGACCAACCATTTGGTCGCGCGCCACCAAACCAGTAACTGAGCGATCGCCGATTGTTATTAAGAATGTTTTTTCTGCAATGGTAGGTAAACGCATTAAGCGCTGCGCTGCATCTGCTGCATTTATTGATGTGATATCAAGCGCTTTGCCAACAACTTGCTTTGACGTTACATCGCGGTGCATTTTAGGTGCTTTACCTAATAATACGTCCAGCGGCAAATCAACAGGGTTATTTTCAAAGTGGCTGTCTGACACTGTTAAGTGAGGTTCAGCTGTTGCTTCACCAATAACAGCGTACTGGGCACGTTCGCGCTTACAAATTGCTTCAAAGCGGTCAAAATCCTCTACGCCAACAGCGAGTACATAACGCTCTTGTGATTCATTACACCAAATTTCGTGTGGTGCCATGCCTGGCTCATCGTTAGGGATGCTACGTAATTGGAATTTACCACCACGTCCGCCATCATTAACAAGCTCAGGAAACGCATTAGATAAACCACCGGCACCTACATCATGGATGAATGCAATTGGGTTTTCGTCACCTAGCTGCCAACATTTATCGATAACTTCTTGGCAACGACGTTCCATTTCTGGGTTTTCGCGCTGTACTGAAGCAAAGTCTAAATCTTCGTTTGACTGACCTGAGGCCATACTTGATGCAGCACCACCGCCTAAACCAATGTTCATTGCAGGTCCGCCTAGCGCAATTAACTTAGCGCCAACAGGAATATCGCCTTTTTGAACATGATCAGAGCGAATATTACCTAAACCACCGGCAAGCATAATTGGTTTATGGTAACCACGTACTTCTTCACCGTTATGGCTTGTTACTTTTTCTTCGTAAGTACGGAAGTAGCCTAATAAGTTAGGACGACCAAACTCATTATTAAATGCAGCGCCACCTAGTGGACCTTCTGTCATTATATCAAGTGCGTTTACAATTCGACCCGGCTTACCAAAATCGCTTTCCCACGGTTGCTCGTAACCTGGAATACGTAAATTTGATACAGTAAAGCCAACTAACCCTGCTTTTGGCTTAGAGCCACGACCCGTTGCGCCTTCATCGCGAATCTCACCACCAGAACCTGTAGCAGCACCTGAGAATGGCGCAATAGCTGTTGGGTGGTTATGAGTTTCAACTTTCATTAGTATTTCAATGTCTTCTTGATGATACGCATATTCACCTTGCGCATTTGGGAAGAAGCGACCCGCTTTTGAGCCTTTCATTACTGCCGCGTTATCTTTATAAGCCGACAATACATTTTCAGGATTTAGCTCAAACGTATTTTTAATCATTTTAAACAGCGATTTTGGCTGCTCTTTACCATCGATTGTCCAGTCAGCATTAAATATTTTATGGCGACAATGCTCTGAGTTCGCTTGTGCAAACATAAACAATTCGATGTCGTTAGGGTTACGTCCTAACTTTGTAAAATTTTCTACTAAGTAGTCTATTTCGTCATCAGCAAGCGCAAAGCCTTGCTCAACATTGGCTGTTGCTAGTGCTTCACGTCCACCACCTAAAATATCGACAGACGACATTTGGCGTGGGGCATCACTGCGAAACAGCTGAGCCGCATCTTCAAGTTCATTGTGTGCGGCTTCAGTCATGCGGTCGTGCAATAACGCAGTTACTTGTGCAAGTTGCTCTGCGTTTAAATCACCTTCAACATAATAAGCAATACCACGTTCAACACGGTGAACCTGCTTTAAACCACAGTTGTGGGCGATGTCGGTAGCTTTAGATGCCCAAGGTGAAATGGTACCTGGGCGAGGTGTAACAAGTACAAGTTTGCCAGCTGGGGTATGCTCAGCAATAGTTGGACCGTAAGTTAATAGTTTTTCAAGCTTGGTTTGCTCAGCGCTACTCAACGGCGATGTTAAATCGGCAAAGTGAGCATACTCGGCGTATACGTTAGTGACTGGAAGTTGCGATTGTTGGCAACGCGCTAAAATTTTATTAACTCTGAACTCTGAAAGTGCTGGTGCACCACGAAGGATCAACATAGGTAATTTCATCCGGGGTTAGGGATTGAACGATATTTTAGGCACGCATTATAGTCCAATTAGCATTCAGATTTAACTCAAAATTACGCTTTTCATAAAATTAACTTTTTAGCTTTATTTATAGCCTCTTTTGGTTAATAAAATAAAAGGTAAAGTGACGCGATGGCTTAGTTTTGCTATAACGGTGGCTGGCGAGCTTAAGGGGCACTCAATGTTCAAAGAAAAACTAATAATAATCATTACTTTAGTTATGCTGTTATGTGCATGTGATATGCAAGAGCAGCCAACTCAACTCGCCCAAATAAAAGAGCAAAACAAAATACGTGTGGGTACACTTGCAAGTGCTAGTAATTATTATCAAGCCGTTCAAGGTGAACAAGGCTTTGAATATGAGCTATCTCAAGCATTTGCTGAATATCTAGGTGTAGAGCTTGAAATAGTGCCATTTTTTAACTTATCCGATATGTTTGAACGCCTGGAAAGCGGTGATTTAGATTTAATTGCCTCAGGACTTACCTATAATAAAACCCGTGCAGAGCAATACCGTTATGGACCAACTTACAGAACAATCAGCCAAAAGTTAGTTTATAAGCAAGGACGTGTTC
The DNA here is from genome assembly GCF_030407615.1 of Pseudoalteromonas sp. APC 3355. Classification (NCBI taxonomy): domain Bacteria; kingdom Pseudomonadati; phylum Pseudomonadota; class Gammaproteobacteria; order Alteromonadales; family Pseudoalteromonadaceae; genus Pseudoalteromonas; species Pseudoalteromonas sp. APC 3355. The sequence continues at coordinate 5,091 of NZ_JASDDB010000011.1, read as the reverse complement.
GCCCTCGAGAGTTTGCCGACTTAGATGGCAACTTTACTGTTATCGCTAAAAGTAGTCATTCGCTTACTCTGCAAAAAATGAAAAAAAACAATCCAGATCTTACTTGGATAGAAAGCGAAGAGTTTGATGAAGAAGAACTACTTCAAGCAGTTATTGATGGCGAGATAGATTACACACTCGCTGATACGCATACCCTATCGCTGTTTCGACGTTATCATCCAAATTTAAGTATCGGTTTTTCTGTTAGTCATAACGACCCGATTGCATGGATACTTAATAAATCAAAAGATGATTCTTTATACTCCTTATTAGTGCCATTTTTTGGCGATATAAAACAGAGTAATCAGCTCTACGTACTTGAAGAAAAATACTTTGGCCACGTGCGCCAATTTAACTATGTAAATACCCTTGCTTATATCGAAGCTATCAAAGAAACCTTACCAACATACCAACCATGGTTTGAACAATATGCTGGTAGCCTTGATTGGCGTTTATTAGCGGCACTTAGCTATCAAGAATCTATGTGGAATCCTCGCGCTAAATCGCCAACAGGCGTTCGCGGTATTATGATGCTAACCCGCAGTACAGCAAAACAAGTAGGTGTTACCAACCGCTTAGAGCCAGAGCAAAATATTCGCGGTGGTGGTAAGTATTTAAGTAAACTGATTAAGCGTATTCCTGATAGAATTCCTCAACCAGATAGAACATGGCTTGCACTAGCGGCTTACAATGTAGGTTGGGGGCACGTTAACGACGCGCGTATAATTACCGAGCAGCAAGGCGCAAGCCCTGATAAATGGGCTGATGTAAAAAAACGCTTACCGCTGTTAATTAAAAAGCGCTATTACCGTAAAACTCGCTATGGTTATGCGCGTGGCGATGTAGCGGTTAAATATGTTGATAATATTCGTCGCTATTACGATGCACTTGTTTGGCTAGATGAGAATAATGCTATTGCTGTAGAACCTGAACCAGAACCAATCACAGAGCAGAGCACTGATACCGAGCCAAAGCTAAATGAAGAAAGTGACGAAAAAAGTAACAAAGATGAAGCGCAAACAGAAAAACAACAGCCTATAATTGAGCCCGAACAACCGAGTGAAAACAATAACTAAGATTTGTATAGGTATCAGTTTTTTGAGCAAGCAAGTAAGCAAAATTTAAGTAAATTAAATATCTGTTTACTTGTCATCAAATGATCACTAATGTGTATTACTTGTATATTATTATTTTATAAGATATACCCTGCGCCTTTCTCACTCTTGCATTAGGAGAAAACATGCTAAAACGTAGACGCACACAAAAATTAAAACGCAATGTGATTTATTCAACAGCCACACGTCGTCGTGTTATGCTAAGAAAACTGCACAAAAAAATCATCTGGCGCCGCCGAATGTTTGCTATGCAACAAATGGCTGAAACAGAAATAGAGCCAATCGCTAGTTAACTCTAGCTAGGTTTATTTATTTGTTCATCACGAGCAGCTTTCTTAGCTGCTTTAATTTGCGCTCTTCTACGTTTAAAAAAATTCGAAATAGTATCACCGCACTGTTGTGCTAAAACACCACCGCATACCTCTACTTGATGATTTAACCTCGGCTCTTGTAATAAGTTCATAATTGAACCTGCAGACCCAGTTTTAGCATCGAGGGCACCAAATACTAAACGCTTTATTCTGCTATGCACTAACAATCCCGCACACATAGAGCAAGGCTCTAACGTTACATATAGTGTGCAATCAATTAAGCGGTAATTGTTAAGGACTTTTCCAGCTTCTCGCACTGCAATCATTTCGGCATGGGCTGATGGGTCGTTATCGGTTATTGAACGGTTGTACCCGACTGAAATTAGCTGGTTATCTTTGACTACAATCGCTCCAACCGGAATTTCATCAAGCAACTCTGCTTGCTTTGCATACAAAAGCGCTTGCTCCATCCAGTAGGAATCATTAAATGGCTCGTTCATTCTTTCTACTTAAATAACTTTTTATGCTGTAATTATACCTAGTTAGCACTCTAAAGTGCGTCATTCATTACTTTATTGCAAAAATAAAACGATATTTACCTGTTTGTAATGGCTCACTCGTGTGGATTTACGCTATAATCTCACGCTTTTTTTATTTAGCTCACAACACGGGTAGCAAATGAAATTTCCTGGACGCCGCAGGCATAAACATTATTTTCCAGTGGAAGCCAAAGATCCACTTACCAATCAACTTAACGCAACAGAGCGATTACAACGTAGTTATATTACGGGTATCGACCAGATCGTTGTTGATATAGAGGCAAAAGTTGATCAAGCTTTCCTTGACGAATTTCAACTACGTAGAGGTATGTCACAAGTTATTGATAGCGACATAACGAACGCCTTATACGATCGTTTAAAATTAAACGATATGGTTGATTTTGAGTTTGCCGGTGGGACCATTGGTAACACTATGCACAACTACTCTGTACTTGCAGATGATCGCTCAGTTTTATTAGGCGTAATGAGCGAAAATATAAAAATAGGTAGCTATGCTTACCGCTTTTTATGTAATACCTCAAGCCGTGTAGATTTAAACTATCTTCAACCAGTAGATGGGCCTATAGGTCGTTGTTTTACATTAATTGATGAAACCGGTGAGCGTACTTTTGCAATAAGTGCGGGCCTAATGAATCACTTACGTCCTGAATCTATCGATAAAAACCTTATTGAAAATTCATCAGCATTAGTGATCAGTGCCTACCTCATGCGTACGCAAGGTAGTGAAACGATGACTGAAGCGACTATGCAAGCGGTAAAATACGCTAATGATGCAGGTGTGCCAGTTGTTCTTACACTCGGAACTAAATTCTTAATTGAACAAGACCCGACCTGGTGGGCAAACTTTGTTGAAAAGCATGTTGATATTCTTGCTATGAACGAAGAAGAAGGGTTAGCTATTACAGGTTTTGAAGACCCTCTCCTAGCTGCCGATAAAGCACTTGATTGGGTGGATTTGGTAATTTGCACCGCTGGCGAAAAAGGCTTATTTATGGCCGGCTACGTAGACGAAAGCTTAAAGCGTGAAACCGAATACCCTTTACTACCAGGCGCCATACCTGATTTTAACCGTTACGAATTTTCACGTGCTATGCGTAAAACCGAGTGTGATGAGCCTATCAGAGCATATAGCCATACAGCCCCATTTATGGGTGGACCTGATTCAATCAAAAACACCAATGGTGCAGGCGATTGTGCTTTAGCGGCTGTGCTACATGACTTATCAGCAAATGTTTATCATAAACTTAATGTGGCAAACTCTGCTAAGCATCAGCAACAAGCTATTACTTACTCGTCACTATCGCAAATTAGTAAATATGCTAACCGAGCTAGTTATGAAGTGTTAGTTCAGCACTCTCCTCGTTTATCTCGCGGTTTACCAGAACGCGAAGACTGCTTAGAACAGGTTTATTGGGAACAATAATAACGGTGGGAGCAAGTATTGCTCCCTATCAACTTCCTAAAAAATAGAAATATCGAGCTTTTTAGATAGCAGTTCCAACGCTGCAATTCCTGCAACCGAATTACCAAACGAATTAAGTCCCGGAGAATAAACAGCTACCGTAAACTTATTTGGTAACACGGCTAAAATAGTCCCTGACACTCCCGATTTACCTGGCATACCTACTCTGTAACCAAAATCCCCCGCAGCATCGTATAAGCCACTGGTAAATAATAGCGAATTAAGCTGCTTATTTTGACGGCTACTTAAAACACGATCGCCCGATCGATTATCAACACCTTTATTTGCTAAAAAATTATAAGCTTTGGCTAATTCAATACAGTTGAGCTCAATAGAACAAAAGTTAAAGTAAGACCATAAAACATCATCGACTTCATTTTCAAAATTACCAAACGACTTCATTAAATGTGCCATAGCAGCATTACGGTGTCTAAATTCATACTCAGAATTAGCGACTTTTTTATCAATCACTATCCCTCTATTACCAGCTAACAACCTAAAGGTCTCGAGCATAGAGTGCATTGGTGCAGATAAGCGGCTGTATAACGCATCACACGTTACAATTGCGCCTGCATTTATGAAAGGGTTACGAGGAATCCCTTTTTCAAACTCAAGCTGTGTAAGCGAATTAAAGGCAGTACCTGAAGGCTCCTTTCCAACTCGATGCCAAAGTTCATCACCATAACGTTGCAGTGCCATAGTAAGTGTCATAACTTTTGAAACAGACTGAATGGTAAAACGTTGAGAGCAATCCCCCGCACATACAGTCTTACCATCAGTTGTATAAATAGCGATAGAAAATTGCTCAGGATCGACCTCTGCAAGGGCCGGTATATAATCAGCTACTTTTCCTTGTGATAATAAAGGGCGTACTTCATGTGCTATTTCATCAAGCACCTTTTGGTAATCAGCTGTAGGCAAACTAGACCTCTATATCATCATTCATAAAAATTGGATTTTAGCACGCGCGAATAGACGCAACTAGTTTTGTTGTTGAATTTAAAGGGGGGATGTTTTTCTTAATTTAAAAAAGCAAAAAACCCGTCACATTACTGCAGTGAGTTTCTTTTAGTTGAATTCGGATAATGTGGTAGTGCCCATAGCCGTGGAGAGCCACATAGCAAATGCTACACTATTAATCGTGTCGTCTTTTAGTATGCAGAGTTTTACTAATTTCAAAAAACCCGTTACATTGCTGTAATGGGTTTCTCTTAATTAAATCCTAGTAATGTCGTAGTGCCCACAGCGGTGGAAAGTCACATAGCAAATGCGACACTATTATTAATCGTGTCGTCTCTTAGTATGTAGAGTTTTACTAATTTCAAAAAGCAAAAAAACCGTCACATTGCTGTAACGGGTTTCTCTTAATTAAATCCTGGTAATGTCGTAGTGCCCACAGCGGTGGAAAGTCACATAGTAAATGCGACACTATTAATAATCGTGTCGCCTCTTAGTGTGCAGGGTTTTACTAATTTCAAAAAACAAAAAACCCGTTACATTGCTGTAACGGGTTTCTCTTAATTAAATCCTGGTAATGTCCTACTTTCACATAGCAAATGCTACACTATCATCGGCGCTGTTTCGTTTCACTACTGAGTTCGGCA
>NZ_JASDDB010000010.1:0-248809 GCF_030407615.1 Pseudoalteromonas sp. APC 3355 | reverse complement strand
CTATGTGAAAGTAGGACATTACCAGGCTTCAAATTGTAGAGAGCCCGACTAGAAATAGTCGGGCTTTTTTACGTCTGAAGAAAAGTAAAATGTGCGCAATTAACACACTCATATCGCGACACAAAGATAGTGTAGCATTTGCTATGTGGCTCTCCACCGCTGTGGGCACTACGACACTACCAGACTTCAAATTGTAGAAAGCCCGACTAGAAATAGTCGGGCTTTTTTACGTCTGCAGAAAAGTAAAATGTGGTGAGTTACTCACATATCGCATTATAATTTAGCTAATTTACACCCTACCAAACACTTATATTAAGCACTCAATCTCGGTGGACGAGATAAATTAAGAATCAGTTTGATCCCCTACTTAGTTGATAAGTATCTATATAAATATAGTTAAGCTCTATCTCAATAATACTGAATGGGATTGAGGTGAAAATAGTGTTACCTAGGTACTTAATACTCTTATAGAACACATATATTGTGCCAACATGTAATTCATTGACTATAATCATTAATCCTAGGTCGCGGTAAAGAGCGCTACTTAAAATAATTAAATAATTGATTATCCGAACTGGTGAATTATTTCCTTGTTAGCATAATTAATCTTCATTGTACTTTGCATAATTCAACAAAGGATTTAATTTTCTCTGATGCGATATAAAATATCTTGGTGCTTACTTTTTACCACTATGCTTACTCATTTTTCAGCTTTTTCTGATGAGTTAGAATTTTCTGGTTATGCTCGAGTTATTGGTGGTTACTTAGACGAAAAAAATGTCGAATTTAAGGGATATGAAGACAGTATTAAATTTTCTCCATCTAGTTTAATTGGATTCCAAGGCGAGTATCAATTTGATGATAAGTGGTCTGCAACAGCCCAAGTTTTGCTAAGAAGCAATAACACAACAGCTTCTGATAACTCAGGGTTAGAGTGGTTATATTTAACATATAGGCCAACTGATAATATTCAGATAAAACTCGGAAAATTACGCACACCTTTTTTTACTATGAGTGACTTTTCTGATGTTGGTTTTGCGTACCCATGGATCAATCCACCTCAACAAGTCTACGATACTTATTTATTTAAAACATTTAATGGCATAGATGCTGTTTATAAATTTGGTGCAGAAAACTTTGATTTGAGCTTTGAAGGTTACTATGGTGAAGAGTCGGGTGATATAGGGATTGGCGCCTTAAGAACGGGCTTTGAAGTTGATAACCTTTTAGGATTCATTGGTAAGATTAATATTGAAAACTTAGAATTTAGAGTGTCCCGTTATAATGGGAATATCAAGCTTGATATTGATGAGATAAGACAGCTAGAAAATGTGCTTAATAGCCTTAATTTTACAAAAAGCGCCAGCTCGGTAAAAACAAAAGGTAGAGCACATGCAGACCAATTTGGCGTAATTTACGACAATTTAGATTATTTTTTTAGAGGTGAATGGGTCCGCATTAAAACTGATTTAGGGATAGTGCCTATAATTCAAAGCTATTATTTAACTGCCGGTGTTAATCATGCTCCTTTTACTTACCACTTAACATTTGCAGATAGCGACGTAGAAACTCGTTCTGCTGAAAATGAAATTCCGTTAGGTATTAATAGCGACTTAGATCAACTTGCATATGGGTACAATCGTATCTTTGATGAATCTACGCCTGATTCAATTAAGAGTTGGACGGTTGGTGTACGCTGGGATGTGTTGCCAAACCTTGCCTTAAAAGCTGAGTTTTCAACCCTAGAAGGCGACGATGTAAAAGACTCGTTTTTCGTTACTCCTGATGACTCTGATTTTGATAAAAAAACTAATCTTTATCTTATTGGTTTGGATTGGGTGTTTTAATGATATTTTTTAAACCTATTAATAACATTAAAAAAATAATGATGCTCTTTGTAGTCGCTAGTAGCCTATTAGGTTTTAGCATTTCAGTTTATGCAGAAAATACAAACCCCTCGAACGTCATTATTGTAGTAAATACCACAGATAAAAACTTATCTTTTAGTAAGCAACAAATTCGCCATATTTACATGGGCGGAGCTATGAGCAGACAATTTAAAGCAGTTAACCTATTTGTCGGCAATCCGCTTAGAATAAATTTTAACACTAGGATGGTAGGTCTTACTGAATCTAGAATACAAGCTTATTGGGCCCAAATGCGATTCACGGGGCGCAGCAAGCCCCCTGTTGAATTTGAGTCTACAGAAGAGGTTATAGAGTACTTACTAACCGTCGAAGACTCAGTAGCTTACCTTCCAGCAGGAATTACTATACCTAAAGAGCTCACCATAATTGCACTAAATTAAAAGTAAGCCGTTTACTTAGTAAAAAATCAATTGCACTGAGTTATTTTGAAGTTATTGTTAGTTCTTTAAATAATATTTTCGCTCGTTCAATTGCGTGTGGTAGTTGTGCAATGCACACTGGTTTTGCAAAGTAATAGCCCTGCATTTCATCACTACCATTTGATACTAGGTAGTTAGCTTGGTCGGTTGTTTCAATTCCTTCGCTACATATTTTTAAACCAAGGCGTTGGCCTAAATCGAGTATTGCTTGTAATACTGCAGTGTCTTTTGCTGAGCTTGCATATTGATTTACAAACATTCGATCTATTTTTAATGTATCAATTTCAATTTTAGTAAGATAACTCAATGAAGAGTAACCTGTGCCAAAGTCATCTAATGCAATTGAGCCTCCCATAACTTTAACTTGATTAAAAAATTGATTCGCGTTTTCAAAATTTTCTAAATAGCTTGATTCTGTTATTTCAAACTGAATATTTGAAATATCGACGCTATGTTCAAGTAGTTTACTTTTTACAGTATGAATGAAGTTATGATCTTTTAAGTCATGGCTTGAAAGATTCATGGAGACGAGTACATTATTCCCCATAAGTTGTTTTAGCATTTGCATATCTTTAAATACTTGTGTGATCACCCATTGAGTAATAGCTTTTATTTTACCAGCTTGTTCCGCTATAGGTATAAACTCACCAGGAGAAACAAAGCCTAGCTCTTTGCTTTGCCATCTTATTAAGGCTTCTAAGCCTTGAGCTTCGCCTGTATTCGACATTTTAAGCTGATAAAATAACTCAAATTCATTTTGCGCTATTGCGTGAGATATTAAGTTAGCGACTTGCACTTTTCGTTTGTTATCTTCAAGCATTTTATGGTGAAATATTGTATATGCGCCTTTGCCTTTTTCTTTTGATGTGTACATTGCAATATCGGCATTACTGATAAATGTATTTATATCAAATTCAGCTTCTTTGGCACTTGCAATACCAATACTAATACCCGCTGGTACGTCCCACTCATTTATAGTGAATGGCTCTTTCATACCCTCAATGATACTTTCGGCAATATCTATAACAATAGATTGCTCAGTGATATTAGGTAGCATAATTAAAAACTCATCACCGCCTAAGCGTGCAATTATGTCGTTACTACGCAGATAACTTTTCACTTTTTTAGCCACAGCTTGTAAAAGCATATCTCCGGTTTCATGGCCTAGGGTGTCGTTAACGCCTTTAAAACTATCAACATCAAAGAACATAATCGCAACGTCTCGGTCGTTACTTTTACTACTAGCTAGTTCGAGTTTGAGTAGGTCCATAAAAAACATGCGATTAGGTAAACCTGTCAATATATCGTAGTTGGCGAGGCGCTCCATTGAATGCGTTTGTACTAAAAGTTGTGCGGTGTGTTTATGATTGGTTTGAACTTGGGAGTCAATTGTTTGTAGTAATGTATTAATGTCGTTACCAAGTTGAGATACTTCATCATGACCAGTGACTTGGTATTGAAGCTTATAATTTGTTGATTTTTCAACTTTCTGTGTGAACTTCGAGAGCGCTAAAAGTGGGCTTAATAAACGCTGATATATCCAAAATGAAATAATAATGGTGAGTGCAATAATTAAAACAACAAATGGAGCTGCACTATAAAAAAGGCTAATTTTACTTTCATTCAAAGGCTTTTTAAAGTCTTGCACAATGAGCAAATATCCAATAGGAAATTGCTCCTCCCCAATTGCCTTTAAGGCAACTAGTCCTTCATTGGTTATTGTAACCGCGTAAGGTAAATCTTTTGGTTGAATACTTATAAGTTCAGGCTTAAAGCTCTCAAGCTCTAAATAGTTAGGGTGGACATACGATTGGATTAATTGCCAGTCAGCGTCAAATACATTAACAAACTTAATGTGTTCATATCGATCAAAACCGAGCAATTCGGTGGTTATAGAGAACAAATCAACTTGCTCAGACATAACACGTAATAAGCTATCTGAAATATTTGAAGACATTGCATCTAAGTTTTGCTTAACAGATTGGCGATATAAATCTTCGTGTTCATTAATTGCGAGGAAAAAAACTAAATTTGCGCTAAATATAATTAAAACCGTTGTTATTATAATAAATTTATATCGAATACTATGAAGCATCAAATCTAACCCTTAACCGTCATTTAAGTATGTTTTAGTTATTATTGTGTAATCAGGCAATCCATAATTACAAAAAAGTTACTTATTACGCCCTTTGTAGCACTAAAAGCCTAACATTGAGAATGCTTTTAAATTCATATACTAAATATAGCTGTTTATTTAATTTTGTACTGACTTACTTTGTTGCAATTTCATTCTTGGTTTAATAAGTGACCTGTGTAAAACTACCTTAGTTAATTTAGTAAATCAGGTGACATGAATGTCGAATATTAAAGCTTGGAAACTTATAAGCCTGTTTTGTTTGTTCGCAGTGCTTATGGGTTGTCAATCTAAAGAAGAGCAGCTGCAACAAACAATTCAAGAGTCTATTAAAAAAGCAGATACAGAGCTGTCACAGCTTGGTACTGCGCTTGATAATGGGAATGTGCGCAATGCTGTATTACTTAAAGAATATGGCGAGCTCCTTAAAAAACAACAACCAGAGCTTACAAAAGTTGTTGATGTAATTACCCTTGATGCAACACGCCGAGGCGCACTTTATAGTGGTTTAACACAGCGACTTAAAGATATTAAAGGAACTTACTTAATTCCTCCTTATGAAGATACGTTGCATAGCATTGATTTGTTGCGTGATGCGTCTAAACCTACGCTATTTTCTGATGCGTTAACCGATCCTATTAATATGCTAGCTGATATGTCCAAAGGCACTTTAGCGCGTGTAGGCGCAATTAGTAAGCAAGCTGAAGGTGAGGGTGTTGGTAACCAAATGGTAGGTAACCCTAACTATGGTAACTGGCAAACAAATAGTAATGGTATTAGCTTTTGGCAATGGTACGGCATGTACCGTATTTTAGGCGATGTATTTGACCGTGTTGAATATGGTAGTTGGAGCAAGCGCCGAAAGTATAGTTATTACAATGACTATGGCCGTTCGCGTTATTCAAGCCCTAAACAAATTAAAACCCAAAGCGCGCTAGAAACACGCACGCGCCAAACATACCAACGCCAAGGTAAGCAGTTTACAAGCCCTTATGCGAGTAAAAAAACAGGTGCATCCGGTTTAAGCCGTAGTAGTTATACGCCACCAAAAAGCCGCAGTAGTTACTCACGTTCTAGCAGTTATAGCAATAGCTCAGGATCGGTGCGTGATAGCGGTAGCAGAACCTCTCGTGGCGTGAGCCGTGGTAAGTAAAAGAATAAAGTTGGAGTTAGAATAATATGTATGAATTTAATGGAATAACTATGTGGTCGCTACAAGCATTGGCGATTGATTTTGCAATTATTGTTTTATTATTTGTAAGCCTTAAATATATAAAAGGCTGGGTTTCAAACTTACACGCAAATGATGAAATAACAGAGCGTGATAACTTTGCTTTTGGTATTAGCTTTGCCGCTGGTTTAGTGGCACTGGCGATTGTATTAACAGGTGTAAGTAGTGGTGCTTTTGCTGCAACACTGCAGCAAGAAGCACTGCAAATGTTAGCTTACGGCGCATTAGCAATTGTACTTATTAAGTTAGGTCACTTTTTTCAAGATAAAGTAGCGCTTCGTAAAGTAAGCCTGCACGACGAAATAGTTAAAGGTAACGTTACAGCTTCAATTATTGATTTTGGTCATGTTGTTAGCGTTGCAATAGTTATTCGCTCAGCACTTTTATGGGTGGCTACTGATGGCTGGCATGGTCTTCCAATTGTAATTGCTGCCTTTATTATAGGTAGTGTTGTATTACTACTTGTTAGCCAATACCGAGTTCAGTTATTTAAGCGTACAAACAAAAGTGGCGACTGCCTACAACAAGCAATTGTTGATGGTAACTTAGCTGTGGGTATTCGTTACGCTGGATTTTTAATAGGTAGTGCATTAGCTATTACAGCTGCAACGGGTGTTGCGCCATACGCTGCTGATAACATTAATGCGAGTTTACTATACTGGGCTATTAGCGCTGTTGTGAGCCTTGTCGCATTTATTATTTTGCACTTAGTGACAATTAAAATAATTTTATCTGGTTGCGATATTTCCGATGAAGTTAATCGTCAAAAAAATGTAGGTGTAGCAGCTATTTCTGCAGCAGTATCATTTGCTGTAGGTATCACTATGGCAACCTTACTAGGCGCATAATCAGTGTCATCAACCAACACTCCCCCAAGTAAGTCTGGCTTACTTGGGCACGATATATTACTAATTACTGTTATGGCCGTGCTTGCTGGGTGCGGCCTTATTTATGAATACTTACTGTCTCATTATGCGGGCCGTGTACTTGGCTCAGTAGAAAGCGCTATTTACGCCATGATCGGTACTATGATTGTAGCAATGGGCTTGGGCGCTTTTTTAGCGCGTTGGTTTAAAGATGCATTTACCGCTTTTGCTTGGCTAGAAAGCATTATTGCTTTGGTTGGCATGGGCTGCATTTTAGCGATAGCGGGTGTAATAGCTGTAAGTTATTCTCTTCCTCATTTATTTTCGAGCATTTTTAATTTACCCCCAGATGTTGTACTTAATGGTTACGTATTTCAAAAGCTACAAGAGTGGTCACGTTTTCTACCTTATGTTTTTGGTTTAATACTGGGCTTATTTATTGGGATGGAAATACCGCTTATAGCGCGCATTCGTCAGCACGTTTATGGCCGTTTTTTAGAAAACAACGCCGGGACTATTTATGGTGCCGATTATATTGGTGCTGGTATTGGAGCCGCCATTTGGGTAAGCATCATGCTCTCAATGCCTATAATGCAAGCTGCGGCGTGGACGGCGTTATTTAATATCATCGCAGGGCTCGCGTTTTTATGGCGTTACCATGCCCATGTGCGCTTTGCTAAGGCACTTTTAGTTTGCCATATAGTACTGTTGGCATTGTTTGGCTTTATTTTAGTATTTGGCAGTAGCTGGATGAACAATCTAAGTAATGTTTTATACAAAGATAAAGTAATTTATTCGCAAGCAACCAAATACCAGCACGTAGTTTTAACCGAAAGATTAAGCAAAAACCAACCTCAGCCAATTACAGATTTATATTTAAATGGGCGTTTACAGTTCTCAAGTATTGATGAACAAATATATCATTCAATGTTGGTTTATCCTGCAATGCTTGCCTCTAACAGACACGACCGTGTATTAATAATTGGTGGTGGTGACGGGTTAGCGCTTAGAGATGTTTTAAAATGGCCTGTGAGTGAAGTAACGCTAATAGATTTAGACGCGCAGCTTCTCAATTTATTTGGTCATAAAGACGGTGACTTTACGCCACCAGAGCACATCAATAAGCGATTACTACAGCTAAACAATAAATCGATGCATGACTCGCGGGCCAACATAATTGTGGGTGATGCATTTTTAGAAGTTGAAAAGCTACTTGACCAATCTAAGCAGTTCGACACCATCTTAATTGACTTACCGGACCCAAATCACCCTGATCTAAATAAAATGTACAGTGACTACTTTTATAATCATGTACGTCAGTTATTAGCACCCGATGGCGCAATGGCGGTTCAATCAACTTCACCTTACCACGCTAAAAAAGCGTTTTTAAGCATTGCTAAAACAGTTAAAGCCGCAGGGTTTGAGTATGTTGAGCAGTATCAGCAAAACATACCTTCGTTTGGGCAGTGGGGCTGGACTATAGCGACTAAAATGGGTCAGTCGGCCAGTGGCCGTATTAATGATGCAACGGCTATGCCTGTGCCATCAAGGTGGATTAGTAAAGAATATTTATTGGCAAGTTTTGTATTTCCTAACCACTACTTTGAACAAGTTAAAAGTATTGAGGTCAATAGGTTAGGATCTGGTCAGCTTTATGATTACTACCGAACTGCATGGCAAATAGAAAGCGAATTGTATAAAAACTAATAAAACATGGTTGACATAATATGTCGACCGTGAGAATCTTAACTCAGACATAATATGTCAAACGACAAAAGGCAGAGACATGGAATTAAATGAACTTTCAATAAAATTAGCTTCTTTTGAAACTGAAGGCGCTAACTTTGAGTCTTTCTTGATTGCCAACCCAGGCGAGCAAGATGTTTTACAAGTCATTGTTGATGGAAATGATGAACTTCCAATTTTTGTTACACAAACGCAAGAGCAGTTGTTATGTATTAGCTACTTGTTTGACGAAGATGAAGTTAAGAGTGAATTACGCAACGAGTTAAACGAAACATTACTACGTTTAAACGTGCCAATTCCACTGAGTGCATTTGCTAAAATCGATAACAAATACGCGATTTTTGGTGCACTGTCGGTAAATTCATCATTAGATGACGTTACCCACGAACTAGTGACATTAGCCGATAACGCTATCGATGCACTAGAAGCCGTGACCTTGTATTTAAACGATTAATAGCCAGTTAGTGGAGTTAAGATTATGAGTATTTTAAAAAAATTATTTACAGCAGTACGTGGCGGCGCTCGTGAAGCAGGCGAAGCAATTGTAGACAAAAATGGCATCCGTATTTTTGAGCAAGAAATTGCAGACGCGCAAAATGCACTTCACCGCGCTAAAAAAAGCCTTACAGAAGTAATGGCTAAAGAAATGCAAACTAAGCGTAAAATTAGCGCTGTAGATGCATCAATCGCGGAACACGAAGCGTATGCAGGCCAAGCGCTTGAAAAGGGCAACGAAGCGTTAGCATTAGAAATTGCAGAAAAAATTGGTGACTTTGAAGCTGAAAAAGCCGAAAACGAGCAAGTATTATCTGGCTTTAGTAACCATATCGTTGCGCTTAAGCAGCAAGTTAAAGATGCTGAAAAATCAATTAAAGAGAATCAGCGCCAGCTTACAATGGTTAAAACCACTGAAAGCGTACAGCAAGCAACAATGGCTGTTAACAGCACGCTTAATACAAACAGCTCGTCTATGACATCGGCTCGTCAATCGCTTGAACGCATTAAACAGCGTCAACAAGATCGTAGCGACCAGCTTGGTGCTGCAAAGCAACTTGAGTCAGACGTAAATGGCGATGACTTAAAAGCAAAAATGGCTGAAGCAGGCATTGGCGACACAAGTCCAAAAAGTGCTGATATTTTAGCTCGCATCAAAGCGAAGCAAAATAGCTAACCATTACGTTTATACTTTAAAAAGGTAACCGAGTTTTGCTCAGTTACCTTTTTTGCTTAGAAGGCAGCCTTCCTATGTTTAATTTTTTCAAATCTAAAAAAGAGCCAGAGCGTCAGCTTAATCATCCGAGCGAGCTTAAAAAAGGCGACATGTTTAGTGTTATCGACTCATTTGCTTATCCGTCATGGTTAAAAGGTGAAACGCTACGTGTTACTGATATTCAGACTTACCAATATCAGCACAGCAGCGATACTGAATTTGTACTTGAGACAAATAGCGGCCAAGTTGTATTTTTACAAATTGAGCAAGATGACGGCGAGCAGTGGGCTAACTTTTCTATAAAAATTCAGCGAAACGAAGTTGAAGAGATATTTGGCCTTGATGAGTTTGCGCGTATTTTTGATGAAGAGTCGTTAACCCACATTACAGTGCAAAATACACCAGAGCGCTTTATGCAGTTTTTAGCTAAAAGCTATCAACAAAGCGAGTCGCCTTACGTGTGTTATTTCCATAATAAAGATTACCGTAACCAAACATTGCCTCGCTATGAGCAAGAAGGTGGTGAACCATGTGAAATGATTTGCTTAGCGTCAGATAATGAAGGCTTTGGTTTAAATATCGAAATTTGGGATGGCGGCGAAACCGAAGTATCGCTAACGCTCATGCGTCCAATGTCTGATATTGTAGACTTGTTTCCCGGAGATGCTAAGTGAGTGATGCTAAAGACAAGTGGTTACGTCAGGAACAAGCTGTACGTGCCACGCAAATGGCATTTGATCTAAGCAGCGAAGTTCAAAAGCTGATAAAAAAGCAGGCAATTGATCAAGAGTTAACGCCGTCAGATATGATCCGTAAAATACTTGGCTTAGATGTAAAATCTAAAAAAACGCGTCAACGTTTATCGTTTAATTTAAATGATGATGAGATTGCGCAACTAGCCAGTCGCTTTGATGTCCCAAGTGATGATAAGCGAGCCGTAAAACAACAAGTAGCTGACTTACTAATTGCTCACACTAAAAAAACTAAGTAGTTGCACTAGATTATTATGAATATTACTCTAATTGCTTATCTACTTATTTTTGCGTTGTTTGGTACTGCGGCGAGTTATTTTGTACGTTTTATTTATGCATATTGGGTGCTTAAAACAATGCCCATGAAATACATTATAAAAGCGGGTATTTGCGTAGTGCTGGTTGTTGTAATTTCAGCGTTAATTCCGTATTTAGGTTAACGCTGAAATTAGCTTATACACGACCGTTTTTATTTTATATCAAACGACTGGCATTGGTGATTAATACACAGCGATTGCACTTCAAGTACAGGAGAACAATCGGTTAAGCCTTGTGCTTTATTTTGTATTTTTTCTTGTTTTGTTATTTGTTGAGCAAGCTGTTCTGCTTCTTCTTGAGATGTGTTCAGCGTTGAATAAACAGCATACTTACTCGGTCCGCCACATGCGCGGGCGCCCACTTCAAGTACTTTGCACTGAAAGCTTGCAGTGCAGCTGTTATTACTCACCATGTTATTCAGATCATAGTTTAAGTCAGATAAGTTTTTACTTTGCTCATTTGACGTCACAGTACTAGCACAACCACTTAGTAGTAAAATGCTGCTAGCAATGCTTAAAATTGATAGTTTAATTGCCGATGGTAAACAACTCATAACGTTATCCTTAAAATGCACTTACCGCTGAGCCTTCAAGTTTAACACATTTATTTTCAACACACTGCGTGCTTGGCGTTGTTAAATGCTGACAAATGCTCATCATCCCTTTTTGTGAATTATAACTACTTTCAAGCTTAGTAATTTTGTCGCTAAGGGCTGCTACTTGTTTTTCAGACGCTGATTTTGTTGAATACACAACAAAGCTGCTTGGCCCGCCACACGCGCGACTGCCTACTGCACTTATTCTGCATTGAGTGCTGGTATCACATTGCTTATCTGTAATTAGCGTATTTAATTCGGCTTTAGCTGTTTTTATATCGTCTATTGAAACGTTTTTTAAATCAGCTTTTGGTATTTTTTCAGCAACTACGTTCTTTTTAGTATTTTCTTGTAATTGAGTGTTTTCTTTTAGCTTTTGTAGCTCTTGCTTTGGCGCTTCAGTTTCTGAGGTTATTGTTACTTGCTGCGTTTCAGTTGGCGTTTTATCTAAGCATGCAGTTAAACAAAGTGGTAAAAGTATGGCTAACAATGGGGTACGCATAACAAACCTTGATAGTGATGAAATATTCATCACTATCATACACGGTGCATTTTTTACGGCAATAAAAACTATATTATCAAGTAATTAAAGCCGTGAAAAATATCGTTTATTAAAGTCCACCCTGCGTT
Source organism: Pseudoalteromonas sp. APC 3355 (assembly GCF_030407615.1). Taxonomy (NCBI): domain Bacteria; kingdom Pseudomonadati; phylum Pseudomonadota; class Gammaproteobacteria; order Alteromonadales; family Pseudoalteromonadaceae; genus Pseudoalteromonas; species Pseudoalteromonas sp. APC 3355. The sequence goes on along the minus strand of NZ_JASDDB010000010.1, from coordinate 236,980 downwards.
AGTTTGGTGGGATTAAGTAGCTTTTCGAGTTCACTGCGTGGTAAATCGGTTTCTTGTTCGGCTACATCAATAATAGGGCGGGCTTCCTTATAAGCCTGCTTTGCTATTTTTGCTGCTTTTTCATAACCGATCACCGGATTGAGCGCAGTCACTAAAATTGGATTTTTAGCGAGTGCTTTATCTATATTAGGCTGATTTACTTTAAAGCTGGCAATGGCTTTATCGCCCAATGCTTGTGCGCTATTGGCAAGTAATTCTATGCTTTGCAAAATATTATAAGCAATGACTGGCAGCATAACGTTTAGCTCAAAATTACCCGCTTGGCCTGCTACTGTAATGGTCGCGTCGTTACCGATTACTTGTGCGCTTACCATGGCTGCGGCTTCTGGTATTACCGGATTTACCTTGCCAGGCATAATAGATGAGCCTGGTTGCAATGCTTCAAGCTCTATTTCGCCTAAGCCTGCAAGTGGTCCTGAGTTCATCCAACGTAGGTCGTTCGCTATTTTCATTTGTGCTACAGCGAGTACTTTTAATTGCCCTGAAAGCGCTACTATGGCGTCTTGTGAGCCGATGTTATAAAAAAAGTTACTACTAGGCGTAAATCTAATGCCTACATTGGCACTCAGGTTTTCTGCAAATTTGGCTGCAAACTTAGGGTCTGCATTTATTCCTGTTCCAACAGCTGTACCGCCTTGTGCAAGTTCGCATACACGCTCTAAGCTATGTCTAATTCCTGCTGCGGCATGATTAACTTGTGACTGCCATGCACTTAGTGTTTGATCAAACGTTACAGGCATTGCATCCATTAAATGCGTACGGCCCGTTTTAACTATATGGCCTACTTCAGCTTTTTTCTTTTCCAGGCTTTGCGATAAGTTTTCAAGCGAAGGAAGTAATTCATACACTACATTTATTGCGCTACTGAGTGCGATAGCAGTAGGGACTACATCGTTAGAACTTTGCCCCATGTTTACATCATCATTAGGGTGAATGCTTTCACTGCCTAATCGGCTAGCAAGCGTTGCAATAACTTCATTGGCATTCATATTTGAGCTTGTGCCAGAACCTGTTTGAAAAATATCAACGGGAAAATGCTCAACATGTTCACCATCAATAATACTTTGGCAAGCTTGCTCAATTGCATCGGCTTTAGCTTTGCTTAAATGGCCTAGCTCACAGTTACTTTGCGCAGCAGCTTGTTTTATATAAGCCAGTGCAGTGATAAATTGCTTTGGCATAGATAAGCCACTAATGGCAAAGTTATTAACCGCTCGCTGTGTTTGCGCTTGATAGAGCGCATCAGTAGGCACTTGTAGCTCGCCCATGCTGTCTGATTCTGTTCTAAAGTTGCTCATAAGTGTGCTCCTTAAAAAGGGTTGAATTCGTGACTAAGAATACGAGCTTCACGCTCAAGTATTAAAAATTGTGCAGTATTGTTATGCACTTTATAAAACCGTTTTAGTGCTAATAAAGGTTTGTATAGCTGCTCTAAACATTGTTTACGAATAGCATTATGTATAAGAGGGTCGCACATTTTGTTCATAATTTCATGGTGTGTGCGTCTAAGATAAAACTCTTGAAGCAAGGGATTACGTTGTTGCTCAAATTTTTTGGCGACGTTAAGGGCGGTTTCTATGTAATCGGCAACGAGCATGGGTGCATGCATGCCAGGTCTTAAGCAATGACAAGAGAGTTCTTGATGGTAACGATGCTGGGCATAATTTGAAGACATAAAAAAACCGACTCAAGTTAACGATAATAGTTATCATTACATTTAATCGGTTTCAGTGTAAACAGTTATTATAAGAATTATTTGCGATACTAATTTGAGTATTAATTGTAGCCAAGAATAAATATCTGATCTGTTTCATGTTTGCTCATCGCCTGTTGATTATGTTTAGGGTGCGAAAGTAAATCGATTACTGTAGCTCTCATATCAACGGCGTAACTATGATCGTCGGTGGCCTTTTCGGTTATAGCAATGGCCGCGTCTACAGCGGTATAAGGGGGTATATGCATAATTTTATCCTTTGAAATTTAATATAAGTTAAACCCTTTAGTGGGTTAACAATATAAAAGCATATTACGTACCAACCATAATGAGCCAGCTCAACCATATGATAGTTATAGTATTTAAAAATTACCTTTTTTTCATCACGACAAAATAAGCTAAATTTGCTTTACTGTTGTGCATTAATCTACAATTTTGGTGCACAGTAATGACAAAGCCATTTTCACAAGCCTGTGAAAACAATAAAACCCCTATTTTAGAGCAATTAAAGGACGTATTAAAAAATACTAAAACAGTACTCGAAGTCGGATCAGGAACCGGCCAGCATAGTGTGTTTTTTGCAGAGCAATTACCACATTTACAATGGCATACAAGTGATCGCGCTATAAACCACGAAGGGATTAATTTATGGCACCGCGAAGCTAATTTAACTAATTTACATGCACCACTTGAGCTTGATTTAAATAATGAATGGCCTGTAGATAAGGTTGACGCTATTTATACTGCAAACACATTTCATATTGTAAGTTGGCAATTAGTTGAACGTTTTTTTGACGGTGTTAAACGTCACTTAAATAGCGACGGTATGTTGTGTATTTACGGACCATTTAAGTACCAAGGTGAATTTACCAGCCCAAGTAATGATGACTTTAGTGCCTTTTTAACAGAGCGCGATCCGTTAAGTGGAATAAGAGATTTTGAAGCAGTTGAACAACTAGCTAAGCAAGCAGGGCTTACGCTTATTAGCGATACTGCCATGCCTGCAAATAATCAGTTACTCGTTTTTAAACGGCAGTAATGAGCTACATTGCTCTTTATATATATCAATATGGCCGCGTTCACGCTTTAAGTAGTCGCTTATTGCATTACTGAAATCGCCATCAACAATATGGTGAGCAGAGTAGGTAAGTACGGGTTCAAATCCGCGTGCTATTTTGTGCTCACCTTGTGCACCCGAATGAAAACAGTTGAGTTTATGCTTTATTGCAAACTCAATACCTTGGTAATAACATAATTCAAAGTGAAGCGAATCTACTTCCTCACTTGCTCCCCAGTAGCGCCCATAAAGCGTATTCTCACCTACTAAACTAAGTGTTGCAGCAATCACGTTGTCGTCTTTTTTGGCCAGCATAATAACGAGGTTATTAGCCATTAATGCATGTAAAAGCGTAAAAAACTCCATATTTAAATAGCCCAAATGGCCAGATCGCTTTAAGTAGGTACGCTGATAAAACTCACAAAACAATTGCATTATCTCGGGCGTAATTTGCGTTCCTTGCAGCCATTCAATATCAATATTTTGTTGCGCTATTTTAGCTCGCTCTTTTTTAAGTGACTTACGTTTTCGTGAGTTAAGTATTTGCAAAAAATCGTCAAAGGTTTCAAAACCTTTATTAAACCACTGAAATTGCACACCCACTCTTAGCATGGCATGTTGTTCAGTTAATGATGTTGCTTGGGCTTGGTCGCAAAAATTAACATGCCACCCCGACCACTTTTGCTCAGCACTGTGTATGCTAAGTTGCTCTGTAATGTACTGATACACCGCATTAGGGTTAGCGTGCTCGATAGCAATACGCTTGCCTTCAATAGGGCTAAAGGGAATGCCAGATAGCCACTTGGGATAATATTCTAAACCGTGTTTTTCGTATGCCTCAGCCCATGCCCAGTCAAATACGTACTCGCCGTATGAATGACTTTTTAAATACCCAGGTGCAAGTGCAACGAGCGTATCACTTTCAAAAATAGCGAGGTGATGGGGCTGCCAACCACTTTTTTGTGTTACGCATTGGCTTTGTTCAAGGGCATATAAAAAAGCATGTTGAGTAAATGGTTCATCACCAAATAAACGTTGCCACTGCGCCTGATCAATCTCATTAATACTGCTAAACCATTGGTGCGAAAACGTTCCCATGACTACTTACCTTGTAGATGTTTTAAGCTGTTCTACGTTTTTAATAAACGTACTAATTTGCTTTTTAAGCTCGGTAAAATGAGGATTATAAGTTAAGCGTTGTAAAGCCGGATAGTGTTTTAAGTTGGCGCTTGTACGCTCTCCTAGTTGTGGGTTTTTTGTTGTTTTACATGTCTTGTACAGGGACTCATCGTTAATAAAACTGCCACAATTACGATAGGTTGCGTTAATTCCATAATGTGGATTTTGCGGTGAGTTAACAATAGCAATATGCGACATACCATGAACTTTTTTACACTGAGGCGTTGTGCATTGCGGGTTATTTACTGTGTAGTCACTAGCAAAGTCTGGCGGTAAAATATCAGTGCTTCCATAAAGTACTAAAGTATCGAGCTGCTTATATTTTACTGAATTATCTTTGTGTAATGCACTTAATAATTTTAGCGTGGCACGCGTATCTATCGTGGTATCAATATCGCTAAGTACACTAAAAATAGGTAATTTAAGTGCAGATCGTTTGTTTAATCTACTAATACTTGTAAGTGACATAGCATCGTACGACGCGGCAGCTGCATTTAAAGGAAATGATTCATACTTAGCAAAGTCTACATCGGCGTCTTTATCTATCCAATTAACAAAGGGTATGGCATCAATCCACTTTGCTATCCAGCCGTACTTATTATGTGGCTCGGAGCCTGGCGAATAAAGCATAAGCGCTTTAATTTTAGGGGATACAGTGTGCTTGGTTGCGTAATCAATAAGTAACGCTGCGCCGGTAGAGTAACCTGCGAGTATCACCTCATCAAAGTCTTGCACCGAGCGTTTAATACCGTATTGTATTGCCTGTTGCCATTGGCTAACCTCTACATTGAGTAATGCACTTGCGGCGCTTCCATGTCCTGGTAATAAAATAGTACGCACAGTATAGCCTTGTTGATAATACACTTGTGCTAAATCGTGATACGTAAAGGGTGAGTCAGTTAGCCCGTGAATTAATAGTGCAACTTTATTGCTGTTTGGATGCGTAAGCTCAAAAGGGGCAATAATATCTGCAATAGTAGGGTCAGGTTTTCGCGTACCTTGTGTTACTAATTGCTGATACGTTTGTGTAATAACAGGGCATGGTATATCTGCACGTGGATTGGTTTTATTTATATGTTTATATGCAAAATCTAAGTAATCGTTAAATGGTAAAAGGGCGTGGTAATTAAAGTGCTGGTGGTCGTGCTCTTTTTCAAAGCGTAATAAGCCTTGTTGCTTACTTTTTGTTATAAATTTAAGGTCGCTCGCCTGCGATATACAGTTTTGAGCGACAGCAATATGCGAAAAAACACTTAAAACAAAACCAAAAGCGACTCTTAAAACTATTCTTAAAATTAAACCGCTATTGTTCATTAACTTCTGCATATTGGACAAGACACTCGGTTAGCTTAATGAGTTCAAGCGGTTTTGCAAGATGCTGGTTAAATCCAACTGCTTGTGCATGTGCTTTATCTTCTGGCATAACGTCGGCAGTTAAAGCAATAATCGGGAGCTCTTGTTCAGTTTTAAACTGGCGGATCAGTGCCGTTGCTCTATAGCCATCCATTACAGGCATTTGGCAATCCATAAGCACTAAGTCAAAATGCTGATTTTTAACTATATCAACGGCCAGTTCGCCATTTTCTACTATATACGGCACAATTCCTAACGAGCCAAGCATCGCTTTAATAACCATTTGATTTACTGGGTTGTCTTCTGCGACCAAAATATCTAGCGAAGTAATATTAGTATTATCAAATGTAATAACATGTTCTTTTTTAGGTTCTGTTGTTTCTAATCGCATTGAAAATGTAAAAGTAGAGCCTTTATTTACTTCACTTTTAAGTGTTATATCAGCACCCATTAATTGGCTTAACTCTTTCGCTATGGTTAAGCCAAGGCCTGTACCACCAAACTGCCTTGAGGTAGAACTATCCGCTTGGGTAAATGCGTTAAATAATTTTTTATGTTGGCTTGGTTTTATACCTATGCCGGTATCACTAACGGTTATAACTAGCTGTACTTTATTGGTGGCAGTAAACTCTGTTTCTATGTTTAAAGTAACGCTGCCTTGGCTTGTAAATTTAATCGCGTTACTACATAAATTAAGTAATATCTGCTCAATTCGCATAGGATCACCAATAAACCAGGTATCTAAAGGTAGCTTTGAGTTAACTTGCCATTCAATACCTTTGTTAACGGCGCTTTGCTCAAACATATTGTTTATGCGTGTTATTAAAGCACCTAAGTCGAATGCAATAGATTCAATAACTAACTTTTGGGATTCTATTTTTGATATATCAAGAATGTCATTAATTAAGTTTAATAAGCTTTTAGATGCTGAGTTTATTTTATCTAAATAGCCAATGAGTGTACTTGCATTGTCTGTTTCTCTAGCAAGTGAAGAAAAACCAATAACGGCGTTTAATGGTGTGCGTATTTCGTGGCTCATATTCGCTAAAAATTGGCTTTTAGCCTGATTAGCTAAATCGGATTGCTTCTTTGCTTGTGCGAGTGAGTGTGTACGCTCTGCAACTTGACGTGTAAGCGCTATTTGTTGCTGATTAAACAGCAGTAAAACCATTAAAATTAAAGAACATACGGCAACTTGAAGTATGAGTAATAATAAAGTTAGTTGACTATTATGTTGTGTTAAAAAGCTTTCTTTAAGGGCTACTTTTACAATCCATTTTTGCCCTGCAAAGTCCACATCAAACGACATTAAGCGGCTGCCTTTCGCTTGCTGAACATTTTGAGAGTAATTACTATAAAACGGCGGAGTGTTTGTATCTTCGTATATACCAATCGAAAACATATCAGACTGTTCTTTAGAAATTGCCTGCTCAATAATACTACGCACTAAAAACACACCAGTGGCATAGCCTTTAATTGTTTTTTCATCACTATGCTGGGAGTACACAGGGGCAAATAATAAATAGGCTGGTTTAGGTTGTTTGGTTTGCACCAACTGAATTATTTTAGTTCCTACTGGCATGTACTTTATAGCGGGGTTAAGCAGAGAGTTTTTTCGATCAGGGTTTGAAAATACATTAAAGCCAATAGCTTTTTGATTACCATTAAAGGGAGCTATGTATTTTACTATCACAAGGGGATCGCTACTTTCAAGAGGTTCGCCAACTACATCAATATCTAAATGATAAATGTTTGATATTTCTTGGGCAAAGACGTCGCGTTGATCTTGAGGTATTTTTGCGTTCCACGATAAGGCGTTAATAAATGCGTGCTGAGTTAGTAACTGGCTAGCATAAGAATAAAAATCTTGCTGGCTTAGCATGGGAGATGACTGTACCTGACTTGCTAGGCTCTGCACTGCAATAATACTACGATTTGTATATCTATAAAGGCTGTTTTCTATAACGTGGACTTCACGTTCAGCAATTTTAATAGTGTTTATACGATTTTCTTGATCGTATAACTGCGTTGTTACCGCGACTGATAAAAATAAAATAGAGCATACTGCAATTGTCGGAAACGCCGATATATTATGTTGATTAGACTTTTGTGGTAATAAAGAAAGTAAAAGCGGAGTCGCAATTAATACTCCTAATGTATCACCAAGCCACCAGTAAGTAACATTCTTCCAATGATTATCAACACTGTAAACCGAGTTGAATTGGCTTAAGGCAAATACGCCAAAGTTAGCCGAAATTAAGCTGACCAATATTGCTATAACAAGGATAAAGTAAATTATATTCTTGCGTTTTTTAAAGCGCAGCGGGTGCCCAAGCCAATACTTTAAAAGAGCTGCGCCGACCATTGCCTGTATAACAACACCAAAGGCGATATACATAGCCTCGTTAAATGAGTTGCCGACCAGGACTAGCTCATGAGCTGAACTATCAAAAATATTTAGGTTAAAGGCAATTGCAGCTACAAATAAAGGCGGGATAAAGCGCCACCACCAAATATAACAACCGACTAGAGCTATGCCGGCAGGTAACCAAATTGGAATGATTTGCGAGTTAAAAGCAAGTTTAGTGAGTGCTATGCCGACTAAAAAATATGCTAAAGCAAACATGATGTAAAAAATAATGGAATGATTTTTAGAGTTAAAATTTTTCACATAAGGTCCAAGCAATTATTATTGTCGTTTTGAAATATCAGTATAGCTAACAGTAAGTTATTTTGGTTATTTTTATAAAGGTAACTGTTTTTTGCTAAATGACTGCTTTAACACAACTGTTGATTCTATATTTGCGATACAGCTTAAGCCACCTAGTTGATGTTTTACAAACGTTTCGTAGCTCTCAAGATCATGTGCAATGATTTTTAATAAATAATCATAGCTTCCTGATATTACACAACACTCTAATACATGTGGTAATTTTTCTACATGTTGCTCAAATTGCTCTGCAGCACTTACCGAGTTTTGGCTTAATCGTACAAACGCATATACCAACACATTAAGATTAAGTGCTTTGGGATTTATGGCGGCGTGGTAGCCGGTAATAATGTTTTCTTGCTCTAACTTTTTTATACGCCTTAAACAAGGCGTATCTGATAGGTTAATACTGCCAGCTAAATCTGAAACCGACATACGAGCTTGGCTTTGCAGTGCAATGAGTAATTGCTGGTCTTTTTTATCTAACATAGTTGTCGGCTTTTATTAATTATTTTTATATTTGTAGTGATTATTGCTAAGTATTGCAGTTTTTACTAATTTTTTTGGCATTTTACCCTAATTGAACTCTGTTAGCATTTAACTATAAAAATAATAGAGCGCAGCAATGAACACACATACCGCTATTTTCGATCACTGGATACGAACAGAGTTTGTCACTTTAAATAGTGAATTAGAGCAGCTTTATTGGCAGCAAACCGATAAAGCAAATGTAGAAGGGGTAGGCGAGGCCTTAAAGCAACAATTAGAAAAAGAAGGCAACGTATTAATTAGCAATTTATTAGCCGAGGGAAACACAGATCAAGGCTTTGATAGCGCTTTTGACTTACTCGGTAACGTAGGATTATTTATGGCAGCGTGCAGGCGCCATGAAATTACTGAGCCAAGCAGAGAAACCAGCTCACCGCTAATAGAAGCCTCAGCGCTTGCTATGCATATAGGCGCATCCATTGGCGTAACCCCTCGTTTTGCTACCGCCCACTTAACTACTCATAACAAAGCACTTAACGGTATTTATAAACGATTTACTAATTTACCTGATGAAAAGCTGTTTCTTGATTATAACACTCAAGGCATTTTGGCCTATAAACGTGCAAGTGATGCTTTATTAAAAATATTGCCGTTAGGTATTTCACACCCCTTGTGTGGTGAGTTATTAAAAGTAGCTAAACAAGCGCTTATAGATGTAATTGAGTCAAACAATGTACTTTATTCTGAGCTCGATACAGATCGCTTTTTTAACTGCGTTCGCCCTTATTATAAACCGTACCGTGTAGGAAAAGAGGTTTACAGAGGGGCAAATGCTGGTGACTTTGCAGGTATTAACGTGATTGATATGCTGTTAGGGCTGTGTAGTGCAAACGAGCCTAGTTACTCGCAAATGCTGGTGGATAAGTTTTTATATATGATGCCAGAGGATCAACAAATCCTGCGAGAAGCCATGCGTATGCAAAGCTTTATGGATGACTTTTTACAAGCAGAGCAATATAAAAATACAGATTGGTTTAAAAGCCACGCAACGTTATTTATCCAAGTGTGTAAATTACATGGCGACACCGCAGTCGGTCATCATAATCAACTGGTTGAAAAGTTTATTGCTCAGCCCTCAAAAAATATGCAACAGCAGCATATGAGCAAGGTAACAGCAAGTGGTCCGCCGCTTCATGTGTTGCTTGATTCGCTCGAAAAATTAAGAGATAGGCGAGCCAGTGCAAAACGCGACGATATAAAAACACGTTTTGACGATCTAAACACACTTAAAGAATGGGTTAAATAGCATGCTTAAAAATGATTTTTGTATGGCTGATAGCTGTTATTTACTAAACCACTCGGTAGGGCGTCCTCTTAAAAATACGCAGCAATATTTAGCACAGCACTACTTTTTACCGTGGGAGAGCTCAAATAAAGAACCTTGGCAACAATGGCTGCCCGCAGTTGAGCAATTTACTACCGCGCTTGGTAAGTTATTTAATGCGCCTAGTTCGCAGTTTTGTCCTCAGGCTAATTTATCAAGTGGCTTAACAAAGTTGCTTATGTCGCACCCTCGATTACAGCAAAAAAATTGTAAAGTGCTTATGGCGCAAAGTGATTTTCCGAGTATGGGTTTTGCAATGCAAAAAGCGTTGCCAAAGTGCGCGCAAATCATATTTATACCTGAGCACGAAAACCTAACTGATATTAGTGTTTGGCAGCGTTATATAACCGCCGACATCGATTTAGTTTTTATAAGTCATGTATATTCAAATACAGGTGTACAGGCGCCTGTGTACGATATTGTAGCTATAAGTAAATTAACCAATAGTTTATCAATAGTTGATGTTGCTCAGTCAGCGGGGGTTATACCGCTTGATTTAAGCGTGCTCGATGCGGACTTTATGATTGGATCGAGCGTTAAATGGTTATGTGGTGGCCCAGGTGCAGCTTATTTATGGGTTAACAAAAATCAAATAGAGTATTGTGAGCCTAAAGATGTGGGTTGGTTTTCGCATCAAAATCCATTTGAGTTCGATATTAACCACTTTGAATATAACGCCAGTGCGCTCAAGTTTTGGGGTGGCACTCCCTCTGTAGCGCCTTATATTATTGCCGCAAATAGTATTGCCTACTTTGCAGAGCTAACAGCTCACAAGGTAAGGGTGCATAACTTAGCGATGCTTACGCTTATTCATGAGCAACTAGCTGAATATGTTGCATCACCTATGAGTGGTGATAAATGTAGCGGGACTGTTATTTTGTTTTTTAACAAGCAGCAAGACCATGTACTTACAGAGCTTAATAAAGCGAAAGTCAGTGTAGATGCTCGCAAATTTGGAATACGAGTATCGCCACATGTTTATAATACTCAAGAAGACGTTGCGCAGTTTATTTCTATAGTAAAACGAGCGCTTAAGGGTTTTGGCTAAGCTGCTGCTTTCTTTGCTTTAATGACTCTATTTTTTGCTGCGTTTGACTAATTGATGCGTCGTAGGCTTGTTTTAATGAATTTGTTTTAGTTGCGATAGCATCAGCAATAGACGAAGCGCCTAAACGATTGGCCTTATCTTGGGTCATATAATCTATTTGTTGTTTTTTAGCTGCGTATTCTTTTTGGCTTTGTTCAATAGATAGCTCAAGGCGCTTTATTTCACGCTCTATTTGCTGAACCTCTAAGTAGTCATCAACAGAGGTATCGGTTATACCTTTACCGGGCGTAGAGCTTTTATATGCTTCAATTACATTTATATCTTTTAGAGTAATAACTTGTGCATCTTTAGCGCAAGGCGTTTGGCTAAAAGTAGGAACGCCCTTAATTACACACTTATACACTGTTGTATTTTGTGCCAAGGTAAAAAATGGTGCTGCCGCGCAAAATGATAGCAATATGAACCGGATCATAGCTAAACCTAAAAGTGGCTAAAGTTGTGTTAATAATGCCCTAAGTTATTACTAGGCACAATTTGTTTAATTTTTATAAAATTTAGGCACAAAAAAAACCACAATTAAGTGGTTTAAATTAAGTATGGTCCAGAGGGAGGGATAGACTTGCTTACATCCATGTAATCAATCGCTGCGCGACGCTTGCAGCGGCCTAAAATGTTCCAGACATTTTGTCGAACCCTGTCGAGGGTTCTCACCCTCCCAATTTAGTATCGGTGTTAAATTTTAGGCACAAAAAAACCACAATTAAGTGGTTTAAATTAAGTATGGTGGAGAGGGAGGGATTCGAACCCTCGATAGAGCTACAAACTCTATACTCCCTTAGCAGGGGAGCTCCTTCGGCCACTCGGACACCTCTCCAACGCATAACCGGTTGTATTGATGGAGTAAAAAAAGCCACCAATTAAAATATGGTGGAGAGATAGGGATTTGAACCCTAGATGGGCTATAAACCCATGCCGGTTTTCAAGACCGGTGCATTCGACCACTCTGCCATCTCTCCGTGACGCAGAATAATACTTAGGTGATACCGCTGTGTAAATAGCAAAATGACTGTTTGCCTAAAAAACATACGTAAATGAGGTTTTTTTTGTAAATAAGGGGAAATTAAGGCAATTTTTAATAAAATAAATAGGTTGCAGCAAACAATGGGAGCTAAATAAGTGACTTCATTTAGTGGTTGAGTGTTCGCTGCACCGAAAAATAATCATGGTTGGGTGATTATTTATATTGAGCTGCACCGCTAAGTGCTAGTCTTTTACCAATAGTGTTAAGTTTAGCTAACATTCTTGCTTTACGGTTAGTTGGTTTAACGGCTACTTGCGCTGCTGCTGTTTGATTTAATGTATTAATTGGTTTCATTATTTTGCTCCGGTTGTATCTGTTGAAATCGCGTGCATTTTGCACGTTGTTTGATTAAAAATACAACGATAAAAATTGAGCCTGAGGGATTAGTTAAACTAATCTGAATTGATTTTATTAATATGCGATTCAGTAAGTTGCATTTCTGTTTTTGCATAGCTATTTATATGGCAGTTGGCTTTAGCCCCTTTACTGTTGGGGTTTTTACTTTTTTAATTTGTTTTTATGCATTTTATACAATGTTTTTTGATTATTTATTCAGATTAAAAAAATTTAATTAAACGTTTGTTATCTCACTCTAAAATACATTGCTGGAAACAAAAGCTTGTCACTACTAATAATTATTAAACCAAGTATCAAAAAACAGAGCCAAAAATCATTGGCATGGCTTAAAAACATCTGTAAAAAACGCAGCTTTTCTTATTGTATATTTACTACAACGGGAAGCTTTGACGATGACTGCGCTCAAATAAGGTTGTTGCTGAGTAAATTTACCAAAGTAGTTGCACTAGGTGGTGATGGGACATTGAACTTGGCGGTTAATGCGCTAATAGGGAGCAGTTGTTCGTTAGCATTATTACCTTGCGGTACAGGTAACGATTTCTCCAGAGGGTTTAATTGCAAAGAAGATGATTGGCGAAAGGCATTATTTAATACACCGACAGCAATTGATATAGGAAAAATTAATAGCCGCTATTTTATTAATATTGCAGGGGTAGGATTTGATGCTCATGTGATTAAAACTATTAACGATAAAGCTAATTTTTCATCTTTTGATTACAGTTGGACGAGTATCAAAGAGCTATTTTATTATCAAGCTCAGCAGTTACAAGGTACGTTTAATAACGATGCTCGGCAGTATCAAAATTTAATTACTGTATTTGCTAATCATAAGTACTTTGGTGGTGGGCTAAAAATAGCGCCAAAAGCGGATTTAATTGATGGCCAGCTTGAGTGTTATCAAATGCGAACGGGTGGGCTTTTTTATAATGTAATAAGCTTTATTAAGTTATTTTTTAAGCGTCATGAGTATATAAAAAACCTTACCTATAGTCGCTTAAATACAGCTTCCATAAATACTGAAGGGCTATTGATTGAAGCAGATGGTGAGCTGATAGGTAAGACTCCTGCAGTTGTTAGTGTGCATGGACAGGCCTTACTTTTTCATATGCCAATAAAAAAGCGCCTACAGTAAAGTAGGCGCTTTTGCGTTAGTTGCGTTAATAACGCGTCTAACTGGGGACGGAGCCACTTTTAGCTATTGCTCTATTAGCTAAAAAGGCGTTAATTCGTTTTGTTGGGGTAAGCACAATGGCGTTACCTAATAGCACTAAGCTAAACCCTGCAAAGGTATTTGCGTGCCATTCAAAGCCTTCAAAAAAGCTACTCAGTGTTACTGCCACTAATGGGAATAAAACAATAACGTAGCTGGCTTTTTCAGGGCCTATATTTTTTAGTAGTGCAAAGTAACAACCAAAAGCGATTACGGTGCCAAATATTGATAAATAAAGTAATGATAGCCAGTAGCTAGTTGGGGCGTTTAAACTAAATTGCACATCGTTCATTAATACATATAAAGCTAAGCCTATAGCACTATATAACATGCCCCATGCATTGCCCTGCAATACGCCAATTTGCTTACGAGAATTACGAACGCTTACCATGTTGCCCAATGAAGCCACAAAGGTGCCACCAAGGGCAAGTAGTAACCCGACCAATGCACCGTTACTTAAGTCGAACTGCTGTAACTGTGGCCAAAACAGACACGTAATACCTAATACAGCGAGTGCGGCACCGGTATAAATTCGTTTTGAGATAGGCTTACCAAAAAATAGTCGAGTGTTAACTATGTTCATAACCAGCAACAGTGAAAAGGCGATAGAGGTCATAGCGGAGGTTAAGTAATTCTGTGCCCAGTAAAGCATTAAGTAATTTAAGGCAAAATTACAAATAGCCAACAAAGCAAAAAAGCCATGATCGATTAATGAAAAGCGCATATCCGGTTTTTTGTACGCTACATATAACCACATTAAAAGCGCTGCAATAGCAAAGCGATAAAATAACGATAACTCTACCGCAATATCACCTAGCTGAAATTCGATGGCTAACCAAGTAGAACCCCAAATTAAAACGGTTGTAATGTATAGCGCTGCACTTTTCATGGTTACTCTCCAAAGCCCGATTGAATGGCTATTTTAAGACCTATCTGTATACTTACCATATACAGAAAAGTAAAAATGTAACCTATACAGATTTGGATGCGTGATGATAAGACAAAAAAATAGCCAGGGGCATGAGTTTCTATATCAGCAAGTTATTCAGTTGATCAGAGATATGAGCGCTCAACAGGTTTTACTCCCTGGCGAAAAACTTCCATCACTGCGTAAAATGGCAGATAACTTAAACATTAGTATTCCGACAGTGAAGCAAGCTTATCAAACACTTGAAGATCAGGGGTTAGTAGAGGCACGTGAAAAATCAGGGTATTTTTTAAAAGTCGTTAGCATGGCGCATAATTTACCTAAGCGAGTTAAATTAAGTCGCGAACCTGTTGTGGTAAATAAACAAGCCTTAATAGAGCAGGTATACAGTGCGATTCATCAAGCTAATGTAGTTCCTTTTGGTATCGCTAACCCAATTGCTGCTGCACCTACCGATAAAGCACTGGCCAGAAATATGCGCCGAGTAATGACTACAGCTGGCAGTAAAGCTATTAACTATGGACCAACAGATGGGTTTGTGCCGCTGAAAAAGCAATTGGTGCATCGCTATTTAGATTTTGGTATTGGTATAAATATGGACGAGCTTGTGATCACCAATGGTGCACAAGAAGCCATGGCTATTGCACTTAAGTGTGTAACAAAGCCAGGCGATGTAGTTGCCATTGAGACGCCTTGCTATCACGGGATTATCGAGTTAATAGAAAGCCTAGGGCTTAAAGCGCTCGAAATACCACTGTGCCCAGATAATGGTATTTGGTTAAGTGATTTGGAACGCGCTTTAAATGAGCATGACATAAAAGCGTGTTTATTCTCGACTGCAATTAGTAACCCTGTGGGCAGCTTTATGCCTGATACAAATAGACAGCAGCTGGTGGAGCTACTTGAAAGTCATGACGTAGTGCTTATTGAAGATGACGTATATGGTGATTTATATTTTACGGCAAAACGTGGCACACCTGCTTTAGCGTACTCTAAAAAAGGATTAGTGATTAGTTGCTCATCTTTTTCTAAAACGGCAGCGCCGAGCTATCGTGTAGGTTGGTTAGTTGCGGGTAAATTTGCAACGCAAGCAAGGCGATATAAAAGAGCACTAAGTTGCTCTGCTTCGTTAATAAACCAATGGACGTTATCTGAGTTTATTGCCAGCGGCGAGTACGACCGAAATTTAAAAGTACTTAGGCAACGCCTGCGCGATAACAAAGAGCGTATGCGATGGTGCTTACAACAAGCTATGCCAAAAAATACACGTATAAGCGATCCAAAAGGAGGCTGCGTTATGTGGCTAGATTTAGGTGGCGAGTACGATAGCCAAACATTGTTTTTACTTGCGCTTGAGGTTGGTATTAGTATTACCCCTGGGCTTGTTTTTTCGGCCTCTAATAAATATAAAAGCTGCGTAAGGTTAAGTTATGGTGTGCAATGGAGCGCGCAAATTGAGCACGCAATAGTTACATTGGGTAAGCTCACTTTATTAGCTAAAAAGTAATACCAATCTGCTTATATATGGGGTCTATTTAACGTTAAGAAAATTACGCTAGAACTAGGCAAAAGCTTTTGTATCTAGTTGTTCTAAATAAAAATTTTTAACGAAGTTATAGTGCAATTTAATTCATTAAATTGATCAAAGATTTATGCAGGTTGGTATAAATTTGCGAAACACAAAAAAGCAGCATTTAAGTAAACTTAAGTGCTGCCAAAGGGATGTTAAATAACGTTTGCTGTACTAATTTTGTTTAAAGCTAAATAACTGGTAACCTTCTAGCTCAGGCACTTGCATTACTAATTGCTCTTCTTGTTTTGCAATATCAGCAAAGTTTCCACATAAAGAGTTAGCACGTTCTTCAAGTGCGCTTGCATGTAGCTCTACTTTTTCTTCTATTTGTGCACCCATATTTTCCATACGTTGTTCAAAGGCATCCATATCACCGCCTGAACCAAGTAACTCAGAACCTAAAGCTACTAAAATACTGCCCATTGATTGCATCACTGCTGATTCAACCGCTGTTTCTATCTGCTGCTCAAATTGTTGTTCAAAGTTTTCGCCAAATTGATTAAAACTTTGTTGGCCCATCACAAATGTACCTTGTTGGTAAAATGTGTTTTCTACTTCGATTTTAATGTCATCCATAAGCTCAGACATATTATCAAGACCGTCAATATTAAATGCATTGCCTACTTCTTCTAATGCTACTCCGGCAATTTTAACACCCTCAAGCGCTATATTAGCTACTTCAGGTAATTGAGTGCGTAAGCTATCAGAGTACTTGGTTAGCGCGTCGCGCTGCGAATTATTCAGCGCTACAAGTTCGCCATTTACGGTTAAGTCACCATAGGTATTAAACTGCATGGTTTTATTGTTGGCGGTAAAAATTTCCAATTCGTTTGGCTTAATGCGCACATCATTTTTAAATTCGACGTTACATTCATCATTACTAAATGAAATTGCAGAATCGTTATCGTTATGAGCCATAGCGGCTGGTGAACAAATTAATGCGCTAACTAATAGTAATTTTTTCATGTTTTTTCTCTACTTTTTGTTGATGACGATTAATTAATAACAAGTTTGATGCCAGTTTTATTTTTTAATATAAAACATATGCTTAACTGTTTTTGTTTGTTTTTTAGTAAATGAAATTAATTAATAAATAACTATTTTTTAGTCAAATTGGCTAACTAATAAAAATTAATAAATTTTATTTATCGATACGATAAAAAACTCTCACTTTCCTCAATTCAAATTTAGCGCTATTTATTCACATTACTGACATGAAGACTATTTACAGTAGTCACGTGGCTTTATTTTGATGTTAATTTGCACAGCATTTTGACGTTAAACATTTTAATTTTACCGACTATTGCGATAATAAAATCCTTGGTTGGTCTCAAACACTTTATGGAGTGGGTTGTGGGTAAGACATTTAGTTACGATGCGCTAGATGACGATTTTGTTGAAGACGAGTACGAAATGCTCGGCCGTAATCAACACGATAAGAACAAGCAAAAGGTTAAAAAGAAGTTGGAAGACTACCTTGAGCAAAAACGCTTGCGTAAAAATCTAGGCGAAGACGATTTAAGCGATTACACCGATTAAATTTCACTAGTATAAATAAAATACCAATTAATATTGAGAGTTTAAATGTGCAGTTATGTGTATGTTTAAGTTTCAATAGTATTGGCAATAAAGAGGCCTTGCGCCTCTTTATTACTTTTTAAAGCGTGCTTTTAGCCTGTGCCAAAGCTTTTTGAATTGTAAGTTCTAGCTTTTCGGGTTTAGTAAAAGGTGCATAACGTTTAATTGGCGTGCCATCTGCGGCAATTAAAAATTTAGTAAAATTCCACTTTATTTTACGTGTTAAAAAACCAGGTAAAGCCGATTTTAAATAACGAAAGACTGGGTGAGCATGCTTACCGTTTACATCTACTTTGGCCGCCATTAAAAAACTCACACCAAAATTAATTAAACACCCTTGCTCTATCTGTGTAGCGTCGCCGGGTTCTTGCTGACCAAATTGATTACACGGAAACCCTAAAATAACTAAACCTTGGCTGGCATATTTATTATGCAAAGCTTGAAGCGACTCGTATTGGTAGGTAAATCCACATTTACTTGCGGTATTAACAATAAGCACAACCTTACCTTCAAAATCACTAAAGTTAATAGGTTGACCCTGCAAGCTTGTTGCGCTTAATTGATGGAATTTGTGCATATTGGCGTCTTTTTTATTATTGTTATCGGTATTTTAACCTGAGTACAGTATTTCATAAAGTATAAAGAGCGCTCTAATTTAAAATTAGAAATAGCCCCATACCGGCAAGCGTTGTGTAATAAATATTATGTGTTTTATAGGCAACAATGATGGCGACTATCGCTGCGCTTAAATAAGGGTTTTGCCAGTTTAAGTTAATGCCATCTTCATTCAAAAACACGATAGGCACCCAAATTGCTGTAAGCACCGCAGGTGCGCTAAAGCTTAAAAATTGCTGCATTTTAGGACCTACTTTAAACGGTAAAGCGCGGTGCAAAAATAAATAACGCGTAAAAAATGTAATGCACGCCATGAGTAAAATAGTTGTCATCATAGCGTTGCTTCCTTTTTAGCGGTTAGCCTTGCTGTGCTATAACCTGCGGCCATTGCCTGCAGCGCTGAGCAAACAAGCCATAACTCAAATCCGGTACTTTTTAAAAGCGTTGCGCTAACGCCTGCTACAATTACCGTAACGAGTGAGGCCAAATTTTTGATTCCCGGAATAACCAACGCGATAAACGTGGCAGCAATCGCAAAGTCGAGCCCTAAATTAGTTAAGTCGGGCAGCATTGTGCCCGCTACAATGCCAATTAACGTCCAAATATTCCATGCAATATAAAAGCTAAAACCAGCGCTCAATGCGTATATTAAGCGTGTTTTTGTTCTGTATGCTTTTCGATGATGAGAAAACGCAAATAGCTCGTCGGTTAAAACAAAGCTCACCGGTAAGCGCCAACGCATAGGTTGATCAATGACCTTATGACGCACAGCTAAACCGTATAAAAAGTGCCGAGAGCTAATAATAAATGTTGTGAATAAAATTGTGAGCAATGGTGTGTTGCCCGCCATAAGTTCAATCGCAACAAGCTGTGCAGAGCCTGCAAATACTAATAACGACATTGCTTGGGTTTCAAAGGCGCTAAAACCATTTTGAATCGCTAAAGAGCCGCATAAAATACCCCAAGGAACAACGGCTAAACACAGTGGTAGCATATCTAAAAAGCCTTTTAAAATAGCTTTTTTAACTGGTTGCATGATATTTACTCTCACGGCTTGTAGAATGGCTCATAAGGATACCTTAATATTATGATGTTAAAGTAGTTAACAAATTAAATAATACTGTTTTTTTAAGGATAGGCACAATGACGACGTTAAAAGTGTGGGATGGGTTTATTAGATGCTTTCATTGGTTTTTGGTTGTAAGTATTGCAGTGCTTTATTTTAGTATTGAAGAGGGCATGATTGAGCTTCACTTTGTCGCTGGTTTTTTTACTTTAGCACTTATAGTAACACGTTTAATATGGGGTGTTATTGGTAGCAAAACCGCGAGATTAAGTGGGTTACTGCACTCTCCTAGTGCTATTTTAAAGGCGCTAAAAACACCAAGCGACTCGTTAGGCCATTCAGCACCCGGTAGCTGTATGGTGATAGTGTTTTTTATATTAATCATAACGCAACTTGCAAGTGGCTTAATGAGCAGTGATGGTATTTTAACTGACGGGCCGCTTGCTCAATATGTGTCTAGCGATACGATTGATTTTGCCAATTGGCTACATGAGCTGAATTTTGACATTTTACTTTATGCTATTGGCTTGCATGTATTAGCTATTATTGTTTATAGAATAAAAGGCAAACCGCTAGTTAAGGCGATGATCACAGGCTCAAAAGAGTTAAAAGCGGATGACTCTGAGGCTAAAGTAACTAAAGCGTCTTGGCCTGCGTGGTTAATATTTATATCTTTATTGGTGTTGCTGGTATTTACGTGGGCGAAAGAGCCTTTAACTTATTTATTTAGTTAAAAACACATTAAACCAATCTTAAAGGGCTGGTTTTTGTTTTTGGTTACATTCTTTTGTTTGATTGTTATGCGGGGTCGAATTATAATCGCCGCATTGCTGGCAAACTAGCCGAAAGGTTAGGACGCAAAGTTTCCGGTCTAAGGCTTTTTAAAAGCTATGGTAGCGGGACTACTGCATAACGTGTTGTTATGTATCACTTGCCCTCAGTGTATTTTTTGTGTATCCATAGTGTATGGATAAGATTTTGTAACTCTTAAGGTGTTGCCGTGTTTATGCATACGTCGTTGGCCTGTGGAAAGTGGTCAACAATAGGTTGCTTAAATCATCATACCCAATTATTTATTGGTGATGTGGTGAGTGTAACCTTTTACGACATGCAAGGAGAGCTGGTTAGTTTATCATTTGATTACAAGATCACCTCGCTTGAGCAAGGTGAGCCCCACGCATGGCCACGTTTAGTTGCCGAGCATATTAATGTACATGTTCCTCTGGTTAGCGCAGGTAAAATGACCGAACAGGGTTTAATTGTAGCCTATAGAAATAATGAAATTTTTGCTTTGCAAAGCAGTGGTATATGTAAAGCACACGTCGACTTTCATTGTATTGCAAAATGCGATGAGCGTGTTGTTAATAACCTTGATACTTATGATTACGTGTACCCTGAAAATTGTGAAAACTATAATGCGGGTACAAAGGTATTGCAGCCAAAAACTGGGCATGTATATCAATGCAGGCCTTGGCCATTTAATGAGTTTTGCCGCACGAATGACGACAATAAGTCTATGTTCGAACCCGGTGTAGGGCAAAGCTGGGCTATGGCTTGGCAGCAAATATAAAGCTTAAATTATCTTCCCAAAGGTATAGCGGTTTTAGTAATGAAGCGTTTACCGTTTTAGCCCATCCAACTATTGGATGGGCTTTTTTATTTTTATGATAAACTGCAAATCACATTATTTTTTTAATTGGTTTTGTTGTGTCTCGTCCTGACTACTCTTTAAGTTTATTACCTAATTTCCCGATTGCTAAACAGCAAGCCCATACATTAAGTACTCATAATAAGATACGTACCGATAATTACTATTGGATGCGCGATGACGATCGCCAGGATGAGCAAGTACTTGCGCATTTACATGCCGAAAATGCGTACTGCGATGAACAGTTAGCTGCTATGAAGCCACTACAAAATACACTTTTTGAAGAGTTAAAAGCACGCATTGTAAAAGATGATAATTCGGTACCCGTTAAAGACGGGAAATACTGGTATCACTCAGAAGTTCGTGGTGATGATGAATACTCGCGTCATTATAGAAGTACGAGCATAAAGGCCGATAATAAAGAGCTTTTACTCGATGTGAATGTATTAGCTGAAGGATTTGAGTTTTTTGAGCTGGGCGAAGTCGCACTAAGTCCATGCGAGCAGCTTATGGCTTACTCTGAAGATACTGAAGGTCGTCGTATTTATAATGTTCGCTTTAAAAGCTTAGCGACCGGTGAGATGCTACCTGATGTACTTGAAAACACAGAAGGGCAAGTTGTTTGGGCTAATGACAATAAAACCGTTTTTTATGTTAAAAAAGATTTAAAAACATTATTAGGCTATCAAGTGTTTCGGCATGAGCTTGGTAGCGAGCAAAGCCAAGACGTAATGGTTTACGAAGAGCAAGACAGCAGCTTTTTTATGGGGCTTGGTAAAAGCCGCGACGAAAGCTTAATTATTATTGATTTAGCATCGACAGAGACCAACGATACATGGGTGCTTGATGCTAATAAGCCCACTGGCGAATTTGAAGCATTAATGCCGCGTGAAGATGGCCACGAGTTTGACGTAGATAAGCTAGGTGACACATTTTATATTGTGACTAACTGGCAAGCTAAAAACTTTAGATTAATGACGGCAACAAACGAAACGATTGCTGATAAAACACAATGGTTTGAGCATACAGCTCACAGAGAAAATGTCCTGCTTGAAGGTGTTGAGTTATTTAATGACTTTTTAGTATTGAGTGAACGCGAGCAAGGGCAAGCTCGATTTGTAGTTGTTAATAGGCAAGGGGATCGTATGGCACTTGAGTTTGCCGATCCTTGTTATTATGCTGCAATAGCAATGAACCCAGAGCCAGACACACGCACTGCGCGTATTTATTACTCAAGTTTAACAACACCAGGCTCTTTATATGATGTTGATTTAGCAACTGGCGAAAAAACACTACTTAAACAGCAAAAAGTACTCGGTAGTTTTAATGCCGATGACTATCAGTCTGAGCGATTAATGGTAACTGCTCGCGACGGAGTTAAAGTACCTGTATCAGTTGTTTATCGAAAAGACAGCTTTAAAAAAGATGGCTCAAATCCGTTATTTCAATACGGCTATGGTGCGTATGGCTATACGATTGATCCAAGTTTTTCAAGTTCATCGCTGAGCTTGCTCGATCGTGGTTTTGTTTATGTAATAGCACATGTTCGAGGCTCTGAAATGCTAGGTCGCGAGTGGTACGAACAAGGTAAAAAAGAGCATAAACAAAATAGCTTTAGTGACTTTATTGATGTGACAAAAGCGCTTGTTGCACAAGGCTATTGTGATAGCAGCAAGGTGTTTGCCTCAGGCGGCAGTGCAGGTGGTTTATTAATGGGGGCGGTTGTAAACCAAGCACCAGAGTTATATTGCGGTGTTGGCTGTCATGTACCATTTTTAGACGTATTAACCACGATGCTTGATGAAAGTATTCCGCTCACAACAAATGAATATGATGAATGGGGTAATCCAAATGAGCCTCAGTTTTACGATGTAATTGAAGCTTACTCGCCGTATGACAATATTCGCGCCCAAAACTATCCGAACATACTCGTTACTACCGGTCTTCATGACTCACAAGTGCAGTATTGGGAGCCTATGAAGTGGGTTGCAAAAATGCGTGAACTTAAGACTGATAGTAATATTTTAGTATTTAAAACCGATATGGATGCAGGGCACGGTGGTGCATCAGGTCGCTTTAAAAGTTTAGAGGAAAAAGCACTCGAAATGGCCTTTTTTATTGCTTTATTAAATTAACTGCAAAATCGGAAAATTGTATTATCCTATATATAGAAGTTGATATATGTAAGGCGATTTATGTTTGGTGCACATGGTGAATTTCAAATTTGTTCACAGCCCCCTCAGATGTATTTAGAATTGAAAGGGAGCTTTAATAATGAAGGCATTACGCTGTTAACTAATGGAGTTGTTCAGGAGTTGAGCACTCACCCTGAAAATACGATTAAGTTTGTGGTTGTTAATTTAAAAGAGTTTGAGCTGTTAACTTTGGATGGCCTCGATTCATTAGAGGCCTATTTTGCCGGTGTAAAAGAACGTGGCTATCAGCGAGTTGACTATATAAACATTAATATCATAGCTAAAAATATGTTTGAAAAAGTATGGAAAAATAGCGATGTAGAAGTTAATTTTTATAAAGATACCGAAAGCTATTTATTAGTGCACCCAAATGACAGTTATATAAAACAGAACTGGTAATTAATATGAGTATTATAAACCGCTATTGAAGAGGGCTTATAATACTCTCTAAACACCCTTTATAGCGCCGTGAAAGGTTTAAACACATATCGTTTTTCAGCCTTACTCTATAATCGCCACTGTCAGTAGGCATCAGTTCGCAAATAGCTTGTTTTCTTACCAGCGTAGAGCGGTGAATGCGAACAAATCCTTCTGGTTCTAGTTGTTGTTCAATATTTTTCATGGTTTCGCGATGTAGTACCGGCGTATTACCTTGGGTAAAATGCAGCTCTACATAGTTGCCCGCGCCATTAATCCAAATAATATCATTTATATCAATTAGCCTTACCTTACCTACATCTTTAACCACAATATGTGATGATGGCTTTTCAGCTTGTGCGCTTTGCTGGTATTGGCGTTCGGCCGCACTTGCAATCGGGCAAAGGTGAATCAGCTTATCAAAGCACTTATCAATACGTGATGCAGTTGAATCTAATATTAAAAAATCAACAGCGCCAACTTCAAAGGCAAAACTCGCAAAATGTCCCGATTGAGCAATAATGACTAACTTCAGCTTTTTAGCAAGCTCAGTTAAATGCACTATTTGCATAGGGTCAGCTAGGTTGGTTAGTTCGTAAAACAGTACGTTGTATTGATCTGTGTCTATTTGATCTAATCTATTTGTTTGAAGAAAAGATTGAGATTCAAAGTGCCGGTGATCTTGCACACGCTTTGTTAAAAATGTTGCAAACTTAGTGTTACTAACAAAAGTTAATGCATGAAAAGAAGCGATCATTATTTTATATCTCTTGCTGTATATAATAATAAAGACCGTGCTTAGCGGAAAAACTGTTATGAAAAGTACAATATATTTATAAAATAATTGTGACGTACTGATTCATCCCATAAAACCTGCTATTCGTACCAAAGACTACGCCTCATAAATAATGCCCGTAGAGTGTTTAAATAAATCCCCTTACTGTAATCCGCGAAGTAACCATTTAGTTACAAAAATAACAATTCAGGGGAATTATATGACATTAACTAACAAAGGTAGCGCGCGCTTATTTAAAAAATCGTCGTTAACAGTTGCGCTAAGCAGCGCGATACTTGCAAGCTTTTCATTTCAAGGTGTTGCAGCAGAAGATGACGAAATAACTAAAATAGAACGCGTACAAGTTACAGGTTCTCGAATTCGTTCAGCTGAGGCAATGTCATCGGCTCCTATTCAAGTTGTAGATAGTGCCGCTATTGATGCATCAGGGTCGTTAAATATTCAAGACTTATTATTAGAGAACCCTGCATTTGGTACACCAGCTATTAGCCGTACTAACTCAAACTTTAATACCGCAAGTGCGGGTGTTGCTACTGTTGATTTACGTAATTTAGGCTCTAACCGCACATTGGTTTTAGTGAATGGTCGTCGTTATGTATCAGGTGTACCAGGTAGCTCTGCTGTCGATTTAAATACTATTCCGAGTCAATTCATCGAACGAGTTGAAATTATGACAGGTGGTGCTTCATCTGTTTATGGTTCTGACGCTGTTGCTGGTGTAGTTAACTTTGTACTAAAAGATGATTTTGAAGGTATTGAATTCGAAGGCCAATATGGTGAATCAAGCGAAGGCGATGATGAATCACGCCAATTTAACTTTACCTCAGGCTTATCAAGCTCAGATGGGAAAGGGCACGCGATGTTCCATCTTGGGTATTCTGATCAAGGTGCTGTTTTTTCACGTGATCGTGACCGCTCGGCAGTAGACCAATTTTCAGGTATCTTCTTTGAAGATGATCCAGTAGCAAACCCAGGCTCTGTATTTGATGCTGTAAGCCCATTTTTATCTTCATTTCCGCCACAGGGTCGCTTTAGCGCTGGGGATGAAACATTTACGTTTAATGATGCAAACACCCTACAAAACTCGTTTAGTACTAACGGTGGCGATGGCGTAGCTGCAAATGGTTTTAACCGAAGTGGCGTACGTACGATAGCGATACCTACAGAACGTTACTTATTTGCCTCAAATGGTAGCTACGAGCTAAGCGACAAGCATAGCTTTTTTTATGAAGGTACTTACGCTGCAACAACAACCGTTTCTGAATTAGAGCCATTCCCTTTTGCCTCTGACGACATCTATGCAAATGGCCAAGTACCAATTGAATTTAATGTAAACGGTGAAATATTGCGTAACGCATTTGTACCTGATGATATATATAACGCAGCAACCGACACCGACGGTGATGGTATGCGTGATATCTTTTTTGCAAAGCGCTTAAGTGATATCGGTAACCGTGGAGCACGAGCTGAGCGTGATACATTCCGTTTAGCACTAGGCTTTCAAGGTGAAATAGCAGATGGTTGGTTCTACGATACTTACTATGTATACGGTAAAACAAAAGAGCAGCAAGTTTCTGGTGGTTTAGTTAACGTACAAAGCTTTCGTCAAGGTTTAGAGGCTGTTATCGATAGCCAAGATTTAGATGGCGATGGTATTACTGATGAGGCTATTTGTATCGATGCGACAGCACGTGGCTTTAACTGTGCGCCGGTAGACATTTACGGTTTCAATTCGCTATCGCAAGGTGCTATTGATTTTGTAAGTGCACCTAGCTCACTTTCAACGTCGGTTGAGCAAGAAATCATTGGTGGTAATATTTCAGGTGATTTATTTGATTTACCGGCAGGTACGGTAGGTATCGCTGCTGGTTTTGAATACCGAGAAGAGTTCTCACGTAGTGAGTTTGATGCTCTACAGCAAGCTGGCCTTAATGCGGGTAATGCAATTCCAGCAACAGAAGGCTCGTTTGATGTAACTGAATATTATGTAGAAGCAAACATCCCCGTGCTTGATTCTGTAACAATGAATGCAGCAGTTCGTTTGTCTGACTACTCAACAGTAGGCAATACTGAAAGTTGGAACGTGGGTGTAGATTGGGAAGTAATGGATAGCTTACGTTTACGCGCTACCCGTGCACGTTCAACACGTGCTCCAAATATCGATGAACTATTTTCTCCACCTTCACAAACTTTCCCAAGTGGTTTAAACGATCCATGTTTAGGTGTTACTAATAGTGGCGGTGGTGCTGCAGGTGATGCTTGTCGTACAGATGTTGGTGTTACAACTAATATCGCCTCAAATGGCGAGTTCACGCTTAACCAGTCTGACTTACAAGGTATTAGTGGTTTTAACCGTGGCAACCAAGATTTAAAAGAAGAAGTTGGTGACTCTGTAACAGTAGGTTTAGTATTTACACCAGAAAATCTAATATCAGGCCTAGACATTACGCTTGATTACTTTGATATCGAAATTACAGATGCAATCGTATCAACACCTCGTCAGTTTATTCTTGACCAATGTTATGGTGGTGGCGATACAAGCTTTTGTGACTTTGTAACTCGTCGTAGTGCGCCATCAGGTAATAATAGTGCTGGTTCACTAGAGTTTATTGATAGTGGTGTATCTAACAGTGGTGGTTTAGGTACAGAAGGTGTTGATTTAACACTAACGTACTCTACTGATATTGGCCCAGGTGCGTTTAGAACTCGCCTTGCTTATACTTACCTAATCGATGGTTATAGCATTCCACTTCCTGGCGCTGATAAAGATGAGTTTGCTGGAGAAATTGGTGCATCAGAGCATAAAGCTAACTGGAACTTTGGTTATAAACTTAACGACTTTGATTTTAACTGGAGCTTAACTTACATTGGCGCTGCAGACTTTGATGATCAATTCTTAAGTGGTTTTGGTATTGCTCCAGGTGGAGTTGGGATTGGTTCAGTGACATATCATGATGTTCAAGCAAGTTACCATATCAGCGATTCAACAGAGCTTTACGCTGGTGCGAGTAACTTATTTGATAAAGAGCCACCACGCATTTTATCGGGTGTGAGCGGTTCAAGTACTGGTACTGAAACAGATGCAGGTACGTATGACCCAATTGGTCAATCATTCTACATAGGTTTTAGAAGTAAATTCTAACCAACAATAACGACACTAATATAGTTACTTAATTAGTAACGTTCACAAAGCCTCAGTATTGCTGGGGCTTTTTCATGGGGAAAAATAATGTAGTAGTAATGCTTATACATTGTTTATCCCAATATATGAGCATTACACCCACTTAAACCCAAAACAACGCCACTGGTAACAGGGGCGTTGTTTAGTATGGGGAGGAGGCTAATATAGTAACCGAATCGCTTGATTATTTAACGATTTATCCCTATTTGTGGCCCTCTTCATTGAGGGCTTTTTTTTTGCTGGTTTAGTCTAAGTAAGCCTTTAGCATCCAAACCAGTTTTTCTTGCTCTGAGATGTAATCGCTCATTAGTGAGGCTGTACCTTCATCGTCTGCATCACCAGCTTGGCTTAAAATATCACGCTGCATGTGAATTAATGTACTGTAACCAGCAAGTAGGTTTTCTACGGCTGTAACGCCATCACTAATACCTTTAGCTTCTTTAATTTTACTTACTTCAAGGTAATCAGAAAATGCATGTAGAGGTGCGCCATCTAACGTTAAAATACGTTCTGCAACTTCATCTACTTTGAGAAGTAGTAAGTTATAAATTTCTTCAAACTTAACGTGTAGTTCAAAAAAGTTACGGCCTTTAATATTCCAGTGAAAGCCACGCGCGTTCATGTATTGAATCTGGTAGCTACTCAATAATGTATTGAGTGACTTTATGATGTCTTCGCTTTTTGCGCTGTTTAGACCAATTGCGTTTACATGTGACATAACTTGCTCCTGAATAACCGTTTGTTTGTGAACTTGTGATAAGTATTACTAATTTCGATAAATTAGTAAAATCGTTTAAATATATCTAGTTAATAGTTTTAACCTATTAGCTGTTTTTGATACCTGTATTCACTTTAGACTATTAATAGAAATGGGACTGATTAATAAAAATACTACCCCTCAAAAATAAATAAAACCCAGAAGTATATAAATCATGATCTAAAACAAACTTTATTCAAGGTAATAACTTAGCTATTTTTTTATTGATGCAGGTCAAAAATCATCCATCCTAACGGCGCATAATAATGTTGTCGAAATAATTAGGAGAGATAACATGCATGCAAAAACAGCGAAACAAAATAAAGCAGAGTTAATAGTGGTAGGAATTGCAGTCATCGCATTTGTGCTTGGGCTAGTAGCGCACTTAGCAGGAGCAAGCTTTGCGAACTCAGATTTTTTTGGTTACATTGCGGCGCCCATTCCGCTGATACTGGCTGTGATATTTTTAATTAGTTATAAAATAGCAGCCAATGCTGAGGATTAATCTTTCTCGTTTAAGCACTTTAAAATGTAATCGAGTACTTGGCGCGAGTAAATCATACTGGTATGGCTTAAATGAAACACTTTGTGTTCGGCCATACCTTTAAGTTTGGTTTCATCTAGTAATACGGTGCCATCTGACTGGCTACCTTTGACTATTAAAGGCATAAGCCCAATAGGTAAATCGCCTGCGATACTATAAAGCTTAGCTTTAAAAGGCCAATTACCATTTTTAGTAAGCAAAAACTCAACACTATTTTTTAAAAATGATTCAAACCCTTTTTGCTTCATTTTTTGCGCTATATGGCTGCCTTTATGTGGAGTACCCAGTGTAATTACCTTCGTAATATTCTGGCTAGCAGGAGAGTTTGCCTCTAGATAAGCACGTGCAATCAGCCCTCCCATTGAGTGGCATACAAGCGCTGCAGGTTCGTTAGAAATACACTCATCAATTTGTGCAAATATGGTATCGCGGTGAGGGTCGAGCGTATTGTAGGTAATGTTTAATACCGTCATACCCGACTCTTCAAGTCGTGAACAAAGTGGGCGCATAACAAAGCCAGACATATACAAGCCATGTAAAACAATAACGTGTTTAACTTTCATATGCTCCCTAATACCAATTTTATTAAAAACATGATCATTCTAGCGTATTAAATAATCCGCTACCTGCGTTAAAAATTATTTATATAAAACAACTACATGTCATAATTTTCGCCTTGTTATCGACTTATTTATTTGTCGCTATAATAGATAACTAATTTAATGCAATTGGTATAACTACCGTAATTACATTAACTGTAGCGGTTTTATTTCAATATTGGTTGTATCGGTATTTACCCATACTTCACCATCTTGAATGGTAATGGCGAGCTTAATTCCACGATCAACCAAAGCAGCAAGTGCTTGTGTTGCTGCGTAATCAAGGCTAAAAATACTTAGATTTTTAAATTCATACAATTTAGGTTGATGTTTTTGCCACCAAATTGCTTGATTGTTTTCACCATAAGTATACAGCACCACTTTTTTAGATTTATTACAGGCTTTTTTAAGGCGTTTCTCATCTGGTAACCCAAGTTCAACCCATAGTTCTATTTCTTCACTATAGCTTACATGCCAAAGTTCAGGCTCATCATCAGCACTTAACCCTTTAGTAAATTCTAAACCATCACAGCTATTTAGCGCAAAAGCGAGTAAGCGAATCATCAACCTTTGGTCGGTTTCTGATGGGTGTTGAGCCAAGGTTAAATTAAAATCTTGATAAACGTGGCGGTCCATATCGCTAAGCGATAACTGCACTTTCATAATGGTGGATTTAAGAGCCATAACAACTAATCTGAAAAAATTTGCGCCAGTATAGCGCAATTAAATGAATTGCCAGTTAAAATAGCGGTTAATTATACGTTAGGAGTTAAAAATGGCTATCCAGTGGTTCCCTGGGCACATGAATAAAGCCCGCAATGAAATTAAAGAAATAATGCCACAAATGGATGTGATCATTGAAGTGCTTGATGCGCGCATTCCCTACAGTAGTGAAAACCCGATGGTGGCAACCTTGCGTGAAGGTAAGCCGGTCATCAAAATTTTGAACAAAGCTGATTTAGCTGATCCTAAAATGACTCAAATCTGGAAAGATTATTTTGAGCAAGAAAACGGTGTTAAAGCGATTTCTTTTGGGCATGATAAAGCAGCTGAAGTACACCGTATAAATGAGCTTTGTAAAAAGTTAGTGCCGCATAAAGTGGGTGCCGATAAGCAGATTAAAGCCATGATAATGGGTATTCCTAACGTGGGTAAATCTACGTTAATTAATGTACTGGCTGGGCGTATAGTTGCAAAAACAGGTAATGAACCTGCGGTAACCAAAGCACAACAACGCATTAAGCTTGAAGACGGTATTATGCTTTACGATACGCCAGGTATGCTTTGGCCAAAAGTAGAGAATGAAAACTCAGGTTATCGTTTAGGCGCTACCGGTGCCATTCGTGATACGGCGCTTGAGTATGAAGAAGTAGCAAGTTACACAGCTGAGTACTTATTGCGTGCATACCCTGAGCTTTTAAAAGCGCGTTATAAAATAGATGAATTACCAGAAAGTGATTGGGAATTTGTTGAAATGGCGGGTAAAAAACGCGGCTGTATTCGTGGTGGTAATCAAATAGACACATATAAAATGTCTGAAATACTAATCAACGAATTACGCGACGGTATTATTGGCCGTATTACTATGGAAACTCCGCAAATGCGTGAGGAAGAAGAGGTAATGGTTGCTGGTCTACGCGCCGCTGCAGAAGCTAAAAAACAAGCTAAAGAAGAAGAGAAAAAACAACGCCGAGCACGCGCACGTAAAAACCGTCGTTAATTGATTTAGTTTAATTTAACCAACTAAATTACAGATATAAAAAAAGCCCGTAAGGGCTTTTTTAGTTTCATATCTACCGTCACCGATATGAGCAATGTAGCAAGTAAAATAGTAGGGCGGTTACTCATCATCAACATCAAGGGGCGTTGCGGTTCATAACAAGTAACCATAGCTGTTTACGTGCGCCACACGTTGTTTCAGGGTCGAGAAACAAATCAATTCATTCCTTAACAAGTGGTATGCAATCCGTCTTGTTGATATTGATTATCAGTTAGATCTAACTATCTGTCAATACCTAAATGCAAATAATTCTTATTATTGTGGCGCTTGTTTTTTATTCATATATAAATCGACTAGTGAGTACTAAAGTACATGCTTAATTTCATAAAAATTTAGACTCATGCGGCGGTACGTTAGAAATTGGTGAGTCAGACCTACTTGGTGCAAGACTAAGTGTTTATATTCCAAAATAATAAGAGCATTAAACATGACGTATTCAGTAGTAATAATTGAAGACGAAGTAGAGGTAGCACAGCTTTTAGCGCAGTACTTGTTATTACCAAATGGTATTGCAGGCAATCAAACGCCAAAGCAAAGTTTAAGGCAAGCACAGTATCAGGTAGTGGGCATTGCAGGTAATTTAAGCACGGCAACAGCTTTGCTGCATGCAATTGAACCTGATTTAATTTTACTCGATATACACCTGCCTGATGGTAATGGCTTAGATTTGTTAACTGATTTACGACGACGAACAATTAAAAGTGAAGTTATGCTGCTCACGGCTGCAAAAGAGGTTGAAACCCTTGAAAAAGCAATGCAGTTAGGCGCATGCGACTTTTTAGTTAAGCCATTAATGTTAAACCGACTAGATCAAGCACTTGCACGTTTTGAATCACGTCAGCAATGTTTTTCTGATGCAAGTGAAGTAACGCAGTCAATGGTTGATACGTTATTTGGCTCAAAGCAGCAAACCAATATTTCTAATCGTTTACCAAAAGGGGTCGACCAACTTACCCTGCAAAAAATACATGATGCTTTTGTAGAGCACGCAACCACTGCATTTACTGCTCAGCAAATGGGCGATTTGGTCGGTGTGAGTCGCTCTACAGCACGCCGTTACTTAGAGTATTTGCTTGAATCAGGTAAGTTAACAGCGGATCAAAGTTATGGCAGTATTGGCCGTCCTGAACGTTGCTATAAAATAGCGAAGTAACTTGGTGCATCTGAAACTTAAGTATTAAACACTATTAATTTCAATGTCTTGCGTTTTTTTTGTTATGTTTGATATTTAATAGATTCTGACGATAAAAAAAATATGTTGAATTGATTGCATTTTAAGCGGCTTGTATGGTGATGTTCGCATTAAGTGATGTTATACTCCTGCCGAATAATTTATCGACTTTATTAAGAGTAAAATTAATGGCAGATTTATCGAAGTACAGAAACATTGGTATTTTCGCGCACGTTGATGCGGGTAAAACCACGACTACTGAGCGTATCCTAAAGCTTACTGGTCAAATCCATAAAACAGGTGAGGTTCATGATGGTGAATCTACTACTGACTTCATGGAACAAGAAGCTGAGCGCGGTATTACTATCCAGTCTGCGGCTGTAAGCTGTTTCTGGAAAGATCACCGTTTTAACGTTATCGATACTCCTGGACACGTTGACTTCACAGTTGAAGTATACCGTTCACTTAAAGTATTAGATGGCGGTGTTGGTGTATTCTGTGGTTCTGGTGGTGTTGAACCACAATCAGAAACTAACTGGCGCTATGCTAACGAATCAGAAGTTGCACGTATTATCTTTGTAAATAAATTAGACCGTATGGGTGCTGATTTTTACCGTGTAACTGAGCAAGTACGTAAAGTACTTGGCGCAACTCCACTAATCATGACTTTACCAATCGGTATCGAAGATGAGTTTGTTGGTGTTGTAGATGTTTTAACTAAAAAAGCGTACGTATGGGATGACACTGGTCTTCCAGAAAACTACGAAATCACTGACGTTCCTGCAGACATGGTAGAAAAAACTGATGAATACCATGAAATGCTTATCGAAACTGCTGTAGAGCAAGACGATGATCTTATGGAAGCGTACATGGAAGGTGAAGTACCTTCTATCGAAGATATCAAGCGTTGTATCCGTAAAGGTACTCGTGACCTTGCTTTCTTCCCTACGTTCTGTGGTTCTGCTTTCAAAAACAAAGGCATGCAACTAATCCTTGATGCTGTTGTTGACTACTTACCTGCTCCAACAGAGGTTGATCCTCAACCTCTTATGGATGAAGAAGGTAACGAAAATGGCGAATTCGCAATCGTATCTGCTGACGAACCTTTCAAGGCGCTAGCATTTAAGATAATGGATGACCGTTTTGGTGCATTAACTTTCGTACGTATCTACTCAGGTAAGCTTAATAAGGGTGACACTATCCTTAATGCGTTTACTGGTAAAACTGAGCGTGTTGGCCGTATGGTTGAGATGCAAGCAGATGACCGTAACGAATTAACTAGCGCACAAGCTGGTGACATCATTGCTATCGTAGGCATGAAAAATGTGCAAACTGGTCACACTCTATGTGATCCTAAGCACCCAGTAACACTTGAGCCAATGGTATTCCCAACTCCAGTAATCTCGATTGCTGTACAGCCTAAAGATAAAGGCGGTAATGAGAAAATGGGTGTTGCTATCGGTAAAATGGTTGCAGAAGATCCATCTTTCCAAGTTGAGACTGATGAAGATTCAGGCGAAACTATCCTTAAAGGTATGGGTGAGCTTCACTTAGATATCAAAGTTGACATCCTTAAGCGTACTTACGGTGTAGACCTTATCGTTGGTCAACCACAGGTTGCTTACCGTGAAACTATCACTCGTGAAATCGAAGATAGCTACACGCATAAGAAACAATCTGGTGGTTCTGGTCAGTTCGGTAAAATCGACTACCGCATCAAGCCAGGCGAAGTTGCTTCAGGCTTCACGTTTAAATCATCAGTTGTTGGTGGTAACGTACCTAAAGAATTCTGGCCTGCAGTTGAGAAAGGCTTTAAGTCAATGATGGGCGAAGGTGTTCTAGCTGGCTTCCCAGTATTAGACGTTGAAGTTGAACTTTTTGACGGTGGTTTCCATGCCGTGGATTCATCAGCAATCGCGTTCGAAATCGCTGCTAAAGGTGCTTTCCGCCAATCGATCCCTAAAGCGGGCGCACAACTTCTTGAGCCAATCATGAAAGTTGACGTGTTCACTCCAGAAGATCACGTTGGTGATGTAATCGGTGACCTTAACCGTCGTCGTGGTATGCTAAGCGACCAAGAAGCTGGTTTAACTGGCGTTCGCATTAAAGCTGACGTTCCGTTATCAGAAATGTTCGGTTACATTGGTTCACTACGTACAATGACATCTGGTCGTGGTCAGTTCTCTATGGAGTTCTCACACTACGCACCATGTCCACAAAACGTAGCTGACACAGTAATCGCTGCAGAAAAAGAGAAAAAAGCTGCTAAGTAATTAGCTCTTTAACTCTTTAAAAAAACCCGCACATGATGCGGGTTTTTTATTGCCTATAATTTGGTTTTATTTTTTATAGTTTTTTATAACTGCTCTTTATTATTAATTAGTCCTATATTTTTAATTAATAAAAAGGTACTAGAGAGCAATTTATTTATATTGTTACAAAGCAGGGATTTGCTATACACGTATATGCACAGAGCGTTATATCAATAGTGAGGAAATTACTGTTGTATCATTTAGCTCGTTTTTTCTTTTCACTATTTTAAAGTAGAACTGGAGAATGGTAAGGTTTTTCATTTTTATAACTGGCAGCTTGATGATGAAACGCAATCAGCTATTTCTAAAATGTACTGTAATAAGTTAGCTAGAAAAATAGAAAAAATTAGCGGTAAATGCAGCGCGTGATTTTTAATTTAGATAAAAAAAGGAGCAATTAATTGCTCCTTTTTTGTTTTTATTTTATAACGCGCTAATTAAACTTTTTTATAGCCTTAGCTTTTAGCGCTTTCATCTTTAGCCTGCGTGGCTTTTTAAAAGATTGTATAGGCATTGATACCATATGCTCTTGTGGCAGTGCCGGAATTGTTTGTGGGTAAGTTCCTTCCTCTGGCACGGAAATCTCTTTTAGATGTACTTTAAGCGCCTCTAGAGTTGAGTCGTTATCAACTTCACTAGGGCAAATAAATATACCTAACTTTCTTAGCTGTACGCCGAGTTTGATACTACTGGTATAACGGATAATTGGAGCACCTAATACTAAGCCTAATAATATAGGTGATAGCCACCAAAAGAATACAGGTGTGAAGTAGTAGGCTGTGCTACCCCATGCTATAGCCACAATAGTAGAGAATAACGTATAACCAAACGCTTCTTTCCACGGAACCATACGACCTTCGCGCGGTTGTGCATCCCACTTCACTTTTTTACCTAAAAATACGCAAAGTACAAAGTAAGCATGAAATACCATCATTAATGGCGCAACAATAATAGCAAATACGGTTTCAATGATTGAACCTAGTATGAGCTTAATTGAACCACCAAAGCGTTTGTTTCTATGTATTAGGGTGACTATTACGCCCATTAATTTAGGCATTAATAAAATAACAATAGTTAAATACAAGAGTGAATCAATAAGATCGGTTTTAGCTATTTGCCATGTAGGAAATAATTGATAAACACGATTAAAGTACACATCACTATTTAATGCGCGCGTTACTGCATCAATAGTACTTAGCGCTAGCATTGAGAGCCAAATTAGTGATGAAATATAGGCTGTTGCACCTAATAGAAAGTGCAGCTTACTCATTAATTTTAATTTAGATGACGATAGTAAACCTAAGTGCTGAATATTACCCTGTACCCAGCGTCTATCGCGTACAGCATAATCGAGAATATTACTTGGTACTTCTTCGTAGCTGCCTTCAATATCTGATAGTAATAGTACATCCCAACCTGCACTATGAAGTAGTGATGCTTCTACAAAGTCATGACTTAAAATCTCACCGCCAAAGGGTGCGTTACCTTTGAGTGTTGGCAAGCCACAGCACGTTATAAATGCTTCAACTCTAATGATTGCATTATGACCCCAGTAGTTGGCTTTATCTGTTTGCCAAAATGCTGAGCCAGTAGCGAGCATTGGGCTATATAGCACTGATGCAAACTGTAAAAAACGACCAAAAAAGGTATCTTGACGAACAGGGATTGGAATCGTTTGGATCAGGCCTGCTTGTGGGTTGTTTAGCATGCTTGTAGTAAGTTCTAACATACATTTACCGGTCATTACGCTATCTGCATCAAGCACAATCATATGGTCATAATTACTTCCCCAGCGCTCACAAAAGTCGGTTAGGTTACCTACTTTGCGGTGTTTGTTATCTTCGCGACGACGATAAAAAACATGCTTTGCTGTATCCCCTAAACGTTCGCACAATGCATGCCATGCACTTAGCTCGTTTTTAACTATTTGAGGGTCTTGTGTATCGCTTAATAAATAAAAATCAAAATTATCAAGCTGACCAGTTTCTTTTAACGATTGTAGACTTACTTCAAAGCCCGCGATAACACGGTGGGTATCTTCGTTATAAATAGGCATTACAACGGCGGTTTTCTGAGCGTTAATTGCCTCGTTATTGAACTCAATTGGTTTAATACGTTTTAACGTAAGCGGGTCAATTCGAAACAACTGTAGTACAAAGCCGATTGTGCCACTACAAAAAGCCGTTACAATCCAAGCAAATGTGATTGAGAATAATACTAAAAGGGCATACTCAAGTAATGTCATACCGTTTGAGCTTAAAATCTCAAACATAATAGATATGCCGTAGCCAGATGTGCCAAGTGCCGCAATGGCAAATAGCCATACTCTTAGTGTTTTGAATGGCATTGGAGTGCCCCTACCTTTATTACTTGATGTCATTTGGGTACCAAACATAGCTCCATACCTCGCTAATTTCTTTGTCACGTAGTTTTAACGATAAACGCATATCAACGGGTTGATCGTCCTGTGGTGCAATTTTAAAGGCTACACGCCATCCACGTGAATCCGGAAGTTTTTGTACATTCACGTCGGTTACTTCGCCTGTTGTAAGTTGAATGTCGGCATCTAGTTTTAACTGTTTAGACAGTTGATTTATTTCTGATCCAGTAAAATCAACAGTAAATTGGCGGTGGCTTTTTGGTGGTGGGTTGTCCTCACCTGGTAAAGCGGCGCTACCAATTCTTGTACGTAGTACACGTGCTTTCTCGTGCTGAGTTAAAACTGAATTAAAGGTCGTCATTTTGTAGCTTAATTTTAATGAATCTCCGGCCTTCATTGGTTTTTCTGGTACCCAGTAACTTACGATATTGTCGTTAGTTTCTGTATCAGTCGGTATTTCTACAAGCTCTACACGACCATTTCCCCACTCACCTTGTGGTTCAATCCATAGGCTAGGGCGGTCGTGGTAATGTGCTTCTGTGTCTAGATAGTTATTAAAGTCTCGGTCTCGTTGAGCTAACCCAAAACCTTTTGGGTTATTGTACGAAAATGAAGTAACGCTGAGTTGTGATGGGTTGTTAAGAGGACGCCATACCCACTTGTCATCAGCAGATTGAGTTAATAGGCCGTCCGAGTCATGAACTTCAGGGCGATAGTCATCAAAAAATTTGGTGCTGTTTTCGCCGTGATAAAACATACTCGTTAATGGTGCTACACCTAGTTTTTTAATATCTTTACGCGCAAAAATCTGCATATCAACATCAACTAGCATATTAGTTGTAGGGTCGACGCTAAATTTGTACGCACCAGAAATAGATGGACTATCCAACAATGCAAAAATGGTGATTTGTGTTTGCTCTGGCTTTGGTTTAACTAACCAAAACTCTTTGAACATTGGAAATTCTTCACCCGAATTCTCAGCAGTATCAATGGCAAGGCCTCTTGCTGATAAGCCATAAACTTGTTGAGGGCCAACGACTCTAAAATACGATGCTCCCTGAAATACCATTACTTCGTCTTTATACTCGTTAGTATTTATTGGGTAATGTAAGCGAAATCCAGCATGGCCCAGTTGAGTGCCCGCCACACTTTTAGCTATTTCTTCTTGTAGTGGTGCAGCAGTGCCATCGTATTGGTAAAAGTCGGTGCTGAAAGGTAAGCGGCTACGTTTAGAGTCGCTATCAACAGTATTTATTGTTACAGGTGTTTTATATAAAAAACCAGGGTGGAATAATTGCAGCTCGTACAGGCCTTCATCTTTCCACACCGCTTTGTCTTTTTTAAATCGAATTGAACGGTAGTCTTGATAATCAATATTATTTAGCGCTTCAAGCTCTATGTTTTTAGGTGCAACATATTCTTCGCTTGCTAACTTTTTAGCGCGAGCGCTAATTACATCAAATAAGCTACTTTGTGGAATTGCTACATCAACAGTTGCAGCAATCGCTTGGTTGCTATTGCCCCAAGTCGAAAAAATAATAAGTAGACCCAGTAGTGGTGCTGACTTTTTTTGCCATTTAGGCAAGTTTTGGGTTAGTTGTTTCATTCTCATTCCTTTATAAAAACACGACTTATTTTTACGTTTAGGGTAAATATTGATTTGTTTTGTAAGTATCTTCTAATTTACTTAAAGCAAAATGTGAACCTTTATAAAAGTTCATATTTTTCAATAGGAAAACCAATATACGTAACTCACTGAGGTTTTTGTTGTGTAAAATTCACTCAATCTTATGTAGTTGTTACTGATTAATTACTAGAAGACTCACTAATCGTATGAACATATTACGGGGAGTTTAATGAAGCTTGTCTGAATTACATTTGTATAAAATAAAAAAAGCCGCAAAAGCGGCTTTTTATATGTTTAGATTTTACTTAATTATTTCTTTTTAAATCGACGCACTATTGATAGTGGTGCTAAAAGAAGTGATAACCATAGTAATGAACCTGCATCATTATCATCATCTGAGCGTAAGTTATTTACCTTAACGGCTACTTTTTCAATGTTTGATAAGTTACCAGCACTATCTTGAGCTTGTACTGTTAAAGTAATACGATTTTCGAATTCGTAATCAATCTCTCCAGCAACAATTAACTGCCCCTCATTGTTAATAGAAACGCTGTCATTATCAGATGTAATAAATTTAACAACAGGTGATTCATCGGCATTTGGATCACTAAAATCGAGCGTGCCGATAATTGTGCCAATTGCGCTGTTTTCATCGATTGTAAAAACTTGATCGGCTGCAATTACAGGTGTTTGCTCTTCAGGGGTTAAAGTAATTTCAGATTTAATATCAATGATCACAGGGTCATGGTCTGATGCGCGGTATGCACTTTCAGAGTACAAGCTAGATTGTTGACCTTCGCTTTTAAACTCTACATTGTAATCAAGTGAAATAGGTTCATCTGCGTTGATATGCCAATCTGTTGCAGCGACAACTTTGCTAAGTAATGATTGTGTAGCTACTGCATGGTCTAAACTTCCTGCACGACCAGAAAAGCTATAAGAATAACCAAGTGTATCACCATCAATTTCAGCAACTACATTTTTGTAGCCTTTATCAGCAAATGCACGTATTGGATCTTCCATTGCGTAAGCATTCATATCGCCGACTAAAATAGTATCTTCGTCATCAACACCGGTTGGTTTGCTATCAAGCCAATCTGCGAACGCATTAGCACCTTGCGTGCGTATTTCATTCCAACAGCCTTGGCCATCACCTAAATCTGCATTATTTCCAGAAGCACTACCACAACTTTTAGATTTAAGATGTGACACAGCAACAGTAAATACTTCATCAGTTTCTATTGATTTAAAGCTTTGTGCAATTGGAGCACGGTTACTAAAATCAAATGGAGCCTCAGTTGTAATGGCAGCAGTGCCTACTTCTTCTACTTTGTTAGCACGATAGATAAGTGCGGTAGTAATTGCATCGGTACCAATTTGATCTACGTTAAAATCAACAAATGCATAGTTGTTAGCACTATCTGCATCATTTAATGCATCTACTAAGCTAGCAATTGCACTAAATTCGCCAAAGCCATCATTCTCAATTTCCATTAAACCAACAACATCGGCTTCAATAGCGCTAATGGCACTTACAATTTTAGCTTCTTGACGAATAAATTCAGCTTCAGTATCTGCACCTCGAGATGTAGGGAACCCTCCGCCTTGGCCATCACCATTGAAGTAATTAAGTACGTTAAAGCTAGCTACACGTAAATCTGCTTCAGCATTAAGTTCAGGCGCATCTTCACGTGCATTTGTTGCAATAAATGAAGGCGCTAAAGTTGGGTGAATTCGGTAAAGACCGAAGCTATAAGCAAGTGCCCCTGTCACAGTATTAACAGTATCGCCAGTTCGTAAAGTATTTTCTGCCGATAAGCCTGGAGTTGGATAAGCTGTAGGGTCTAAGTTTTGTACTGTAGAGCCATCATCTATTAAAATCTTTTTAAGTAGATTTTCAGTTTCAACTGCATTAGCAGCATCGCCAGGTAACGCAACCTGGGTACCTTGGTACAAGCGCTCTGTTGCTAATTCAACTTCACCATATCGACCAAGACCAAAGTTATTAGTCACTACTAATGGTTGCTCTAATGTAACTAACATACCTTCAAAAGCTTCTAAATCAGTTGTATTAGCTAAAGGTAAAGTGATTTTTGTAGCTGCTGCAGCTAAACCAGTGCCACACACCGCAACTTGGCTAACACTGCCAATTTGTGTTGCATCAAAATATTCTTCAACAGTACCTTGTACACGTACATGGTCGCCTACATTCACGTCAGTATCTGCAAAATATACAAATACACCTTCAGAGGTAAGTGGGTCTGCATCTATATCAGCAGCCAGTGAGTTAACAAAAAAGCCTTTTAATTGTTCATCACCTTGAAAATCGGCGCTTACAACACCTTCAAGTTCTACTAATGTACCTACAAGTGGGCTAGCAGAGCCGTCACCTTGAATAGCATTTATTAGTGTTTTTTCTGCACCACAAACTAGTGGTTCAAGTGGCTCTGGTTCTGGAATTGGTTCAGGTGTTGTTCCACCATTACCTGCATGTGAACCTAAGCCATCAAAATCATCTTGATCGAACTGTACCCATTCTTCACTTGGGTTGAACTCTGCGTCAGGTGTTGTTCTGCCTGCGGTAATACTATCTTTTCTACGAAGTGTTTTATTTTGTGTTTGTACTGCGCCTTCAGACCAAAACGAACCGGGATCTACACCGCGCTGGCCGAAGCTATCGACTACGGTACTACCTTGCATTAGGACTAATGCATCATCACCATTAAAGCTAGCAACACTATGTTCTAAATCGGCTTTTTCTTTTAGTGCATCATTTGAACTTGAATGAACGATAACAAAGGTACTGTTAGCTGCCAAAGTACCAGACAAATCAAGAGTTGATTGAATTGTAGTTTTGCCATTTACATACAAACTTAGTGAGTATTGATCAAGAGAAAGCTCCGTATCAGCGTTATTATAAAGCTCAATTGCTTTATTATTACTGCTTCCCTCTATATATTCTGAAATGATTAGATCAGCGGATGCTGGTGCACTGAGACTTGCTATAACAAGTGCGAGTGGTGTTATTTTTGTTTTAAACATTTTTTATTATTCCCGTGTATTAATCCCAAAATGGGACACCAGTTTAGAGAATAAATATGACGGAAATAATACAAAAATGTAAACGAATGTAAATAAAAGGCGGTTTAACCGCCTTTTAATAGAAAATTACTTTTTAGCTAGATATTTTGCGGCTTGCTTAGCAAAGTAGGTTAATATTCCATCGGCTCCTGCACGCTTAAATGCAAGTAAAGATTCCATTATTGTAGCCTCTTCACTTAACCAACCGTTATCAATTGCTGCTTTGTGCATTGCATACTCGCCACTTACCTGATATGCGAAAGTAGGTACACCAAATTCGTCTTTAACACGCCGTACAATATCTAAATAAGGCATACCGGGCTTTACCATAACCATATCAGCGCCTTCTTGTAAGTCTAATGCGACTTCACGTATTGCTTCATCAGAGTTTGCTGGATCCATTTGGTAAGTTTTTTTATCAGCACCTTTTAAGTTACCAGCAGAGCCTACAGCATCTCTAAATGGGCCATAGTAGCTAGATGCGTATTTAGCTGAGTAGGCCATAATTCGAGTATGAATAAACCCATCAGCTTCAAGTGCTTCGCGAATAGCGCCAATACGACCATCCATCATATCAGAAGGGGCAACAACATCAGCACCAGCTTCTGCATGGGAAAGTGCTTGTTTAACTAAAATTTCAGTAGTGACATCATTAATAACATAACCTGAATCATCAATAATACCGTCTTGGCCATGCGTAGTGAAAGGGTCAAGTGCTACATCAGTAATCACACCCAACTCAGGAAAAGCTTCTTTTAACGCTCTTACGGTACGTTGTGCTAAGCCATCATCGTTATATGCTTCTTCGGCAAATAATGATTTTTTATCCGCAGGCGTTACTGGAAAAATAGCAACGGCAGGTACGCCAAGTTCAACGAGTTCTTTTGCTTCAACAAGCAGTAAATCAATTGATAGGCGCTCAATACCAGGCATTGATTCAATTACCTCGCGGCGATTTTTACCATCAAGTACAAATACAGGGTAAATTAAATCATTTACGCTAAGCTGGTTTTCAGCCATTAAGCGGCGAGAAAAGTCGCTGCGGCGCATTCTGCGCATGCGAGTATATGGGAAAAGGTCTAATCCTGATTGGGCCATATTAATATGCTCCTACTGTGGTAATGGAAAAGTGATTACTTGATTACGGCCATGCTGCTTTGCGTAATAAAGTGCTTTGTCGGCGCACTCAGTAAAAATTTGAGGGTTGCTAACATCATCAGCAATGCTGGTGTATACACCAGCGCTAATAGTAAATTGAATATCATTATTGGCAACCGTTACTGTACTTACTGAGATATCAGCTCGTATTTTTTCAGCTATGTCTTGTGCGCCTTCACTAGGGGTATTAGGTAATAGCACAACAAATTCTTCACCGCCATAACGGGCAACTTCATCGAGTGGTCGTTTTAAATGGTCTTTTATAAGGTCAGACACTGCTTTAATAACTTGATCGCCTATGATATGGCCGTACGTGTCGTTGATATTTTTAAATCGATCTATATCAAGCATAACAATGCTAAGAGGAGTTTGTTCTCGACGAGAACGACGAAGCTCCATTACCAGTTTTTTATCAAAAAAGCGTCTGTTTTTTATTCCAGTCAATGCGTCTTCAGTATTTAGTAACTCAAGTGAGCGGTTTTTTTCTTCAAGCTCTCTAAGCGTCACTTGTAATTCAAAGGTGCGCTCGTCCACCTGAGATTCAAGTTCTTGGCGAGTTTTTTCTTGTAATTTTAAGCGCTCTTTAAGTAGTGTATCTTGTGCTGTGTTTTCAGCAATCAAGGTCTGTTGGGCAATCACTTCTTCATCGCGTTGTAAAATAAATAACTTCATTACGCTGTAGCATAAGCAAAAAGTGCAACCAAAAAAGCATGCAAATACAAATGCGAGCGTACTTCTGTCAAAGGCGTATAGGCCCATTACTGCAACAGTAAAATAAAGCATTACCACCAAGAAAAAAACCAATACAAGTAATAGTGCTTTGTTTGGTTTAGAAGGCGTTAAACGCACGCACATAAACGTAGTTACAATATAAAAGCCTAAAACGATTGGAGTAGTGATTAAACAAAATAATGTAACTATGTTGTTTGGAAGTAGCCAAATAAATAATAACGAAATGGCTAAAGCGTTAACTACAACTTTTTGAATAGTTAGCAGAAGAGAGGGCCTGGGATGGCAAACTTGCTTCTGCAAAGGCAAAAACATTAAAGTGATAAGCATAAGCAATATAGGGATCATAACTTGCTGTAATGCAGGCAAATTAGGATGAACGTACCTTAAGCCAAAACCACAAAGGTAGGCTAATACACTACCTAATGTGAGAGATATAACCCCAGCATAAACAAAATAACCTTTACGTGA
Organism: Pseudoalteromonas sp. APC 3355; assembly: GCF_030407615.1. Taxonomy (NCBI): domain Bacteria; kingdom Pseudomonadati; phylum Pseudomonadota; class Gammaproteobacteria; order Alteromonadales; family Pseudoalteromonadaceae; genus Pseudoalteromonas; species Pseudoalteromonas sp. APC 3355. The sequence continues at coordinate 192,732 of NZ_JASDDB010000010.1, read as the reverse complement.
AAAACCATATAAAACTATGCAACTCACACCCAAAGAAAATATAAAACCAATCAATAAGCCATAGAGTAAATTGAGTTTTCCTTTGTGTGTCAAATAAGCTTCTGGTTGCCACAGTGTTAAAGGGACTCGCAAGCCTGAACTATTCGCCACTTTCATTATAATAAGCGTTTCGCTATTTGCAGGGCTGAGCAGTTTAACTAATAAAGACTCACTTTTAATTTTGCGCTTATATAAGGGGTAGGCATCACCAATTTGAGTATAAGAAAGTAATTGCGAGTTATGTAATTGATATACTTGAACGTCGTTTAGCAAAGGATTGTTTAGTGACAATATTTGCTCAGTATTATAACTAAGTGTGTTTTTTATTTTAAATTTTATCCATACAGGACGCTGCTCTAGTCCTAAATTAAGGGGTTTTCCTGTGTTTTTTTGCCACTGTATATGGCTACTTTGTTGTGCGCTTAATAGCGACGTTGGTTCAAAAGAGTAATACAGGTTATTAATGTTTTGAGAGTTAAAATCGTGTTTTATTATTACTGGGTTTGCGAAAGAGCAAAAAGTGCAAAGGAATACTAATAGGCTTAAAAGTGCCTTTGCATAGGCCATTAACGATCTTCTAAACCAAAAACACGGTGAAAGTTTTCTGTAGTTTTACGGGCCACAACTTCTTCATCTATTTGATAAAGTTGTGCAACCGTTTGACAGATATAAGGAAGCAGGGCAGGTTCATTTTTACGTGATTTAGGTTTTGGCTTAACTGTTCGTGGAATTAAAAATGGTGCATCAGTTTCTATTAATAATCGATCTAGAGGAATGCTAGGCACTAGCTGTTGTAACTCTTTTCCACGCCTTTCATCACATACCCAACCCGTTATACCAATATATAGACCTAAATCTAAATATTGCTTTAGAGCTGCTGAGTTACCCGTAAAGCAGTGGAGTACACCGCGAATATTAAACTCATTTAATATACTTAACATGTCGTCACTTGCATCACGTTCATGCAAGTAAACAGGTAAATCTAATTTTTCAGCAAGTGCTAATTGGCGCCTAAAAACACTGCGCTGTACATCGCGAGGCGAAAAGTCGCGGTTATAATCAAGGCCACATTCACCAATAGCGATAACATGCTTACTATTTGCAAGTACAGTTAGTTGTGCTTCTAGTTCATTAGTGGCTGATTTTGCATCATGCGGGTGGATACCCGCCGTAGAATATTGAAGGTGCTTTGTTGCAAGTTCAAGTGATTGCTGACTGCTTGCAATATCACAACCAATAATAAGCATATTTGTAACACCCGCTTCATTGGCACGGGTAATTACATCGTGATGCTGCTCATCAAATTGATGATTAGTTAAGTTAACTCCAGCATCAATTAACGTATATGACATTACTTAGTACGTTTAACGCGAATAGAGCGGTTTTCACCGTCAATTTTAAGTAAAAATGAGTTAAAAACACCACGGCTAATTACAATCGTATCGTTCTTTTTCAAACGCATGCTGTCAGAGCCAATTTGACGCCATTGTTGACCGTTATCTAGCGAAATAATTAACTCGCCGTAAGCAGCTTCTTCAACTGAAGCAACCATCGCTTTAATTTCAGCGTCTTTTTCTGTCTGTGATTTTTTGTACTCTAACCCAAACTCATCAGCTGTTGTTTTTACTTCTGTTGGTGTTGTGGCTACTGCCTGAGGTACATTATTAGCTGTTGGTGGTGTGAGTGTTTTTGTTACTGATGGCTTAACCAGCGACTTACCCGCGATGGTATTGTCGTAACAAAGTAAGCGGTTAAAATCGTTTTCGATAAAGCTACATGCTTGTAACGCTTGAGTATTAAACTCTGTTTGCGCAGCAAAAGTTGGTGCGCTTAATAAAACCAATAGTGAGAGTAGTTGTTTTTTCATTTTATTCCTCAGATTCTTTTTGTGGTTTAGCGGTATAAAACTTTGCTAAAATTAGACCTAGTTCAAACAGAAGAAGCATCGGAAATGCTAGCAATGTTTGTGATAATACATCAGGCGGTGTTAAAAACATCGCGACTACAAAAACACCCACGACGATATAAGGGCGCTTTTCTTTTAAGCTTTTTGTTGTTGTTGCGCCACTCCAGCATAGCAACATAATAGCCACTGGAATTTCGAAAGCGACGCCAAATGCAAAAAACAACTTTAATACAAATCCTAGATAACTACTTATGTCAGGTGCAAGGGTCATCATTTCGGGACCGGTACTTGTAAAAAATCCTAAAATAATTGGCAGGACTACAAAGTAACAAAAGGCTATACCGCCATAAAATAATATTATACTTGAGGCGAGAATAGGCATGAGCATTTTCTTTTCGTGCTGATATAAACCCGGCGCTATAAACCCCCAAACTTGATGCAATATCCATGGAATCGACGCAAATAAAGCGACAAATAAAGTAAGTTTGAAAGGTGCAAAAAAGGGAGCTGTTACATCGGTTGCAATCATGGTTGCCGTACTTGGCAAATGCGAGACTAACGGCTGTGCAACAAAAGCATAAATATCATTTGCAAAATATACTATGGCAATAAAAATAACAAAAATGCTTAGTAGCGCTTTTATTAGCCGATCACGCAACTCAATTAGATGAGCTACAAACCCTGATTTTACTTCCTCAGCCATTATTTTTTATACCATGTAGTAAGTTGACCACAAAGTGAGAAATAAATTTCACTTTTTCTCATCAATTTGTTGGTTATTTGATGTATCAGATTGTTGTTTCTTGTAGCTGTGAGTAACTGATTCAGCCGCTTTTTGTAGCTCTGTTAGTGAGCTTTGTAACTCAGGGCTTAAATCTTTTAATTCTTGCTGTTCTGCTTTTTTAAGGTTTTCGTGCAGCTCATGAATGCGAAGCTCTTCACTTACTTCGGCTTTTACTGAGTTGGCAAGTGATTTAGCGGTTTTAACCCATTTACTCACTGTTCTAATCGCAACAGGTAAGCGCTCAGGGCCGAGCACCACTAAACCAACAATAAAAATAACAACAAGTTCCCACATGCCCATACTAATTAAACCTTATTGTTATCTTTGTTTTTTTCAGTATCGGTTGAGTTGTCAGCAGTGTTTTTTTCTGATTGTTGAATTTGCTCGGATTTCTCTTTCTCGCTCATTTGATCATCCGACATTGCTTTTTTGAAGCCCTTTACAGCGCCCCCAATATCGCCACCCATACCGCGTAGTTTTTTTGTGCCAAAAAGTAAAACTATGATCGCTAAAACAATTAATAATTGCCAAATACTAATACCACCAAAACCCATGGTTTTCTCCAATATATAAAACGGTTAAATGTTTATTTTAAATACTAATTATACGCTCACTAGCGCAAATAGCACCCAGTTTATGCGCTGCGCCATGCCGCTATAAAGCTAATAGCCGATAAGCTTATTGCAAGACTTGCAGCTATTAAATCGTGCTGTAAATAACAAAGTGTTGCCATAATCATTGTAGCACTACCAAATAAACTCAATATTAAAGGTTTGTGAGAGACCTTTTGTTCTTGAGGTTGAATGTGTGGTGCACGCTTTAAATTTTGATAAATTAGATCCGGTAACTCAGGCATTTTTTCAGCCCAAAATGGCAAGTTAGCATACATTTGCTTCAGTACTGATAGCGGTCCAACTTGTTGCTTTACCCAGTCTTCTAAAAAGGGCTTAGCTGTTTTCCATAAGTCGAGTTGCGGGTAAAGCTGACGCCCTAATCCTTCAACGTATAATAAAGTTTTTTGTAGTAGTACTAATTGCGGCTGTACCTGCATGTTAAAACGACGTGCAGTATTAAATAGATTTACGAGTACGTGCCCAAATGAAATTTCGGCCAAAGGTTTATTAAATATAGGCTCGCAAACTGTGCGAATCGCAAATTCAAATTCTTCAATGCTAGTATCTGGTGGTACCCAACCAGAATCAACGTGTAGCTGTGCAACTTGGCGATAATCACGATTAAAAAAGGCGATAAAGTTTTCAGCTAAATAGCGTTTATCTTCTTTGCTTAACGTACCAACAATACCGCAATCAATACCGATATACATTGGGTTTTCAGGGTGCTCTCGAGAGACGAAAATATTACCCGGATGCATGTCGGCATGAAAAAAACTGTCTCTAAACACCTGCGTAAAAAATACTTCTACGCCACGCTCAGCAAGTAATTTCATATTAGTGTTTTGCGCCATAAGTGCATCGGTATCAGAGACGGGTATGCCGTAAATACGCTCCATCACCAGCACATTGCTACGGCTGTAATCACTGTAAACTGCAGGGATGTATAATGAATCAGAGCCTTCAAAATTGCGTTTTAGTTGAATGCCGTTGGCACCTTCTCGCATTAAGTCGAGCTCGTCTAGGAGTGTTTTTTTATATTCTTTAACTACTTCAACCGGGCGCAGGCGTTTTGATTCGTTATGTACTTTTGCAAGTACCTTTGCGAGCTTTTCCATTAACGCTAAATCGGCATTAATTTGCTCATAAATATTGGGTCTAATAACCTTAATTACGACATCTTGCTCAATACTGTGCTCATCAATCAGTTTTGCTGTATGTACTTGCGCTATAGATGCAGAGGCCAGTGGAGTTTGTGAAAACTCACTAAATAATTCACTTATATCGTTAATTTCGAGCGCTTTTTCTATTATTTTTTGTGCAAGTTCGCCTTCAAATGGTTGAACTTGATCTTGTAAAAACGCAAGCTCTAAAGCGATATCATGAGGGAGTAAATCACGACGAGTAGAGAGCATTTGACCAAATTTGATCCAAACAGGACCAAGCTCTTGCAATGCTAAACGTAAACGTAGCCCTGCCGGTTTTTCTTTGTGCTGATTACGCAGCCAAAATAAACTGCCACGGGCTACTTTACCAAACCAAGGTACTTTATGCTTTGGAATTAGCTCGTCTAGTCCATAGCTAAGTAACGTTTTGGTGATGTTATACAAACGTGCAGTCGACACAAAAAATCCTTAGCGGGTGTTTGAAGGTAAAAAAGAATTTAAGAGGGCGTTAATGCGTTGCTCAACGGCAGCGACTTGTCCTTTGAGTTCTCTATTTTTTTGTTTAAATTGCTCAAGTTCTAATGGATGAATAGTAATTGCGAGCTCATCTTGGCATAAACTTGTAAGCATGGTACTTATTTTAGTATTGGTTTTGCTGCTCTTTTGTTTTAGCTCTTTTAAGTGCAGGTATAACTGCTGAGCGGGGGCATCGCCAATGTATTTAGAAAGTTGTTCAGGCCAATCAATATCAATACCTGAAAATGCATTGCTATAAGTTTGCGCAATGTTTAAATCGCCTTGTAAGTCGAGCTTATCTTGGCGAATTAATTGGGTAAGTATTGCAGGGTTTTTGAGCGCTAAAAGTGTCTCTATATCTGCGCTGATCATACAATCTGCATTTTCATTGCTTTGAGCGCTGTATAAGTGTAATTGATCAGCACTATAAACGAGTTGGATGCTTTGTTGCCAATCTCTTATTTCAACCACTAAGCGCTTATGTTTAACTGCGTTTAGCTTTTGAGATAATTGTGGGTCAAGGCTAAGCGCTTGATTTAGTACACGCTCAATAAGCGAAAGTACAAAATTGGGTAACATAAAAAACTCAGATGACATTGCACCATTATTGCTTTTTGTTATTTTTTCAAGCGCCATAACTGCTAGCCTTAATATTTAAAACCACGATGCAGTGCAACAATTCCGCCTGTGAGGTTTTGGTATGTTGTTTGTTCAAAGCCCGCATCTTCCATCATCGCTTTTAATGTGTCTTGATCTGGATGCATACGAATAGACTCAGCTAAATACTTGTACGATTCACTGTCGTTAGCAACTAGCTTACCCATTGTTGGCAATAAATTAAATGAGTAAAAATCGTAAGCTTTACTAAGTACGTCATGCTCTGGTTTTGAAAACTCTAAAACAAGTAATCTGCCACCTGGCTTTAAAATACGGTACATAGAGCGTAATGCTTTGTCTTTATCGGTAACGTTACGTAAGCCAAAGGCAATAGTGATCACATCAAAGCTATTATCTGGAAATGGCAGCATTTCTGCATTCATTTGTACGTAGTCAATATTGCCTACTAAGCCAAGATTGTGTAGTTTTTCACGACCAACCTTAAGCATAGATGAATTTATATCGCCCAAAACAACTTGACCGGTCTCGCCAACTAGTTGACTAAATTTTGCCGTTAAGTCGCCAGTGCCACCGGCTAAATCGAGTACATGATGGCCTTTACGAACACCTGAGCTTGCAATAGTTTGACGTTTCCATAAACGATGCACACCAAAAGACATTAAATCATTCATTACATCGTATTTTGCAGCTACTGAGTGAAATACATCAGCAACCATAGAAGCTTTGTCGCCCTCGGCTACTGTTTTATAACCAAAATGCGTGGTCTTTTGTTCGGTTTCGTTCATGATTAATCTCTATCGTGACAATAGAGGTTAGTGTACTTTATTGTACGCAGTAGGTGCAATTTGAATATGATTTATCAGGTAATTTATTGCCCTGCAGTGTAGCTACTTTGCCCTAATGACCGCGCTTTAAAAGCCGCATGAGACGCTTTTTTAGCTAACTGGTTAAAATCATCTTCTTGTAGATGTTGAGCAATTCCTAGAGATAAGCCAATACTAGGTAACTTAATCCCTGTTTTTGAACTAACAAAGCGAAGCTTTTCGACTCCATTTCGGACTTTTTCAGCTATAACATTGGCTGTTTCTGGGTCTATATCGGCGAGTAAAACAGTAAATTGATCTTTAGCTGTGCGGCCAGGCAAGCCACTTTGAAAAACATATTTTTGCACTTGTTTAGCTACTTTATTCAAAATAACTTCACCAATTATATCACCGTAATTTTCAGTAAAGTGATCAAGGTTATCTATTTGAATCGCAATGGCGCAAATAGACTTTTTTTGATTAGTCCATACTTGAGTTTGTTGCGTTAAATAATGGCGTTTATAAAGCCCTGTTTGGCTATCAATAATATGTTGTTTACGAAGTTGATTTAGCTGCTTTTTTGTTTTTTCGTGTAGTTGTTTAGCTTTACTTAGTTCTTGCTTAAATTGCTTGTGTTGATTTAGTAATTCGGCGGTTTGATTATGAAGTACTTCAAGCGCTTGACGGCTTTGTTCTATGTTGTTCTCATCTAGTGAATGTACGCATTCGCTCACCTGACCCGCAAAGCGAATTATCTGTTTTTCAGTAGCTTGAGAGTTTTGAGAAAGTGAACTTATAACACCATCAACATTTTGAATCATGTTGACTTGCTCTGTGTGACCGGTATTTAAAAATTCAGCATGGAGCTGTTCAATTAAAACACTGTCTATATTATCTTCAACCGCAATAGCGCGGTCTAAGGCTTTATTCAGCTCAAGGTTAGTTTGGCTAGTATAGGTATAAACAACTTGATAATTGAGCGGCGTAGGAGAAAGTGCATAGCGCTCTAAAAACACACACACTTTAGTCATCTTCTCTTGTGCAATAGCCATGGAATCATGGAACATCATTTTAAATACCAACTAAGTACGCATAAGTGCAAATTTTAAAATATCTCATTCCATGAGGCGGTTATGCGTCCGAGCTTTTTATTATTTTTTTATACAGTAATCATTATCCGCGCTATTTAAAAGCAAAAACGATAGTTAGGGAACTTAAATTTTACTTTAGCAGCCCAATCGCTGTTTTTCTCATCAATTCGGCTGGTTTTTACTTCTGTTAACGTATGTAGCATTATTTCAATATGCTAGTTTGTCTCATTTACTTGCTATTTCTTTAGCCTACGATAGTTTTATGCAATCTATTGCATCATCAAGTTAAATAATAATGAATCTTTTTTTACCAAAAACGCTTCGCCAAACGCTTCTTGGCATAACTGCTTTATGTTCGTTAAGTGCATGTCAAATAACCACACCCAATGCGAATGAGCAGTTTACTCAAGTAGCACAATCTATTGTTCAATATAGAGAAAGTATAAACCCTTATAGCACTTCAAAAGGGTTTGATGGCTATTTACTTGCCAATTTATCGCCAGAATTTCTAGCAGAGCAGTACAAAAGTAATACTCAATTATTAGCAGACTTAGATGCCGTCGATGCAACTAAGCTTAGTGACGAAAATCAAATTAACTTAAGTATTATTCGTGCTCAGGTACAAAATAGCGTAGACGAATATGTGTTTAATGCGCATTACATGCCGCTTACATCTGAGTATGGTTTTCACTCCGGTCTGTCGTACATCGTTAACAGTTCTCAATATAAAAAAGAGCAAGATTTAGAGACATACCTTGCACGTTTAGCACAAATCCCCCGCTTTTTTGAGCAAAATATATATTGGATGAAAAAAGGGATAGAAACAGGTCTCACCCAACCAAAAGCAGTGTTAGAAGGATACGAAGACTCCATAAGTACTTATATTGTTGATGATGTAACTCAATCAGAATTTTATAAACCGTTTTTAGCTAACACTGCCAGTTTAAGTGATAGTGACTTTTATGCACTTCAACAGCGAGCTAAAGTTGTTTTAAAAAATAAAGTAATACCAGCATATAAAAGCTACTTAACGTTTTTTACTGAGCAATACCAACCGGGCGCCCGCACAAGTATTGGTATTTCAGAAACCCCTAATGGCAAAGCTTTTTATAAAAACCGTGCTAAGCATTACACCACTACCGACATGACACCAAAAGAGATCCACGAGCTAGGCTTAAAAGAAGTTGCTCGCATTCGAGGTGAAATGGAAGCTGTAATAAAAGAAGTTGGTTTTAAAGGCTCATTTGCTGAGTTTATTCACTTTTTACGTACCGACCCACAGTTTTACGCAACAACACCTGAGCAACTTTTGAAAGAAGCATCTTACATTGCTAAAAAAATGGATGCACAGCTGCCTAAGTTATTTCATACCTTACCGCGCAAACCTTATGGCGTGGCACCGGTGCCCGCAAGTATTGCCCCTAAATACACAACAGGTCGGTATTCTGGCTCTAATCGAGATGATGAAGCTGGATACTACTGGGTAAATACTTACGCTTTAGATAAGCGCCCTTTGTATGTTTTAGAAGCATTAACGTTGCACGAAGCAGTGCCAGGTCATCATTTACAAATATCACTTAATGCAGAGCTTGAAAATTTGCCGAGCTATCGTCGTGATGCTTACCTTTCGGCATTTGGCGAAGGTTGGGGGCTTTACTCTGAATATTTAGGTTTAGAGGCAGGCTTTTATCAAGACCCATATAGCCGTTTTGGTCGCTTAACTTATGAAATGTGGCGAGCAGCACGTTTGGTTGTTGATACAGGGATGCACATGTATGGCTGGAGCCGCGAGCGAGCTATGAACTTTATGAGCGAGAACACCGCGCTTTCGCTGCATAATGTTAAAACAGAAACTGACCGTTATATATCTTGGCCAGCTCAGGCACTGTCATACAAAATTGGTGAGTTAACTATTAAACGTTTACGTGTTGAAGCAGAGCAAGCGCTTGGACCAAATTTTGATATTCGCGAATTTCACCATCAGGTTCTCCGCCATGGTTCAGTGCCCTTGTCAGTATTAGAAACACAGGTACGTTTATATATAAAAAATGAGTTAACTAAGCTGCAAAATTAGCTTTGTAGGGCTTATAAACCTTGAACAAACAAAGGTGTTGTGTCATTTTGACCGCAACACCTTTTTTATACCACAGACCTAGTAATGTAGTTTATTTTAGCGACTCCAATCGTCAAAATATTCACATACTACGCATTAGGTATTATTTAAAAATATAGCCATCAAGGGGCCTTAGATGAGCAATTTCATTATGTTTAGTATTGACGTATTTGCGAGTATTTTTATTATCGCACTTGGGTTAATTGTGCTTACTGTTATTATTTTTTACTTTCGCGATATAACACAAACAAAACATGCTATTAGGCGTAACTACCCAGTAATTGGCCGCTTTCGATATTTTTTTGAACGCCAAGGTGAATTTTTCAGACAATACTTTTTTGCCCTCGATCGAGAAGAAATGCCATTTAACCGCGCTGAGCGCAGTTGGGTTTACCGCGCAGCAAAAGATGTCGATCGCACCGCTGCATTTGGTTCAACACAAAGCTTAGAAGTGACGGGTACGGTTATGTTTATGAACTGTGCTTTTCCTACTTTAGATGAAGAGGCACTCGACCCGAGTAATGTTACTTTAGGTCCGTATTGTAAAACACCTTACACCACTAATTCGTTATTTAATGTGTCGGGCATGAGCTTTGGTGCGCTTTCAAAGCCTGCTGTGCGCGCTTTATCAAAAGGTGCTAAATTAGCAGGTTGCTGGATGAACACAGGTGAAGGGGGCTTAAGCCCTTACCACCTTGAAGGTGGCGCCGATTTGGTATTTCAAATTGGTACAGCTAAATATGGTGCCCGAGACGAGCATGGAAACTTAAGCACCGAGAAACTTAAAGAAATAGCAGCTCACGAACAAGTCAAAATGTTCGAGCTAAAAATGAGCCAAGGTGCAAAACCAGGTAAAGGCGGTATGTTACCAGGGCGCAAAGTTAACGCCGAAATAGCTAAAATTAGGGGTATTCCAGAAGGGCAAGATTCGATTAGCCCAAATGGACACCCTGAAATTAAAAACCCAGCCGATATTCTCGATATGATTGCCACTGTACGTAATGCCACAGGAAAACCAACAGGCTTTAAAGCCGTTATTGGTGATTACACCTGGTTAGAAACGTTATTTGCAGAAATAAATCATCGTGGCATTGAGTCGGCACCCGATTTTATAACAATTGATAGTGCTGATGGTGGTACGGGGGCTGCACCGCAGCCGCTTATGGATTCGGTGGGTTTACCTCTTCGCGAAAGCTTGCCACTTGTAGTTAATATGCTTGAAAAGCACGGCCTTAGAGATCGCGTGAAAATTATTGCTTCGGGTAAGTTAATCGTCCCTTCAAAGGTTGCATGGGCATTAGCGCTTGGTGCTGATTTTGTTGTATCGGCTCGTGGTCATATGTTTGCACTGGGTTGTATTCAGGCAATGCAATGTAATAAAGATACCTGTCCGACGGGTATCACTACGCATAACGAGCGTTTGCAACGCGGCTTAAATGTAGCTGATAAAGCGCAACGAGTAGCTAACTATAATAAATACATTCATTACGGAGCCGGTTTAATTGCTCACTCATGCGGTGTAACAAGTGCACGTGAGTTAGGCCGTAAACATGTTCGGATAGTACAAGAAAGTGGGCTTTCAGAGCCGCTTGATAAGATTTATGAAAACTACAAGTAAGTTTTAACTAACTAGAAGGCGCTTATAGCGCCTTTTTTAATGCTTGTTAGTTTAATTGGCTTATTAATAAACTAAAGAATGCTTCTTTGTTGTTGCATGTTTGTGCATTTAAAATAAGTTGCTCGCCTAGTGCTAATGTTTGTTTTTGCACTGTAAGGCGCGCATTGTCATCACTAATACTATCTATATCGCTTACGTGCGCAAGCCCAATAGTACGCCTAATTAACTCAGCACCACAGTAACCAACAGCATCTTGCAATACGTTTTTCATAAAGTATTGCGCATAGCCTACTGGCGCTAGTGATTCATCTAATGTTTTAGTGCGTATTAATTCAAGCCATTGCTGCTCAAATAAACTATAGGTGTCTACGATACAGCTAAGTAAATGTGTTTGGTAATTACGACGTGCTACAAAGTCTTCAATATGCCCTGCTTGTGCGCAGTAATTCAATAGTAAATTACCAATAAAAGAGCCAATATCGAACCCAATAGGCCCAAAAAAGCCAAACTCCGGGTCAATCATCTTTGTATTATTACAATCAACAAAAATGCTACCGCTGTGCATATCGCCATGAAGTAATGTTTGCGGGTTAGATAAAAAATTAGCTTTTAGTTTTGCTATTTCTAACTTCAATGCGTTGTTTTTTTGTATTGCGTCAACTTCGTTTTGTAGTTGCTTTGGGTAGTTATTGCGTTCGTGCTCAATGTACGGATCGCTAAAAAATAAGTCTTCAGTGATTTGGCAAAGCTCAGGATTAGTAAATTGGCTAACGAGTGCTTTTTTAGTTTGCGCGGTTAAGTAAAAATCTGAATTATAAAAGCCGGTGTGGCTTAAGTAGGTCGCTACGTGCTGCGCTAATTTAGGGAATTGCTCTGCATTATTTTGTGCAGTACGCAATATTTGTAAATTACCTAAATCTTCTAAAATAGTCAGCGCTTGCATTTCACTATAATGTAAAACATTAGCAGTATAAGTAGGGCAAATAGCACCATGGTTAAGTAAAACTTGTGCTTCTATACGGGCTCTATCAAGCGTTAATGGCCACGACTCACCCACGCAACGCGCGTAAGGCAGAGCTTGCTTTAAAATAACACTATTGTTTTGCTCATCAGTAATTCTAAATACTAAATTAAGATTGCCATCACCAAACTCATATGCCGATAAGGTTTGTCCGGAATCAAAAAAATTACATTGTTTAGATTCAATTAATGTCGATACGTAATCGATAGCGCGCTGTGCATTAAAAGCAACATAGTTAGTCATGGTTTAAATCTCAAAAATCAGCTTTTAAGCATTCTATACTTTTAAATGTTTAGATGTCTACAAGTCTAACTTGAGAGTTATTCAAAGTGGTGTAAAATAACGTTACGCATTTTTAATACCTTAAGCATTATGCAAAACTTAATCGCAAGCAGTTTAAAATATGAAAACGGGTCGCTTAGTGTGCTCGACCAATATTTACTACCTCACCAGCAGGTATGGCATCAGTGCCATGATGTAGAAACCATGAAAGAGCTGATCATTAACTTAAAAGTGCGTGGAGCCCCACTTATTGGTTTAGGCGCGAGCTTGTTAGTGGCGTATTTAGCTGAGCAAGGGGTAGTGAAAAGTGAGCTTGAAAAAGCAATCAATGAACTAGAAGCCACTCGTCCAACGGCGGTTAATTTAATGCATTGTATGGCGGCATTGCGAAAAGCTTTAACGCAAAGCGATTATGTTGCCGGTATTGTTAGTACTGCTGAGCGGTTGTTTATTGAAGATATTGAGCTGTGTGAACGAATGGCAAACCGTGGCGCCGAGCTTATAAATAGTGGCGACAACATATTAACTCATTGTAATACAGGGGCGCTTGCAACCGCTGGTATTGGTACTGCACTGGGTGTTATTTACAAAGCGCAGCAAAAACATGGCAACGTACATGTGTGGGTTGATGAAACACGACCATTATTACAAGGCGGCCGCTTAACTGCCTTTGAGCTTGAGCGCTGGGAAATACCGTACACATTAATTTGCGATAATATGGCGGCAAGTTTAATGGCTGCAGGTAAGGTAGATAAAATAGTAGTAGGGGCTGATCGTATTGCTGCCAATGGTGATTTTGCTAATAAAGTGGGCACCTATAATTTAGCCGTACTTGCGTATTTTCATAACATTCCATTTTATGTAGTTGCGCCTATTACCACGCTTGATACCAACACCGCGTGTGGTGATGATATAGAAATAGAGCAACGTAATCCTCAAGAAGTGCGCGGAGTTAGCGGTAGCTTTGGCGAGGCTCTATGGGCTCCCATCAATGCTAATGTATATAACCCTGCATTTGATATAACGCCGGCAAAACTGGTCACAGGGTGGGTGTTAGATACTGGTGTGTATAACCAAAGTCAGGTTGAAAATGGCGATCTCATAAAGCTTAAGTAACTTCGCGATATTTTTGGTCCACGTTATGTTTATCAGTGTGGACCAAGGTTTTTAATGAATAACTTACGTTAATAGCGGAAATTGCTCTGCAATAGACGAGTCAGTGCTTTTTGCTACCCAGCCCTCTGTATTGTTAAATAAGCGAATGGCAGTAAACTCAGGGTCACTTCCCATATCAAACCAATGCGGGGTAAGTTCAGGCACTGAAATTAAATCGCCTTGTTGGCAAAGTACCTGGTAAACCTTATTGCCTAAATGCAGGCAAAATAGCCCTTGGCCTTTTACAAAAAAACGCACTTCGTCTTCACTATGAGTATGTTCAAATAAAAACTTTTTGCGCAGCTCTGATGCGCCAAGATTACCTTTCGCTAGAGATATAACGTCTACTGTTTGATAGCCATTTTCGGTTTTTAACCGTTCTATATCGTTTTTGTACGCACTAATAATTTGCTCGTGGGTGGTGTGCTCATTAATATCTGCATTTGCTTGCCACTGTTCAAAACGTACGTTTACTTTAGCTAGTTGCTTTGTAATATCATCAGCATTTGATGTGCTTACAAGTGCTTTGGTTGCATCGTTGTCAGCATATATTGTTAATTGGCTCATACTAATTGCTCCAATTTAAATTGGCTAAAGTCATTAATATAAGGGTGTGCTTTAGTGCTTGCTTGCCCATCACGAATTAAATGTAGTGTTTTTAAGCCCGCAGCTTGCGCGGCATCAAGCTCACCGGCTACATCACTTAAAAAGAGTATTTCTGCTGCTTTAAACGGTAACAGCTCAACAATGGTGTTATAGGCCATTTGCTCTTGTTTTGCGCCAACTTTGGTGTCAAAAAAGTCAGTAAACAAGTTGCGAATGTCACCATAATCACTGTATTTAAAAAGTAGCTGCTGCGCTTTTACTGACCCTGACGAGTACACATATAAAGCTATATGGTTGTTGTACTGAGCTTGTAAAAAATCAAATGCATCTGGGTATAAATGACCCTTAAAATCACCGTGTTCATACCCTGTTTGCCAAATTAAGCCTTGTAATTGCTTAAGTGGAGTGATTTTTTTATCTTCATCAATCCAGGTAAGTAAAGTGCTAATGACTTCTTCAATATCGGCGTTTGGCTTTTCGATAAGGGCTTTTATGGCACTAATTTGCTCAGCTACATCTGGCTTACTAGCATTGGCACGTACAAAGGTAGGTAACTGTTTTGCTGCGTAAGGAAACAACACCTCTTTAACAAACGAGATACGGGTTATTGTGCCTTCGATGTCGGTTAAAATGGCTTTAATCATTTAGTTACTCCCGCTTGAATGCCTATTATTTTTAGGCGCTCTAGTTCGCAGCTAAATAAAAACTCTAAGGCTTCTAAGTGGCGACGAACTTCATCAATATTACGTCCTACTGCATATAAACCATGACCACGTATCAGTACGCCATGCTCTATAGGCGTGTGTAAATGATGGTCACTGACTAGTAGGCTTAATCGGTCAATATCTTGATCGTTATCGAAAATAGGAATGCTCAGCGTTTCTAAATGCGAAGTAAAGCCGCTCAGTGCTTTTTGCATTTCATAGCCTGTTAAATCAAGCTGATGCCCTTGGGTAATTTGCGACAGTACGGTAGCGGCTACAGAGTGAGTATGCAAAACACACTGCGCATCAGGTATAAGCTGATACAAACTTAGGTGTAATTGTGTTTCTGCCGATGGTTTTACAGCTCCTGCTAGGCGCTCGCCTTGGTGATCTAATTGCAAAAAATGCTCTTGCGTCAGTGAGCCTTTATCGTGCCCACTTGCTGTAACAACAAAGCCAGTGCTAGTACGAGCTGAAAAGTTTCCGCCTGTTGCGGGTACCCAGCCTTTTTGGCTAACCCATTTTCCGGCTTCAATAAGTTGTGAAATAGCGGTATTGTTTTGCATACATTCCTCACTAATGAGCGTAAAGTTAATTGTTTTTAGACGGCTATACTTCTGTTTTAAGCAATGATAGCATCGCTTTAAGCGCAAAACCATCATTAAGGGCATCACGTGTTTGAAAGTAAATTACCAAATTTAGGCGTTAGTATATTTAGCCAAATGAGTGGGTTGGCTAATGAGTTTTCGGCAATTAATCTCTCTCAAGGCTTTCCTGAGTTTGATGCTCCTGATCTTTTAAAAACGCAGTTAAATTATTATGTGCAGCAGGGCGTTAATCAATATTCACCTTCAAGTGGTGTACCACGATTACAGCAACAAATTGCTGATTTAGCAAAGCGCAAATATGCAGCTGATATAAACGCGGCTGATCAAGTGACTGTTACCTCAGGTGCAACAGAGGCATTGTTTGTGGCTATTCAAACAATTGTGCGCCCCAGTGATGAAGTGATTGTATTTGACCCTGCATATGACTCTTACCAACCGGCAATTGAACTCGCTGGTGGAAAGTCGGTACACATTGCTTTAAGTGCGCCAAATTACACTATTGATTGGCAAGTAGTAAGCCAAGCAATTACTAAAAATACCCGTGCAATTATTATAAATACGCCTCATAACCCAAGCGGTAAAATATTACAGCCACCAGATATAAAGCTCTTAAAGAGTTAGTTAGTACTCACAATTTGTATGTAATAAGCGATGAGGTATATGAGCACATTACGTTTGATCAGCAACCGCATTTAAGTGTATTACGCGATGATGAATTATTTACCAAAAGCTTTGTTATATCGAGTTTTGGTAAAACGTTTCACAGCACGGGCTGGAAAATGGGTTACTGTATTGCACCTGCCGATTTAGCTGTCGAATTTAGAAAAATTCATCAGTACGTTACGTTTTCTAGTTTTACCCCTGCACAGCATGCGCTTGCCGATATGCTCGAGCAGCAAGGTGAGCATATAGATGAGCTAAGCGGGTTTTATCAGCAAAAACGTGACTTATTAGCGAGTCATTTAAGTAACAGCCGTTTTAAAATTTTACCTAGCCAAGGCACTTACTTTTTATTGTTAGATTACAGTGATATATCGGATTTAAACGATGTTGAATTTTGCCATTGGTTAGTTGAGCAAGCCGGTGTTGCGGCTATTCCGTTAAGTGTTTTTTATCAAAATCCACCAACCGACAAAGTAATTCGTTTATGCTTTGCTAAAAACGACAACACTCTCATAGAGGCTGCGCAAATATTATGTCAACTTTAACCATTACAGCATTGCAAAGCTCGCTTTATTGGCTTGATAAAGACGCTAATTTAGCCATGTTTAATAAACAGCTTGAAGCAATTACGCATCAGCCCGATCTTATTTTACTGCCAGAAACATTCTCGACTGGCTTTGCTATTAATTTAGATTGTGCAGAGCCCGAAAATGGTAAAGTACTGACGTGGTTAAAGGCGCAGGCTCATAAACATAATGCGGTTATTGCGGGTTCGGTACTTGTTGCGCAAGGCGATAAAAAAGCAAATCGGTTTTATTGGGTAAAACCCGATGGTGAGGTGAGTTATTACGATAAGCGCCATTTATTTCGCTTAGGCAGTGAGGGCGACTACGTTGTAGCAGGGCAAGAGCGCAAAGTTTTTGAAATCAATGGTTTTAAACTATTACCGCAAGTATGCTATGACCTGCGCTTTCCGGTATTTCAACGTAATAATAACGACTACGATGTAATGATAAACGTAGCAAATTGGCCTGCTGTACGCCGCCATATTTGGGATACGTTACTTATGGCGCGTGCAATGGAAAACCTATGTTACGTAGTAGGTGTTAATCGCGTGGGGGAAGACGGTAATGGTGTGGCGCACAATGGCGGTACAGCGGTATACGACTTCAAAGGCGATGCATTAACTAAAGCGCAAGATAACGCTGAGCAACTAGTTACTATAACACTTGAAAAAGCGCCACTGGATGAGTTTAAAGCAGCGTTTCCTGCCTATTTAGATGCAGACTCTTTTACATTAATATAGACACGTTAATTTAGCGCAGAGCCAATAAAGTGTTAAAATAGTCGCTGATATTTTTGTTGGCGGCTAATGTACATTATGAACACTTTAATCACTCCTGTAATTTTAGCTGGTGGCATAGGCTCTCGCTTGTGGCCGCTTTCTCGCCAAGCAATGCCTAAACAATTTTTACCACTACTTAGTGAAAGCACGTCATTACTGCAAAGTACATTGACGCGTGTTTCCAATGAGTTGTTTGATAATGCTATTTTAGTGTGTAATGAGCAGCACCGGTTTATTGCCGCCGAGCAAGCTGCAAGCTCAACTCCTACTGCGTTATTACTCGAACCCAAAGGTAAAAATACCGCGCCTGCTATCGCATTAGCCGCCCACTATGCACTGCAAAATGGGATTACCGGCCCGCTATTAGTGATGCCTGCCGATCATCATATTAAAAACTTTGATGTATTAACGGCTAAGCTCCCTGAAGCTGTAAAACTTGCTGAGCAAGGAAAGCTAGTGACATTTTCTATTACTCCTACAGAGCCTCATACCGGTTATGGCTACATAAAACAAGGCGCGGCTATTGCTGGAACGGGTTGTTACGATGTTGCACAATTTAAAGAAAAGCCTGACGTAGATACAGCGAACCGTTATTTAGCTCAAGGTGGTTATAGCTGGAATAGCGGCATGTTTTTATTTACCCCCACAGCCTATTTAAAAGAGCTCGAGCGGTTTGCGCCAAAAATAGCAACGAGTGTCGCTGCAGCGGCGCAATTTACCAAAGATTTAGGGTTTACCCGCCCAAGCAATAGTGCGCTTGAGCACTGCCCAAGCGATTCAATTGATTACGCTATTTTAGAGCGCAGTAATAACGTAGTTGTTATGCCTGTTGATTTAAAATGGAGTGATGTAGGTAGTTTTTCATCCCTTGATGCGCTTACAAAAAAAGATGAAAACGGTAATAGTTTAAATGCTAATTATATGGCTCAAAAAAGCACTAATAACTTAGTTATTAACGAGGCTGAGCACACTATTGCCACGCTTGGAGTAAGCAATTTAGCAATTATTCATACTCATGACGCCACGTTAATTGCAAACCAAAATGAGCTAGATTCTCTGCCTTTGTTGCTTAAGCAAATTGCTACAACACAGGCTGATAAACTTAACCATCATCAAGTGGTTTTTCGCCCATGGGGGAATTACCGTACTTTGGTTGAAGGCACTGGCTTTAAAGTTAAAAAAATTACTGTTAACAGCGGTGCTAAGCTTTCGACGCAGCGCCATCAGCATCGTGCTGAACATTGGGTGGTGGTTTCGGGTATTGCAGATGTGTGTATTAATGAGCAAGCGTATACGCTAACGCATGACCAATCGTGTTATATCGCGGCTAAGCAAATTCATAGTTTGGCTAATAATCAAAAAGACCCGTTAATTGTCATTGAAGTGCAAACCGGTGCTGTACTTGATGAAAGCGATATAGAGCGATTTGATGATAAATATGGAAGGGATTAATCATTAGCTTTTTTAAAGCTAATTCACTATTACTCTAACTGCCCACGCACAAACTTTAAATATTGCTCTAAGCTGCGTTGCCACAGATCTAACGCTTCATCAAGCATATTGTTGTGTGGTTTTTTATCAAGTAAACGGCGCTCTATTTTTTTAAGCTCAATACCATAGCGATTAAAACCAAGTTGCAGAGCGGTACTTGCTTGGCGATGTAAAAGTTTAATGCATTGCTCTGGATGTTGATCAATAAGCTTTTGACAGCGAATTAGCTTGTTGCGGGCTGAAAGCACAAATTCATTATAAATTGAAGACACTTCATCTTCACTAAATGAACTGGTGAGTGTTTCGGCCGCTGTTTTGTCATACAAGGTATCAATAAGCTCTACTGCAATACTCGCAGTTTGATTAGATTGAGAGTCGCTAAGTGCTTGTCGAAGCTTTTCGTGCTTAATAGGCTTGCCTACAATGTCTTTTATTCCTAATTCTAAATACTCTTTTACTTCGTCAGGGCTAAGGCTTGCAGTAAATGCGAGTACTGGCGTTCGTTGATTTTTATGATCAATGCGTTTTAGACGTTTAAGTACTTCTTGGCCTGTTAAATCAGGTAGGTTCATATCAAGCAAAACAACATCGAAGTGGTGAGCTTGCATGAGCTCTATGGCGCTTTTTCCATCTTTTGCGAGCTTAATTTTGTGTTCATCGTCGGCCATAAATTCTATAGCAATTTTTTGATTTAAATCTAAATCTTCAACCAGTAATACATCAAGACCTGTTAAGTAATCTTTAGTTTGATGGCGCTGCTCTACAAGGCTTAATTCACCTAAAGTAAAAGTAACGGTAAAGCTAAATACACTACCAGTACCAAGCTGGCTGGCTATTTCGAGTCGGCTACTGAGTTTTTCAAGCAGGCGGCTAGTAATAGCTAAACCAAGGCCGGTTCCGCCTTTCTCTTTGCCTGCACTACTTTGTACATAAGGTTCTGTTAAGTAGGCTATCTCATCATTTTCAATACCTGGCCCTGAATCTTTTACACTAATTTTTATCGTGTGCTCAAGTTGTTTTTCTAATACTAAATCAACCTGAATTTTAACGGTTCCGCGATCTGTAAATTTAATAGCGTTACCGACTAAATTAATAATTATTTGTCTAAGTTTTTGTTGGTCGCAGTAATAACAGGCTTGCTCAGGAATATTATAGATAAGCTCAAATTTTAGCTGCTTTTGCTCGGCCATTGGGCTTAGTAATAAACATAAATTATTAAGCCATGTTTTAAATTCTACATCTTCTTCGTAAAGCGCTTCGTCACTTTGATCTAGGCTCGCGTAATCAAGGACCTTATCTACTAACAAGTTAAGTGATTCGGCAGAATTTATAATCGCCTCGCAATAGGCTTTATTGCGGATATCACTTGTTTGGTTCATAACAAGTTGGGCGCTGCCTAAAATACCGTTTAGTGGGGTGCGAATTTCGTGGCTTATTGTTGATAAAAAGAGCCCGCGTATTTCTAAGTCTTTTTGTGCTTTATCGGCGAGTTTATTGAGGTGCTGCTCTCTGCGCTCATTACATAATAAGGCCATACCTGCAGCATAAAACATGGGTGCAATTACGCCATTTAAAAATAATAAAGAGCTAAACCAGCCGTTTACTAAAAGATTTTTTTGTTCAATGTTATCCATAAATAACGAGCGGCCAATAAAGCTTAAAGCAACAAGCGTTAAAATGGTTATGTATACAATGCTGCCATTAGGGTAGGGTTTGCGCGCGTACTTAATAAATATAAAGAGTAAAAAGCCGGCTTCTGCTATGTGCTGTATATCGGATGCAATCACTCTTTCGTGTAAAGATGGGTCAAAAAAGGTGTAATAACCAAGCATTACAGTGCAAAAAGCGGTCACTGAGCAAAGTAATTTAAAACCAATACCGTGATAATTTAAAAACTGACTGAGCGATAAACAATGCACTATTGATGCGGCAAACATCATGCTACTAGCAGCGCTAATAATCACTAAATTATGTGTATCACCAACAAGCGTAAAACCAATAACAGAGCCTAAAAGCAATATAGGATAGAAAATGTATAGCAGCGTGCCCGATATTTGTTTGTTCGTTCGCCATGTTAAAAAGTTAAGTAAGGTCATTACAACCATGATGGCGATGCTGGCAAAATAAAGAGTGAAAGAGTCGAGCATTAATATTCCAGCAAAGTAGTTTTAAACTAAGATTATCAAAAGTATACACTTATACCAATTATCAAAACAGATCACTTAGGCAAGCAAATTGGTATTAAATCAGTGTGTAACACATACAAAAACAGACACCTAAGTGTCTGTTTTTAATTTTAAACTAAATATATGATTAACGAATTTCATCAGGGATATTTTGTTGTGCCCAAGATAGGAGCTCAATACGGTTACGACATTTAGTTTTTCTAAATGCGCTATATAAATGTGTTTTAACTGTGTGTGGACTGATACTTAAATCTTCTGCGATTTCTTTATTCTTCGAACCTTTACTCATTAGTGAGATTATTGCTTTTTCTCGCTTAGTAAGTTTAACAGGCTCAATATCGCCTTCGGTTAGTTTATGCAGCGCATCTTTATTAAATTGCAGCATACGATTTAATGCATTACACATAATATCGCGACGGTACCAAAGCTGATCTTCAAGTAGTAAGCGAATACCTTTCATCAATACATCGGCGTTATCTGTTGTGTAAAATACGCCACGAATACCGCTCAACAATGCACGATTAGCAAGCTCAGGGTTTTCGTCTAGATTAAATAATATGATATCGCATTTAATACGTAGGTTTACTAGTTGTTCTTTTAGTTTTCCCCATGCATCCTTGCTAGATGTTTCGATAAACAAAAGTCGAGTCCCTTCAGGTATATCTAAAATATTAGTACCCGTGGTTACGTCAAGGCCTTGCGTTTTTAACAAAGGTTCTAAAACGTTAATACCAATAGTGTTAATTGGCTCTTGATCTAATAACAAAAAGGCTGAACTGCTCATGTTTTTATACTCTTTTATAAAGCTGACTGTTTAAGTTTATCACGACTTCCGCACCTTTTGTATTAGAAAGTCGCTGAAGCACTCAATAACAAATACGATTTTACGATTATTTAAACATAAAATGTTGCAAATAAGTAACTATTTATTCTTTATAACCATGAAAAATCATAACATTTGTAACTAATTGGCTGAGCAGAATAGTTAGATAAAAAATCTTTAATTAATTTACTTTTTTTACATTTTGGTAAGGTGGCCATCCCATTTCTTTACCGCCAAGCATATGTAAATGTATGTGATAAACGGTTTGTCCACCATGTTCGTTACAGTTCATGACTACGCGGTATCCGTCCTCAGCAAAATTGTGTTGCTTAGCTAATTTTGCCGCAACAACGTATAAATTGCCTACTAAATGTGAGTTTTCAGGGTTTATATCATTTATAGTAGCAATTGCTTTTTTTGGAATAATTAACACGTGAAATGGTGCTTGTGGGTTTATATCTTTAAATGCGAGGGTGTCTTCATCTTCGTAGACAATGTCGGCCGGAATTTCACGATTAATTATTTTGGTAAAAATAGTCTCTTGGCTCATAGTGTGTTCCTAATTAAGTGTTATGAATTTTAAGCTCACTAATGACAAACTTTCAAAGCAGTGTCAAACTGAAATCAAATAAAGGAGTTAATATGCTTAAACCAATTTTAATAAGTAGTGCAGTTGCATTACTACTTAGTTTTTCGGCTAATGCTGAAAACATTCACTTTCCAGAAGAAATTGTACCACTACAAGTGGGCGATAAAATGCTAGAAAGCTCTTTGTTTAGCCGTATTGATGATGTAGAGCTTGCGCCAGGAACTTACCAGCTTAGGCTAAAATATACCGATTTATATGAAGATGATTATGACACGCATGAAGTTGTGGAGTCGGAACCATTTTGGGTAAGTGTAACTGTTGAAGCAGGTAAAGATTATACCTTAGTGTTTAATCGTGCTGAAAATGCAGTATCTGCAAAAGTATTTGCAGAAGCACCACAAGTTAGTTTAAAAGCAAAAAGTAGCGCTGTTGCTAAGCCTTTAAGTGTTATTTCTAACACGCAGCTAGCAAGCAATAAACCGGTAATGCAAAATACAATGCCTGCAGGACCTTCACGTCCTAGTCAGCCAATAAAGCCGATAGCACCAATTACAGGTAAAGGCATGCCAAGTGCGCCGCAAATGCTTGATTTTTGGTGGCAACAAGCCACAACTGCAGAGCGTAAAGCTTTTTTAGAAAAAGTGACAAAGTAGAAAAATAGCAAAACAAAAGGGCCAAATTTGGCCCTTTTTAGTTTCTAGTTAACGCTATTTATTCAAATAATGCGTCAATAGTACCTTGTGCAAGTGGGTGATAACCCGGGCGTGCTTTTAAGTACACGCTTTGTGCCCACTCTTTTTTACCGTTAGTGATAAGGGATTTATATAACGGTACAATTAACTTACGACGGCCAATGCCTGATAAGTGCTTATCAAGTGCAGGGTAAATTGGTTGATAACCATTTCCTACTGCTAGCATAAACCAAGCAAATGCACGTTCAGCATTAGTTGACTGTGTTAGGTTAAATTCTGAGTCAAGCTCTACCATGTGCTCTTGGCTTAAATCACGTGGTAAGTTATTTAAAAAGTGTAGCCACTCATGCACAGACCAATTAGCTGTTGGCAGTTGAGCTGCAGTTGTGTCGCCTTTTAGCCATGCTGCTGTTGCAGTATCTACCTTATCAAACGCATCAGAAGTAGGGTTTGGCGCATCACTTGGTAATCCAGGTTCAAAAATCCATTCGTTTACTTTATCCATGCTTACAACACCAGGATACTTTTCAATTAAGTTAGCTTTTAAGTAAGTAACAAATTGCGCGGTAGTAAGTGATTTAAACGAAAACTCTTTAAAGTACGCTTTTACAAACGGGTCAAACTTATCGCGACCATATTTGTTTTCTAGGTAAATTAAAAATAATTGACCTTTAGTGTAAGGCACTGAGCTGAATGCATCGTCTGGGTCGCGGCCGTTAAGTTTTAAATTAAGGCGTGTATCTGGTGCATCAATTGTTTTAAGTTGTGCGCGTAAAGACGCTGAATCAAGTGCTTGTTCCATAACCGCACGGTCACGACCAAATACTTCTTCCATGATGCGGTTTTCAACGTACGAGGTAAAACCTTCGTTTAACCATAAATCTTCCCACGTTGCGTTCGTAACTAAGTTACCTGACCAAGAATGAGCAAGCTCATGGGCAATAAGGTTAACTAAGCTTTTATCACCAGCAACAACCGTTGGAGTTATAAACGATAAGCGTGGGTTTTCCATGCCACCAAACGGAAAACTTGGTGGTAGCATTAATAAGTCGTAGCGACCCCATGCATATTCGCCGTACATCGCGTTTGTTTTATCGATCATGGCTTGGGTGTCGTCAAATTCAGCAACTGAGGCATCTAAAATTGTCGGTTCAGCAAATATGCCTGTTTGATGCGACATTGCTTTAAATTCTAAGTTACCTGCGCCAATAGCAATTAGGTAAGGTGAAATTGCTTGTGGCATATCAAAAATGTAGTCGCCATCTTTATAAAGCGCATCTTTGTTATCGGCACTCATTACAGCACGTATATCTTTTGGTGTATGAATTCGTGCAGAGTAAGTTACACGCATTGCGGGTGTATCTTGCACTGGGATCCAACTACGTGCATGAATTGCTTGCGATTGGCTGTACATAAATGGATGCGTTTTACTTGCCGTTTGCTCTGGTGTTAACCATTGCAGGCCTGAAGCTTCTGGACGACTGTTGTAATAAATACGAACTACTTCAGCTTGGTTTTTAAACACAATAGTAAGCTTTGAACCTTTAACGTCATCTCGCTTAGCTAAATCAAAAGTCGCTTTTTTCCAGTTACCGCTTTGATCTTTGTACATTACTTTATCAATGTCTAAGTCGCGGGTATCAAGTACGAGAGTTCTACTTTTGCTGTTGTTCCACTGAAGAGTATGCTCTACAAAACCTTCTAACTGCTTGTCGGCAAAATCGACATCTAAATCAAGGTTTAAGTGAGTAGTAACAACATCATCAAGGTTAGCATACGAGTTTTGGTCAATCGCATTAGCCATTGCTTGCGAACACATACCCGCCATAGCGAGGCTTAAAAAAAGAGGTTTAATTTTCATCATTACTCTGAACACAAATAAAAAAGTGCTGGTTTTATATCACGATTGACACGGCGGGTTGAGTGATTTTTACAATCTAGTGCCACATTTGCGACGATGAGGTAAACTATTGCGATTAGTTACCGGTATTTTTAGAGAGCTTTGTGGCGCATTCATTACACTCCTTACATACATTCGCATTAAACAGCCAATGCCAAAATTTTGTTGAAATTACTCAGCTTGAGCAACTTAAAACGCAAAGTTTTAGTGCACCGTTTTGTTTGCTGGGCGAGGGCAGTAATACCGTATTTTTAAATGACTACATGGGTACGGTTATAAAAATAGCTTTAAAAGGTATTAAAATTACCGAGCGCGAGAGCGACACACTAATAAGTATTGCCGCAGGCGAAAACTGGCATCAACTAGTTAGCTATTTATTAGAGAAAAATATACCAGGGCTTGAAAATCTAGCACTTATACCGGGCACTGTTGGCGCATCGCCGGTACAAAATATTGGTGCTTATGGCGTTGAGATAGCTAAATTTGTTGAGTTGGTAGAGTACTTTGATATAACCACTAACACTATGCATTCATTAAATAACGAGCAATGTGAATTTGCTTACAGAGACTCAATATTTAAACATGCCCTTAAAAATAAAGCGGTGATCACGCAAGTACACTTAGCGCTCCCAAAAAAATGGCAACCAGTATTAAATTATGGCCCTTTGCAGCAGCTCTCAAGCATCACCCCGCAAGCTGTATTCGATCAGGTTATAAAAACGCGTAATAGCAAATTACCTAACCCATATACACTTGCCAATGCGGGCAGCTTTTTTAAAAATCCAATAATAACCAACCAGCAGTTAGCTGAGCTATTAAAGCAATTTGCCGATTTACCTCATTACGAATATGGGCAAAGTCATCACAAGGTCGCAGCAGGCTGGCTAATCGATCAAAGTGGTTTAAAAGGGCACCGCGAGGCTGGTATAGAAGTGCATCAACAACAAGCTCTAGTACTTGTTAATCATGGAAATAGTGAAGGCAGCGACCTAATAAAAATGATTAAACACATTCAGCAAGTTGTTTATAGGCGTTACAACATTAAGTTAGAGCATGAAGTACGTTTAATTAATGCACGCAGCGAATGCCATATTAACGCGGAGCCTAAGTAATGAAAGCACCTGATGGGAACAAACTCGCTATTTTAAATGCACTCAACCAAGGAGGCTTTGTATCTGGCCAAGCCTTGGGTGAAACGCTAGGTATTAGCCGGGCTGCGGTAAGTAAACATATTAAAACGTTACAAGAAATGGGCTTGGATATTTTTAAAGTGACTGGCAAAGGCTATTGTTTGAATAGTCAGGTGGGCCTTTTAAATAAAACGCAAATTGATCAGCACTACAAAGCGCTAGGTGCAAATACTGCCGATGTAGAAGTACACCCTATTATTGATTCGACCAACAGCGAGCTTATGCGCCGCATACAGGCCAAAACAACGCTTGAGTCTGGCACTGTTATTGTTGCTGAAATGCAGCAAGCAGGACGTGGCAGACGCGGCCGTGTTTGGCAATCCCCATTTGGTGCTAATTTGTATTACAGTTACTTTTGGCGTTTAGATGACGGCTTACAAGCTGCAATGGGCGTATCAATTGCGGTAGGCCTAGCTGTTTATGATGCTATTAAAGCGTTATACCAAGTTGACGTAGAACTTAAGTGGCCTAACGATATTTATATAAATAAGCAAAAACTTGCAGGTGTATTGGTTGAATTAGATGGACAACCGCAAGGACCTTGTCAGTTAGTGATTGGTATCGGTATTAATTTACAAATGCCTGAGAGCTTTAGTCAGCATATAGACCAAGCGTGGACCGACTTAAATCAACATACTCAAAAGCTTGATAAAAACCAACTTGTGGCTTCTCTTACTCACCACTTAGAGCAGCGTTTAGCGCAGTATCGTCAAACAGGCTTGCAAGCTATGTATGAGCAATGGAATTCGCTCAATGCGTTTGCTGGTGAATATGTTGAACTAAACACAGGACACCGAAGTTGGCGTGGAATATGTGAAGGTATTGACGCACAAGGTGGAATACGAATTCGCCAAGACGGGGAAGTAAAAAGTTATTACGGTGGGGAAGTCTCCCTTAGAAAGGCGCAATTATGAGATTATTGATCGACGTAGGAAATACATCATTAAAAGCTGTGTTGTGGCATAACGAGCAAGCACAACCGGCAGATATAAATAACCTGCCTTGGTTACAAATAACCGAAGTGATTTATGCATGTGTAGGGCGCAGTGATTTACTAAACGATATTCTCGCGCAAGCGGCTAGCAATAATATTATTTGTTTTGAAGCCAAGGTAACCAAAACGCTTGGAAATCTTGTATGCGCTTACGAGCATGTAGCTAACTTAGGCATAGACAGGTGGCTTGCGCTTATTGCTGGATTTACGTTATATCCAAACACAGCATGCATTGTTGTTGATGCGGGTACTGCGACAACAATTGATGTGCTTAGTAGTGAAGGGTTGCATTTAGGTGGCTGGATTTTACCTGGGCTTGATTTAATGACCTCATCACTTACACAAAATACTCAACGTGTTTTTGATGATAGTAAAACTCCATTTACCAATGAACTGGGTAAAAATACGCCTAATGGTTTAAAAAATGGTGCTTTAGTGGCAACCATTGGAGCAATTGAGCAAGCTAAGTTGCACTTAACGGATAAAAAAACAGAACAAAAAGTACAAATAATTTTTGCTGGTGGCTATGGCTTGCTTTTACAACAGCAATTTGAGGGAAGTATTTTTGATTCATTACTCGTAATGAAGGGGTTAAATTACTGGCACCAGCTAAGCAAAACAACATAAAAAAGTGCAAAAAACGTGTTTTCGCATGAATATTGAGCATTTAAACTAAAAATTTACACTTTTTTTAATTTTATAGTTGCATCCCAATAAACCTTACTCTAATATCTCGCCCCGTACTAAAGCAGTGCCGACTTAGCTCAGCTGGTAGAGCAACTGACTTGTAATCAGTAGGTCAACCGTTCGACTCGGTTAGTCGGCACCACTTTCCTTTTACCGGAAGTGAATTAGTAGAGAATTATCGTGGAGGGGTTCCCGAGCGGCCAAAGGGATCAGACTGTAAATCTGACGGCTCAGCCTTCGCTGGTTCGAATCCAGCTCCCTCCACCACTTTATTCTTGACGGTTAGAGGTAGTTTAAGAACAGATTTTTATGCGGGCATCGTATAATGGCTATTACCTCAGCCTTCCAAGCTGATGATGCGGGTTCGATTCCCGCTGCCCGCTCCAGTTCTTGTGTTGCTGATATAGCTCAGTTGGTAGAGCGCACCCTTGGTAAGGGTGAGGTCGGCAGTTCGACTCTGCCTATCAGCACCAGTCCTAAGAATCTCCTTGATTACTTCCTTTATCTGTCAGAAAATACTATTTGAAAAAGATTAACTTAATCTACCTTTGGTGGATTATTTTCATATGTAATTTAGATACACAAAACTGATAGGTTCCGTCATGGCAAAAGAAAAGTTTGAACGCGTAAAACCGCACGTAAACGTTGGTACAATCGGCCACGTTGACCACGGTAAAACTACACTAACTGCAGCAATCACTAACGTACTTGCAAAAGTATACGGCGGTGTTGCTAAAGATTTCGCATCAATCGACAACGCTCCAGAAGAGCGCGAACGTGGTATCACTATTTCAACGTCTCACGTTGAATACGATACTCCTACACGTCACTACGCACACGTAGATTGTCCTGGTCACGCCGATTATGTTAAAAACATGATCACTGGTGCTGCTCAAATGGATGGCGCGATCTTAGTAGTTGCTGCGACAGATGGCCCTATGCCACAAACACGTGAGCACATCCTTCTTTCTCGTCAAGTTGGCGTTCCTTACATCGTTGTGTTCATGAACAAATGTGACATGGTTGATGACGAAGAGCTACTTGAACTAGTAGAAATGGAAGTTCGTGAACTTCTTTCTGAATACGATTTCCCAGGTGATGACTTACCTCTAATCGCTGGTTCTGCGCTTAAAGCGTTAGAAGGCGAGAAAGAGTGGGAAGATAAGATTGTTGAGCTTGCAAATGCACTTGATTCTTACATCCCAGAGCCAGAGCGTGACATCGATAAGCCATTCATCATGCCTATCGAAGACGTTTTCTCAATCCAAGGCCGTGGTACTGTTGTAACTGGTCGTGTTGAAGCTGGTATCATCAACGTAAATGACGAAGTTGAAATCGTTGGTATCAGAGAGACTACTAAGTCTACTTGTACTGGTGTTGAAATGTTCCGTAAGCTTCTTGACGAAGGTCGTGCTGGTGAGAACATTGGTGCACTTCTACGTGGTACTAAGCGTGAAGACGTTGAACGTGGTCAAGTACTAGCTAAGCCTGGTTCAATCAACCCACATACTACATTCACTTCAGAAGTATACGTACTTTCTAAAGATGAAGGTGGTCGTCATACTCCATTCTTCAAAGGTTACCGTCCACAGTTCTACTTCCGTACAACTGACGTAACTGGTGACGTACAGTTACCAGAAGGCGTAGAAATGGTAATGCCTGGTGATAACATCAAGATGACAGTAACTCTAATCGCACCAATCGCGATGGATGAAGGTCTTCGTTTTGCTATCCGTGAAGGTGGTCGTACTGTAGGTGCTGGTGTTGTAGCAACTATCGTAGAGTAATAATTAACTTTTAAGTTAATTGTTAGAAAAAGGTCACTCAGGTGGCCTTTTTTAATGCCTGAAGAAAAGTGATTTGCTCCTAGGTATAGAATTATTGCCGTAGCTTGGGTTGAGTTTTACGAAACCCGAGGGGGAAATAGCACCGAAGATAACTATGCTGGTAAATATAAAAAAGCACGGCTAGGCCGCGCTTATATTGAGTTAGCTCTTGGTCTTTTAGCCAATTACTAATATATGATAAAAGCTTTAGTGCTTCTTCGCATACTCTTGCGCTTGTTTTAAAACTCTTAATAAATTGCCACTTAAAATCTTTTTAATATCTTTGTCGCTATAATCTCTATCCATTAAACCTTGGACAAGATTTGGGTAGCTAGATACGTCTTTTAAGCCGATAGGTAATGAATCGCCAACTCCATCATAATCAGAGCCAATACCTACATAATCAATACCAATTAGCTCAACTACGTGATCAATATGGTCAAGTACTTGCTCAAGACTTGCAAATGGATACGGATTTTTAGCACGGTACGCAGCATCAAAATCTTTACTTAACTTAGTGCCTTCTTTTTTAGCTGACTCTTTTGTACTTTTTAATTGCTTGCCCCAACTACCTGCTTTAGCGGTAACAAAGCTTGAGCCAAAATTGATTTGAATAACACCGCCATTTTCTTTAAGTGCTAATAACATATCGTCATTCATATTACGCTCAAAGCCAGGCGTGTATTTACGAAGTGATGAATGAGAGGCAATTACTGGTGTTTTAGAAAGCTCCATAACCTGATAAAACGCATCATCAGAAATATGCGATACGTCAATTAGCATGCCTATATTATTCATTTCAGTGACAAGCTTTTTACCAAATGGGCTTAAGCCTTTCCATTTACGGCGTATATCGTAAGACGAATCCGAAATATGGTTGCTTTGAGAGTGCGCTAGCGTGATGTAACGAATGCCGCGGTCGTAAAAGTGCTGAAGGTTTTTCATATCACCTTCGATTGGAGAGCCATTTTCCATACCCATGGCTATAGACAGCTTACCTTGTTTAAATTGCTCTTCAATATCAGTGCTTGAGCTAGCAATAGCAAACTTATCGGGTGCGCGCTGGACTATGGCTTCCATACTATCAATCATTTGATTGGCTAGCTGGTAGCTTTTTCCTTTACCCTCAAACTCTAAATGCGCAGGAATATAAATCGACATAAACGGTGCGTTTAAACCGCCTTTTACAGCGCGAGGATAGTCAAAATCGCCATCACTAGTTGCTTTGGTTACATCAACCCAGCTTTCATGAATTCGATAAGGTACGTCAATATGGGTATCAATTAAAATGGTATCTTTAGCGAGTTTAATTGCCTTATCAGATGCTGTTATTGTTTGTTCTGCTTGGGCTTGGCTAGTTAAAGCTAGTGATATGGCTACCACTAGAGTGCTGAGTTTTATCATGTTTTGGCTCTTTGGGTAAAAAGCCATTGTGTACGTTCAATTCAAAAGTTACAAGTACTACGCCCTAATCAAACGACTGTGCTTGATGCTCTTCACTTTGCAGGGCTTTAAATTCGCCTTTTGAAATTATAGTTACAGACTCGTGTAATTCTGAGAAAAACACCATCGCTTCGCCATTTTTAAGCTGCAGCTTTACTTGGCTTACTTTAGATTCGATGCTTGCCTCTACTTCACCATAATCGGTACCTTCGCGTAATACGTAGCTTTCGATTAAGTTATAAAGAGTGTCTTGATCGAGTTGTTCAAAAGGGATAATCATTACTACTTGTTACTCGCTTTATTTGATACGTGCTGGCTAAAATAATGAGGGACGGCTTTTTCTAACCAAAATATAGGCTTAAACGGATTTTTACCGCTAATAAAACCAACGTGTCCGCCTTTGTCAGAGATGCGCAGCGTAACATGCTCACTTACGTCTTGCCTACTCGGTACGGCTTTAATTGAGAGCATAGGGTCGTCTTTGGAATGAATAATAAGTGTGGGCACAGCGATATCTTTCAAGTACGGCATAGCACTGGCTTTACGGTAGTAATCGTGTGCGTTTTCAAAACCATGTAGAGGGGCTGTTAACTGATTATCAAACTCTAATAAATCGTCAATTTTCATTAACTGTTTTGGCGTTAATGAAATTTGCTGCTTAATTTGTGGCAGCTTTCGCTGCATTGATTTTTTCATCCGATCGAGCAGATATTTTTGGTAAATTTTACCTAAGCTTTTACGAATAACATCGCTCGATGACGACAAATCATAAGGAGCAGATACCACCGCTGCTGCACTTAATGGGCATTTTTCGCGTTCTTCACCTAGGTATTTGGCAAGTACGTTACCGCCCAATGAAAAACCAACAGCGACCATAGTGCGCTTAGGAAATTGCAGCTTTAAGTGATTTATAAAAAAAGCTAAATCGGCGGTGTCACCGCTGTGATAAGCACGTGGTAGGCGATTTACTTCGGTTGAGCAATTTCTAAAGTGCATAAGCACAACTGCATAACCTTGTTTTTTTAATGCCTTCATCATGCCTTTGGCATAAAAGCTATTTATATTGCCCTCAAGGCCATGCAAAACAACAGCAAGTGGTGCGGTTTCATTATGTGGAAGTGACCATGCAAGCTCAATAAAGTCACCATCAGGTGTATCAAGTTGCTCAAGTTCGTAGGACGTATTGTGAAATGGGCGGAAAAAACGCGGCATTATGGTCTGAACGTGACGATTGGTCATCCACCATGCTGGTTTGAACTGAGAGATCATGTTTGTACTACGTATTTTGTATTAAACGAAAAGCTAGTGTATCAAATTTTTCGCTTCAGAAAATAAAAAGCGCCTAACTAGTAAACTAATAAGGCGCTTTAGTGCGTCGTGCTTAATTTTGTTCGGGAATTTCTGCGTCATGTATTTTTTTCAAAAAGAAAAAAGCAAAAAAGATACACAAAGAAACAACGATGGTTAAAAACCCAAAAGACATAAATAAAACTGGATCTGTAAAAAAGTCTCTAAAGAATACGTTCATGAGTTGCTCCCCTCGTTGTTGATGGGTTAATCATAGGCTGTGTTTGCAGGTCGCAACGTGATCGAGATCAAGTTATTTTTCTAAGCAGGTGTAGGAGTGAAGCTAAGTTGATTTAGATCATGTTTTAAGGGTTGGTAAGTTATTACCACTGAGAGCTAAGAGAGTTTTTCACTTTACCTAAAAGCGTAGCGCTTTAAACTTTTTTGAGTAAACCACTTAAAGATTTTTTGCACAAAGAGAAAAGAATGAGAAGTAAATGAGGGTAGAGCAACAAACTGCTCAATATTTATATCTAAGTTATTTTGTTTTCCTCTAAAAGCGAAGCGCCTCTTAACCTCTTTGTGAGTAAATTACTTGAAGGTTTTGTGCACAAAGAAAATAAGAAGTGGAGGAGGGTATAAAAACTAATACCCTAAGTGGCTTTCACATATAGCTCAATGTTGTTTGGCTCTGAAAGTTTGACTAATTCAAGCTCATTTACTGTTTCAATCAACATATGTTGCTGTTGTTTTTCAAGCTTCAGCTCAGCGCTTAGCAACTCTGCACGTATTGTGACGTAATTACTTATCGCATTCTGGTTAGCTTTTAAATAGCTACGAGCGGCGCGCAGAGGTTGTAATGCGTGAGTATCAAAGTCACTAGTTACGTTTATTAACTCGTTTAGCTGTTGGGTATTAACACTTAAATTTAATGAGTCTAAATAAAGCAGTAATAAGCATAAATTAACATTTTTTCCTTGCTGGTTTTGTAGTGCCAGCAAGGTTGTTTGTTGCTCAGGCTTTGCGTACAAAGTGCACGCAAATTGCCAAAAATGGTCGCTATTGAGCAAGTTCATCGGCGAATGCCTGCTCTTTTTCTTCCATTTCTTCAAGTGCCATAAGTAACTCTTCTTCAACGTCGTTAAGTTTAGGCGTAAGGGTTGCTTGCTTGGCTAATAACTCTTTAAGCTTGGCTTTGTTGTCGTCGTTGTAGAGTTCGTTATCACCTAAGGTCACTTCCACTTCACTTAATTCCGCGGTGAATTTATCGAGTTGCTTTTCAAGCTTTTCAATTTGCTTTTTAAGTGGTTGAGTGGCCTTTCTAAACTCAGCCTCTAAGCGTTTTTGCTCTTTGCGGTTAACACCCGGGTTTGCTTTAGGCTCGTCGCTTTGCTGCGCTTTAACCGCTTCTTTATTGGCATTGAGTAACCATTGGTAATACGCATCTAAGTCGTAACCAAACTGGGTTACTTTGCCGTCATCGACTAGGTAAAACTCATCGGCGGTATTTTTAAGCATATGGCGATCATGCGATACGGTAACCATAGCGCCTTCAAAGCCTTGTAGTGCCATCACAAGTGCATGGCGCATTTCTAAATCAAGGTGGTTAGTTGGCTCATCGAGAAGCAGTAGGTTTGGTTTTTGGTATACCAACATGGCAAGCACTAAACGTGCTTTTTCGCCGCCCGAAAACGGGGCTACAGGCTCAAGTGCTTTATCGCCAATAAAGGCAAAACCACCTAAAAAGTCACGTAGTGATTGCTCAGTGGCTTTTGGATCGAGGCGTTGTAAATGCATTATTGCACTGGCTTTTAAATCAAGGGATTCAAGTTGATGCTGCGCAAAGTAACCAATATTTAATCCGTGATGCTGAACAACTTCGCCCGCTTGCGGCTCTAAATCACCAGAAAGCAGTTTAATTAACGTTGATTTACCTGCGCCATTTCGACCAAGTAAAGCAATTCGGCTGCCTGGTACAAGGTTTAGCTCTATATTATTTAAAATAGTGACGTCACCATAACCCGCTTTGGCTTTATCTATCGTCATTAGTGGGTTTGGCAATGCTTTTGGCTCTGCAAACTCAAAGTTAAACGGCGAGTCGGCATGTGCCGGCGCCAGTTTTTCCATGCGTTCAAGCGCTTTCACACGGCTTTGTGCTTGTTTAGCTTTACTGGCTTTTGCTTTAAAGCGCGTTATAAACTGCTCAAGGTGAGCAATTTGATCTTGTTGCTTATCAAACATTGCTTGTTGTTGTAGTAAGCGCTCAGCTTTTTGGCGCTCAAACTGCGAGTAGTTACCTTTGTACACGTTAATAAGTTGCTTATCTACATGCCAAATTTGATCAACCACCGCATCTAAAAACTCACGGTCATGCGATATAAGTACAAGGGTGCCGGTATAAGCACGCAAAAAGCGTTCAAGCCAATAAACGGCATCTAAATCAAGGTGGTTTGTTGGCTCATCGAGTAATAGTAAATCGGCGTCGCGTATTAATGCTTGGGCAAGGTTTAAACGCATACGCCAACCACCAGAGAACGAGCTTACTGGATTTTCTATAAGGTTATTGGCAAAGCCTAAGCCGTGTAATAGCTCACCTGCGGTTGATTCAATGCTATAGCCTTTAATGTTTTCAAGCTGAATATGTACTTTAGCTTGTGTGTCGCCATCGTTGTTTTTCTCGGCCTCACGCAGTGCTATACGCATTGCGTAGTATTCTGGGTGGCCTTGAAGTACATAATCAATCGCGCTTATTTCAAGTGCAGGTGTCTCTTGCTTAACAGAGGCGATAGACCAATCTTTTGGAATGCTGCAGTTACCGGCATCTAGTTGTAGTTCTGATTTTAGTAAACCAAATAACGTTGATTTTCCACAGCCATTAGCGCCAACAAGGCCTACTTTGTGTTCTGGAAATAACGTAGCTGATGCGTTTTTTAATAAGGCTTTACCGCCACGAAGTAGTTCTATTTCTGAGATTTGGATCATGAATGCGTTACTTTGCTGTGCCCTTGTTAAGTTGGCGCTATCATAACATAGAACTTAATGCTCTTATCAAGCGTATCAACAAGTGAAGTTATACGATAAAATGACAGCAGTTCAAACCACAGGAAAAATGTTGTGAGACAAAAGAAGCGATTTATTGCTGGTGCATCGTGCCCTGACTGCAAAGCCATGGATACTATGATGCTATACAGAGAACATGATGTTGAAAAAGTAGAGTGTGTTGAGTGTGGTCATAAAATGGCGCAACCCGATAACGCTGTTCAGGCGTCTACTCGCCAATTTGAACAAGTAATTGGTGTGTTTAAACCGGGCGACTAACCCGGTTTTTTATTGCCTAATTTTTACCGGTTTTAGTAATGCGGTGGAGGTGGCTCAGGTACTTCAGACATCATAGACGATGATGACTGCGACTCTTTAATTTTTTCTGCTAGCAGCTCGGTTTGGCGTTTCATTTTTGCTAACAGCTGTTGGTGCACTTTTATTTCATCATTTAAGACTTCAATCGTTTCGTCTTGAAAAGCCACTTTGGCTTCAAGTTCCATTAAGCGATGTTCAATTGTGTTCATTATTCTCTCGTATAATAAATCGCTCTGCGATCCCGCTGGAGCTTTCGGTTAACAACGACTTACCGTTATCTGTAAATGTCACATCTAGCACCACCGCCGATTTAGGCTTACTGCCTTCGCGCGGGGTAACCTGCCAAGTTTGAATTTTTTCACCGCTTGGTATTTGCCACAAATCTACGCGCTTATTTGGCGAGCCGGTTGCAAGCAAAGTGCCTTGTCCGTTAAAACGCACAGCAGTAAAAATTTTCTGACGCGCAATATACTTCAGTTTACTCACAAGATCACCTGTAGTCAGCTTCCATACATTTGCTTGTGCCATACTATCGGCCGTAAACGCATAGCGACCTTGTGGATCGAGCGTTACTTGGGTAACACGCGTTGGGTGATTAAAACGATGAATTACTTGGCCTGTACGTGTATCCCAAAAGTAAGCAACATAATCGTTAGAGCCACTTAAGGCAAAGCGTCCGTTAGGTGAAAGGTCAACGGTGTTAACTTTATCTTGATGACCTAAAAACTCAATACGACGTCCGGTTTCTAGGTTTACAAATACGACAACGCCGTCGCTACGGCCGTATAAAACACTACGGCCTTGATTGCTAATGGCAATATCGCGAATACTGGCTTTTTGTATTTTGTAATAACCTTTATTTTTGCCTGTGGTTATATCCCACACAGCAAATGTGGTTTTTTCGGCGGTAACTGCCACGCTGTTATCAAAAGCAATGGCAACAGCGTACACTAGGCTGTCTTGTGACTGCTGCTGAAACCATTGGTATTTTAGCACCTGCTGTTGATTATCCCACAGAGCGACCCCATGGTTGATAGAGGAGATCAAACTGTATTTACCATCGTTTGAAACTGTTGATGAAAACGCACCTTGTGCAGCATGTTCGTAACTTGCTACAGCGTGTTGTTTTTTATCGGTACAGGCGATGGCTAAAAAACAGCTAAATACGATTAAAAAAGTACGAAATATCGACATATTACAGGTATTTCCCCTTAACTCTTAGTGACTGAGAGGTTAGACTAGGACGCGTTAAATGCCTAGGTTGTTTGTCTAATCACTGGATATGTTTTTAGTTTAGCTAACAATATGGAATTTAGTCATTAAACAAGCAGCCTATCATGTGGGCCGTTAATCTTTCACTAGTAATAATACATTAAAATGACAACTGCAAAGTGTGTCGGAGATTTAAAATGAAAAAGACGATTAGATTGTCATTGATTGCAGCGTCAGTTTTAGCGCTTACAGCTTGTAATCAAGAAGCAAAAAAAGAACAAGCTGAAGTTAAATTAGACACTGTAGAACAGCAACAAGCATACGGTATTGGTGCATCTGTAGGTAACTTTTTAAATAAAGACCTAGCAGACAAAACAGAAATTGGTATTGAACTAGACCAAGCACTTTTAATTCGTGGTTTTGAAGATGCGCTTGCTGGCAATGCAAAAATTGACGAAGAAAAAATTCGCGAAGTATTAACTGCACTAGATACATCAGTACGTACTAAGCAAGAAGAAAAAGCTAAAGTAGAGTCTGAAAAAAGTAAAGAAGCAGGCGCTAAATACCTAGCTGACAACGCTAAAAAAGAAGGCGTTACAGTAACTGAGTCTGGTCTACAGTACGAAGTACTTAGCGAAGGCGATGGCGAAAAGCCAGTGGCAACTGATGTAGTTAAAGTACACTACAAAGGGACTTTATTAGACGGTACTGAGTTTGATAGCTCATATGCACGTAACGAACCGACAACTTTCCCTCTTAACCGCGTAATTGCGGGTTGGACTGAAGGTTTACAACTTATGTCAGTGGGTTCTAAGTACAAGTTCACTATTCCTTCAGAACTTGCTTACGGCGACCGTGACTTAGGTAAGATTCCAGCTAATTCAACTCTTGTATTTGAAGTTGAATTACTTGAAATTCAAAATGAAGAAGCACCAGCACAATAATAAGCTTATTGTGTAAATGCAAAAAGGGACCTTAGGTCCCTTTTTTAATATGCGTAAGTAACGTATTAATTCGTGTGATTAGAAAACAAGTTATCAATAAGCTCATCTTCAAGTGCAAAACGTGCTTCTAATGCCTCACCAATAACAGATAAGTCATTATCAAAGTCTTTCAATAAGTCTTCTTTGTCTACTTCTGCGTACTTATCATTAAAATCTAACGCCACATCGGTTGTGCTAGAAATACGCGGGTAAATAGAGTTTGCAAGCTCTTGGCTTTGTAAGCCCTTTTTTTCGCATGCTTTTGCTATATCGTCATATACTTCAAAATGGCCTGCAGATAGGTAATCCATTAAAAGCTGGCAAAATGATTCAATTAGTTTTGGCTCTGGCAATGCTTGATCTTGCTTTTCGTACGGCGTAAAGCCTGCAATTTTGCAGTAAAGTACAATAAGTTCTTGGCGTTCGTTTAGCCATTTATCAATTACTGTGTGGCTACCACCCCATTTCTGTTGAGCTTTTTCTACACGCGTCAGCATAACTGTTCTCCTAGCTGGGTTGGTTTTTAATTTAAATATAATAAGTTTATGTACATCAAGATATATTTAATTTGCGCGTATATCAACAAGTAAAGTTGAGCTACTTTGAGGGTTGTACCTTTTTATATAAACCGAGGTGAGGTATTTTATTTTAGGCAAGAAAAAACCACCAGTTACGGTGGTTTAATTTCTTTCAGTGACTTGTTATAACAAGCTTTCTTATTTTTATGAGATGATTTTTATTGTTATTATTTTAAAACATTTATTTTTATTGTTTTAAGATTTTTATTATTGTTTTTGTTAACGCGGGACAAACAATAACAAGGATTTTGTAATGTTGCAAACATATTAATAAAAAGTTTTAAATGTTATTCCTTTTTGTTTGTTTTATAGTCAAAAGGGATTAAAAAACTCTATTCTATTGATCTACCTCTAGGTAAAGCTGTTTTCGTCCCTAAGCAATAGAGGGTCGGAGAATATGGTGGTACAATCTTGCACAATTTATACAAGTCTTAGGATCATTTACGCCATGAGCGAATTAAAAAACGACCGTTATTTACGTGCACTTGCAAAACAACCTGTTGATGTAACTCCGGTATGGATGATGCGCCAAGCAGGACGCTATTTACCAGAGTATCGCGCTACACGTGCACAAGCGGGCGATTTTATGAGCCTGTGCCGTAATGCTGAGCTTGCATGTGAAGTAACACTGCAGCCACTACGTCGCTACCCGTTAGATGCCGCTATATTATTTAGTGATATTTTAACGATTCCAGATGCGATGGGTTTAGGTCTTTACTTTGAAACTGGCGAAGGCCCTAAGTTTGAACGTCCTATTTCATCTCTTGCTGATGTTAAAAAAATTCCAAAGTTAGACCCTACAGACGAGCTTGGCTACGTAATGAACGCAGTAAGCACTATTCGTCGTGAGCTTAAAGGCGAAGTACCACTCATTGGTTTTTCTGGTTCACCTTGGACGCTAGCAACTTATATGGTTGAAGGCGGTAGCAGCAAAGTATTTGGTAAAATCAAAAAAATGGCGTTTGCAGAGCCGCAAACACTTCATTTATTACTCGATAAGTTAGCTGACTCAGTTATTGATTATTTAAATGCTCAAATTAAAGCTGGCGCGCAATCGCTAATGGTATTTGACTCATGGGGTGGTGTATTAAGCCCGCGCGATTACAACGAATTTTCACTGCAATATATGCATAAAATTGTAGATGGCTTAATTCGTGAATACGATGGTCGTAAAGTACCGGTTACTTTGTTCACTAAAAATGGTGGTCAATGGATTGAAGCTATTGCAGCAACTGGTTGTGATGCAATTGGTCTTGATTGGACTATTAATATTAGCGACGCTAAGCGCCGTGTGGGTGATAAAGTAGCTCTACAAGGTAATATGGACCCATCTATGTTACACGGTACACCAGAGCGTATTCGCCAAGAAGTAGGCACTATTTTAGAAGACTTTGGTACAGGCAATGGCCACGTGTTTAATTTAGGCCACGGTATTACACCAGATGTAGACCCTGAAAATGCTGGTGTATTCATTAATGCAGTACATGAGCTAAGTGCTAAGTACCATAAGTAATAGTCACTTAAACAAGCTTTAAAACTGTTTAAAAGTAAAAAACCCGCTAAGTTGCGGGTTTTTTGTTACCTATTTATAAAGGCTTTTAAAACTTCTTAGTTAAGCAGTTATTTAAATAAGCGATTTAAACCATTTAATGCCGCAACACGGTAGGCTTCAGCCATGGTCGGGTAGTTAAATGTGGTATTTACAAAGTAGTCGATATTATTACCACCATTTTTTTGTTCCATAATAGCTTGGCCAATGTGAACAATTTCAGAGGCACGTTCGCCAAAACAATGTACGCCAAGTACTTCTTTGGTTTCGGTGTGGAATAATATTTTTAAACTACCTACTTCAGTACCTGCAATTTGCGCGCGAGCCAAATGCTTAAACTGAGCACGGCCAACTTCATATGGTACTTTAGCGGCTGTAAGCTCTTGCTCGGTTTTACCGACTGAGCTCATTTCTGGGATGGTATAAATACCAGCCGGAATATCAACAATCAGCCTGTCATCGCAGTTACCACATGCAATTGCATCAGCAGCTATACGACCTTGGTCAAACGCAGCACTTGCAAGGCTTGGATAGCCTATTACATCACCTACAGCGTAAACGTTATCAATTTCTGTTTGGTATGTTTCGTTAACTTTTAATTGGCCACGGCTATCGGCTTTTAAGCCAATGGCTTCAAGATTTAGTGTATCAGTGTTACCAGTACGACCATTAGCAAATAAAATACAGTCAGCTTTTACGCGTTTACCTGATTTTAAATGCATTATAACGCAGTCGTCACGGGTCTCTATTCGGTCAAACTCTTCGTTATGACGAATAACAATACCGCTGTTCCAAAAGTGGTAGCTAAGCGCGTCAGATATTTCAGCATCCATAAAAGCAAGTAGTCGGTCACGTGTATTAACTAAATCAACTTTAGCGCCTAAACCTTTAAATATTGACGCGTACTCACAACCAATTACACCTGCACCATAAATCAGTACACGATGAGGGTCATGCTCAAGGCCAAGTATTGTGTCACTTTCGTAAATACGAGAATGCGTAAAATCTACCTCTGGTGGGCGATAAGGGCGTGAACCCGTTGCTATAACAATCGTTTTAGCAGTCAGTCGCTCAGTTGAACCATCATTTCTTTTTACTTCAATTGTGTGCTTATCTACAAAGCTCGCATCACCTTGAAACATATGAATGCGGTTACGATCGTAAAAGCTGCTACGTAAATTAGATTGCTTAGAAATAACAGAACTTGCGTGACGTAAAATATCAGGAAATGTTAAGCGGCTAGGGCGCTCACCAACATTAAATAACGGATTTGCTTTGTATTCAATATAGCGGCTAACAGAGTGGCGAAGCGCTTTTGAAGGAATTGTTCCCCAATGTACACAACCGCCACCAACTGATTCTTGGCGTTCGATAACCGCTACTTTTTTATCGTTTTTTGAAAGGTTCATGGCGGTACCTTCACCGCCAGGACCCGTGCCAATAATTATTGCATCATATTGGTATGTCACGGGTACTTTTTTTTGTTCTGGTTGTTTGGCCACAGCCACTCCTAAATTAATTAAAAGAGGCTTTTAATAACCTCGCATTAAGTGCTAGCCATGCCTGTTTTTGATTTTCCCAGGCGGCTTCCAACTCATGGTATTGTGCCATTAATGCTGAGCGTTCACACTGCTTTGCCATGTTATTTTTTTTAACTTCTAACACTTGTTTTTGTAGTGAACAATAATTTTGCAGTTTTTTCAGCAGTAAATCGTACTCTTGTTGTAATAATGTAATCTTATCTTGTGCTAAAGGCAATTTTGCAAGACGCGTTTGCGTTTTGCTCATGAGCGTTTCGGCCTTCGCTTTTTCTATACGTTCAACAGGAGTACGCTTTAACTTATTGGCTAAACCAACAGCTGCTAAAGAGCGGATCATCCATTTTGTTGGATCGTAATGAAACCACTTAATACCATTACGGTAGTCGCTTGCAAAAATATGGTGGAAGTTGTGATACCCCTCACCGTATGTAAATAACGCTAAAAAGCCGTTATCACGTGCCGTATTTTTTTCGGTGTATGGGCGAGAGCCCCAAATATGTGCAACTGAGTTTATAAAAAAGGTAAAGTGTTGACTCAGTACTAAGCGTAGTAAACCTGCAAGAATTAACATCCCCCACACATCACCAACCAATAAACCAAGTGCTAGAGGCAAGCCTACGTTCATAGCAATCACAAGCTTTAAGTAATGTTTGTGTTGCCACATAACAATTTTATTGCGCTGTAAGTCGCGACAATTACTATAATCACCGTAGCTATCGCCTTGGTAGTCACGTAACATCCATCCGATATGGCTATACCAAAAACCATTGGTCGCCGCGTAAGGGTCTTTTATTGGGTCGTCAACTTGACCGTGATGTATACGGTGATCGCTACTCCAATGCAATGCACTGTTTTGCAGCGCAAAAGCACCGCCAAGCGCAAAAATAAATTCAACTGCAGGGTGTGCGTTATAGGTTTTATGTGCCCATAATCGATGGTAGCCGGCAGTAATTGATAAGCCTGCATAAAACATGCAGGCTACAAAAGCAATCCAATGCGCGCTGGTAAATCCGTAGCTAATGGCGTACCAAGGTACAAGTGTGGCAGCCGCCAAAAAGGTTAGGCTAAAAAATAGGACGTTTGTCCAAATAATCGGTGGTTTATTCATAATTCTCAATCTCAGCGTACAACTGTAAGCTAAAATAGTATTTCAAACTCTTGTCGTCAAGTATTAGACTGTACAATTGAGCTAATATCACTAAATATTCATATAAAATAATTCAGGGAGCTGTTGATGTCGGGTGTTAGAGCGCAACAGAAACAAAAAACACGACAGGCGTTAATTCAAGCGGCATTTAATCAGCTGAGTGCTGATCATAGTTTTTCGAATTTAAGTTTACGCGAAGTAGCACGAGAAGCTGGTATTGCCCCAACTTCTTTTTATCGTCATTTTAAAGACATGGATGAGCTAGGTTTAACCATGGTAGACGAAGCCGGTTTAACCCTTCGCCAACTAATGCGTCAAGCTCGCAGACGAATAGCAAACGATGGCGGCAGTGTTATAAATACCTCAGTGGTTACTTTTATGGAGTTTATTGATAACTCAAGTAACCAATTTAGATTATTACTACGAGAGCGCTCCGGGACTTCTAAAGCATTTAGAGCCGCAGTAGCGCGCGAGGTAAAACATTTTATTTTAGAGCTGGCTCATTATTTAGAAAGTGAAACTAAGTGCAACGCTATGCATGCCTATATTCAGGCGGAA
This sequence comes from Pseudoalteromonas sp. APC 3355, assembly GCF_030407615.1. NCBI lineage: Bacteria > Pseudomonadati > Pseudomonadota > Gammaproteobacteria > Alteromonadales > Pseudoalteromonadaceae > Pseudoalteromonas > Pseudoalteromonas sp. APC 3355. Next base: position 149,050 of record NZ_JASDDB010000010.1, on the reverse strand, counting down.
TCTATGGTAACGCTCGTATTTAATGCGGGTGCAGAAGCGCTCGATATAGAAGGATTGCAACGCGACGAATTAATTGAGCGCGTTATTTGGCAGCTGCGTTATATTACTCGTGGGGCCGGGCATTACGTAAGAGAAACGAGTAAAGAAGCATAGCTTAAAAAAATTGTAAAAAGTTAATATAAGCACGGTATATTGCAGTGCTTATTAATTTAAGCGTCACTAGTCATGTATTTGTTATTTTAATTCTTAATAGGTGCCTTGGTTGAATTAAAAAACCCAATTGAATCGTTTTTAAATCTGTTTTGTGGAATTTTTATGCTTGCTTCCGTCGCTTTGTAATGTTAAAAATAGGCTTCACTGAACACACACACAAGAAAACAAGATGCATATGATTCGTTTAATTACACTAAAACTTAACCTCTTACTGCTATGGTCAGTGAGCGGGGATTAGTGTGTTTGCATCGAGTTGAACACTAAAAACCCCGCAATTGCGGGGTTTTTTTTATCTCGCGGCTGGGATTAATTGAAATTTGGGTAACATAGGAATGAGGGGCAGTTATGCAAGAGCAAGATAAAGTATGGATTTTTGATACCACCTTACGTGATGGCGAACAGGCACTTAAAGCAAGCCTTACTGAAGATGATAAAATTCAATTAGCGCATACAATTAGCCGCTTGAATGTGGATGTGATGGAAGTGGGTTTTCCGGTTTCGAGCCCTGCTGATTTTCGCTCGGTGCAACGTATTGCAACCGAGGTAAAAGGTCCGATTATTTGTGGTTTAGCACGCTCTGTTGCCAAAGACATTGAAGCCTGTGGCGAAGCACTTCGCACAGCACAACAAAGCCGTATTCATACTTTTATTGCTACAAGCCCTTTGCACCTTGAACATAAATTACGTATGAGCCTAGATGATGCAACGGCAATGGCTGTTAAATCAATTAAATTGGCGCGTAACTATACTGATGATGTTGAGTTTTCGTGTGAAGATGCCGGTCGTACGCCGCATTGGGATTTATGTAAAATTGTTGAGCAGGCTATTAACGCCGGAGCTTCAACTATTAACTTGCCAGATACCGTTGGTTTTGTAACGCCAGACGAATACGCCGCAATGATCCGCCATTTAATGAATAACGTGCCAAATATTGATAAAGCGCGTTTAAGTGTGCATTGCCACAACGATTTAGGTTTAGCAGTAGCAAACTCGGTGGCTGCAGTGCAAGCCGGCGCACGCCAAATTGAGTGTACTATTAATGGCATTGGTGAGCGGGCTGGTAACTGCTCGCTTGAAGAAGTGGCGATGATCATGAAAATGCGCAAAGACCATTTAAAAGTATACACAGATATTAAAAGTGAAGAAATTTACCGCGCATCTCGTCAAGTGGCTAAAATTTGTAATATGCCAGTACAACCAAATAAAGCGATTGTTGGCGAAAACGCATTTGCACATAGCTCAGGCATTCACCAAGACGGTGTATTAAAAGCGCAAAATACTTATGAAATTATGTCGCCAGAAAGCGTTGGTGTGCCAAGCAACCAATTAAATATGACTTCGCGTTCGGGTCGTCATGTTATTGAGCACCGTTTAGAAGAGTTAGGCTATCAAAAATCTGATTACGATATGGATGGCTTATATAAAAGCTTTATCGAATTGGCTGACCAAAAAGGCACCGTATACGATTACGACCTTGAGGCGATGATTTACTTTAATCAAATTAACGATAAAGACGAAAAATACCAATTAGAATTTGTTAACTCAGCCTCTAACTCACAATCGGTAGCAAGCTCTACGATTGGAATGCGCATTGATGGCGAAGCTAAACAAGAAGCCGCGACAGGTAATGGTCCAGTAGAAGCCTCGTTTGCAGCTATTGAGCGCTTAACCGGTATGAGCGTTGAAATGATTGAATATAACTTAGAAGCGACAGGCCAAGGTGCAAGCTCATTAGGCCAAGTGAATATTATAGCTAAATACGATGGCCGACCTTACCACGGTGCGGGCATTGCAGCGGATGTGGTTGAAGCGTCGGTACGCGCCATGATCCGTGTTTATAACTTAATTTATCGTGCACAAAAAGTGTCTGATTTAAAACAACAAAGGAAAGCAGGATGAGTAAAACAAACTACAGCGTTGCCGTATTAGCTGGCGACGGTATTGGTCCAGAAGTGATGGCAGCAGCAGAACAAGTACTTGATGCTGTGAGCAATAAGTTTGGTTTTACCCTGAACCGTGAGCATTATGCAATTGGTGGCGCAGCCATTGACGAATTTGGTAAAGCATTACCAGAGAGCACACTTGCAGCGTGTGAAAACGCTGACGCTATTTTATTTGGTTCGGTAGGCGGTCCTAAATGGGAAAACTTACCACCAAACGAGCAGCCTGAGCGCGCATCGTTATTGCCGCTTCGTAAGCACTTTGGTTTGTTTTGTAATTTGCGCCCTGCACAGTTATTACCTGCATTAAGTGCAGCGTCACCACTTCGCGCTGATATTAGCGAAAAAGGGTTTGATATTTTATGTGTGCGCGAGCTAACCGGCGGCATTTATTTTGGCGAAAAAGGCCGTAGCGGCGAAGGCGCTGAAGAAGCTGCTTTTGATACGCAAACATACTCACGAAAAGAAATCGAACGTATTGCACGCTTTGCTTTTGAAGCTGCAAAATTACGTAGTAACCATGTTACCTCTGTTGATAAAGCAAACGTACTTGCATCAAGCGTATTATGGCGCGAAGTAGTCACCGAAGTAAGCAAAGACTACCCAGAAGTAAGCCTAGATTACATTTACGTAGATAACGCCGCTATGCAGTTAGTTAAGCAGCCTAGCCAATTTGATGTATTGCTTTGCGATAACTTATTTGGCGATATTTTGTCAGATGAGTGCGCCATGATCACAGGCTCAATGGGCTTACTACCATCGGCAAGTTTGAATCAATCGGGTTTTGGATTGTATGAGCCAGCAGGCGGTTCAGCACCAGATATTGCAGGTAAAGGCGTTGCAAACCCAATAGCACAAATTTTAAGTGCCGCATTAATGCTACGTTACTCGCTAGGGCAAGACGAAGCTGCTCGCACAATTGAAAAAGCAGTAGCAGAAGCCGTAGAAGCAGGCGTTGGCACACCAGATATATATCCAAATGCAGGTTACAGCACAAGCGATGTTGCAGCAGCCATCGTTTCACGCATTTAATAACATAGTAAAGTTGCAGCACCGTTATGCTGCAACTCAAACAGATTAGGGAATTAGCAAGTGGCCCAAACGTTATACGACAAAATTTGGCAAGCACATACCGTTGCCAGCATAAACGAGCAAACCGACTTACTTTATATTGACCGCCATTTAGTGCATGAAGTTACTTCTCCGCAGGCTTTTGCAGGTCTACGTGAAAAAAACCGTACTGTACGTTGCCCAGGAAAAACCTTTGCAACGATGGATCATAACGTATCGACTAAAAGCCGATCACTTGATGCCGCAAGCGAAGTGTCTAAAAACCAATTAATGGCGCTTGATAAAAACTGTAAAGAGTTTGGTATTGTACTTTACGATTTAAACTCAATTAACCAAGGCATTGTGCACGTAATGGGCCCAGAGCAAGGTATTACTTTGCCAGGCACAACCATTGTATGTGGCGATAGCCATACTTCTACGCATGGTGCGTTTGGTGCATTAGCGCATGGTATTGGTACGTCTGAGGTTGAGCACGTATTAGCAACTCAAACCCTACAGCAAAAAAAGGCGAAATCGTTAAAAATTCAAATTAACGGTGTATTGCGCCCAACAGTTACGGCTAAAGATTTAATTATGGCGGTAATTGGCAAGTTAGGTACTGCTGGTGGCACAGGCTATGTAGCAGAGTTTTGTGGTGCAGGCATTGAAGCGCTTTCAATGGAAGCCCGTATGACGCTATGTAATATGAGCATAGAAATGGGTGCAAAAGCGGGTTTAATTGCATCTGACCAAATTACTTATGATTATTTAAAAGGTCGTCCGTTTGCACCAAAAGGCGCAGATTTTGATGCAGCCGTTGAATATTGGGAAACCTTAAAAACGGATAAAGGCGCACACTTTGATTTAGTTGTTGAGCTAAATGCTGACGACATTCAACCGCAAATTACCTGGGGCACAAGCCCAGAGCAAGTAATTGGTGTTGATGAGTGCATACCCGATCCAGATAAAGAGCCAGATTTAATTAAAGCCGATGCCATTCGCAGCGCACTTAAATACATGGACTTAAAAGCGGGCGATAAATTATCAAGCGCAAAAGTAGACACGGTATTTATTGGCTCATGTACAAATAGCCGCATTGAAGACTTGCGCGCTGCTGCAAAGATTGTTGAAGGCAAACATGTTGTTGCCGGCATAGAGGCGTTAATTGTACCGGGCTCTGGCTTAGTTAAAAAACAAGCTGAAGACGAAGGCTTAGCCGATATTTTTAAAGCCGCAGGCTTTGAATGGCGCGAACCAGGTTGTTCTATGTGTTTAGCGATGAACGATGACCGCCTAGAAGCAGGCAAGCGTTGTGCATCTACTTCTAACCGTAACTTTGAAGGTCGCCAAGGTCGTGGCGGGCGTACACATTTAGTTAGCCCTGCAATGGCGGCAGCCGCTGCAATACATGGTCACTTTGTTGATATTAGAGGAGAAGCATAATGAGCGTATTTTTTAGTGGCTTAATGGCTCCACTTGATAAAAACAATGTAGATACTGACCAAATTATTCCTAAGCAGTTTTTAACATCAACTAGCCGCGAAGGTTTTGATGCTGCCTTGTTTTATGATTGGCGTTACCTAGATAACGGTGAGCCAAACCCTGACTTTATTTTAAATCGCCCATGCTACCAAGGCGCGCAAATATTATTAACGCGCGACAACTTTGGTTGTGGCTCATCTCGCGAGCACGCGCCATGGGCACTTAAGCAATATGGTTTTGAAGTTATTTTAGCTGAAAGCTTTGCAGATATTTTCTTTAATAACTGTGGTAACAACCAAATGTTAGCCATAGCGTTACCTGCCGACACGCTTGAGCAATTGTTTGTACTTAGCGAGCAGCACGACGATATTAACATTGAAATCGACCTTGAAAATCAAACACTAACAAGCAGTAAGTTTGCACCAATTAGTTTTGATATTAGTAAAGAGGTAAAAGAACGTTTGTTAAGTGGTTTAGACTTTATTGGTGTAACCGAAACACTAAACCCACAGATTGATGCGTTTGAAAAACAACTAGCAGCTGAGCGCCCTTGGCAGTAATTGTTTAATCTGTATATAGTAAAATCACGTATTGAAAAGCACGGCAATTGCCGTGCTTTTTTGTGGGTAAATATTAGGTTCAGTACCTAAGGCTTAATGTCTAAAGTCAGCCATTAACGCAGGTATACCAGGTAACATGCCTACAATAGCCATTACAGTGGTAAGTAGCACAAACATAATAAGTGGAATCACCCAGCGGCTCATCTTAGTTAGCTCAGCGCTACGTTCTTTACAGCCAATAAGCCCTAAGTTATCAAGTAACATAGTAAGCGACCAACCAAAAGCCGGGTTAACCAAGGTTGAGGCAAACACCACAATAGCGGCTGATTGCGTTGTTTTGCCTTCGCGCGTCATTTCCATGCCAGCTTCAAGTAGCGGAATAAACACTCCTACAATAAGCGCTACACAAAGCACAGGTTGCCAAATGGCTAAATCCATAGGGTAACCCCATAAACCAGCAATAATACAAAATACGGCTGTTAAAATGGCGCCAGCCGGAATAGGGCGTTTAGCAATAGCAGCAGGTACAATGTAGGTTCCCCACGATGAGGTAAAGTTAGCACCACCGGCAAGTGAGCCAAATGTTTGTCTAACCGATGCGCTCAGCATGGTGTCGTCGATATTCATTTGCACTTTTTCGGTGCGTTGCGGATAGCTTATTTTTTGAAATACTTGATGGCCTAAAAAATCAGGAGACCACATAGCAACGGCGAGCACTGCAAATGGGAGTACAACAACAAAGCTTTCAAGCGTTGGTAAACCTAGCATCCAACCCGTGTTTTCGCCCCACCAGTAAGCTGGGTTCATATTTGGTAAACCCGGTGCAGTATGAAACTCAAACGGTGCACCTAAGGCAAAGGCGACCACGCCACCAATAAGGCAGCTTAACGGCACAGCTAACCAACGCTTTTTAAAGTGCTCTAATAGCGCATACAATAAAATGGTGGCTAAAATAACAATAAACGCAATATGCGCCATATCAATAGCCTCAGCCCAGGCAAACAGCTTTTTAACCTGCGAAATAGTACCAATAAAACCTAAATAAATGAGTAGCCCGCCACATACACCTTTACTGGTTAGGCGCGCGAGCATACTTCCTCCTTTGGTTATGGCCAAAATAAAACCAAAGGCACCAATGAGTAAGCCAAACGCCATAGGGTGACCGCCAGCAGCAACAACAATAGGAATTAACGGTATAAGAGGGCCATGAGTACCAGCCAAGTTAGCTGTTGGTAAAATAAAGCCTGAGAATAAGATGATAAAAATAGAAACAATGAGTAATTCGTAGCGCACATTTTCTAAAACAAAGGCATCGCTTAAACCAAGAGGCGCTGCAAATGTTGCTGCAATAGCCCCCACCATAACGACTTTACCAATAGTGCCCGCCATTGCAGGAATGGTGTCTTCAAATTCAAATCGGTAATCTCTAAACGGTAAATTAGGACGCCAGCGCTTAGGCTGCATAATCTGTAATTCATGTTCGAGATACTCGTCGCGAGTATTAAACTCTGAACTCGGTTTGTGAAGCTGCTCGTAGCTTTGAGCATTCTTGTGCGTGTTTGATGGTGCATCACCGGGTGGTGTAGTTTGCATGCGTTCTCCTGCAACATTGTTGCTTAATCAAATAAATACGGCTTTTGTTAAAGCAAATGAATATTGAATATGCAGGGTAGATCAGCTTTTAGGCTGGGATGTATAGGCAAAAGGTCGTGCATGGTTGTTTTTAATACAGTTAATTTAAAAAACTGCTTTACACTAAAAGTTATAAAACTACACAAAGTGATTAAAAGTTGTTATAAATCATAATCTTGAATGAGTTATTAAGGAAGCGGAGCACTATTTACCTAATAGTATAGTGTTAACGGCAGGTTATTATCCTTTAGTCTTAGTGGCTGTGAAAGCCGTTTTTATTTCAAGCTATTTGCTTGCAGGAGCCGTTAATTTTGTTTTATTTGTGGTGGAATAATACTTCTGTTACTTTCTGATTGTTAATAACAATAAAGAATAGACATGCAACTCAACTCCCCTAAATCAATTGGTATTTTACTTGGTACGTTTTACGGCATATTTATGCGGCTGTTTATAGAGCTACTTGATACTTATAATTTAAGTAGCCTAGTCTCTATATCATTTATGTTTTTAGTGCCCGTTGCAATTGGTTATATTCGTGTTCACTTTGAGTACAATGAATCAAAAACATTAACTAAAAGGCAAATGGTCACGATTGCTTGGCAGCCTATTTTTGTTTTTTTATTTGTAAGTGTAATTACTTTACTTGAAGGCAGTATTTGTGTGGCTATGGCTTTGCCTGCTTTTATGTTTTTTGCCAGTATCGGTGGATTACTTGCGGGTTTTGTTAGAAAGCGTGAAATAAAAAAAGCGAATAGTTCTTTATTATCAATCGCGTTGTTACCTATATTGCTCTCACCTATTGAAGTTAATTTTTTAAATTTATCAAAAACATACGAAGTAACAAATTCAATAACTATTAACGCGCCCATCAATGTTGTGTGGCAACAGTTAGCTAATGTGAGTGATATAAAACCACAGGAAGTGCCTTTTTCACTCACTCAATTAATTGGTGTACCAAAGCCATTAAAGGCAAGTATGAATGCAAGCGGTATAGGCGCTGTTCGCACAAGTACTTGGCAAAAAGGCGTTGTATTTAAAGAAGTTATTACGGATTGGCAACCAAATAAACAGATGGTTTATAGATTTGACATAGACCCAGATGCTATTCCCGATGACGCACTCGATAAACACGTAAAACTTGGCGGTGAATACTTTTCTCCACTTTACGGTGGTTATCAGCTAAGTGAAGAAAAAAGCGGCAATACAATTTTAACGTTAAAAACGACCGTGCAAGACAATACAAATTTTGGTATTTATTCACGAATATGGGGAGAGATGATATTTCAAGATTTCCATCATTCACTTTTAACGTTGATGAAAAACAGAGCTGAAAAGTCACTTATCGCAACTGTTTCTTATAATTAGCTTAAATCATCATATTTTTAAAAAATATTACACGCTAAAAGATAAAGCCTTTGCATTTGCAAAGGCTTTTGTTTTAACTGCTAACTTTTACCAAATCATTTCCACAAATTCAGGGTGGTCGATATACGGGTTACGATTACCTTGAAATTCAAAGGCTGCTTGGTTACGGTCAAGTTCCATTTGGCTTACAGGATCGCTGTTATGCCAGTTAAGCAGCATGGCTACAACCCAGCTTTCAAACACTTGGTTGCTTGAACCATTAAGCACTGCATTACTTGAGGTCGTTTTGGTTTGCCAAGTGCCTATTACATTTTCGTAGCGCGTTGCCATGTAAAAATAAGCGCGAGCAAAGTCACCTTTAAATTCGTCAATTGGCTCAAATACAGTACCTGAGTAATTTAATGAACTTGCGGCAGAGCCTAATTTACTTCCGTTGGTTGATGTAAATGAAGCGCTTGCTACTTCACCAAATGGGAAATTACTACGCTTTGAGTTTACATAACCGTCGGTTGCGTAAATATGATGCACATCTGAGTTCATTGGCTCAATAGTGCCGCCAAACCAGCTTTTAGGAAATGAATGCTCACGGTTGTAACAGCCGCCTTCTCCACTATAGTTACCACATTGATCGCTCACCGCAGTATAATTGTAGCTATCTGAGCCGTTTGGTTTCTCGCTATACATATCTAAAATGCTGTTATCGTTTTCAAAGTATTTATCACGTGCAGATGAGTCGTAAAAATTCCAAATAGCCGAGTAACCCTGTGCATTATGATCTTTAATAATATTATAAAGCTCAGTTTTTAGTGCATAACCCGATAACCCTTGAGCAGTAACATAGTAGCCAGTGGGTGTTGGGTTGGTCCCGCCGCCATCACCAGAGCCACTACCTAAAGTAAATGCCGTGCTGTCTGTATTATTAAAACTTGCACCGCTAGCAAGTGTGGAAGAGCCTTGCTTAAGCGCATAGTTGCCATTACCTGTTGAACAACACATGCCATCGCCGTAGCTGTCGCTAATAACAAGTGTGTAAGTACCATCAGTTAGGCATATTTGCTCATCATACTGAGTGTTTGATGCGTAACCACTGCCGTTAGCAACAGCGCTACCTTGATTGTTATTAACGGCCCAGCTAGTTTCGCTACCGTAATTATCGGTGTTAAGCGTTAAGGTAAGGCTATTGTCGGTGCAACTTGTTGATGCGTTGCCATCAGTATTTGGTAAAAAGTTATCTACGTATACGGTTTCGCTGCCATCAAATCCACTTACATCGTAAAACCTAAGCCCAACACTAATTGTTTTATCACTGCTTGCTGTATAGCTATGGCTAATTGTTTGCCATTGGTTAGTTTGTACTTGATTTGAATAGCCATGATAGCCATCTACATATAAGCGCGCTTTAATTTTACCTTCGGTGTGGTAAACATCAGCCGAAAAGTTATAGGTTTTACCAGCTTCTACAGCAACCTGTTGTAGTAAATCAGTGTTACTTTGCGATCCTGTTGTTACATTGACAGCAGCAGAGCTACTACCGCTTTTAACTGTACTAGTTGAGCGCGTTAAGCTGATTCCGCTATCAATAGTGCTCCAAGAGCTAGGTGTATTACCTGACCATTGTTCAAATCCGCCATTAGCTACATTGGCCATTACAGGTAATGAGCCAAGTAACAAAGCGGTACTAAGTAGTTTATTTTTATATTTCCCGTGTAACATAGTTGTTCCTATTTTTATTTTGAATGAAGAATATACCCTACATTAGTTAGGTTACAAAATTGTTAATTTAAAGTGCAGTAAAAGGCAATAATAAGTCTTTAATCTGTTTTTGAAGGTATTTTTATAAATTAATAACTAAATGGAATATCAAAGCAGATTCTATTCTTTTTTTATCTATGCTGAGCCCGTTATCCTACTAACTTAGAAAACCTCAACAGATACGCTCTGGATGAGGTAAAACTCATTTTTAACAATACACAAAGTGTGTTGTGTTTAATTTTCAGGGTTATGGGGAATCGATTCATGTTGTTAGGTCAACTAAATGCTGCGGCAAGCCCGCTATCGCAAGATCAAATACAAAAGCTGCAAGGTTTAGTGGCTGAACTTAATCCAATTCAACAAGCGTGGGTAAGTGGTTACTTAGCTGCAAATGCTAATTCGGCTGCGTTAGGTGCTCCTACGGCAGGCGTACCGGCTGCGGGTGATGCAGCAGCGCTAACTATTTTATATGGTTCGCAAACAGGTAACGCAAAAGGTGTAGCTACCAAAATGAAAGAGCAGGCTGAGTCGCGAGGCTTAGCAGTTAAGCTTGTTAGCATGTCAGATTACAAACCAACAGCCCTGAAAAAAGAAAAGTTTTTAACTATCGTTGTATCTACTTACGGCGAAGGTGAGCCACCTGAAGACGCAGAAACACTTCACGAATTTTTAGCCACTAAAAAAGCGCCAAAACTAGACGATGTAAAAATAGCGGTTATTGGCTTAGGTGATTCTAGCTATGAGTTTTTCTGCCAAACAGCAAAAGATTTTGAAGAGCGTTTAAATAAACTCGGTGCACAAACTATCTATCAACGTGCTGATTTAGATGTAGATTACGAAGATGAAGCCGCTACGTGGATCGCCGGTGCAGTTGATGCATTTGAACCTGATTTAAAAGCGCAGCAAGAGGCCGCTGGTGGTCAAGTTGTATCAATGCCATTTGGCGCTCCAACCGCTGCAGCAAGCCAATATACAAAACAAAATCCATTTGAAGCAGAGCTATTAACTGTTCAAAAAATTACCGGTCGCGACTCGACTAAAGATGTACGTCACGTTGAAATTTCGCTTGAAGGTTCTGACATTACTTACACGCCAGGTGATTCATTAGGTGTGTACTTTTTAAATGACGATGTATTAGTTGATGAAGTACTTACACTTACACAAATAGATGCAACAAGCATTGTAAAAGTAGGTGATGAAGAGCTAAGCGTACGTGATGCACTTATTGAAAAGCTAGAGCTGACTCAGTCGTACCCAGGTTTTGTAGAAAAATACGCAACAGCAACAGGTACGCCTGAATTATTAAAGCTTGTAGAAGATAAAGCGGCAATGCGTGCGTATATTGAACCTCGCCAAATATTTGATGTGATTCGCCAAAACCCAGCAAAAATTGATGCGCAAACATTAGTAGATTGCCTACGTAAACTACAAGCTCGTTTGTACTCAATTGCATCTAGCCAAGCTGAGGTTGAAGATGAAGTACATTTAACACTAGGTCTAGTGCAGTTTGATGCATTTGATAGTGAGCATTTAGGTGGCTGTACTGGTTACTTAACTCGCCGTGCAGAAGAAGGTTGTAAAGTTAAAGTATTTAGCGAACACAACGACAATTTCCGCCTACCAACTAACGATGATACACCGGTGATTATGGTTGGTCCTGGTACGGGTATTGCGCCGTTCCGTGCATTTTTACAAGAGCGTGATTCGCGTCAAGCACAAGGCAAAAACTGGTTGTTCTTTGGTAACCCACATTTCACTCAAGACTTTTTATACCAAGTAGAAATACAGGGTTATTTAAAATCGGGTTTACTTAACAAAGTAGATGTTGCATTTAGCCGTGACCAAGCAGAAAAAGTATACGTACAAGACAAATTACGCAGTAACAGTAAAGACGTGTTTGAGTGGTTAGAAGCCGGCGCTCACTTTTATATTTGTGGCGATGCAAATCGCATGGCAAAAGATGTACACAACGCCTTACTTGATATCGTTAAAGAAAACACAGGCAAGAGCAATGAAGACGCAGAGCAATATTTAAAAGATTTGCGTAGCGCAAACCGCTATCAGAAAGACGTGTATTAATCACGTTTCTTATTTTATTAACAGCTAGCAGCCGTCACTGTAACAAATTTAGGATTTAAAATGAGCGAACAAGATAAAAACGTAAAACTTTCTGATAACGAACGTTTGAAAAGAGAAAGCAACTTTTTACGTGGCACCATAGAGCAAGACTTAAAAGACGAAATTACCGGTGGTTTTACCGCTGATAACTTTCAGTTAATACGTTTTCATGGCATGTACCAACAAGATGACCGCGATATACGTGGTGAGCGCGCTAAGCAAAAGCTAGAGCCGCTACATAATGTAATGTTACGTGCACGTATGCCTGGCGGTATTATTAAGCCAGAGCAGTGGTTAGCAATCGACAAGTTTGCTGATGAAAAAACAAGCTACGGCAGCATTCGTTTAACTACGCGTCAAACGTTTCAGTTTCATGGTGTATTAAAGCCAAATATTAAAGGCATGCACCAAATGCTTGATAGCGTAGGTATAGACTCTATTGCTACAGCGGGTGACGTTAACCGTAACGTGCTTTGTACTACTAACCCTGTTGAGTCTGAGTTACACCAAGAAGCTTACGACTGGGCTGCAAAAATTTCTGAACATTTATTACCAAAAACGAAAGCGTATGCTGAAATTTGGCTAAATGGCGAAAAGGCAGAAACCACAGAAGAGCCAATTTTAGGATCTAACTACTTACCGCGTAAATTTAAAACAACGGTAACCATTCCGCCTAATAACGAAGTTGATGTGCATGCGAATGACTTAAACTTTGTGGCAATTGCTGATAACGGAAAGCTTGTTGGCTTTAACGTACTTGTTGGTGGTGGCCTTGCCATGACTCACGGTGATACGGCTACGTATCCGCGTAAGGCTGATGACTTTGGCTTTATTACGCTCGAAGATACCTTAAAAATTGCAGAGCATGTTGTATCTGTGCAGCGCGATTGGGGTAATCGTTCAAACCGTAAAAATGCAAAAACTAAATACACATTAGACCGTGTTGGCGTTGATGTATTTAAAGCAGAAGTAGAAAAACGCTCAGGCGTTACATTTGCACCAAGCCGCCCGTTTGAGTTTACTCACCGTGGCGATCGTATTGGTTGGGTTGAAGGCATTGATGGTAAGCACCACTTAACGCTATTTATTCAAAGTGGTCGTATTTTAGACTACCCAGGCAAGCCGCTTAAAACTGGTTGTCGTAAAATCGCAGAAGTTCACCAAGGTGACATGCGTATGACGGCAAACCAAAACTTAATTATTGCTGGCGTACCTGCAGATCAAAAAGCCGTGATTGAAGAAATTGCACGTAGCCATGGCCTGATTGACGACAAAGATTCGCAGCAGCGTAAAAATTCTATGGCGTGTGTTTCACTGCCAACGTGCCCACTTGCAATGGCCGAAGCAGAGCGTTACTTACCAAGCCTAGTAGAAAAAACTGAAGCATTACTTGCTAAGCACGGTATACCAGATGACAGCATTATTATGCGCGTTGTAGGTTGCCCTAACGGTTGTGGCCGCGCAATGCTTGCAGAAGCTGGTTTAGTGGGTAAAGGGCCAGGTAAGTACAACGTTTACCTAGGTGGTAATTTAGAAGGTACACGTATTCCTAAATTGTACCTTGAGAACGTAGGCGAAGACGTTTACCTAGAAGCATTCGATAAGCTCATTGGGCAATGGGCAAAAGAGCGCAATGACGGTGAGTGTTTTGGTGACTTTGTTATACGCAAAGGCATAGTTGCTGAAGTAAAAGTATCAGTAACCGATTTTCACGCTTAATTAAATACCAGCGCCAAAGCGCTGGTGAGGTTTGGAATTTACCATGAGTGAATTTAAAAACATTTTACAGCTAGATAAACAAAGCCAGGCGGCTATGTTAGCTGATGCTAATGGTTTGCTAGCGAATATGAGCGCAGAACAGCGTGTTTCATGGGCGCTTGATAACTTGCCTAATACGGCTTTTTTATCATCTAGTTTTGGTATTCAAGCGGCAGTAATGCTGCATTTAATGACCTCACAACGTCCAGATATTCCCGTTGTATTAACAGATACAGGCTATTTATTTCCTGAAACGTATCAGTTTATTGAACAAATGAGTGAGCGTTTATCACTTAACTTAAAGGTGTATAGAGCGCAGCTAAGCCCAGCATGGCAAGAAGCTAAGTTTGGCAAGTTGTGGGAGCAAGGCGAGGACGGCATCAAGCAATATAACCAGCTTAATAAAGTTGAGCCGATGACCCGCGCACTTAAAGAGATAGAAGCGGGCACGTGGTTTAGTGGTTTGCGTCGCGATCAATCATCTACACGTGCTGATAAACAGTTTGTAGAAATAAGCCGTGGTACCGTTAAAGTGTACCCGATTATTGAATGGTCTAACCGCGACGTGTATCAGTACCTGACTAAGCATGATTTACCTTACCACCCATTATGGGAACAAGGTTATGTGTCGATGGGTGACGTACATACAACACGTAAGTTAGAGCCAGGAATGACAGAGGAAGAAACTCGCTTTTTTGGTTTAAACCGAGAATGTGGACTACACATGGATGGTGACGGTATTTAACGTCACTACGATGCAGTTAAATCGCAAATAAATACGCAGCTTCGGCTGCGTTTTTATTTTCTTTTATTCGGGTACAAAAAATTGCCTAATTAAGTATTTTTTATTAGACTCAAGACATTAAAGGATTAATTAAAGCAGGAACGCTATGAAATACTTTACCTACTTAGCTATATCAATCATGGCTATTGCAGTCATCTCTTTGTTTTATTTAAAAAAGCCCGATGGTCAAACATGGCTTTCTGCATCATCAATTAGCAGTGAATCTCAGCAAATTAAAGAAAAAATGGTCGCGCTATCTAGCAATACTTTGGACCAAGCAGTGTTGGGCGTTAAGCAAGCAGGCGATAAAATTGCGAGCAGTATTTCTGATGAACCAATTGCTACAAATGCCACCTCAAGTGGTAAAATTTTTAAGTGGCAAGACGAAACAGGCCAATGGCACTTTTCTGATACACCTAACCCACATGCAAAAAGTATTGAAGTAAAACTCGATCCTAAAGATATTACTGTTATTGCTGCAGAAGACACGTCTATTTTAAATACCTCTTCAACTCCAAACACAATGTCGGCTGCACCAGAGGGGATCAGTATTTTGAACCCAGATTCGGTTAAAAAGCTATTTAATGACGCCGAAAATGTAAAAGACAAACTAGAAAAACGTAATAAAGAAATTAATAATTTAAGTGCACTTTAATTATTTAGAGTGAGTGCTTTTATTGTTTTTTAAATAACGTTTTTCGGCTTCCATCAATAATACTGTTAAATATATTTTAGTGGGAAGCGACAGCGGCACGCCTACAGCAATGCATGCCGCCGCTATAATTATTCCTTTAATACCATGCTCGACAGTAAAGTAGTTCGATACAATTAACGTATGGCCAGTCACGATAAGGCACAACCCAAGCACTATTGATGTTTTAAGCAGTCTAATTATCATTGTTGGCGACATAGTTACCTCACTAAGAGTAGCCCTAGGGCCTGTTTATCTTTCGAGGTTAAATTTGCAGCAGTGTGTTTGGTATTTAGGCAAGGCAGAGCCTATGTAGTGTGGTTATTCACCATGAATAGGCGTTAACGTGGAATAAATGCCAAACATGCGCTGCCCGAAGGGTTCTGCCTAGGGGCTATTTACTCTTTGTTGCCTACATGGATGTAGGTAAGGGGCGTGAGCAGGACGCGGAAGCTTTGCTCGGTTTTTACTTAGCCCACTAGGTTACAAGCCTCACGCCGCGATTAAATAGCCCCTAGGTTGAACAAATTTTAATCCTGAAAGGTCAACAGGCCCTAGTGTAGGCACGCTTTAAATGCTTAGCATTGATTTAAGACAACAAACAGCACATATAAAAAAGCCCAGCTTATTACTAAACTGGGCTTTTAGATGTATTAACTACTGTCTTTGTTAGTCGAGCATATTACGCAGTACATATTGTAAAATGCCGCCGTGTTTGTAGTAATCCCACTCTTTAGGGGTATCAATACGTACGTCTGCACTCAAGGTTACTTTTTTACCTTCGGCATTTGTAGCAATAACGGTAACTTCATCGGTTTTATCGTACAGGCCATCAATATCAAATTGTTCTTGGCCTGTTAACCCGTGTGACTCGTAGCTTTCACCTTCTTTAAATTGCAGAGGTAATACACCCATACCAATTAAGTTAGAGCGATGAATACGTTCGTAGCTTTGTGCTACAACGGCTTTAACGCCTAATAAAAGTGAGCCTTTAGCAGCCCAGTCACGAGATGAACCCGTGCCATATTCTTTGCCCGCTAAAATAATGAGTGGAGTATTATTTTTTTGATACTCCATTGCTGCATCATAAATGCTCTCTAGCGTATCGCCAGGCTGAGTACGTGTTACTCCGCCTTCAGTACCAGGAGCTAGTAAGTTTTTAAGACGCACATTAGCGAACGTTCCACGCATCATTACTTCGTGATTACCACGGCGTGAGCCGTACGAGTTAAATTGCGCTTTATCTACACCTTTCTCTTGCAAGTATAAACCTGCTGGCGCTTCTGCTTTAATAGCACCCGCTGGAGAAATATGGTCAGTGGTTACTGAATCCCCAAGTTTAGCTAAACAACGTGCACCTTCAATAGAAGGAATGCCCGGTGGTTCTACTTTCATACCATCAAAAAATGGTGCTTTTTTAATGTAGGTAGATGCATCATCCCAATCGTAAAGTTTGCCATCCGGTATTTTAATTTGCTGCCAACGGCTATCGCCTTCGTAAACGTTAGCGTAGCTTTTTTCAAACATTTCTTTAGTTACGGTTTCTTTAACTAAGTCACTTACTTCTTTAACGCTTGGCCAAATGTTTTTAAGGTAAATATCGTTACCGTTAGCATCTTGAGCAAGGGGTTCGTTGTATACGTCAATATCGGTTCTACCTGCAATGGCATAAGCTACGACAAGCGGAGGAGAGGCTAAAAAGTTCATTTTAACATCTTGGTGAATACGCCCTTCAAAGTTACGGTTACCCGATAAAATAGAGCTCACTACTAATTTATGTTTTTGAATCGCGTCTGATATTTCAGTTGCAAGTGGCCCTGAATTACCAATACACGTAGTACAGCCGTAGCCAACTAAGTTAAAGCCTAGGCTTTCTAGGTCATCCATCAGGCCTGCTTTTTCTAGGTAGTCGGTAACTACTTTTGAGCCTGGAGCAAGTGATGTTTTAACCCAAGGTTTTACATTAATGCCTAACTGTTTTGCTTTTTTAGCAACCAAACCAGCAGCTAAAATAACACTTGGGTTAGAGGTGTTGGTACAGCTGGTAATTGCGGCAATAACACAAGCGCCATCGTTTAGCTCAAACTCTTGGCCTTTAAATTTAACCTTAGCGGCACCCATAAACTGCGCTTCGTTAACTGGCTCATCTGGATTTGTTGTCGGCCCTTCACTCTCAATACGAGCTTGTTCTTCATCGCTTTTATCACGACGAGCCATACGTTCGTCTTGGAAGCCTTTTAAATGATCGCCAATAACTTTGCCAGCTTCGTTTAAGGCAATTCTATCTTGTGGGCGTTTAGGGCCTGCAAGGCTTGGTACAACGTCATCTAATTTAAGCTCAAGTGTATCGGTATAGTTGGCTTCGTCGCCATCGTTACGCCATAAGCCTTGATGCTTAGCGTAATCTTCAATTACTTTTAAGTGTTTTTCGTCGCGGTTTGTTAAACGAAGGTAGTTAATGGTCTCATCATCAATTGGGAAAATACCACACGTAGCGCCGTATTCTGGTGCCATATTGGCTATGGTTGCTCTATCGGCAAGTGGTAGGTCGGCAAGGCCGTCACCATAAAATTCTACAAATTTACCCACTACGCCATGATTACGCAGTATTTCGGTTACTGTTAACACTAAATCGGTTGCGGTAGTACCTTCAGGTAAACGTCCGCTTAGCTTCATACCTACTACTTGTGGAATGAGTAAGCTAATTGGCTGACCAAGCATGGCTGCTTCGGCTTCAATGCCGCCTACACCCCAACCAAGCACACCTAAGCCATTAATCATGGTGGTGTGAGAGTCAGTCCCTACAAGCGTATCTGGGTAAGCAAATTTTTTGCCGTCGCGCTCTTCATTAAAAACAACGCGCGCTAAGTATTCTAGGTTTACTTGGTGAACAATGCCGGTTGCTGGTGGCACTACTTTTAAATTATCAAAAGCGGTTTGCCCCCAACGTAAAAATTCGTAACGTTCTTTATTTCGGTCGTACTCAAGTTTTGCATTTAAATCAAATGCACCATCATTTCCGTAGCCATCTACTTGTACCGAATGGTCAATCACAAGTTCAGCAGGCGATAACGGGTTTATTTTTGCAGGATCCCCACCTAGCTTTTCCATTGCATCACGCATCGCGGCTAAATCTACAATAGCGGGTACGCCGGTAAAATCTTGCATAACAACACGGGCGGGAGTAAAGGCAACTTCAGATGCAGGCTTTGCTTGAGGATCCCAATTAAGAAGGGCTTGAATGTCTTGTTCTTTTATATTTACGCCATCTTCGTTACGAAGAAGGTTTTCAAGTAGTACTTTTAAGGAAAAGGGCAATCGTTTCGCTTTGTCGCCAAGTCCTTTTAGAGAATGAATATGATATTGCTCACCATTTATTGTGAGCTGATGTTGGGTATCGAAACTATTATTCATTATTTGCCCCTTTATGAATTATAAAAATGTTTTGAAGAGTGACCTCTGTAGTGTTCGAGTTGCAAAGTACATACCAGTGTAAAAAATCGCGTTTAGAGAACGAATTTTATACAGTTATTATAGTAGAGATGATGCTGAAAAATTTAATTTCAAGAGATGATTTAAAAGAAGAGATAGGGTCAAAAGTTATTTCGACCCTTATTAATTACTGTAACCAACCTTGTTGCTTACCTTTAATACTCAAGCAAAGTAAAGCGATGGCAATAATGATTACAAAAATAGGCATAAATACCGCACTTGCGCCAAGTAGCTCAATACTATTTATGACCACAAAATTATAATATTGCTGAATTAAAATAGCGCCGAGCGATAGCGCAAAAGTAGGTGTTGCCAGCGCGTTTTTAGCAAGTAAAAACAGACAACCCAAAGTGCTTCCAAATACAGCTACAGCAAATGCAATGGTTGACCAAAGAGGGATGTCAGAGTAGGCAGCTTGTTGATCTAAAGGAAGTTTACCTATCATTTCGGGTGTCATCATCATGTGCATAGCAAATGCAATAACGCCAAGTAAGTTCCATACGAGTGCCGCCCATACAACGGGTTTAAACCAATTTTTAGGTGTGTTTACAGACATTTTATAACCTTGTTTTTATTATTATTAACGAGGTTATTAAAGAGTAAAAAGGCCAACTATACAAGTTGGCCTTTTCATATAAAAAGAGTGCTTTTAAATGCTTAACCAAATGAAATAGGACGACGACCTGTTTTATCATCTACTTTTGGTTTTTTAGTTCGCTTACGCTTACTTTTAGCTGGTTGATTTGTTGGTTGTGGTGCAGCTTGCTTTGACTCTGCTTGAGTTTGTACCGCAGGTTTTTCTGCAGGGATTGCATCTTCACTTAGTGAGAGTTTAAAAAACTCACCATCAAACTCTAGTACATCACCACTGTATAATTTTTTCCGTTTAATTGTACAAATTTCATGGTTAACACCCACATAGCCTTCAGTAATTAGGTTTTTAGCTTGGCCGCCACCTTCAACTAAGTTTAGTACTTTTAATAATTTACAGAGCTCAATCGGCTCTTCTTCTAATTCTATTTCTATGTATTCTTCGTTCATATTTGCTCTCGGTGGGGTAACGCACAAGCTGTAGTATAAAGGCTTGCAGCTACTTTTGCACCAAAGCAAGTAACTTTAGCTAATTGTAATAGGGAAATAACGACGAAAGTTTTTATGTATTTTATCTGTCTTTAAAAAAACTGAAGCAATTGAAGAGTAATCTTTGCAGCAGTTAATTTTACGTATGGCCTGCTAATTGCTAAAACTTTGGCGGAATAAATATTTTTCATTAAATGGAGTAGGAAATGGGCGTAAGATTAGCAATGAAAAAAGAGCTAATGGGGTTAGATAATTCAGGTATGTTAACTGCTGACGATGTTAGAGAGCACCTTGCTAATTCTGTAAAAAAGCAAGCTGATCAAGGTGAGCGCGGTTTTTCTGTAATTTCAAAATTCAATGATACCCATAGCCGTTTAGTTAGTGGTGATGCCACGAGAAAAACAAAACTTGAATTTGAACGTCATCGTTTGTTTAAAGAAGTTTTATATACTCGCAAAAGTGTTGATGCTTGGTTAGATAGCCAAATTAGCTGATTTGCTATTTATCAAAAATATAGTTTTAGTGTGCTTAGCCATTTTATTAAGTACGTGTCAGTAACCGACTGCGTATATTTATACATAAACGTTGAGTGCAACTCAAAGGTAGCAGCTAGAATCAACTTGGGGATATAAACAGTCTCTAACCGTGAGTTTCTATATGCTCGCTTAATTTGGCAATGCGCAGGCTCATACCTTCAATAATTCGGTCTTTAATTTTTTCGCGGATAACATTAGGTAAGCGGGTGAGTGCTTCAGGGGTAATGGCAAGTACTATGGTGTCGGTTTTAGCGCGAGCGCTAGTACTGCGCTCTCGGTTATTTATAAAGGCACCTTCACCTATAAATTCACCGGGCTCAATAGTGCCAAGTTCTAGTAAATGGTTATGCTTAAATACTAATAATGCGCCGCTAAGTACAATGTACAAACGCTTGTCGTTATCGTATTGCTTAAATAAAAATTGATGCTGACTTACTAAATATAACAGGCCGAACGACTCCAATAAGACTTGGCGCTCGCTGAGCGTAAATTCTTTAAAAAAGTGCAGCCTGTTTATAATTTCCATTTGTTTGAATAATGGAATATGCTCGATTAGCTTCATCAATAACCAAATGTGTTAAAAGCGTTTAATCAGCTAATATTGCGCTCTTTTAATTTTCGGGTCAACGTGTTGCGTCCCCAACCAATTTTTATAGCAGCATCTTGCTTATGACCAGAACAATTAGCGAGGGCTGTTTTTATTAAGCGAGTTTCTAGTTGAGCTTGAATGTCAGGCCAAATATTTTCTTTGCCTTTTTTTAGCTCTTGATTAAGCCATTGTTGGAATGCATCGAGCCAATCACCTTCTTCTTGGGTTGGTGAAGCATCCAGAATCTCCGGCGGTAAATCTTGCTCGCTTACAAGCTCACCCGGTGCCATAACTGTTAGCCAGCGACACGTGTTTTCTAATTGGCGTACATTGCCTGGCCAATTAAATAAACGTAATTGCTCAGTCGCTTTAGGGCTGAGTACTTTGCTTTCTACTTGTAGCTCTTTAGCGCTTTTATGTAAAAAGTGTTGCGATAAGCTTTCTATATCTTCAGTACGCTCTCGAAGAGCGGGTAAACGTAGGCGCACAACATTAAGACGATGAAATAAATCATCCCTAAACTTGCCTTGTTTAACTAAATCTTCAAGGTTTTGGTGCGTAGCTGCAATAATGCGTACGTCCACTTTTATACTTTGATGGCCACCAACGCGATAAAACTCACCATCGGCAAGAACGCGTAATAAACGTGTTTGCACATCAAGTGGCATATCACCAATTTCATCTAAAAATAGTGTACCGCCATTGGCTTGCTCAAAGCGGCCTTTACGTACGCTATCGGCGCCCGTAAACGCGCCTTTTTCGTGGCCAAATAACTCTGACTCAACAAGCTCTTTTGGAATGGCCGCCATGTTAAGTGCAATAAATTGATTTTCTTTACGTGGACTATGATTGTGCAAAGCACTGGCAACCAGTTCTTTACCTGTGCCAGATTCACCATTTATTAATACGCTCATGCTTGAGGCCGATAGTTTACCTATCGCTCTAAACACTTCTTGCATAGCGGGTGCTTCACCAATAATGTGGGCACTTTTTGGTGGAGCTTGCTTTCGCTTAGTTTTTTTAGTGGAGTTTGCTCTGCATGCGCTCTCGACTAGCGCCACTGCTTCGTTTAAATCAAACGGCTTAGCTAGGTATTCAAAAGCACCTTTTTGAAATGCATTAACTGCAGAGTCCAAATCAGAGTGGGCTGTCATTATAATAACCGGCAGCCCAGGGTTTTGCTCTGCTATAAGCTCAAGCAACGCCATGCCATCCATACCAGGCATTCGTACGTCCGAAACTAAAACAGTAGGTTGACTAAACTTTAATGCGCTTAATACATCTTGCGCATTAGCAAAGCTTTCTGCGTTAAACCCTGCACGGGTTAGTGCTTTTTCAAGTACAAATCGAATAGAAGCATCATCATCTACAAGCCAAACTGTTTTCATGCAAACTCCAAACATTAATCTGCAAAGGGCAGATAGATATTAAATTCAGTATGTCCAGGCCAGCTATCACATTCTATATAGCCATCATGTTGATCTATCAGCGTTTGCGCTATTGAGAGTCCTAACCCTGAGCCATCTTCTTTATTGGTGATCATAGGGTAGAACAGTGTTTCACGTACACTGGGATCAATACCTGGTCCGTTATCAGATATTTGGATCAACAAGGCTTTTTTAGGTGCTTTACCTGGGCGACGATGTTGATGATTAATGCGGGTTTTTATTGTTATTTCACCGCCATCTACAAGCGCCTGCTGAGCATTTCGAACAATGTTTAATACTACTTGCTGAATTTTGCCTTGATCAATGTATACATCAGGAATGCTTGGGTCGTAATCTTTAACCAAGCTAATGTTAGAACAATTATCTAACGTACTTAGTCGTGCAACTGATTCAAGTGATTGATGTATATTGCCATACGATTTTTGCGGAAGCTGATTTGGCCCTAAAAGCCTATCTACTAATTCGCGTAATCGGTCAGCTTGCTCAATGATAAGTTCAGCACATTGGTCTCTTTCTTGTTGATCAACCTCATACTGCAATAACTGCGCCGCTCCGCGAATTCCACCTAAAGGATTTTTAATTTCGTGAGCTAAGCCTCTAATTAGATTTCGGGCTGCTTGGTATTGATGCATTTGATTAGACGCTTGGTCGTGCTTAATTTCGTCATCAGTTTGGCGCCACTCAAATAAAATATAAAGTGAGCCATCAAACTTAATTTGTCGTGTACTTACGGCTACTTTTGCATGGCGAGAATCGCTAAAAACCACGTCAGCTCTGTGCTGCTGGCAATCTACACCTTCAACTAATGAGTATTGTTCTATACGCTGCAAATCGATTGAATGGTAATTAAAAAGACTGTCGAAAGGCTGATCTAATAGGCGCTTGTTACCAAGGCCAAGCAGTTCGCTAGTACTGGTATTGGCATAGACAACGGTAAAGTTTTTATCAAGCAACATGATAGCGGTTGTTTGATTTTGCCAAATAGCATCGAGTAGCTCAGGGCTAAAGTTTTTATTATTAATCATAGCTGCACCATTTTAGTGCGTTGATATTTACAAGCAAGTTATATAGTAAAATACACTGCTGCACGTTTAGTAATGCCCCAATTTAGTTACTTAGGTTTAGTCCTTTTCGGTGCATAAAAAATATGCAGGGCTCACTTATAGCAATAACTTGGTTTTTACTATTAAAAAGCTTTAATTGTAGTGTGTGCTCACCACGTTCTACATCTCTTATTGCAAAGGTTGAACTGTCACTGGCTGGGCCATGTGCTTTGCCATCAATAAAAAGTTGTATAGTAAAACCAGTTTCAAAGCGCGGTTTTATTCGGCTAGTAACATAAACAGTGCCGGTATTTTCACGAATAGTCTGGTTATGATCAGGTGAGGAAATGGCAATACTAAAGCCCGCTTGTCGAGGCTGGGGTTGCTCGTCAAAAATGTCAGTATTTGTTGCAGGCATATTAAGATCTTGGCTGGTAAGCTTTACCTCTTTAGCACCTTTATGAGGGGTGTCAGAGAACACTAATACGCCATTTTTATCTTTCCAAGCGTATATCTTTGTTTCACCAGCGTAACCATAATTGCTTAATCCTAAAGCAATTAATAGTAATAAAATCTTGTTGTTCACTCTGCAGCCCTGCATTTTTGTCGGTAACTTAACTTTAGTGGAGATTGATTAATTTTACCATTAAAAAAGCCCGCAAAGCGGGCTTGAGAACACACATATTTTATACAGCTAAATTAACAGCTGTAGTACATTTCAAACTCAACTGGGTGAGTTGTCATGTTAAGCTTTTCAACTTCTTTAGATTTAAGTTCGATGTAAGCATCGATTAAGTCATCAGTGAATACACCACCTTGAGTTAAGAATTCACGGTCTGCGCTAAGTGCAGATAGTGCTTCGTCAAGTGATGCTGCAACAGTTGGGATTTCTGCTGCTTCTTCAGCTGGTAAGTCGTATAAATCTTTATCCATAGCATCGCCAGGGTGGATCTTGTTTTTGATACCATCAAGGCCAGCCATAAGCATTGCTGAGAAAGCAAGGTATGGGTTAGCTGTTGGATCTGGGAAGCGTACTTCAATACGACGACCTTTTTCAGATGGAACCACTGGGATACGGATTGATGCAGAACGGTTACGTGCAGAGTATGCAAGCATAACTGGTGCTTCAAAACCTGGTACTAAACGTTTATACGAGTTAGTAGAGGCATTTGCAAAAGCATTGATTGCTTTAGCATGCTTAATGATGCCGCCAATGTAGTAAAGTGCATCTTCAGAAAGACCGCCGTACTTATCACCAGCAAAAAGGTTTACACCATCTTTAGCAAGTGACTGGTGACAATGCATACCAGAACCGTTATCACCAACAACTGGCTTAGGCATAAACGTTGCTGTTTTACCGTATAAGTGAGCCATGTTATGGATAACATATTTCATTTCTTGGATTTCATCCGCTTTTAATACCATTGTATTAAAGCGAGTAGCAATCTCGTTTTGACCTGCTGTTGCAACTTCGTGGTGATGTGCTTCTACTACTTGGCCCATTTCTTCTAGAACTAGACACGTAGCTGAACGCCAATCTTGGAAGTCATCAACAGGAGCAACTGGGAAGTAACCGCCTTTAATACCTGGACGGTGACCTGTGTTGCCATCTGCATATTCTTTATCTGAGTTCCAAGCAGCTTGCTTAGAATCAATTTTGTACATAGAACCAGACATATCTGATTTGTATTTAACGTCGTCAAATACGAAAAACTCTGGCTCAGGGCCAAATAACACTGTATCTGCAATACCTGTAGAGCGCATGTAATCTTCAGCACGCTTAGCAACAGAACGCGGGTCGCGCTCATAACCTTGAAGCGTTGAAGGCTCTACTACGTCACAACGTACGATTAATGTTGATTCTTCAGTGAAAGGGTCTAGTTTGATTGATTCAGCAACTGGCATTAATACCATGTCTGATTCGTTTATGCCTTTCCAGCCTGCAATTGAAGAACCGTCAAACATTTTACCGTCTTCAAAAAAGTCTTCATCAACTTGGTGATGAGGAATAGATACATGTTGTTCTTTACCCTTAGTGTCAGTAAAGCGTAAATCAATGAACTTAACGTCATTTTCTTTAATAAAATCTAAAACCGATTGTGACATGTGTCCTCCAACTATTGGGTTTTGTTATTGCTGCATAATTGCTTTGGGATTTACTAAGCTGATTTTGTGCCATTTTTATAACTAGCTGTTTATAAATTAAAAAAATATCGTTGCATCAAAATGGAATGTACAAACGCACTATGTTGGTGCGTAAATTTTCCTTTTTGGTGCAAAATTTACAGGGCACAATTTGCTGCTAATTTAATCGCTCGGAAATAGCATAACCTGAATGCAAAAGAGTACCAAAAAGATCAGCAAAATAGCCAAAAAGGCTGTTTTTCAAAAAAAATTTGAAATTTAATTCATATAATTGTCATATATAAAACAGATACTTAGTAAAAGTATTGAGAAAGTTTTGAAATTTATATTGGATAAACTTTCATCCATGTCATTAATGAGGGATAATATGCGCCCTTTTAAATCCTATGCTGGGACATCTCGCGAAAGCGTGGATGAGTGCGTAGATCTTGCAGGATCAATGAGAATTTAATTTCTCTGAGTAAATATATGAGCATCGAACAGTTAAGAAATATAGCGATTATCGCGCACGTTGACCATGGTAAAACAACTCTGGTTGACAAACTACTTGAGCAATCAGGTACATTAGAAACACGCGGCGGTAACGAAGAGCGCGTGATGGACTCAAACGACATTGAGAAAGAACGTGGTATTACCATTTTGGCTAAAAACACAGCCATTTCTTGGAATGACTACCATATCAATATCGTAGATACCCCGGGACACGCCGATTTCGGTGGTGAAGTTGAACGCGTACTTTCGATGGCTGACTCAGTATTATTACTTGTTGATGCTCAAGAAGGTCCAATGCCGCAAACGCGTTTCGTTACGCAAAAAGCATTCGCGCAAGGCTTAAAGCCAATCGTCGTTATCAATAAAATTGATAAGCCAGGCGCTCGTCCAGATTGGGTTATGGATCAAATCTTTGATTTATTCGACAACCTTGGCGCGACTGACGAACAGTTAGACTTTAAAGTAATCTACGCTTCAGCAATCAACGGTTGGGCAACACTAGATTTAGACGAACCATCAGACAACATGGAACCTATGTTCAAGATGATCGTTGAAGAAGTATCACCACCGGATGCAGATCCTGAAGGTGACTTCCAAATGCAAATTTCTCAACTAGATTACAACTCTTATGTTGGTGTAGTTGGTATTGGTCGTATTAAACGTGGTTCTGTTGCTCCTAACCAACAAGTTACTATTATCAGTGCTGATGGCACTACACGTAATGGTAAAATTGGTGCAGTACAAAGCTACCTAGGTCTTGAGCGTATCGAAACTGATAGAGCTTACGCTGGTAACATCGTAACTGTAACAGGTATTGGTGAGCTTAAGATTTCTGACACAGTTTGTTTCCCAGGAAACGTTGAAGCATTACCACCACTAAGTGTTGATGAGCCAACTGTAACAATGACATTCTCTGTAAATAACTCACCTTTCTGTGGTAAAGAAGGTAAGTTTGTAACGTCACGTAATATCCGTGAGCGTTTAGACAAAGAATTAGTACACAACGTAGCACTTCGCGTTGAAGATACTGCTAGCCCAGATAGCTTCCGTGTTTCTGGTCGTGGTGAATTACACCTAGGTATCTTAATCGAAAACATGCGTCGTGAAGGTTACGAGCTTTCAGTTTCTCGTCCAGAAGTTATCTTACGTACAGTAGATGGCGTTCTAGAAGAACCGTTTGAAACAGTGACTATTGACTGTCAAGAAGAGCATCAAGGTTCTGTTATGGAACAAGTTGGCCTACGTAAAGGTGAACTTACTAACATGACTCCAGATGGCAAAGGCCGTATGCGTTTAGACTTCATGATCCCAAGCCGTGGTTTAATTGGTTTCCAAACTGATTTCATGACGCTTACTTCGGGTTCTGGTCTTATGTACCATACGTTCGATCATTATGGTCCTCATAAAGGTGGCGCTATCGGTGTTCGTAAGAACGGCGTAATGATTGCAAATGCAACTGGTAAAGCACTTACTAACGCATTATTTAACTTACAAGAGCGCGGCCGTTTATTCATCGGTCACGGTGTTGAAGTATACGAAGGTATGGTTATCGGTATTCATAACCGTGATAACGACCTTACAGTTAACGCCCTTAAAGGCAAGCAGTTAACTAACGTACGTGCATCTGGTACTGATGAAGCGCAAACGCTTTCTCCGCACCTTAACTACTCACTTGAGCAAGCGCTTGAATTCATCGATGATGACGAGCTAGTTGAAGTTACTCCACTAAACATTCGTATCCGTAAGAAACACCTTACAGAAAACGAACGTAAACGTGCGGGTCGTGCACCTAAGTCATAATCTATTAATTTAGAATAATGATTTTAAAAGCCGCTGTATTGAAAAATATAGCGGCTTTTTTGTGGATGAAAATAAGAGCTGTTAGCTATAGTCGTCAGTTGAAAGTATTTAGTTCAAAATTATATGACTACTGTTTTGAGATGAAATTTCCATAATATATTTACCTCTAAAAGCGCAGCGCCTCTTAACCTCTTTGTGAATAATTTACTTAAAGATCTTTTGCACAAGGAGAAGGGAATGAGAAGAGAAAGAGAGAGCTGAAACAGCCGATAATGCAAAGTAGCTGCGTTTGTTGGTGGGCTTTTTTCGTTGGGTTTCGCTTCGCTCAACCCAACATACGTGTTCAATTATTTTATTGGTAGCTACTTACTTTTTAGGAAGTAGGGTTATTTTGCCAAATACGTCGGCATCTATAAAACCACGGTTTCTGTCGCCATTTACTGGTTGTACTTCGTGTGAGCCCATAAAGTGCTCGCGCACGTCACTGCCATCGTTATCGCAATACGCTAGCATAAAGCCGATTACTTGTTTTTCGCTAAGTGTAAGTGGGGTGTTTTTAGCCCCTTCTTTGTAATCATTAGGGTAGAGCTTTATCGCTACTTCCCACGTAATGTTAAAAGGTGCGGTGGTGTTGCGCTTCCAGTTACTGACTAGGTGGTCGGTGTACAAATGGGCTTTTTTATCAGGTCCGTAATCGGCAGCTTGGTTATCAAGGCCAATATGGTACGCCAATGCGGTGTGATTAAATTGATGATTACCGCCCGATGCATCGCTATCAATAAATACTTCAAGCGCATCGTCATCCCAATATTTATAGGTTGGATCTGCGTGTGTATCTATTAAAACATCATCCACAATATCGGCTTGTAGGTATAAATAGTTTTGATCCCACAATAAACGATAACGCCCTTTAAAGTCGGCATCGTTTGATGGCAGTGTGCCATCCATTAGATAAGGCATGTCGTGCCAAGCGGCTTTATCCCATGCGCTTTCTGATACGCCATCAACAGTAATTGGAGTTGATGTATGTTCAACATCAATAGCCATTGCTGGGGTGCTTAACAAAAAGCTTAAGGCGAGTGCTAATTTCTTCATTAATCTCTCAATTTTATTGTCGATTTGTCTTAATGTAATAACAATCTTAAAACAGCTAAGTGAATAGTTACAGTGAAATACTCTCGCCTTCGTTTAAAATATACAGCGGCACTTTTGAATCCATTTTATTGTACATATGCAATAAGCGAAGTAAGGCTGAATGACTGCTGTGGTCGCCCATTTTCCAACTTGAGTTACCGTATCCCCACGGTATCATTACTTTACAATTAAGCTCTTGTGCTGCGTTGAGCGCGTCTTCTGGTGTGGTGTGAACGTAACGATAAAATTTACCACTTTCTTTACTGTAGTAAGAAGCGATTGGCATTAAGCACACATCTATATCGCCATATTTTTGCTGTATGTCTTTAAAGTGTTTTGAGTAGCCTGTATCGCCTGCAAAAAATAAGGTGCTACCGTTTTGTTCAAGCAGCCAGCCATTCCATAAGTCTTTATTGTTATCTTCGTAAATAAAGGGCACTAATACGCGAGCGCTAAAATGATGAGCTGGCACGGCGTTAATAACTAAGTCGTCAATGTTGGTTGTTGAGTACCATGGCATTTCGGTAATGTTAAAACCGCCGGTAGGGAAGTTGTCGGCCATCCCGAGTGGTGTTAAATAGCGAGGTTTATTGCCAATGCTTTGTATATCGGCTTTATTAAAATGATCGTAATGAATATGCGAATACATTACCGCATCAATATTTTCGAGTTCTTGCTCACTAGGCCAAGCGCCTGCTTTACGATAAATGCCACCGCTGAGTTTAAAGCCAAGTGCGACTGGAGAATCAAACTGATTTTTTACCGGATCAAACAGCACACTTTGACCATTTGGTGTGTTAATTACAAAACTAGCGTGGCCAAGCCAGCGTACGGTATAGCCGGTGCTAAGTTGTGGCTTAGTTTGCTGGCCTTGGTACTGGCAGTTTTCGCTGCCGGTTTTGCATAGTAAGTCTGGGTGAGCTGGGTAGCAGTTTTCAGTACAGGTAGTGGGATATGTTTTTTCATTTGTGTATAAATTTTTATAACGACCGTTCTTATCATTAATAACAACAACTGAGTCAGAACTGGTAATACGATGAATATTATTAGGTGCACCGCAGGCCGTTAATATACATAAGAGCGTTGTTGCGATTAAAAAGCGTTTCATTGTAAATCCCTTTTAGTATTCCCTTTAACATAAAAAAGCCTGCAATTAAGCAGGCTTGTTAAAGTAACAAATGATTAGCCAGCGCTATTCATTTGTTCAATAAATTTGTTTGAGTCGGCAATCGATTTGTTCATGTCGTTCATCAACAATTGAATATCGCGCTTAAGGTTAGTGAACTCACCTTTAATAGCCGATACCGCTTGTGCATTTAAGTTATGCTTTAAGTATAAAACGTTATCATGAAGCGAGGTTAATACTGGCTCCATTTTACTCTCTGCGCTGCGCATTGAGCGTAATAGCTGATCAAATTGACGCTTAGTCGCGGCTAGCTTTTTGCTGCTTTCACGCTTAAGTGATGCGCTTTTGTATTGCTCTAACTCATCGCCCCACTCATCAAATAGCGCTTCTGCCACGTCTTCTACTTTATTGATGTTAGTTGACACTTCGTTAGCGGCATTTAAGCTCGACTCGTAATCGTCGTTTAATTGATTGTAAGTGTCTTGTAGTTCGCCACCATTAAAATCGATTAGAGTCGTTAAGCGCTCTAATGCCGATTTAAATTCTTCTTGTGACTCTTGCTGAGAGTCTTTGGTTTCTTCTACGCGGTCAATAAGAATATCGCGTTTGTGAACACCCACTTTTTCCATCGCAGAATAATAAGCTGATTGGCAGCCAGTTAAAGTAAGTGTTACTACAAGCATTGAAACACTGAGTAATGTTTGTTTTTTCATTTGAATTCCTGTTTACGAGCGTTAGTGCTGTAAATTATGGCGCTGATTGTTATTATAATCAAAACTATATAAGCACAAGTCAATTGTATGAATGATAAGCTCTCACATTACAAACAGCAAGTTAAGTCCTTTATACGCCAGCAGCCTGGTTGGTGGATGCAGTATTTTAATCGTTGTATAGACGATCAGATAACGGTTAATGCAGGTTACCTTGCTTACGTAACCCTTCTTTCTTTAGTGCCATTAATTGCGGTGGGTGTTGCTATATTTTCAGCTTTTCCGGGCTTTGAATCTACTCGCATGGAAATTGAGAGCTTTTTGTTTACCAACTTTGTCCCTACCTCTACCGATGTTATTAGAGAGCACATTAGCTCCTTTGCCGGTAACGCTAATCAAATGACGGCGGTAGGTATTGGCTTTTTAGCTGCAATAGCCTTGCTGTTAATACGTAATGTAGATGCCACACTAAATCGAATTTGGCGAATTAAGAAAAAACGCCCAATGATGATCTCATTTGCTGTGTACTGGATGGTTTTGAGCTTAGGGCCTGTATTACTCGGAGCGAGTATTGGTGTTACCTCTTATATTGTATCTTTGGTATCGTTTGCTGATCAGGGTATTCCTGGGTTTAGCGGGTTTTTGTTAAAGTTATTGCCGTATGGAATTTCGATGGTGGGCTTTATTATGCTCTACACCTTAGTGCCTAATACGCGTGTATCGTTCAGAGCGGCAATACCTGGCGCTTTTTTTGCGGCACTTTTATTTGAGCTGACTAAAAAAGGGTTTGCACTTTATATTAGCCATTTTCCTTCGTACGAAGTTATTTACGGCGCAGTAGCAACCATTCCTATTTTGTTTGTATGGGTGTATTTGTCGTGGGTGGTTGTTTTGCTTGGTGCTGAATTTACTGCGTGTATTAGCCCAAATGATATTCCAGAAACACCAGAACTTGAACTAGAAGATGATGAACCAGCAGTAAAGGACACAGTTTAAATGCAAGGTTTAATACAACGCGTAAAGCATGCCAAAGTAGAAATTAACAACCAAGTAGTAGGTGAAATTAGCCAAGGTATATTGTTGTTGCTGGGCGTTGAAAAGCACGACGATACGCAAACGGCCGATAAGCTTTTACACAAGGTAAGTAATTATCGTATTTTTACTGACGAAAACGACAAAATGAACTTAAGCCTTAAAGATATCAAAGGTGAGTTACTGGTGGTTTCGCAATTTACGCTAGCGGCTGATACTAAAAAGGGTATGCGCCCTAGTTTTTCATCTGCGGCAACGCCAAGCCAAGCTAACGAGCTTTACGAATACTTTGTAGCTCAAGCTAAAGAGTTGGGGCTTACAATAGCCACAGGTGAGTTTGGTGCCGATATGCAAGTAAGCTTGTGTAACGATGGGCCCGTTACGTTTAACTTATCTGTTTAAACTTTTTTAGTAACCACGACAATATGATTTACATAGCCCGTAATTTTTTGCGGGCTAATGTTACAACCAAATACATCGAGTAATAGCTGTTGAAGTTGTTTTAATTGCGACTCATGCTGCGATAAAAAGTTAATAAATAGCACACCATTGTTATTTAAAGCCGAGTAAATTTTTTTATAAAATGCCTCTTCAAATAAAAATCGAGGTGCATCTATCTGGCTAAACAAATCTAAAATAATCCAATCAATATTTTGCGCACTTTTTAAAATCTGTTGCGCATCGGCGCAAAGCAGTTGCTCATTTTTATTTGACGAAAAAAATTGGGTATAGCAATCAATAATATCGGCGTTTTTTTCAACCGATGTTATTTGTGCTTTAGGGTATTTGTGTTGTAAATAATTACGAATTGCTCCGCCGCCGAGGCCGAGTTCTAACACTTTTTGTGGCGGCTTAAGAGCCTGCCAATGCTTACCTAGGCATAATAAGTGTGGAAAAAGTAATAAATCCGGGTTATTTAAATCAATAACAGACTGAAGAGTGTCGTTAATCAGTAACCAGCGTAACTGCTCGTGCTCACGTACTTGAATGTGATCGCCACTGTATTTATGCCAATAGATTAACTGACCAACGCTGTGGCTATTTTCAATAAATTGATCGCCCAGCAAACCCGTCAGTGAATTTATATAATTGATTTTTTCAGTCATATTCTCAGCATAAACTAGCAACGTTAAAGCGCAATGGACTTTGCCATTATTTTTTACGTTATTTTACAGCCATCACCAAAGTCGTATTTGCAGTTTTTTTAAGATGGAGTATGGTATTTGCCATAAATAATACCAACGGACTTAATTATTTAAGCTTTTTAGTTTGGTAGATAATCAATACTATTAGTATAGCGCCGTAGCCTTTTTTGACTTTTATTTACGGCTTATATAACAACAGGAGTATGTATGTTTCAGGTAAGCACCCCACAAAGTAGCGAAGATTGGCAAGCGTATTACCAATTGCGTTGGCAGGTATTACGCGCGCCTTGGGGCGAGCCACGTGGCTCTGAACAAGACGATATGGAACAAGACTCTGAGCACCGCTTTATAAAAAATAAAGAAGGCGAAGTGCTAGGTGTAGCACGTTTGCACTTTAACAATCATGAGCAAGCACAAGTGCGCTATATGGCGGTTGCAGAGGGTAATCGTAACCAGCATATTGGTAGTCGCTTACTGCACGAGCTTGAAAAAATTGCATGGGTTCAAAACGCAGGCGAGCTTGTATTGTTTGCACGCGAACGAGCGCTTGAGTTTTATAAACGCCACGGTTACGAATTAAAAGAAAAAGCGCACTTAGCGTATGGCGATGTTCAACACTTTAAAATGGTAAAGCAAAAACCGTCTGAGCCAGGTTGGTTTCGTCACCCTAATTGGACGCAAGTACTACAAAATACGTGGCGTGAGTCTATTCCAATTAGTGACGCGATGGGTATTAAGGTAGAAAGTTATACCGATTGGCAATTTACAACCAGCGCCGACCTAGACGCTAACTTAAACCTACATAACACTATGTTTGCAGGTTCTATTTATAGCTTGGCCACGCTAACAGGTTGGGGCGCTACGTACTTAGCACTTAAAGAAGCTGGGCTTGAAGGTAATATTGTATTAGCCGATGCTAACATTAAGTACTTAAAACCGCTTACTACCGACCCACGTGGTTGTGTCGATATACAAACCTGTAAGGGCAAGTTAAGCGATTTAGAAACCGATGGTAAAGCAAGTTACGTAGTGCCTGTAACTATTTACGATGGTGATAACGTGGTTGCAGAATTTGAAGGGCAGTTTGTAGTAAAAAAATAACTGTTTAGCTGCTCTAAACACAAAAAAGCCAAGCAATGCTTGGCTTTTTTGTGCGTAAAACTTAGGGAAGTATCACAGCAGATCGGTTAATAATATACCGACACCAATACGTTCTACATCCGCATTGTAATCAATTAAGCTTTCGCCATAACCGTTAAAGTATTGTGCATAACCACGAACGCGACCCCATAAAGGAAACGACCAGTCGAGTTGAATTGCACCACGATTATCTGAATTTAAATTGTTACGCGTCATAAAGCTAAATTCATGGTCATGAAAACGATACGCGCCGCTAAATTCAAAGTAACCCATGTATTTGTATATGTCTGGGTTGTCGTCGCCATTGGCTTCTAAAATATCTTCTTTTTCGTCCTCAGCTATTCGGTACCAAGGTTTAAAGCTAAAAACAAAGCCTCTGTTTTCCCAGATAAAGTCTGCATAAATACGGTTCCACGAACGTGAGTTTGGTTGGCTTCGACCATTTGATTGATGCGAAATACCTAATGCGATTGCCATTTCGTCGCCCCATAATACGTTTTCTGGGTCGAGGTAATTTATCCAAAATATCTCTGGTTCGTAGTTTGTTTCACGAAATGGAGAAGAAATTTCTGAGTTATAAATTTGCCAATATGATTGCAGTGTAAAGCCAAAAAATATGGCTTGGTCTTTATCCGAAAAATCATCGTAAAGTGGCACTTTTATCGATAGCTGATATTTTGCTTCTAGGTTGTCGAGCGGTTCGCCGTCGTTATCATCTGTTAGTGCATCAAAACCATCAAAAGGGCGATCGTTTGGGTGTGATACGTACGAAAGCGGTAAAATATAGTTACGCTTATGTGGCGTAATTACATTTCTATTTTTTTTACCTACTTCTTCACGGGCTTGGCGTTTATCAAGCGCGGTAAGTTGTTTATTTTCTTCAAGAGCTGAACACTTTTTACGAAGATCGTCTAATGTCTGTTTACCATCTCCGCCAATTACCTCATTTAAAATACACTGTTTTACAAGCTCGATGTCGTTATCTTGCTCGTTTGTAGCAACTTCTTCTTGTGCGAAGGTAGCGGTACTAATTAAAGCAGAAAGAGTTATCCAGTGGCGCCAGCTCATTGTAATTCCTTGTGAGTTTGGGTTGTTGTATACGTTAATTTAATTATAACGTCTTTTTACATATGTAACGGTGAACTTTTACTGAATTTGCATTTATAACAAGGTCTATACGTATACAAAGTAAAGATAGATCAAAAGAAAAGCGGCCTAAGCCGCTTTTCTAATGCAAATTAACTATTTTAGTTAATTTATACCAATTTTATTAAAAACATGATCATTCTAGCGTATTAAATAACTCACTAACTACGTTAAAAATTATTTATATAGAACAACTATGTACCATAATTTTAGCCTTGTTATTAAGCTATTTCCTTATCGCTATAATAGATCACTAATTTAATGCAATTGGTATTACTCTCACGCAATGAGAAGGGTGAGCTAAAGCTCAAATATGTTAGT
Source organism: Pseudoalteromonas sp. APC 3355 (assembly GCF_030407615.1). Lineage (NCBI taxonomy): Bacteria > Pseudomonadati > Pseudomonadota > Gammaproteobacteria > Alteromonadales > Pseudoalteromonadaceae > Pseudoalteromonas > Pseudoalteromonas sp. APC 3355. The sequence goes on along the minus strand of NZ_JASDDB010000010.1, from coordinate 113,326 downwards.
AAAAAACTTATAAAGCTCGGTACCTTGATTAACACTCGCTGAGGCAAAGTGCAAAATAGCAATTGCATCGCAATCAAGAGTAAGTGTTTGCAATGGTTGCTCACTTAAGTAGCGCTCCATGCGTAAAATATTGGCAATAGGCTCACCAGCTTTAATGTGCCCGCCAAGTGGAGCTAAGTATTCAACCATGCCGCCAATAGGGGCATAATAGGCAAAGTAGTCATCTAAGTTACATGCATAACGAGTGATATTAGCTGGCGTATGCGGTGCGTTTTGTAATACGCCTTTGTGATTTAAGTAACTTAAAATGCTGTTTGCATCGTTTAATGCTTCTTTTAAGTCTATTTTTTCTTGGCTGCCTAGCTCTACAGTAAATGCTTCTACAGGTATTGATAATTCGCGACCTTGTCCGCTAAGTGCATCACTTAAATGCCACCATGGGCAAAAGTTAGCTTCATCCATAGCGCCGTCAAAATCACTAGGAATAAGCAATACATGTTCAATATTAAAGTAACGTGCGCTGTCGGTTGCATAGCTTGGGCAGTACAGATGCTTGCTTGAAATAGGGCCTGTGTGTAAATCGAGTACTATATCAGCCTGATGAGCGAGCTTTTGTAAGTTAAGCGCAATGCGTTTACCCGTATTGAGTAAATAAGCAGGGCCGTTAAGTTTGCTGTCTACTTCGTCAATAAGTGCCTTTTTGAAGTTACTTTTTAATGTAGCGTCGTCATACTGAGTATGATTTTGTGCAAACTGTGTCACTAAATTTTTATTGTAGTGATACATGCGATTCCAATTAGTGCCCGTAATCGGATCGAACCTGCCAAGGGTAAACTCGCCAGATTTTTGATTACAACCAATCGGATTTGCATAAGGTACAAGGGTAATATCGCCACTAAGGTTAAGGTGTTTTAATTGCTCAAGCAGCTGAAAAATAACTGCGTTACCTTGCACTTCAGCGCCATGCATATTGGCCTGAATGTAAACACTTGGCCCTGTGCCATCGCCTTTTAAACGATACACAGGAATTGTAAGCGGTAAGCCGTTTGCAACTTCCCCTACTACAATGTTCTCTTGGCTAATGTGTGTTGTATTACTCATACTTGTTACCTTAAATAATGGCTGGCATTTTCGGCTTGGCGAACACAGGTAAGTGTACCGTTTTGCAAGGTGTACTCAGCAGCTAGCTCATGGCATAAAAAATACGGCATACTTTCGGTAAAGCCGTAAGCACCGCATTGGCTAAACACTAGCCAGTCGTGCTCATTTAAATCGCTTGGTAAGTTATGTTCACCCAAGCAATCAAGCGCTGTACAAAGTGGGCCATATAAAGTGACCGCTTGAGTTTTAGCACTGGATTCACGCAGTAATGCAGCAGGAAAGTCTTGGCTGGTAACAGCAGGGCGTAATAAGTGATTTATACCGCCGCTTAAAATTACTTGTTCTTGATTGTAGTTTTGTTTGCGCTCTACTACTGGGTTTGCGTAATGACCGCATTCGCCAACGGCATAGCGACCAAGTTCCATCCATAATTCTTCTACACCCGCATCATTTTTAATTTTAGCGAGCGCAGCAATTAAGTCATCCCAATCAAGTGTTGCTTCGTTTTGTGTATAAGGAATACCTAAGCCGCCGCCTAAATCGAGAATCTTAAGGCTAATATTTAAATCGCTGGCAAGTTGGCTAAGAGGTGCAATCATTTGTGACCACAAGTCGCTTAGTTTTTGCGTGCTAAGCATGTTGCCCCACTGAAAAATATGCAGGCCGTCAAATTTAAGCGCAGGGTAGTCAGCTACATTGAGTGCTTGCCACTCATCACAGCCCAAACCAAATGGCGTAAGGCTGTCGCCGCCCAGTGGGTTTTTTTCACCTTCAGGCCAACGTAATTGTACACGCAGTAATACTTGTAACTGCGTATTTTGTAATTGTGCTTGTTGGTTTAACCAACGTACTTGATTGAGGCTTTCGGCTACGAATATACGCACGCCGCGCTCAATAAAGTGTTTAATTTGTTTAGGGCTTTTTGCAGGCCCTGTGTTGAGCACGCGCTGCGAGCTAATACCTTGTGCTAGTACTTGCTCAAGCTCACCTTTACTTGCTACGTCAAAATTAAAGCCAGCACTGTCTAAGCTTTGAATAATTTTAGACAGTGGGTTTGCTTTTACCGCGTACCATAGTTTTACATCGGTTTGCGCAACTAAACGCGCAAGATGCGTGTTTAGTTGATCTAAATCGTAAACAAAAAAAGGTGTATCAAGTTGTTGTGTAATAGTATTTACAGCGGTTTTGATAGGCGTGCTCAAAAAGCTCATTATCGTAAAACCTCTTCAAGCAATAACGATGCATCGCTTTTCTCGTCGCGGTATTTAACTATTAACGCACACGACATGCTTAGGCCTTGCTCGCGCGCCCATTCGTTTGACGCAGGGCGAGAGCCTGGTATTACAATCGCGTACTCTGGGATTGGCTCGCCTTTATCAAGTTGGCGCTCGTTTACGCAGTCGTATACTGGAATAGTTGCTGATAAACGCACGCCAGGGGCAAGTACTGCGCCTTTTTTAATGACTACGCCTTCAACAATAATACAGCCTGCACCAATAAAGGCGTCGTCTTCTACAACTACTGGGCTTGCACCGATTGGCTCAAGTACACCACCAAGCTGAACTGCAGCACTTAAATGTACGTTTTTACCTACTTGTGCACAAGAACCCACTAATGCGTGGCTATCTACCATTGTGCCTTCGTCGATATATGCACCAATGTTTACATACGCTGGTGGCATAATAATCGTGCCTTTAGCAACATAAGCACCACGGCGAACACTTGAGCCACCTGGTACCATACGAACGCCATCATCAGTACTAAATTCTTGCGGAGCTAAGTTATGTTTATCAACAAAGCCGCCTGCAAACTCAGTATTAGTGCCATTTTTAAAGGCTTCTAAAATGCCTTGCTTTACTTCTACGTTAGCTTGCCATTGGCCGCTTTCGTTTTGTGATGCTGCGCGTACTGCGCCCGATTCTAAATTATTTAATAGTTCTAACCAGCTCATTATAAAAACCTGTATTTAATGCCAAGATAAAATGGTGTTGTTTGCAGTTGTAATGCAATCGGTTTGAGTTAACTCAAGATGTGTTAAAGGTGGACGAAGTTGCGGGCTGCTTAAGCGGCCTTGCAAATGCATCAGTACCTTTACGGGAATAGGGTTTGCGACAGCAAATAGACTATTAATAGCGCTTGACCACTGGGCAAATAAGTTAGGGTGTTGACCACTTAAACTGCGCTTAACAAACTCGTGAGTTTGTTCAGGCCATGCGTTTGCAGCTACCGACACCAAACCTTTTGCGCCAGCTTGAGCAAAATAAGGCATTAGCGCATCGTCGCCACTAAAAATAGCTAAATTAGGCGCCGCTTGGCGGTAAGCTTCAAACTGAGCAATACTGCCGCTCGCTTCTTTTAACGCCCATAAATTTTTATTGTTTTGTAAGTTTTGAATTGTTGCCGCTGGGATGCTAACAGCGCTTCGACCCGGTACGTTATAAAGCATACATGGGTGAGCGCTTGCATTTAGTAGGCTTTCAAACCAATGAGTTTGACCTATAGCACCAGGCTTTGCATAAAGCGGTGAGCCAAGTAAAAAGCTATGAATTGGTAGTGTATTACAGTAGTTAACCCACTCAATTTGTTGCTTTAAGTTACTACCGCCCACAGCAACCATGAGTGGTACTGTTGGTTTTAGCTGGCATACGTGTTCAACAATGGCTTGTTGCTCTTTTAGCGTTAGTGCTAAACCTTCGCCCGTACTGCCAAGTAGCAAAATACCGTTATGTGCCGCTTCTTGATCGCTAACCAGCTTAGTTAACGTGTTGTAGTCAACATCGCCGTGTTGATCAAATGGCGTAACGAGCGCGGTCCACAGTGAGTAGTCGTTTAAATTGAAGTTGTTGATCATCTCTCACGAACTTATAATTTGTACCAACTTTATTAAAAACGTGATCATTTTAGCGATAACTAATTTAATGCAATTGGTATTATTCGAAGAGTTAAAAAGCTTTATGGAAGGAGCCGCATTAACGTCGTTCGAACTAATAATTCGAAGAGCGAATGGGCTTAAAATAATAGGGCGCACGGCCTTAATATTTAAGACCAGAAGCTCTCCACCAAACTAACAAGCTGCTTTTTATAAGCAGCTATTGGTGACAGTCGCTAGGGTTCAACCTAGTCGCCCGAAATAAACACCTCGCAAAAGTGGTTACTTCTCGGCGTTAATTCCCCTCACGTATGCTTATTGGAGTTTGCGCTCCTAACATACGCTACCTGAATAACGCACCTCTTCTAGCCCTTTGCACCTGTTTGTAGAGTAAAACTTACAAACCTGTGCAATTTAAATAGGGTAATTACGGCGATTAAAGCATTTTAGCCGTCTAGGTGTCAAGCGACTAAATACAGATTAATTCATCGAAAAGAGGGGTGGTTACGTATTAGGTGCTTTTCTCGTACACTAGCAATATAAGTAGTGAGGTATTTAATTAGTATGGAAAAATTTAGCGATATTTATAAGCGAGCGGTAGAGCGAAAAGGCTCTGAAAAAATGCTTAAGTTATTACTTGCAAAACCGCTATCTAAAAAACAACTAAGCACGTTAAGTGACGACGATTGGCTTGAAGAATTTACTCGAAAAGTATTTCAAAGCGGCTTTTATTGGTCAGTCATAAATAATAAGTGGCCGGGCTTTAGAGAGGTTTTTTGGGATTTTAGCGTTGATAAGTTATTAATGATGCCACCTGATATGCTGGAACAAAAAGCAACGGATGAGCGCATTGTTCGTAACTATAAAAAAGTAAAAACAATTACCGAAAATGCTTACATGATCCACGAAATAGCAGGGGAACATGGCAGTTTTAGTCAGTTTATCGCTAATTGGCCAACAGACGATATTATTGGTTTGTGGGCGTATTTAAAAAAACATGGTTCGCGTTTAGGCGGAAATACAGGGCCTTACGCGTTGCGAGCACTTGGTAAAGATACATTTTTACTATCACGCGATGTAGAGAATTATTTGCGTGCCCATAAAATTATAGACGGCGGCTTACAAACTAAAAAGTCACTAAATGCAGCCCAAGCTTTTTTTAACGAAATGCAAAAGCAAAGCGGCTTAAGTATGCAAGAGTTAAGCTTAATTGTTGCTTATGGCGTAGGTGACAACCGTGTTGGTATAAGTCAGCAACAATAGGAATTACCATGAAATTAGTGCCAAGATACACAGATGTTGCGGAAAACTTCGCGATAGAAGATTTTCCTGCAAGTGTCGCCTCTCCTCAGTTATTGCTGTGGAACGAGAGTTTAGCAAAACAATTTAATATTAACGTTGCGGCTGATTTGCGTGCCAGCACTTTTAGCGGTAACGAAAAACAGGCGATTCCTGCAGTAGCACTTGGTTACTCTGGGCACCAATTTGGACATTTTTCACCACGCTTAGGCGATGGACGAGCGCACTTACTGGGCGCTATTAGTGATGATGAAAACCAGTTATGGGATATTCAATTAAAAGGCTCTGGTGCTACTCCTTACTCAAGAGGTGGGGATGGACGTTGCGCACTTGGCCCTGCTATTCGTGAATACGTAATGAGCGAGGCAATGCATGCACTGGGAGTTAAAACCACACGCTGCTTAGCGGTTGTTGGTAGTGGTGAAACGGTTTATCGTAATCCGCCACAAGCTGGGGCTATCGTTACGCGTGTAGCAACTAGCCATATTCGTGTTGGCTCGTTTCAATATTTAGCGACGCAAGGCGATGTTGAAGGGCTTAAAAATTTAGCCGATTTAGCTATAGAGCGTCACTACCCAGAAATAACCGATACAGGTTCGCAGCGATATTTAGCATTTTTAGGCGCTGTGATTAAAAACCAAGTTAAGCTAGTTGTGAGCTGGATGCGTGTTGGCTTTATTCACGGAGTAATGAATACAGATAATACGCTAGTTAGCGGAGAGACCATTGATTACGGCCCGTGTGCCATGATGAATAGCTTTGATTTTGATACCGTATTTAGCTCTATAGACAAACAAGGCCGCTATGCATTCGGTAATCAACCTAATATAGCTAACTGGAACTGCGCACGCTTAGCTGAGAGCTTAATACCGCTTATTAGCGATGATGACGAGCAAGCGGTTTCATTAATGACGCCATTTATTAATCGTTTTGCTGAGCAGTTTAATACTGAGTTTACGGCTATGTGGGCACAAAAACTGGGTTTAAATGAATCTAGCGATAGTAGTGGCGAGTTAATAGCAGAGTTGTTAACGCTATTAAAAGATAATCAGCTCGATTACACCAATACCTTTGATGCGCTTACTGAATCCTTAAAAGGAGAAAAAAGCGTACCTGAGTCGCTAATTGAATGGAGAGCTAGGTGGGTAAGTTTAACTGACGATAATAGTTATGAAGTAATGAGAGCGGCAAATCCTCGTGTTATACCGCGTAATCATGTGATCGAAGAAATAATTGCACAATATAACGCTACAGGATCTAGCGAGTTACTACAGCGCTTTATAAAAATAGCTGGGAATCCATATTCTAACAGTGAAGAGTTATCAGAGTTTTGCTCTCCACCGACGAATGATAATGACTACCAGACTTTTTGTGGTACTTAATACTTAACTTTAAATATAACCACATGATTAAAAAGAGTCATTTTTTAATCAAACATGCGCATATACCTAGGGGAATGCTAATTCTGGTGGTATTATGCGCACAATTAAAACTAAGCAATATTTCTTTGCATTTATAAGTGCATTCAATTTAATTGCTCTTACATTCCTTGCTAAGTACTAATTTACAAAAACCTACTATATTTATTTTTCAATAAAGTTTTAATTTCGCCTATAGTAAGTGGATGTGTGTTGCGACAAGGCATAGAAAAAAGTAATAAACTTTATTTTTCGTTAAGTATTGATTAACAAAGGCTCAGTTAGTCTATATAAAACTGATTGAGCTAGTATCGATTAGCTACAATTTAAAATTGTTCAAATGGGAAGAAAACAATGAAATTAAAATCACTTACAATTGCAATCGCGTTGGCTGCAACTAGCGCATCTACATTCGCTGCTGATAAAGAAGAAGGTTTCTACATTGGCGCATTTGGCGACTACTATGACGCATCTTGGAAAAACATGCGTGACCAAGCAGGTCTTGACGTAAACGAATCAACTGGCTGGGGTGTTGAAGCTGGTTACCGTTTCAGTGATTACTGGAGCGCACGTCTTGAATATGCAGACATGGATTTTAATGCTTTTGATAAAGTTGCTGGCAACCGTAACAATATTGATGGCGAGCGTTACGGTATTGATGCTCTTTACCATTTAGACGGCGGTCCTTTCTATGGTCTTTTCGGTATTAAAGAAATTGACGTAGTTGATGACAACACATTCTTAAATGCAGGTGTTGGTTACCAACATTTCATTACAGATGGTTTATTTGTAAATGCTGAAACAGCTGTATATCAAGGTCTTGACCGTGGTTACACAGATGTTGGCGCTAAAATTGGTATTAACTACTTATTTGGCCAAAACTCTGCTCCTGTAGAGCCAGTAAAACCAGCTCCAGAGCCTAAAGTAGTTGAAGTAGCTGTAGCTCCTGTAGACAGCGACAACGATAACATTCCTGATGCAGATGATAAGTGTGCTAACACACCTATGACTGATGCTGTAGATGGTACTGGTTGTACTTTATATGAAGATAAAGAAGTAACAGTAAGCTTATTAGTGACTTTCCCTAACAATGCTTCTGCAGTATCTACTCAATACTTAAATGATATTGAAAAAGTATCTGCATTCTTAAAAGAGTACCCAGATACAACAGTACTATTAGAAGGTCACACTTCTGCTGTAGGTAAAGCAACTTACAACAAATGGTTATCTAAAAAACGTGCTGATGCTGTAGCTAAGCAACTTGTTGCTGATGGTATTGCTGAAGACCGTATTACTACAGTTGGTTTAGGTGAAGAGCGTCTTAAAAATGATGCAAACACTAAAGCTGCAAACGCAGAAAACCGTCGTGTAGAAGCGCATATCAAAACTATCAAAAACGTTAAAGTTTTACGTTAATTAAATAGTTTGTAATAAAAACCCAGCCAAGTGCTGGGTTTTTTTATGCCTGTAATAAATTAATATTAGTTAATGGTAATGATTCTTACTTAATAAGTATTCATGAAAATAGTTTTTACCACAACCACTATTCATAGTATTTATAATCGGTATAATCAGTTGCGCAACTGGATGGATTTTCATCTATCCATAAAAGCTTTATAATTACGCGTTAGAATACTATAAGTATTGGGTAACTTATTTGCGCCCAAAGCGCTACCGGATACTTTCACGTCACCAAGAGGGCAATATTGTGCTACAAGAATATCGTAAACACGTAGAAGAACGTGCCGCGTTAGGTATCGTACCAGCGCCATTAGATGCTCAGCAAACTGCTGATCTTATTGAATTAATAAAAAACCCACCTGCAGGTGAAGAAGAATTCATTTTAGATTTGTTCATTCAGCGTATACCAGCTGGTGTTGATGATGCTGCTTATATTAAAGCGGGATTTTTAGCAGCTGTAGCTAAAGGTGAAGCTAATTCTCCACTTGTTTCTAAAGAAAAAGCGGCAGAATTATTAGGTACAATGCTGGGCGGTTACAATATCGCGCCAATGATTGACCTACTTGATGACGAAACACTTGCACCAATCGTAGTTAAAGGCCTTTCAAATACATTACTTATGTTTGATGCGTTCTACGATGTTGAAGAAAAAGCAAAAGCGGGTAATACATTCGCTAAGCAAATTATTGAGTCTTGGGCAAATGCAGAATGGTTTACTAATAAGCCAGCTGTTGCTGAAAAGATCTCAGTTACTGTATTTAAAGTAACTGGCGAGACAAATACTGATGACTTATCACCAGCACCAGATGCATGGTCTCGTCCAGATATCCCACTTCATGCTTTAGCAATGCTAAAAATTGAACGTGATGGAATTACACCAGACAAGCCAGGCGAAGTAGGTCCAATCTCTCAGCTTGAAGAATTAAAAACTAAAGGCTTACCACTTGCATATGTAGGTGATGTTGTTGGTACTGGTTCTTCTCGTAAGTCTGCAACTAACTCTGTACTTTGGTTCATGGGCGATGATATCCCATTCGTACCAAACAAGCGTGTTGGCGGTGTATGTCTAGGTAATAAAATTGCTCCAATCTTCTTCAATACAATGGAAGATTCAGGTGCATTACCAATCGAATTAAATGTTGATGAGCTTAACATGGGTGAGCAAATCGATATTTACCCGTACGAAGGTGTTGTTAAGAGCCACGGTACTGACAAAGTAATCTCAACTTTTGAACTTAAATCTGATGTAATTTTAGATGAAGTTCGTGCTGGTGGTCGTATACCACTTATCATTGGTCGTGGTTTAACTGACAAAGCACGTACATCACTTGGCCTAGGTCCAACTGATGTATTTAAAGTACCAACAGTGACAGAAGTTTCTGAAAAAGGCTTCACACTAGCGCAAAAAATGGTTGGTAAAGCGTGTAACGTTCCAGGTATTCGCCCAGGCCAATACTGTGAACCTAAAATGACAACTGTTGGCTCGCAAGATACAACAGGTCCTATGACACGTGACGAACTTAAAGACTTAGCATGTTTAGGTTTTTCTGCAGATTTAACAATGCAGTCTTTCTGTCATACGTCGGCTTACCCTAAACCAATCGATGTAAACACTCACCATACGCTTCCTGATTTCATCATGAACCGTGGCGGTGTGTCACTTCGCCCTGGTGATGGTGTAATTCACTCATGGTTAAACCGTATGTTATTACCAGATACTGTAGGTACTGGTGGTGATTCACATACACGTTTCCCATTAGGTATTTCATTCCCAGCAGGTTCGGGTGCAGTAGCATTCGCAGCAGCTACAGGTGTTATGCCTCTTGATATGCCTGAGTCAATTTTGGTTCGCTTTAAAGGTGAAATGCAACCAGGTATCACTTTACGTGACCTTGTACATGCAATCCCTTACTTCGGTATTAAAGAAGGTTTATTAACAGTTGAGAAAAAAGGTAAAATTAACGAATTCTCTGGTCGTGTACTAGAAATTGAAGGCGTTGAACACCTAACTGTTGAGCAAGCGTTCGAACTATCAGATGCATCTGCAGAGCGTTCTGCAGCAGGTTGTGCGGTTAAACTTTCTAAAGAGTCTATCGCAGAATACCTAGAATCAAACATTGTTATGCTTAAATGGATGATCTCTGAAGGTTACGGCGATGTACGTACTATTGAGCGTCGTATTACTGCAATGCAAGATTGGTTAGCTAACCCAGAACTAATGGAAGCTGACGCTGATGCAGAGTACAAACATGTACTTGAAATCGATTTAGCAGATATTAAAGAGCCAATCCTTTGTGCTCCAAATGACCCAGATGATGCACGTTTATTATCTGATGTTACTGGCGAGAAAATCGACGAAGTATTCATCGGTTCTTGTATGACTAACATCGGTCACTTCCGCGCAGCAGGTAAGTTACTAGATGGCTTTAAAGGTCGTATCCCAACTCAGCTTTGGGTTGCCCCGCCAACTAAGATGGATAAAGATCAGCTTACAGACGAAGGTTACTACGGTATCTTTGGTCGTGTAGGTGCACGTATCGAAACTCCAGGTTGTTCACTATGTATGGGTAACCAAGCACGCGTTGCAGACAAAGCAACGGTTGTGTCTACCTCTACACGTAACTTCCCTAACCGTTTAGGTAATGGCGCGAACGTATTCTTAGCTTCAGCAGAACTTGCTGCAGTAGCGGCTATTTTAGGTAAACTACCTACTCCAGCTGAGTACCAAGAATACGCAGCGAAGATTAATGCAACGGCTGCAGATACTTACCGTTACTTAAACTTCCACCGTATGCCTGCTTACACTAAAAAAGCAGACAACGTGATTATTCAACAAGCTGTATAACTTTTAGAGTTTGTTTAAAAACCCGCTTCGGCGGGTTTTTTATTGGCTAAAACAAATATTAGATAGTTCATGCTTCTTTTTTTGTATTATTGTATTAACTCTAGTCTTAAATTACTTTTAAAGTAATTAATCGCGCAAAAATTCCTATCAAAATGCATTAAAATCCTTATCAATATTCTCATTATTTTAGGCGAGATTTTATGACAGCATTAAACAACCAGAATTTATTGCAACTACGTTTTGTTAACCAAGCAAATATTGATTTGGTTAAACCTTCTTTTGATAACCTTCCTGCAAACCTTTATGCAGATGGTGCCTTTCGTAAACGTCGTTATTCAGTAGTAAAAATGCAAAATGGTGAAATAAAGCTACAGCAAGCCAAAGCATTTGTTCAAGATGATTCAATTAATACTTTTCAAGGTAATGTAGAGCGTACTTACGAAAATTTAGAGCAAAGTTTACTTGAGTCAGAGGGCATGAAAAGCATTGTAAATGAGTTTCGCCAACTTACCGGTATTGATGAGCAGCGTGATATTGAAATTCATCAGTTCCGTATGCTTGCCATCGATAGCGATACACCTGCAGCGCCAGAAGGCGTGCATCAAGATGGTTTTGACCATGTATGTATATGCGGTGTTTCTCACGAGAATTTAGAAGGTGGCGAACTGCTTGTATACGAAAACAAGCAAGCTGAGCCTTGTTTTAAAATGGAAATAAAAGACGGCATGTTTGCATTAATAAACGACCGTCAAGTGTGGCATAACGCAACACCTATGAACAAAATTGATGCTAGCAAACCAGGTTACCTGGATTGTTTTGTATTAACGTCTTAAGGAAGTTAGGCATGAACATAACGCAATTACGTGAGCAGTTTCCAGCATTAATGCAGAACGTTGATGGTAAATCGCCAATATTTTTAGACGGACCAGGTGGCTCGCAGGTACCAACATCGGTGCTTACTGCGATGACAGCTTATTTAGGTCATTATAATTCGAACTTAGGTGGCGCGTTTTTTTCAAGTGATAAAACGGTTGAGTTGATGGCGAATGCGCGCCAAGCCGCCGCTGACTTACTTAATGCACCTAGCTCACAACAAATTGTGTTTGGTCCAAACATGACCAGCCTTACGTTTAGTTTTAGCCGTGCAATTTCACGCGACTGGCAGGCTGGCGATGAAATAATTGTAACCAATGCCGATCATTTCTCAAATGTATCGTCGTGGCAACAAGCTGCAGAAGATAAAGGCGTTAAAGTTAATACGGCTTTAATTAATGAAGCTGATTGCAGCTTAGATATGGTGCAATTTGAAAGCTTATTAAACAGCAACACTAAGCTTGTAGCGGTAACGTATGCGTCAAATACCACAGGTTCAATTAACAATATCAAACGTATTGTAGAGCTTGCTCACGCTGTAGGTGCACTTGTTTATGTTGATGCCGTACACTATGCACCGCATGAACTTGTTGACGTACAAGCACTTGATTGCGACTTTTTAGCGTGCTCTGCGTATAAGTTTTTTGGCCCGCATTTAGGTATGGTTTATGGTAAAAAAGAACATTTAGACGGGTTTACGCCTTACAAGGTTGAGCCAGCTAAAGACGTAGCACCAGGTCGCTGGGAAACCGGCACGCAAAGCTTTGAAGCAATGGCTGGTTTTATCGCAGCTGTTGATTACATTGCGGCGATTAGCGAACTTGACGATAGCCACTCACGTCGCGAAAAGTTAAGCGTTGCTTTTGCTAAAACTAAGCAGCACGAAATGGCGCTTAGCGAACACTTTTTAACGCGCTTAGTTAATTATCCACGTATTAAGTTATTTGGTATTGATGATTTTGATCGCCTTAATGAGCGTACACCTACTTTTGCTTTAATTTTTGAAGGGCTTGAGCCACGCGCCGTTTCAGAATTTCTAGGTAAGCAGCATATTTGCGTGTGGGATGGTAATTTTTACGCGCAAGGGTTGTGCAAGCAATTAGATGTGCTTGATAAAGGCGGCGTAGTGCGCATTGGTTGTATGCACTACAACACCATTGAAGAGCTAGATCAGTTGTTTAATTTATTTGATGAACTGCTCGGTTAAATAATACTGATTTTGGTGCGCTAACTCTTAGGCGCACCATATATTTGTTCTGCACGGTTAAACAATACCCACGAGGTTAAAATATACTTATCGTTTGATACTGGCTTATTGCCTCTATGAGTATGTGTAAAGTAGCCAGGTGCTATTACCATAGTGCCTTTTTTAGGGGCGATTTTACGGTTTTGATAATAAAACTCTGTTTCACCACCTTCCTCTACATCGTTTAAGTAAAACATAAATAACAACACGCGATGCAAAGCTTCATTGTGCTGTAGCTGCGGATAAACTTCACTGTGCCAGTAAGGGTAGCCACCTTTGTTTACTTCGTATTTTTGCGCTTGAATGTTACCGAGTCTAAAAATTTGCTGAACTAAAACGGGTAATTGCGGTTTACCCACTTCTTCAAAATTCTCTTGGGTTAAATCGACTACCTCACCTGTTTTTGGATGATAAACCTTTAAGCCAAATGCCCCAATCATCATAAAAATATGCTCTTCAACATACTTAAAAACATGCTGTGCAGTCGTTTGTTGTATATGTTTTAATTGTTGTGCATATTCGGGGTGATTATTTAAGTGCAGGTCGTGGCTGTCTTTTTTCTTTAAGTCGATACCGCCCGATGTTACCCCTTGTCTTACATGCGGGCTTTGCGCGAATGTGGAAATAAATTCATCGCAAAACTCATCGCTTAATGCGTTATCAATAACGCGTATAAAGTCCGTCATGGTTTACCTTTATATAATTATTATTGGATTTTTATGTTTATTGAAAAAGTGATGCCGCGCTTTAGCGAAACAGATGCACTCGGACACATTAACAATACCGTACTCCCTGTATGGTTTGAAGTCGCACGTGGACCTATTTTTAAGTTTTTTACACCGGACTTAAATCCACATGATTGGAAATTGATTATCGCCAAAGTTGAAGTGTCGTTTGTAGGCGAATTATTTTATGGCCACGAAGTGACCGTAAAAACCTCTGTAGAGCATATAGGAACTAGCTCTTTTACGCTTAGGCAAGAAGCATGGCAACACGATAAATGCTGCGCAATAGGCAAAGCTGTGATGGTGAGGTACGATTTTATTGCTAAATCAAAGCAAGCGCTTAGCATTGACGAAAAAGCAGCGCTTAACGAGCACATTACTGCTGAGTTATAACTTAGCTAATAAATGACCTTTTAGTGACAAACGCTTGGTTTGTCATATTCTTAGCATAATTGAATGCTAAATTAATCCTCTTAAATACAACTGCTAACACAGTTGTTTTTACTTTTGAATTAAGAGGTTTTTAAGGTCATTTTATGATTATCGAATCATTTTTTGAAAAGTTATATACCGAGCACAACGGTGAACTAAACCGTAGAGTCCGTGATTTTTTTGGGGCAAGCCTTAGCGATCATGAAGATTTAGTGCAAGAAGCATTTAGTAATATGTTATCGCATCAGCATATTGATAAAATAGAGTTTCCGAAAGCTTATCTGCTTCGTTCAGCTATTAACATTGGTTTAAATTATCGTTCTCGCTTTAAAAACACTCAACATTTTTTAGACGATACCCGCGATAATATTGATGAGCCACTATGTACGCAAGGTAGCCCTGAGGATCTATGTAGCATGAATTTGCGAATTGAATATATTTCAGATGCGATGAATACGCTTACAGATAAGCAGCGAGACCTTATTGTACGTAGTCGTATTCATGGTGAAACATATCAACAAATTAAAGTGGCAACAGGGTTTAGCCTAGGTGATATAAGCCGCCAAATGCAAAGTGCTATTGAGCAATTGCATAGCTACATAAGTGCCAAAAATGCGTGACTAAGTTCCCTAGTCACGCTAATTCTCTCCTTGTACGCGTTATTATATAGAGCCATAGGTTATCTTCGTTTTATTGCGGTTATTTAATGGGAAGAACCATTGAAGGCTGCCTCCCTTGACCATTAATTTTAAGTTGGGTTAGCGAAAATTCAAGAGTGCTAAATGCAGTTGTATCGGTATCAAGCATCGCATGAAAAGTTACAAAGTGAATGCCGTCTTTTTTTGCGTAATTACCTACATGGTTATGACCATTAAACCATGCTTTTACGGCTGGATACTGGCTAATAAGGGTTAGCACTTCTTGCGCGTTCCATAGGTTATGGTTGTTCTCAGGAAAAATAGGGAAATGACTCAGCAGTACTACAGGTTGCTCTTTTACTTGCGCTACTTTTAGTTTTTCTTCTAACCACTTAAGTTGTTTTATACCAATTGCGCCATTCCAATCTTCGTGCCCTTTATATTGAGAGTTAAACAAGGTCATATTTTGTTGATGTTTTTTACTATTTTTAGGCCATGCGTAAGTGCTCACATCGTTGCCATCTAATGCGATAAAGAGCCAGTTGTTTATTTCAAAACTGTAATAGCGAGATGGCATGTTTAAAGTGTTAGTTATGCGCATTTTAAACTTATCATCTACCGAGAATTCATGGTTTCCTAATACATGATAAAGGGGAGTATTAAGCGACGATGATATTGTATTTAACGGGGTAAAACTTTTAAATTCACGGTCGATAAAGTCGCCTAAATGCAATACACCCGATAAAGGCTGCGCATTAAATTGCTCAACTGCCGTACTCAATTTTTGAGGGCAAGATGTATAGTGTCGAGTACCTTTATTGGCTTGTTCTGCATATTGGCAATCGGCAATAACACCTAAAGTAAATGTGTCATTTGCAGCAATTGATGGGCAGCAAACTAAAAGCAATAATAAATTAATGAGAAATGAAATAGTGTATTTTTTCATAACTTTTTTCCTTAAAGTAACTGGCTGCAAAAGCAGCCAGTTTAGAGGTGAGAGCTAAAATTTATACGACATACCTAACGCAAAATTACGACCACTTTGTGAGTAAGATTGAGTTCTGTGATCAAGGAATTGGCGAATTGCTTCATCCGTTAAATTTGTTGCTTCAAAGGTTATTTTTACTTGCTCTGTAATATTCATGAACGATTTAAAATCAACAAACGTTGTTTCATCGTATCCTGCAACAATGTTTTGCTCTGAGCCTTCCCCTGTAATATATTCATCACGATAAGAGCTCGAAACACGCATGCCCCAATGCGGCGTTTCATAATAAAGGGTAAAGTTGTGAGACAGCTCAGATAAGCCAGGAGGAGTAACGCTTATGCGTTCACCTTCGTTAAATAAAATAGTTTCGCCATCAGCAATGGTTACATTACCTAGCATTCCTAAGTAATTAAATGGCTCTGGTAAAAAATCAAAGTCCATTTGAAACGCAACTTCTAAACCAGTGACATCTGTAGAATCACCATTTATCGGTTGTGAAACGGTAAACTCAGATTGCGCATTTACGCGAGGGTCAAAGTCTAAAAACTCTAGAGGGTAACCCGTTTGCTCATAAGGTAGAGTCACTGATTGCTGGACAATAAATGACTCCATATCTTTATGAAACACTGCAATAGCTAAGCTTGACGAATCACCATAAAACTCAAATGATGTTTCGAATGAATCAGCAACAAAGCGCTCTAAGTTAGGGTTACCAGCACTAATAAATTGATCTGCAACACCCACTTGTCCTGCGGCCTTTAATTGATTTAAATTAGGTCGAGAAATATTGCGATTAGCACCAAGGCGTACTAACCAATTATCAGAAATATCAGCAACAACATTTAAGCTTGGTAGTAAATCGGAATAGGTTTTACTAAATTCAATTTGTTCAAAACCGGTTCCAGTATTAACTTCCCCGCTCGATGTTTGTTCAGTTTCGTACCAACGTAAACCTAAGTTACCTCTAATTGGGAAGTTACTTATTTCGGTGTTCCATACATACTGTGCATAAACCCCAATAGTATCTTCTTCAATTTGATATACAGTACCAGGGCGATTATGAGAGGCGTCTAACTCGCGAGAAATTAAACCTGTTGCAACAACACGCTCAAAAGTAGCTTGGTTATCTGCAATAACATAGTCATATAAAATTGGAATACTAGTTATTTGAAAAACAGCTTCAGGTGAATTTGGGTCATTTTCCCAATCAACACGGTCTCTGCGTTCAAAACCATCTGATTGATAGTTTTTAGACTGAAGACCAAACTTAAATGAATGCACATCATTAAGTTCGTAATTAAAATCAACTTGATACGTGTTGTATTCATTGCTTATTTCATCTTCGCGGACATCAGTTCGCATTAATGCCCACTGGTCAACGTCGGTAATATCAAAGTCGTAAGTATTTTGACCATATTTAGCATTGCGCCAATCAACAGAAAACGCATGATCGACAGATTCACTAAAAACTTTATCGTTTATAGGCTGCTCAAAAGTAGATTTTGATAAACCAAACATGGTTGTCATGTATAGTTTATCGGTTAGTTCAAAATTACCACTGAGTGATATTTGGTGAAAATCAGTTTCGCCAAAACTTACTTTTGACTCAGTACGTAAATCAAGACCTTCAAATGAGGCGTATACTAAATCGTCACCTTCAATGGCTGCATCAACGAGTAATTGATTTGCTGTCACATCGCCAGTAAATGCGTTTGTGCCCGCTGTTGATAATTGATTTTCAATGCGATCGTTAGATAGCTTTCCGTACAAAATATCCAAATCGAAAGACATTGCATCAGAAGGTTGCCACTGAAATGCAGCGGTAATACCGGTACGTTTTCGAGTATTAGCCCAAGATGCAATGTTATTAGCGCGAGATACAAACACACGGTCATTACCCGTGGCGTTGACTAAACGGTTTTTGATATCGCCATCAACTGAATCTGCAACATTATCATCACCAAAGCTCGCTTGCTTCCAAGACCACACATGATAGCCTTCTTCAATCGTATCTACTTCAGAATAAGCAACCGATACGAGCGCACCAAAATTCCCCCAAGTATTCGATAACAAACCAGCAAAGCGAGGGTCTGAATGCTCTGTTCTATCATTATAAATACCTTTTACACTTACAGCACCTTGTAGTCCTTCTTCAGAATTATCAAAAGGTTTTGCAGTATGTAAGTCAACAGTACCGGCAATACCCCCTTCATCTAATGATGCATCATACGATTTATACACATCTACGCGATTAAATAGTTCTGAGGCAAAAATACTGAAATCAAAATCTCGAGAGCGGGATGCACCGCCACGTTGGTCAATACCTGAATCGCTTGTAAAAAGTGCTTCCATGCCATTTAAGCGTGTGCGTGTAAAATTAGGACCCAAGCCACGTAGCGATATTTGACGACCTTCACCTGAGTCACGCGAAATAGATACACCCGGTACTCGCTGTAATGACTCTGCTAAGTTAGCATCAGGGAATTCGCCAATGTCTTCAGCGAGTATGCTGTCTTGCGAGCCAATGGCATTTTTTTTGAGCTCTTTACTACGGGCTAGGTTAGAGCGGTAGCCTGTTACCGTGATCGCTTCCATTTCTTGCTGAACTTTATCACTTTGAGCTGCATGTATAGGGCTGCTTGCTAATACAAATGTGCCAGATACAGCGCCAACTAATATGCTCAGTTTATTAAGTTTAAATGGGATCATAATTCCTTTCTTCTCTCAGTTAATGTTTATAAATACTAAAAACAAAGTGCACACGCAGCGATTAAGCTGGATTAAATGGTGCAGACATCAACTAAACAAACTAGGACTGATAATTTTCCAAATAAAAGAAAGGTTTAATAAAAACTTAACATATGTCAATTAATTGAGTTGCTTAAGTCTACACTTGCATTGAACTTTTTATTTGATGGTTAATTAAGAGGCTTTGGGGGTAAAAACGATAAATATTCAATCTACTCGCCTCGTGTAAATAAATAATGGCAGCTGTAAATTTTTGTCGAGAAATTTTAACGTATTTAGATTGAGTTGCAGGCTCCAATTATATACTATTTATATTATATATTGTTGCGCCGTTATAACAGGAAATGTTAATTCGGTAATTTGATTGGAGTATGCGTGTGACATCTATTGCCAGTAACCAGCCTTTACAAGTTATTCAGCTCAGTGATGGTAAGAATTTAGCAGCTGAAATTTTGCCGTTTGGCGCAATAATAAAAAGCATTAAATTTAAAAAACAAGAAATGACGCTTAGCGTCGATGATCCTCAATATTATCTTGAAAACCCATTTTACTTAGGCGCTACAGTAGGTCGATACGCTAATCGTATTGCAAAGGGGCGTTTTAACTTATCTGGTACGCAGTATCAACTAGAGGCAAATAACGGTCCTAATAGCCTACATGGCGGTGTTAAAGGTTTTAATAAAGTACTTTGGCAAGTAACTAAACAAACTGAAAGTGAAGTTGAGCTTTATTATTGCTCGCCCGACGGCGAACAAGGTTTCCCCGGTGAGTTGCAGGTTTGGCAAACTATTAGCGCTAAAAACGGCGAGCTTACTCTGCACTTTAAAGCGCTAACCAATAAAGAAACGCTCGTTAACTTTACTAACCATTGCTATTTTAATCTTGATGGCAGTGAGTCAATTAATGAGCATCTTGTTCAAATTAATACCGATCGTTACCTTCCTATTGATACAACTAGTATTCCACTTAATGAAGCCGCTTTAGTTTGCGGTACCTGCTTTGACTTTACTAAGCCAGCTCAAGTTGGTGAGGCCTTAAGTGCTGTTCATCCTCAGCTAGAAGCTGGAAATGGCTTTGATCACTGCTATATTTTTAATGATGACAGCAGTTTAAAGACGATGGCTACATTAACTTCGCCACACACGAACGTTAGTTTAACCCTTAAAAGTACGCAGCCAGGCATGCAGCTTTATACCGCAAACTTTGTTGGTTCGCCTTTTAAAGCACGGCAAGCTTTGTGTTTTGAAGCGCAAAATTGGCCAGATGCGCCAAATCGTGAAAATTTTCCAAAGGCTAATTTATTGCCAGCAGAGAAATACGAACAGGTTATTATTTACGCTTTTTCTGAGTGAATACAGCTCTTTAATGTTAATTAAAAGAAAACCAAAAGAAAATATACGGTAATTAAATGCTATCCATAATTAAGGAAAAGGTTGCACTTTTTGCCAGTTTAAAGTATTTATAATATAAATAGTATTTGAAACTATACGCACTACCACAACGACACAACGACTACACACAATCAGGAGTTTTTAAAAAATGATAATTAACAATAAGTTATCGTTCAACAAGAAAACCGCGCTCAGTATTGCTATCACTGGTATATTGGCAAGCGGAAGCGTTGCAGCTCAAGGCGCTGAAGGCAATACGCCTACAGTAGTAAATGAAGATGTTGAAGTTATCGCAGTAACGGGTATCCGCAGCAGCTTACGTTCATCAATGTTAGATAAAAAAGCATCTAATGTTGTTACAGACGGGATTAAAGCAGAAGATCTTGGTAAATTTCCTGATTTAAACGTAGCAGAGTCTCTGCAACGTATTACAGGTGTGGCAATTGACCGCAGTGGTGGTGAAGGCCAAGCGGTAACTATTCGTGGTTTTGGTCCACAATTTAATACTGTACTTGTTAATGGTCGTCAAATTGCGACAGACAGTGCAGGTCGTGAATTTAATTTTGATGTATTGGCGGCGGATCAAATCACCGGTGCTGATATTTATAAAAGTAATACAGCAACGCTTCAAGAAGGCGGCATTGGTGGTACGGTTAACGTAACTACAGCACGCCCTTTTGATTTTGGTGGGTTACATATTTTAGGTTCAGTTAAAGGTATGTACGAAAGCCTTTCTGAAGAAGTATCTCCATCAACATCATTTTTAATAAGTAATACGTTTAACGATGACAAGCTAGGTGTGCTTTTTGCCATAACTAATCAGCAACGTAAACTTCAAAACAACCAAATTTTAACGGCAGGTTGGCGCGGTGGCCAAACAATATCTAACCCAACTGATGGTGTATTGTTTGAAAATGCCTACATACCACGTAACTGGGACCAAGTAGTTGATGAGCAAGACCGTGAACGTACAAACGCAAGTTTAGTACTTCAATATGCGCCATCTGACGATGTTACGATTACGGTTGATGGAATGATTTCAAAATTTGAAGTTGATTCGTCAGTGCGTGATTTAGCATCTTGGTTCGAACCAGACCGTGTAGGCAGCGCAACAATTGATGCTGAAACGGGTACGCTTTTAACTTTCTCTCAAGAAGTTGGTTTAGGCGCACCAAGTGGCGACCCTGCAAGTGATTTTGTATCACACACGCGTAACTCACGTGACGTAACCAACAAAGCATTTGGTATTAACGTAGATTGGCAAGTAAATGATTCATTAAAAGCAAAATTTGATGTATCTCGCTCAACAGCTGAAAACGACCGTGCAGGTAATGATCGTTTTAACGTAGTGGGTATTATTAACAGCTATACTTTTGACGGTACAGGCAGCATTCCTACCGTACAGCATGATGGTTTTGAAAATGGTTCATTGCCAGATCCAAGCCTAGCGCGTCTTCACTACAATGAAATTGGTAACCAATTTACTGATGAAGATGAAATCACTGAAGTAAAAGCCGATTTTGAATACGTGCCAGATAAAGGCCCAGTAGAGCGTATTAACTTTGGTGCTTATCGCCAAGAGCGTGAAAAATCTAGCTTCCAAATTTTTGGTAGCCAATGTCAATTTTGTGGTTACGGTACACAAGCACCGCTTGATGAAATTGATTTTGAAGCATACACAGCGAGTAATTACTTCCCTGGTTTAATCGATACATTTTATAGCTACGATGGCGATAAAATGCTTGATTACTTAGCCGATCAAGGTTTTCCAGTAGAGCCAACGCTACAAAATAACCGTTACACAATTAACGAAGACATCACTAGCTTATACATGGACTTTACGCTTGGTTTTGACCTAGCTGATATGCCGGTAACCGTTAATATGGGTGCTCGTTACTCAGAAACCGATATTGAAGTTGCTGCTATACAAAGCTTTATTAGCGATGTAGTTCCAACGTCAGATGCGACATTGTTTGCTAACGTATTTGGTCCTGCGACTAATATTGAACAAGGTACTAGCTACTCAAACTTACTACCGTCTTTCAACGTTAAGCTTGAGCTACAAGATAATATGATTTTACGTTTTGCCGCGTACGATAGTATTACTCGTCCAACTATGTCTCAGTTATCTCCTGCGACAAACTTTAACGAACCACGTCGTCAAAACTTAACGGCAAGTGGTGGCAATCCAGCACTTAAACCATTCCAATCAGAAAACTGGGATATCTCTTACGAGTGGTACTACAACGATGCTAACTTATTTAGCTTTGCGGTATTTAGTAAAGAAGTTGACGACTTTATTGTTACGTTAACGGGTGCAGAAACATACGAAATGTCTGACCGTTCGGGCCCTGATTTTGCGTGTACTACATGTACAGACCAAACAGATGACGAACTTATTGGTAGCTCAGAAGTTTACACTGTAAGCCGTCCTCAAAATGGTGAGTCTGCAACCGTAACCGGCTTCGAAGTGGGTGTTACTCACATGTTTGAAAATGGTTTTGGTTTTATCGCTAATGCGACTGTTGTGAATAGCGACATTAGTGTAGGTGATGATACAACTCAAACATTTGCACTTGAAGGTTTGGGCGATTCACAAAACTTAGTATTGTTTTATGAGCAAGACAACTGGCAAGCACGTGTTGCATTTAACAACCGTGAAGGCTTTTTACGCTTAGTTGATAACGGCTTCAATGGTGAACCAGTGAACGTAGAAACGTACGGCCAGTGGGATATTAGTGCAAGCTACGATATTAACGAAAACTTCACTATTTTTGCAGAAGGCATCAACATCACTGAGGAAGAGTTAGTACAAACAGGTCGTTTTGCTAACCAAATTTATTCA
This sequence comes from Pseudoalteromonas sp. APC 3355, assembly GCF_030407615.1. Classification (NCBI taxonomy): domain Bacteria; kingdom Pseudomonadati; phylum Pseudomonadota; class Gammaproteobacteria; order Alteromonadales; family Pseudoalteromonadaceae; genus Pseudoalteromonas; species Pseudoalteromonas sp. APC 3355. Next base: position 90,447 of record NZ_JASDDB010000010.1, on the reverse strand, counting down.
GTGGAAGATAATGGCTCACGTTACGCGTTTGGTATTCGCGGATCGTTTTAATTAATGTTTGAGGCGAACTTCTCGCCTCTTGTTTCATTGCAGTACATTAGTGCTAATACCAATTAGGTTAATTTAACAGTAATGTATATTAGTTAACCTAATTGGCTAAAATGAAGCCACATTAAATCCAAATGCCCTACCGGGCATTTGTTGTATAAAACGTTATCAAAGATACTCAAAGAGTAGTCCATTATGAATAAAACAATAAAAACAATCGCAGTAATTGGTGGCGGCACAGCAGGATGGTTGAGCGCTGCAATTATAGCTTCGTATCACCAAGGTAAAAATGGTGATGGCTTAAAAGTGATGTTGGTTGAATCGTCAGATATTCCAACAATTGGTGTAGGTGAAGGTACCTGGCCCACTATGAAAAACACACTTCAGCAAATAGGTTTGCGTGAAGTTGATGTATTTAAAGCCTGTAACGCTACCTTTAAGCAAGGTGGTAAATTTGTAAATTGGACGCACGGCAACAACGACTTTTACTACCATCCATTTACTGTACCGCTAGGCTACGGCCGCATAGATTTAGCTCCTTATTTAGATAATGTTGAAGACTTTGCACAGCAAACTAATTTTCAACATGATATTTGCGAAGCAAGCTTAGCCCCAAGAGGTATAGCGCAGGGTGAATATCAAGGTAATTGTAATTACGCTTATCACTTAGATGCCGGCGCTTTTGCAGAAATGCTTAAACAGCATTGTAAAAGTAAGCTTGGCGTAGAGCATATTATTGGTACTGTTGATCAGGTAAAACTTGATGACGATGGTGCAATAAATGAGCTTACTCTAAAAGATCAAACCCGCATTATAAGCGCCGATTTATTTATAGACTGTACTGGTTTTTCATCATTGTTATTAGGCCAAGCGCTCAACGTACCGTTTAAAAAAATGGACCACGTGCTATTTAACGACAGCGCACTGGCGATGCAAGTTCCTTACGATGAAAACGATGACTCCTTAGCCAGCCATACCATAGCAACAGCTCAAAACGCTGGATGGATTTGGGATATAGGTTTAACGCATCGTCGTGGTGTAGGGCATGTATATTCAAGCAAATTTTTATCAGACGATGAAGCAGAGCAAAACTTACGAAACTATTTAGGCGATGCAGCAAACGGTTTAACTGCCCGTAAAATTAGCTTTGAGTCGGGCTACCATGAGAAGTTTTGGCATAAAAACTGTGTTGCAGTGGGTATGTCAGCAGGGTTTGTAGAGCCGCTTGAAGCAACCGCTATTATGCTTGTTGAAATTTCAGCACGCTTTGTAGCAGAGCATATGCCAGCAGATACACAAGTAATGCCTATTGTAGCTAAACGCTTTAACGAGCAAATGGACTACCGCTGGCAGCGCATTATCGACTTTTTAAAGCTGCATTACATGCTAACCAAGCGCCCAGAACCTTACTGGCAAGCACATGTGCAGCCCAATACTATTCCACAAACCCTGCAAGAAGATTTACTTCTTTGGGGAAGCCGTGGCCCGCTTATTCAAGATTTTCATGGCGCATTAGAGTTATTCCCAGCCGCCAGCTACCAGTACGTTTTATATGGTATGGGCTTCAAACCAGACTTTACTAAACAGGCTTATTTGTATTCACAAGACGCGCAAGCCAAACAAATAATTGAACGTAACAGCCAGCTTACACAGCAGATGTTGCAAACTTTGCCGCCACACCGCGCTTATATTGAGCAGTGGTTAGCGGCTAAACCAGTTTAAGGATGTGTAACTATGGCTATTAGTGAACTAGTAAACACCAAACACCAAACATTAAAAATTAACCCTAATGCAGGTGTTGAATATGCAAAAACGCAGCATTTAGTTAATTTAAGAGCTAACGAAGTGGCAAAAGCTGCATGCGACTTACCTATATTTTTAGCGCGAAATGCGCAAAACGGCAGTTATACCGTATCGGGTTTAACAAGCTTTAGTGCTGGGCAAAGTTTATTGGTTAATAACAACCAGTGGCAGGCGCTTTACACACCGGTATGTATACAAACTCACCCTCTTTATTTAATGACCCGTGAAGCAAATAGCAGCGACTACTTTATTGCGATTGATGATCAAAGCTCAGCCGTAAATACGCAGCAAGGCGAGGCACTATTTGATGCTAAAGGTAACCCAAGCTTATTTTTAAATTCACAGCAAAAGCTACTTGAAAGCGATTTAAAAAATGATTATCAAACGTATCAATTTACCCAGGAAGTAGCGCGCTTAGGGCTTATTAAAAACATAGATATTATATTGCAGTTTGAACAAGGCGAAACCCAAACTATTCAAGGTTTGAGCACAGTTGATGAAGACAAACTGCAAACTTTAGATAGCGATACCGTTGCAAACTTACACAAGCAAGGTTACCTAAGTGTGCTTAACAGTATGCTTATTTCACTGTTTCAGTTAAATGCATTGGTAAAGCTGCACAACCAACGTCCCGAACTTATGCCTTTAAAGCAAATTAAGTTAGAACTAAGTCGAGATGCGCACGCGCTGTAGCGTGCACTTTTTTATTACACAGACATTGCGCGTAACGCGTAGGAGACACACACATGTCAGATAACATTTTACAGCTGGTGGTTTTTGTTTTTGTCACCGCTTTAATTGGTGGCCTTACTTATTGGAAATGCCGAGGCCAAAATCGTAATAACGGACAAAGCCAAACCAAAGAGTATTTTTTAGCAGGTGGTGGCCTTACTTGGATGTTTGTTGCAGGTTCAATAACACTTACTAACTTAAGCACCGACCAACTAGTAGGTATGAATGGTAACCAAATGGCTTTGCTTGTTTGGTGGGAGCTTGCGGCGATTATTGGCTTAATTATTTTAGCTAAGGTCTTCATTCCTGTTTATTACAAATACAATTGTACTACCACCACAGAGCTTTTAGAAAAGCGCTATAACAATAAACATATTCGCGCTGTTATTGGGGGATTATTCTTTTTAGGTAATGCACTTATTTACATGCCAGCGGTAATTTACTCAGGTGCGCTGTTTATGCAAACCATGTTTAAGGTTGATATTCCGCTAATGTATATTGCCACCGCATTTGCCATTGTAGGTGCTATTTATGCGTTTTTTGGTGGTCTACGTGCAGTTGCAGTGTCTGATACTTACAACGGCTTACTGGTACTGGGTATGGCGGTTTTAGTGGTATTTTTAGCATTAAATGCCATTGACTACGACTTTACGGGCATTCCAGAGGAGCGCTTAACACTCATCGGCGATGCTGATTCACCTATTCCATGGCCAACACTTTTAACCGGTATGATCTTTATTCAAATGTATTACTGGGGTACTAATCAAACAATTACACAACGAGCCATGGCTGCTCCTAATGTTAAAGAAGCACAAAAAGGGATATTTGCCGCAGCGGGAATTCGTTTTTTAATCGTCCCTGCCATTGTGGTATTACCGGGTATTATTTCGTTTAAACTTTACGGCGATATTGGCGACGCTGCTTATGGTCGAATTGTAGGTGATGTAATGCCAGCATGGTTAACCGGTGTGTTTGCAGCGGCAATGGCAGCGGCAGTGCTGTCTACTTACAACAGCTTATTAAATTCAGCTACAGCACTATATGTGTGTGACATTCACGAAGCTTACTTTAATAAAGAGCCAAGTGTTGTAAAGCTAAGTGGTTACGTAACATTGCTACTAACAAGCTTAACACTGGTACTTGTACCAATTTACCAGCAAGCCGACAGTATTATTAACTTACTACAGCAATTAAACGGCTTATTAAGTATGCCTATATTCTCAATTTTTGTAGTGGGCTTATTATTTAAAAATGTTGATGCACGTGCAGGTATTGCAGCAGTAATTTTAGGTGTTGTAATGTACGGCATGCTTACGTTTGCAAACTCACCACTACATACTGACATTCATTACATTCACTTAATGCCAATTACACTGATTGTATGTGTAGCTTTTGCATTGATAGTAAATAAAGTGGTATTTGGTTTGAATGCGCAGTGGGCAGGTAAAACACCGGCACTTGATGACGCAGGACAAGTACAAGTACAAAAATAGATTGTAAATAGTTTAAGCTGACAAAATCGGTCATGGGGCAACTCTGGCCGATTTTTTATATATATTAAAAGCAATAACAGAGCTTTAAAGTAAAGGTTAGTTTAATACCTTTTATTACAGTGGTACTTCCAGTGAGTTTATCTGACTATTTGCGATGTAAAGACTATCAAAACCTAATTTGTATGATATATACTATTATTATTGAGTGTCACCATCTGATAGATTGTGGCTCAAGCAAAGAGATACATTTAGTAAATAGTGTAGCTTACTAATTTTCGTTATATTTATAACTCACACAATGAACAAGAGGATAGGAAAATCATGGCCGACACTAAATCATTTTATCGATTAGACAGTGTAAACAGCACCGTTATTTTCGACTGCCAGAGCAAAACACCGGCGTTACTGTACTTTGGTAAGCGCCTATCTGAGCAAACAACAGAAACAATGCTTACTCAGCTTGCTACCCGTCAAGAAGTAAAATGTGCCGTGGTTGAAGAAGCGCCTATTTCTCTATCTCCTTTATTAGGCGAAGGCTTTACTGGCGCGCCAGGGCTTGAGCTAGTAAATGACTCAATCGCATGGTCAGTTGGGCCAGAGCTTCAAGAAGTGCGTCAGCCTTCAAGTGCGACTGTTGAGTTTGTAAGTGTAGATAAGCTTCGTGGTATTGAAGTCGTGCACAGCATTACGCTTGACAACAACAGTGACGTACTAAGTGCACATACTGTATTAACTAATTTAGGTGACTCACCACTGAGCGTTAATTTTTGCGCTGCGCCAACATTTCAATTGCCAGATAGCGTAAGCAAAATAGTGAGCTTTGAAGGTCGTTGGTCAAACGAATTCCAGCGTCAATCGGTTGATTTAGTGCTTGGAAGCTTTGTACGTGAAAACCGTAAAGGCAAAACATCACACGATGTGTTTCCTGGTTTATTAGTGCATAACGAAAATGCAGGCGAGCAACACGGCGAATGTTACGGCTTTCATTTAGGTTGGAGCGGCAACAATAAACTACGCGCAGAGCTTCTAGCTGAAGGTCGTCGTTATGTACAAATGGGTGAGCTATTACTTCCTGGTGAGCTTACGCTTGCTAAAGGTCAAACGTATCAAAGCCCGAGCATTTATGGCTCGTTTTCAAGTGAAGGTTTTAGCGCGCTTTCTCGTAATTTCCATCGTTTTGTTAAAGCTAATTTACTTAGCCAAGCGCAACGTGAAAAAGCGCGCCCTGTGCATTACAACACGTGGGAAGGTATTTACTTTGATCACGACGTAGACACGCTTAAGCAACTAGCCGACAAAGTAGCGCCGTTAGGTATTGAGCGTTTTGTACTTGATGATGGCTGGTTTAAAGGCCGCCGTGGCGACAATGCAGGCTTAGGTGATTGGACTGTAGATTATAAAATTTACCCCGATGGCTTATCGCCAGTCATTGATCATGTTAATAGCTTAGGTATGGAGTTTGGTATTTGGTTTGAACCAGAAATGGTCAACCCTGATAGCGATTTATACCGCGCGCATCCAGATTGGGTTTTAAGCTCAGAAAATAACGAGCAGTTAAGCTTTAGAAATCAGCTCGTACTTGATTTAACGCGCTCTGAGGTTGTTGAGTACCTATACAAAGCGATTGACGATATTTTAGTTGAATACCCAACTATTAAGTACATTAAATGGGATATGAACCGCGATATTAACCATGCGGGTAATTTTGATGGTAAGCCAGCAGTGCACCAGCAAACATTAGCACTTTATCGTTTAATTGACCGTATTAAAGCGGCGCACCCAGGGCTTGAAATAGAAAGTTGTTCGTCAGGTGGTGCACGTGTAGATTACGGCGTACTTGCACACACAGACCGTGTATGGACGTCAGATTCAAACGATGCGCTTGATCGCCTTGAAATACAGCGTGGATGTTCGTTCTTCTTTCCATCGTCGGTAATGGGTGCACATGTAGGCCCACGCGATTGCCATATCACAGGGCGTAATGTGAGCATTGAAATGCGTGCTGCGGTATCAATGTTTGGCCACATGGGCATTGAAATGGACCCACGTGAGCTGACTAATCACGAATTCAATGCACTTAAAGCGGCAATAGCACTTCACAAAGAGCATCGTGAGTTTATTCATAGCGCCGATTTATACCGCCTAGATAGCGACGATTTATCAATTAACTTTGGTTTAATCGATGCGCAAAAAACAAAAGCGTTATTTGCCTATAACAGCGTTCGCGAAACACCGCGTACAGCGCCTAATAAGCTTCGTTTTGTTGGCCTAGATGCCGATGCGCAGTACACACTTAATTTAGTGTGGCCGGTTAAATTTGAAGAGTATCGCCCATCTTCTATTGCTGCGGTAAATGGTCAAACATTTACCGGTGAAGCGTTAATGCAGTTTGGTTTACAAATGCCAATCTCATTCCCGCAAACATCGCTTATATTTGAGCTTAACAAAGCGTAAATTTAACTAAGAGCAGTAAAGGGCGAAAATCGCTTTTATGCTGCTCTATTGAGATATCAGGAGTCAGCTCTATATTGTTTAGAGCTGACTTTTTTATATCCTTAGTAAGCTAATTTAGTAAATTAACTTAGTAAACTCAAAAGTATAGAAAATAGAGTGGTTACGCTTGCGCGTAATTTTGCTTGTTACCCAACCAACGTTGAATTAGTGGGTCAACAGCCTCTGGGTGTTGCTTAAGCATTTGCTGTGCAATCGGTCTTACTTGATTAAGTATGTGCTTATCGCGGGTAAGATCGGCAATTTTAAACTCGGCTAACCCTGTTTGTTTTGTACCGAGTACTTCACCAGGGCCACGAATTTCTAAATCGCGCTCTGCTATCACAAAGCCATCGTTACTATCGCGTAGTACACCTAATCGCTTTTGAGCAGTATGAGACAGTGGTGCGTGGTATAAAAGCACGCAATGCGATGCAGTAGCGCCACGGCCAACCCGCCCACGTAACTGATGCAGCTGTGCTAAGCCTAAGCGCTCGGGGTTTTCTATAATGATTAAGCTCGCATTAGGGACATCTACACCAACTTCAATAACCGTAGTGGCTACTAATACGTGTATATTACCTGCTTTAAACTCGCTCATAATGGCTTGTTTTTCAGCTGATTTCATTCGCCCATGTACTAAGCCTACGTTTAGCTCTGGTAATGCTTCTTTTAACTGCAGTGCACTGTCTTCGGCGGCTTGGCATTGCAGTACTTCAGATTCATCAATAAGTGTACACACCCAATAAACTTGGCGGCCTTGCTCGTTACACGCTAATTTAACGCGGGCAATAATATCGTCTCTGCGAGTATCAGGAAGTGCTACTGTTGTGATTGGCGTACGCCCAGGTGGCAGCTCATCAATCACAGAGGTTTCTAAGTCGGCATAGGCGGTCATGGCGAGTGTGCGTGGAATGGGTGTTGCGGTCATGACTAGTTGATGAGGGTAACAATCACCAAACTTACCCTTTTCGCGTAGTGATAAACGCTGGTGGACACCAAAGCGGTGTTGTTCATCAATAACTATAAGCACTAAGTTATTAAACTTAACTTCATCTTGAAATAAGGCGTGAGTACCTACAATCATTTGCGCTTCACCAGAGGCTATTTTTTCAAGTGTTGCTACGCGCTCTTTGCCTTTTGTTTTACCGCCAAGCCAAGCAACTGTTATACCTAGTTGATTAAACCACGTTGTAAAATTAACACCATGTTGCTCTGATAAAATTTCAGTAGGAGCCATTAAAGCGACTTGAAAGCCCTGCGCAATGGCTGTTAGTGCACTAAGTGCTGCTACTAGGGTTTTACCAGAGCCTACATCGCCTTGTACTAAACGCATCATGGGATACGCGTGTTGCATGTCACCTTTAATCTCAGCAACTACGCGGCTTTGCGCATTTGTGGGTGCAAAAGGAAGTTGCTCTAAAAATTGGCTTTCTAATGTGTTTACCGGATTTAATGCCACGGCTTTAACTTGTTGCCCTTGCTCTCGTACTTTTAATAAGCTGAGGTTTTGAGCAAGTAACTCCTCAAATACAAGGCGCTGTTGAGCAGGGTGAGTACCTTGCTCTAATGCAGTTACATCAACATCATTTGGTGGGCGGTGCAGTAATAATAGTGCGTCACTTAGCGGCATATTTGATGGCTGCCACTGTGAAGGCAGTAGTTCTTCTACTGAGTATTTATTTAGTAAATCAATAGCTTGCTCGCTTAAAGCTCTAATCGATAGTTGCTTTAAGCCTTCGGTTGTTGAATAAACGGGCGTTAATGTTGTCGCTACCGGCTGCTCGTTAGAGGTATCGCTGATGCTGTATTCAGGATGACTCATTTCAAAGCCAACACGGCCACGGCGCACTTCACCAAAACAACGTATTATTTTACCAGCGCTAAATGCGTTTTTTTGTGCGGCGGTAAAATTAAAAAATCGTAGTGTTAGCCTGCCAGTACCATCATTGATTTGGCAAACAAGCATGCGCCTTTTTCCAAACGTGATTTGGCTTGTTTCAATTGTTGCTTCAACACTCACGTGGCTGTGCAGTGACAACTCATTAATCGCGTATAAGCGAGTGCGATCTTCATAGCGAAGTGGCAAATGAAAAAGCATATCTTGCACAGTTAAAATACCTAGCTTTAACAAACGCTCAGCCATTTTTGGGCCGACCCCTTTGAGCTCTGTAATTGGGTATTGATTTAAGCTAGGTTTAGACAAATTATATCAATCTTATTATTTGTGAATAAGTTAAGTGTACTTACAGAGCTTTAGTCCATCAAGTATGTTTTAAAGCTTGCCAAAATTGCTCGTCAGCGACTATTTCGCCGTTTTCATCAAGTGCAGGATAAGGTAATTTTTTTTGTTTACACTGCCTTGCGATAATAGGGTGGCAGCCTTCAAAGTAAAGTGGATGTTTAACTTCGGCGCTCAACATATCTCTATTATATAAACCAGCCAGCTCGCGTTGGCGCTGTGCTTCAAACAATATTAGCGCAGCAGCAACTGAAACATTTAGTGATTGCACCATGCCTTGCATTGGAATAATAATATTTTGATCGGCATATTCTAGGGCTTTTTCTGATATCCCTGTTTTTTCTTGTCCAACAATAATAGCCGTTGGCTTGGTGTAATCTACTTCTCTAAAGTCAACGGCATCTTCTGATAAGTGAGTTGCTAATATTTGTATTTCTGGATTGCGTTCACGCATTGCAGTAACAGCATCATCAATATTTCTATGTAAGTGCGTCTCTAGCCAGTTTTTACTGCCGCCTGAGGTATTGTTTGTTAGCCATTTTTGCTTCTCAGGCCATACAGCATGTACGTGATGGCAACCAACCGCATCAGCACTTCGTACTATTGCAGATAAGTTATGGTGTTTGTGCACATCTTCTAAACACACGGTTAAGTCTGTTTGACGGCGCGAAAGTACGTCTTCGATTCTTTGATAGCGAGTTTGCTGCATGGTTATCCTCTTTTTTCGGCAATTATACGAGATTTTTGCAGTTAAGGCATTACCGTACGGCTAATTGGATTTTGTAGAGAAATAAGTGTTTCTGTTGACTGAATGGCTTCTATTGCCTGTATTTTATTAATCAGCACATCTTGTAAGTGATCAATGGACTTTGTCATTACCTTTATAAATATACTGTAGTTACCTGTTGTGTAATAAGCCTCTACCACTTCCTCCAATGCTTCTAGCTTTATAAGTGTTTGTGGGTAGTCACGTGCGTTATTTAAATTAATACCTATAAAGCAACACACATCGTAGCCTAGCTGTTTAGTATTAATCGTTAATTGGGTGCCTGTAATGATTCCTGCTTGCTTCATTTTTTCAATTCTTACGTGAATTGTCCCAGCGCTTACATTAAATCTTTTTGCTAATTCGGCGTACGCAGTACGGGCATTTTCCATTAATGCATGAAGTATCTGTTTATCGAGATTATCGATTAAATAATTTTCCATTATATTTTTATCATAAAATTATCGAATATATGATTTTTATACCACTTAATTGATGGTTTTAATATGTTAAAGCTATTTTTATTATGGGATATTGAATTAATTCATCAAATCGTTACATTAACCTCATTAAAGGCGCTCATTAGGGCGCTTTTTATCAATTAAGCAAGTAACAATAACTGGGAATGAGGCCAATTATTATGAGTTCACACTATGTGCAGCAACAGCAGCAAATAAGTAAAGTTAAGCATTTTTTTTCACAGCAACTTGAAACCCAACTTGGGCTGGTTGAGGTTCAAGCCCCTATTTTGGCTAAAGTAGGTGACGGCACGCAAGATAACTTAAGCGGCCATGAAAACGCAGTTGCTGTAAATGTAAAAGCGATTACAGATAGCCGCTACGAAGTGGTGCATTCATTGGCTAAGTGGAAACGTAAAACACTAGCAACTTATGGCTTTGGTGTTGGTGAGGGTATTTACACTCAAATGAAAGCTTTGCGCCCAGATGAAGATTCATTAAGTCCTATTCATTCTGTATATGTTGATCAATGGGATTGGGAAAAAGTAATTAACGAAACCACAGAGCGTTCGCTGGCAACACTAAAGCAAACTGTTCAATCTATTTATAAAGGGATAAAAGAGACGGAAGCTTTTGTAAGTGAGTCTTATGGTTTGACGCCTTTTTTACCGGATGACATTAAATTTGTGCACAGTGAAGAGCTACGTAAAATGTACCCTGACTTTAGCGCTAAACAACGCGAAAAAGCCATTGCACAAGAATATGGTGCTGTATTTTTAATTGGTATTGGTGGCGCGCTTGGTGATGGCAAAATCCATGATGTAAGAGCCCCAGATTACGATGATTGGTCTACGCCAACATGCGAGCAATACATGGGTTTAAATGGTGATATTTTAGTATGGAATCCAGTACTTGAAGACGCCTTTGAAATTTCATCAATGGGTATACGTGTAAGTCCTGAAGTTTTAAAAGCGCAGTTAAGGGTTACTGGAGATGAAGACCGCTTAGAGTTTGATTGGCATAAAGCGCTACTACAAAGTAAATTTCCGCAAACAATTGGCGGTGGAATAGGGCAGTCGCGCTTGGCTATGCTCTTGCTACAAAAGCAGCATATTGGTCAAGTACAAGTGGGTGTATGGCCGCAGCAAACACATGCTGAGGTAAGCGGTTTACTTTAAATGTGAATAAATTTGAGTGCTCAATAGAGCACTCAGTTATTAGCTTGTTTTGAACTCTATTTCAATTTTGTTATTCAAAAGTTTAACGTTGCACGGAGGGTAATTGCGGATTGTTTTGAGTACTTTATCAAAAATATGAATCTCTACACCTGAATGCAAAACAGAATTTACCGCTAAATTAGCGTCGTTAAGTAAATCGTGTAAGTCGTGATCTAAGTTTGAAAGACGTTTTTCTAACTGCTCTGCCTGCTCACAATAATGCTTTTGAGTAGCACCAATTTTAGTAATTAATAGTTTTTTCTTTTCGGCATCCTTCACTAAATCAGTTTTTTCTAGCGCTGCTTGCAACGTGTCTAGCTGTGCATCTGTTTTAGCTAAGTCTTTAAAGCAATTATCAGTATCAGCGGTTATTTCGGCGCCAGAAGCCGCTAGGTTAATAATCATTTTAGCGCCTGATTCATTCCCAATTTCGCCAGCAATGAGGGTCGTTGCATCAAGTATTTCGCCACCAAATATTTTACCCTTAGGTAAGTCGGATTGACCAACTTGCAGTAAGCGTTTAGCTTTCATTACACAGTGGCTTGTTTGGCGATCAATAAAAATATTATTTGCTTCTAGGTAGCAATACTGTGAATGGGATACGTGAATATCACCACGTGCAATAAGCTTACAAGACAGTGATTGTTCGTCGGCTTTTTGATGGCCAATAATACCTTGTTTAACGGTGATGTTTCCGCCTGCGGTAAGCTCTCCTGATTCAACCGTGCCAAATATAGTAATATCGCCTTTGGCTGTTACTTTCATTCCAGGGTCTATATTGCGGGTAACAATAACACTGCCTTGAAAGTCAATGTGGCCGCTTTTTACGTTTACATCTGAAATGGTAAAAATATCGTCGACACGCATACCATTATTAATTTCAACCGGAACACCTGCAATAGTAGAGACTAGTTCAAGCGGATTCAGTTTTGATATTTCGGTGCCTTCGCCTGCCACTAATTGTTTATTTTCTCCGGGTTTTGCGGGCAGTATGTCACCTATTACGGTGAAGCCTTCTTTACCAGGGGTTGCTGGTTGTTGGCGAATAAGCACAGAGCCTGGCTCTACGCTTGCAAGCTTGCCAAAGTCGCGCATATCCACGCTCCCATCTTCTTTGAGCTTGGGGGTTTTTAAACGGTCTTTTAAAGTCTCTACGGTTGTTATTAGTTTAGTGGCCAAACCATCACTTGGTAGTCTGCCTTTAGCTAATACTCCCTTAACGACAGAACCCGCTGTATGCTCAAACTGTTTTTGCAGTAGCAACTCTAAAAATGCTTGCTTATAGCCACGCACAATTCCTGCTTTAACGAGTTGTTTTTTTGCATCTTCTAAACTTAATAATTTTCCGCCTTGGGCAAGGGTTAGCTCGCCAATGGCCAGCATTTTATCGTCGCTAATTGTTACATTTAAAGTGGCATTGTGTTTTGTTGCTACAACCAGAGTGTGTTGTGTGTTTTCGTTTTTAAAAAAATCATTAATAGCGTCATGATCTATTTTGCAGTCGCAAAAAGCTGACTTTTCGAGAGCCTCTAAAATAAATGCAGCGCTGGGAGGAATATGTTCTTTTACATCAAGTAAAACATTTCCATTGTTAGCAAGCTTAAACACGAGTTAATCCTTTTTTACTACTTAAGTTAAGTTTGTTTTGTAAAACACAACTACAGATTCACAGATTGCTAGAAATTCACTTATGAGTCAAGAAGTCACAGAGAACGAAGTGCTAAGAGGGAAAGAAAGGCTATAGAGAGGCTCTATAGCCTGTAATACTTAATTGGTAGAAGGAAGTTCCATTATTCCATCTATTTCAACTTGTGCACCTTTTGGTAGTGCACGAACACCTAATGCAGCTCTCGCTGGGTAAGGTTGCTTAAAGTATTGGCTCATCACTTCATTTACAGTAGCGAAGTTAGATAAATCAGTTAGATAAATATTTATTTTCACTAAATCTTGAATTTGCCCGCCTGCTTTTTCACATACCGCAGTGATATTTTTAAATACCTGATGCGTTTGCTCACTAAAGTCTTCTGAAATCATTTCCATCGTTTCTGGCACTAATGGAATTTGACCAGATAAATAAACAGCGGTGCCTACTTTAACTGCTTGGCTGTAAGTGCCAATGGCAGCAGGTGCTTTGTCGGTAGAGATAAATGCTTTATTCATGTGTTTCCTATTTTACTTTTTACGATAGACTTTTTGTACATCAGGCATAACGCGAATGCGGCGCATAATGTTAGCAACGTGGATACGGTTTTTAACGGTAACCCCTAAATCTATCACGTATAAATTACTTTCTTTTTCATCGGTGGTAATTTCTACAATATTGGCTTGGGTTGTAGTAACAACATTGGTTAATTTAGCCAGAGCCCCCTGATGATTAATAATTTCAACTCTCAGAGCTGCAATATATTCTTTCTCTGGGTTATCGTCCCATTTTACAACTAAGTATTTAGAGCGCTCATTTTCCCAGCCACGGATGTTTTTACATTCTTGGCGGTGAACGGTCAGGCCCTTACCTTGGCTTACATGAGCTGTAATAGCATCGCCAGGTACAGGTCGGCAACACTTAGAGTAATTAACTAGCATGCCCTCAGTACCAATAATGGTCGCTTTGGCTTGGCTGGTAATATCAGTTAAGTCGTCACTGTCATTTTGTAATAGGCGTTTGGCAATTAACATGCTCATTAGGTTACCAGAACCAATTTCTACAAGTAATTCAAGAAGCGTTGTTAGTTCTTGCTCCTCAAGTACTCTCGCTATATTTTCATCAGCAATGCTATCTAGTTTGTTTTCACCTAATGCTGAATCAAGTAAGCGGCGCCCTAAAAGCATAGCTTCTTCATGATGCTGGCTTCTAAGGTAATTACGAACGCCCAAACGCGCTTTACCAGTAACAATAAAGTTTAGCCATGTTGCATTAGGGTGGGCACCTGAGCTTGTTATTATCTCTATCGTTTGCCCTGTATCTAAGGGCCTACTTAAAGGGTGCGGCTTGCGATTAACGCGCGCGCCTACACAGGTGTTGCCTACATCTGTATGCACGGCATAAGCAAAATCGACTGCGGTAGCGCCCATCGGTAGCTCAACAATGCGCCCATCTGGTGTAAATACGTAAATTTCTTCTGGGAATAGCTCAGTTTTTACATTTTCAATAAATTCAAATGATGAACCCGCACTTTGCTGAAGCTCTAATAAGCTCTGCATCCATTGGCGAGCACGTTGCTGCGAAGTATTACCTGCGCCATCACCTGCTTTTTTATACATCCAATGCGCCGCTACACCTTTGTCGGCCATATGATCCATATCGTGAGTACGAATTTGAATTTCAACAGGTATACCGTGAGGACCAACTAATGAAGTATGAAGCGATTGGTAACCGTTTGTTTTTGGTACTGCAATATAATCTTTAAAGCGTGTTTCAATAGGTTTATAAAGGCTATGAGCTACACCTAATACACGATAACACGTATCCATAGAGTCAACTGCAATTCTAAACGCGTAAATATCCATAACTTCGTTAAATAGCAGTTCTTTATTAAGCATTTTTTTATAAATACTATATAAATGTTTTTCACGGCCTGACACTGTTGCTTTAATGCCTGATTCTTCAAGACGTGCTTCTATTTCATGTTGGATATTAGTAATAACTTCTTTGCGATTACCGCGTGCTTTAGCAACTTCCGATTTAAGTGCGCGATGACGCATAGGATATAAAGCTTGAAAACCTAAGTCTTCAAGTTCATTTTTAATATCGTGAATACCTAAGCGGTTTGCAATTGGTGCGTAAATTTCTAGTGTTTCACGCGCTATTCTGCGGCGCTTATCTGGGCGCAATGCGCCTAAAGTACGCATATTGTGTGTTCTATCAGCAAGCTTGATTAAAATGACTCGAATATCCTGAGTCATTGCCATAATCATTTTGCGGTAGTTTTCAGCTTGGAATTCTTTTTTATCTTTAAAGCTAAGCTTATCGAGCTTACTCACACCTTCAACTAGCTCTGCAACAGTTTCGCCAAATATCTCGGCTAAATCTTGTTGACTAAAATCAGTATCTTCAATTACATCATGCATTAGCGCGGCCATGAGCGTTTCATGGTCAAGATGCATGCCTGCAAGAATTTGGGTTACTTCTACTGGGTGCGTTATGTAAGGTTCGCCACTCGAGCGAGTTTGTCCTTCATGGGCCTCTCGGGCTACCACGTAAGATTTTTGAACCAGCTCTACATCAGCAGCGGGCAAGTATTCTGAGATTTTCTTTTTAAGACCTTCAAAAAGATACATTCACACTCCAATGTTCTAGGGCCTGTTGACCTTTCAGGATTAAAATTTGTTCAATCTAGGGGCGACTTAATTGCGGCGCGAGGTTTTTAGCCTAGCGGGCTAAGTAAAAATCGAGCAACAAAGAGTAAAGTGCCCCTAGGCAGAACCCTTTAGGCAGCGCATGTTTTGCATTTATGCTGCGTTATCGCCTATTTATGGGGAATAACCACACTACATAGGCTCTGCCTTGCCTAAATACCAAACATACTACTGCAAATTTAACCTCGAAAGATAAACAGCCCTAGTGAAGCAAATTAGGTAAGTTACGAATATACGATGAAAAGAGAGGATTGCCAACGGCTATAGTAGAAATACTGCGCCGTTGGCTAAATCAGACCGGGAGGTCGATTATTGGTTGCCACCAACAATAGCAGCAACAGCAGCTAATTCAGCTGCTTCTTGGTGTTGTTGTTCTTCACGGTCAATTAAGTCCATTGAAGAGCTATCAACTAAACCTAGTTCAATTTCACGTAAAGCAACTACCGTTGGCTTATCGTTTTCAGGGTCTACTAGTGGAGTTTTACCACCAACAGCAATTTGGCGGGCACGACGAGCCGCAACTAAAATTAAGTCAAAACGATTACCAACTGCATCTACTGCATCTTCAACTGTTACGCGGGCCATCACAGCACTCCAAAAATAATTTAAATCAAAGACGTAGTTTACTGCAAGCAGCCACTTTCGCCAATAGCCAGTGTTCAATTTTTATCAGTTTTACTTGTCTAAGCCTGATTTAAATAGACTTAAATTATTTAAGCAGGCTATTTAGTAAAACTTGATGGCGTTCTTCTTGCGCTTTTAGGGTTAAGCGCTGAGCCATTACAATCATTTCTATGTCGCCAAGCGCAGTCTCAAAGTCATCATTAACAATTACATAGTCGTATTCGTTATAATGTGATGTTTCAGATTGTGCTTTTGCCATACGAGAGGCAATAACCTCAGCCGAATCTTGGCCGCGATTATTTAAGCGTTGCTCTAACTCTTCTTTTGAAGGAGGTAGTATAAAAATAGTTTTTACGCTTGGCATTATTTCGCGCACTTGTTGCGCGCCTTGCCAATCAATATCTAAAAACACATCAATACCCGCATCAAGTTGCGACTCAATAGCCTGCTTTGATGTGCCGTAGTAATTGTCAAACACTTGGGCCCATTCAAAAAAGTCATCTTTGGCAATAAGCGCTTTAAACTCATCTGTAGATGCAAAGTGATAATGCACACCATTTTCTTCGCCTGGGCGAGGGGCGCGAGTTGTATGTGATACAGATACTTTCATATCAGCGTGTTTTTTTAATAACGCATTGATTAAGCTTGATTTACCAGCACCTGAAGGGGCTGATAAAATAAATAAGTTACCGCGAGTTTGTGCCATGCTTTTCTCTACCTAAAAATAAACAGGCTTGGATTACAAGTAAACCAAGCCTTTAATTAACTGCATTGTACTTTAATTAGCTCACCTTGCTCAAGTTAGACGTGCTCAAGTGAGCCATGCTTAAATTGAAGTGGCAGTGTTAGACTTTAAATAAAATTGCAATTTAAAATTGCCAACAGAACTAGCCGCTAGATATAAGTATTTGATAAGGTGAACTATCACCTATTAAAGGAGCCTTTATGCTTAATAAAACCTTATTTACCGCACAACAAGTAAGAGATAATGAAGCTTTAGCGGCTAAAAATAGTCATTGCGATTTATTTACCCTAATGCAGCGGGCAGGAGAGGCTGTATATAAGCAATGGCAGTTATTTGATGCGCAGCATACATTAGTCATTGTTGGCCATGGTAACAATGCTGGAGACGGTTACGTTGTAGCTAGGCTTATTATGCAATCAGGTAAAAAGGTAACAGTATGCGCTGCTGAACCCGAAAAAACATTAAAAGGTGATGCTGCAAAAGCGCAGCAGCTATGGATAGAAGCGGGTGGGGTGGTTTCTCATTTTACAAAAGATGCTCTTAATGAGTGCGATATCGTTATTGATGCGCTCCTTGGTACTGGGCTTAATAGCGCCGTGCGCGATAATTTTGCGAATATAATTAACGCTGTAAATAACAGTGGTAAGCCCGTAATAAGCATTGATATTCCATCAGGCATTGAAGCAAATACAGGACAGCCTTTAGGGTGCGCAGTACAAGCTACTTCAACCGTTACTTTTGTAGGTATAAAGCAAGGGCTCACAACGACGGCAGGTAAACAACATAGCGGTAAGTTAGTTTTTGATGATTTAGCAATTGGCGATGCGTTTACTTGTATAGCTCAATCATCAGGTACCTTGATAAATATTAATAGCTTTAAAGGAATTGCCACGCGGGCAATCAATAGTCACAAAGGCAGCCATGGTAAGCTTTTATGTGTTGGTGGTAATCAAGGTACTGCAGGTGCAATTAGATTAAGTAGTGAAGCAGCACTTAGAACGGGTGCTGGCATGGTAAGGGTGTATACACACGAAAGCTCAATAACGCCTATTAG
Organism: Pseudoalteromonas sp. APC 3355; assembly: GCF_030407615.1. NCBI lineage: Bacteria > Pseudomonadati > Pseudomonadota > Gammaproteobacteria > Alteromonadales > Pseudoalteromonadaceae > Pseudoalteromonas > Pseudoalteromonas sp. APC 3355. Next base: position 72,419 of record NZ_JASDDB010000010.1, on the reverse strand, counting down.
TATTGGCAGACCAGAACTTATGGTAAGCAGTAATAACTTACATCAAGCGCTAGAGTGGGCAAGCTGCGTTGTTATTGGCCCAGGGCTTGGGCAAGATGAGTGGGCACAACAAACATTCGATGAAGTAATGCAATATTGCCAAAACAATAAAATGCTATTGGTTATAGATGCAGATGCCCTTAATTTACTCGCTAAGCAAGCTTCATCATATATGTTAGATCAATGCGTTTTGACGCCACATCCAGGCGAAGCTTCGCGACTGCTAAGTGTGAGCACCAGCGACATAGAATCAGACCGCTTTAATTATGCCCGCCTTTGCGCCAAGCGCTATAACGCGACTTGTGTATTAAAAGGCGCTGGAACATTAATAGCTAATGCCCAGCACACGTGGGTATGTGAAGATGGCAACCCAGCACTGGCAGTTGGCGGCAGTGGCGACGTACTCACTGGTATTATTGGGGCATTACTTGCTCAAGGTTTAAATATTGATGAAGCAGCACGCTATGGCGTAACACTGCACGCTAAAGCCGGTGATATCGCAAGTGAGCGAGACGGGCAAAGGGGAATGCTACCCAGTGATCTATTCCCAATTGTAAGAGAGTTAGTTAATAAAGTGACGTGAGTTTAAGCGTCACTTTACATAACTAATTATTAAGCTGTAATAAATCCCATTTTGTACCATATAGGTCTTCAAAAACCACTACGGTGCCATAGGGTTCTACTCTAGGCTCTTCGTTAAATGTAACGCCTTTAGAAAGCATTAAATTATAATCTCGCCAGAAATCATTAGTATGCAAAAATAAAAACACGCGACCACCCGTTTGATTACCAATAGCGCTAATTTGTTCGGGCGTTGTGGCTTTAGCAAGCAGTAGATTAGTCCTGCTCGAATTAGCTCTGTTTGAACAAGCCCCGTTTGAATTTGGAGGTGAAATTAATACCCAGCGTTTACCATCTCCTAAATCAGTATCCTCGACTAACTCAAAGTTGAGCTTTTGAGTATAAAATTCAATGGCATCGTCGTAGTCCTTAACAACTAATGCAATGCCGCTTATATGCTGTTGAACGTTAGTCATGTTTGGTTTACTCCGTACTATTAAATAAATGTACTTTTTATCATATTTAGTAAACGATCAAGTAAGGTATATGCTCGCAGTATGTAGCTTATTTATAGGTATAAATTAAACAGTAACAATCTGGTTTATAATAAAAAGCAAAACCCAGCCGAGGCTGGGTTTACTTTAAGTCGAGTTTTAGCGTTAAATGCATAAAATGTTTATCTGTGTAATTCGCCAGCACGTTCTGGTTGATAGGTTACTTCTTTTATTTTTACCTTTATTAAGCCACTCGGTTTAGGCCACTCAATTTCGTCGCCTTGGTTTAGTCCAAGTAATGCGCTACCAACGGGGGATAATATCGATATTTTATCGCCGCTAGAGTCACTGTTTTTTGGGTACACTAAGGTTAACGTAAATTCTTCTTTAGAAGACTCAACAATAAAGTTTACAGTTGAGTTCATTGTTACAACTGACGATGGCATATCTTTAGGTTCGACTATTGTCGCTCGTGCCAGTTCAGCTTCCAATTCTTCTTTATTAGCAAAGCTACCTGCAGGCAATGATTCCATTAAGTCATACAATCTATCTGCATCGAGTGATGAGATGATTAGTTCAGGTTTTTTATTCATCTTAATATCCTTAATAATTTTTAATAAATAAAATTAACTCTGAGTATGGCTTGGCATGCATTTAAGAAGCAAAGGGATACGCGAAGTCATTTTATTAATTAGCCACACCTGTGGCTTTTACTTTATTTGTGCCCAATAGCTAAAAACCCAGCCGAAGCTGGGTTTTTATTTGGGCTAGGTGTTTAGGGGATGATTACATCATGCCGCCCATACCACCCATTCCGCCCATGCCACCCATATCAGGTGCACCAGCAGATTCGTCTTTAGGGATTTCAGCTACCATTGCTTCAGTAGTGATCATTAGACCCGCAATAGACCCTGCAAACTGTAGCGCAGAGCGTGTTACTTTAGTTGGATCTAGGATACCCATTTCAATCATGTCGTTGTATTCGCCAGTTGCTGCGTTGTAACCGTAGTTACCATCGCCGCCTTTAACTGCGTTAATTACAACTGATGCTTCGTCGCCTGCGTTAGTTACGATTTGACGAAGTGGTGCTTCCATCGCACGAAGTGCAACTTTAATACCGTGGTTTTGATCTTCGTTGTCGCCAACTAAATCAACTAGCTTGCTAGCAGCACGTACAAGTGCAACACCGCCGCCAGGTACTACGCCTTCTTCAACCGCTGCACGAGTTGCATTTAATGCATCTTCAACGCGGTCTTTTTTCTCTTTCATTTCGATTTCAGTAGCAGCACCTACTTTGATTACTGCAACACCGCCAGCTAGCTTAGCCATGCGCTCTTGAAGTTTTTCTTTATCGTAGTCTGATGTTGCTTCTTCAATTTGTGCTTTAATTTGAGAAACACGACCAGTAATACCTGCTTCTTCACCAGCACCATCAATGATAGTTGTATCATCTTTAGTGATAATTACGCGTTTAGCTGTACCTAGGTCTTCAACTGTTGCTTTTTCAAGCTCTAAGCCGATTTCTTCAGAAATAACAGTACCGCCAGTCAATACAGCGATATCTTGTAGCATTGCTTTACGGCGATCGCCAAAGCCAGGTGCTTTAACCGCTGATACTTTAACAATACCGCGCATATTATTAACTACTAATGTAGCTAGTGCTTCGCCTTCAAGGTCTTCTGCAATGATTAGTAGTGGTTTACTTGCTTTAGCAACCGCTTCTAATGTTGGTAATAATTCACGGATGTTAGATATTTTTTTATCTACAAGTAGAATAAATGGGTTATCTAGCTCAACAGTGCCTTTTTCTGGGCTGTTGATAAAGTAAGGAGATAAGTAACCACGGTCAAACTGCATGCCTTCAACAACATCTAGTTCGTTTTCAAGTGATTGACCTTCTTCTACAGTAATAACACCACTGTTGCGGCCTACTTTTTCCATTGCTTGAGCAATGATATTACCAATCTCTTGATCAGAGTTAGCTGAAATAGTACCTACTTGTGCAATTGCTTTAGTATCAGAACAAGGAACAGATAACGCTTTAAGCTCTGCAACAGCAGCAATAACTGCTTTGTCGATGCCGCGCTTAAGATCCATTGGATTCATGCCTGCTGCAACAGCTTTAAGGCCTTCATTTACAATAGACTGTGCAAGTACTGTAGCGGTAGTTGTACCATCGCCGGCTGCATCATTTGCTTTAGATGCAACTTCTTTAACCATTTGTGCGCCCATGTTCTCAAACTTGTCTTCAAGTTCGATTTCTTTTGCTACAGATACACCATCTTTAGTGATAACTGGAGAGCCAAATGATTTGTCTAGTACAACGTTACGGCCTTTAGGACCTAATGTAACTTTTACTGCGTTTGCCAGGATGTTTACGCCAGTTAGCATTTTAGCGCGTGCGTCACCTGCAAAAAGTACTTCTTTTGCTGCCATGTTTTAAATTCCTCTAAATTCTTAAATGTTTATAAACGAAAAGTAGGTTTAGCCTACAATGCCTAAAATATTATCTTCACGCATGATCAGGTACTCTTGACCTTCGATCTTTTCAACTTTTTCAACATATGAGCCAAATAACACAGTGTCACCGGCTTTAACTTCTAACGCTCTCACGTCACCGTTATCTAAAACGCGACCATTACCTACGGCTACAACTTCTCCGCGAGTTGATTTTTCAGCTGCAGAGCCAGTTAATACAATACCGCCAGCAGATTTTGTTTCTTCTTCTAGACGTTTAACGATTACGCGATCTTGTAAAGGACGAATGTTCATGTTTTTTAGTTCTCCTAACAGTTTCTGAACAGTACAGAAAAAAGCTTTTCTAATTTGCATTCATTAATGGGGGTAGAGTGTAAAATTCCAAGAGAAAAAATGATAAATTTTTAATCTTTTCGCTCATATTCGCCATCAATAGTCGTTGGTCGTTCCATTTGCCCTTGCTCTCGTTCAGCATGTTGCTGCCCAGCAAACGGCGATGGCCCTTGTTGCCTACCTGCGCTCATTCTAACAGTTGCTTGGCTAGCAAGGCCTGCGGCCAGTTTGTTACGAATTGCAGGCGTTAATAATAGTAACCCAAACACGTCGGTCATAATGCCAGGAGTAAGTAATAATACCCCTGCAATTACAACGCATATTCCGGTAAATAATTCTTTGGCTGGCATTTGCCCTTGCGCCATTTGCGCTTGTACGTTTTGCAGCGCACCCATACCTTGTGTTTTAACCATTTTGGCACCTAAAATCGCGGTAATAACAACAAGTGCAATTGTTGCAAATCCGCCAATCACATCGCTTACTTGAATCAGTAAGGCGATTTCGATAATAGGGATGATGATAAACAACACAAATAAAAATCTAAACATAGCGCTCTCTAAATAATGACACTCAAAAGAGTTGATGAAATATAAATGAGGGTGACTAGGTCTCTTTTCAAGGTTAGGGCATAGGTATAGTCATTTTACTGATATTTAAGCGTCTACACATTGTATCGGCTATCAGATACTATGAAGCTAGACACTGTCCAATAAGAATAGGTTCATAATGACTACGCATTTTAAAATGATTTTTACGACCTGCAAAGACGAAGCAGAAGCACGCAGCCTAGCAAGGGCGTTGGTAGAAAAAAAGCTAGCAGCTTGTGTAAATATTTTACCTAACATGGGCTCTATTTATATGTGGGAGGGCGAAGTAGCAGAAGCAACTGAAGCCAAGCTACTTATAAAAACAAAAGCAGATAAAATGAACGATGTATTTTTAACAATAAAAGATCTACATAGCTACGAAGTGCCGGAGATTCAGGTTGTAGAAGTTTCAACTGGTAATTTGGCATATTTTAATTGGATGGACGAGGTACTGAATTAATGCGTTTTTTCTTTTTATTGTTGGTTACATTATTAACCGTACCCGTAAAGGCTGCGACTAATAATGTGCTTGGTGATCTACTTGGGCCTCCGCAACAGACTTTTTTATCTGTAGACCAAGCGTTTGTTTTTGATTTTGACCAACAAGGCAGTACCTTGTTTGTAGGTTGGGATATAGCACCAGACTATTATTTATATAAAAAGAAAATAGAAATTATCGCCAAAGGTGCAAACATTCAAGTAGGCGACTCTGGCAGTGGCGAAATTATTGAAGATGAATTTTTTGGTAAAACAGAGGTTTTTTTTAACTCCGCGAGTGTTATTAGTAAGCTAAGTAATGTAACCGAAGGCGCCGTGGTTAAAGTTCGTTACCAAGGCTGTGCAAAAGCAGGGCTTTGCTATCCACCAGAAGTAATTAGCATCCCACTTAGTGTTATTAGTGGCGCACAGATTAAAAATGTAGATCAAAATAGCGCCACCGATGAAGCGGCAACTGCGCAAAGTACACTTGCAGCACTCAACGAGCCAACTACTGAACCTCCAACAAATTCGGATGATGCCGAAAAAGAGCTTACTTTTACTGAACAGTTAGCAAGTCAGGGCTTAATAACTAATTTACTCATATTTTTTGTTGTTGGTGTAGGCCTTGCTTTTACGCCCTGCGTATTCCCTATGTTTCCTATTTTGTCGAGCTTAATTGCGGGTCAGCAAAACCTTTCAACTAAAAAAGCGTTTGCGTTGTCGTTTGTATATATACAAGGTATGGCAGTTACCTATGCAGCGCTTGGTTTAGTTGTTGCGGCGCTTGGTGGGCAAGTTCAGGGGTATTTACAGCATCCATTTGTACTAGTTAGCTTTAGTTTACTATTTGTATTATTGGCTATGTCGATGTTTGGTTGGTACGAAATAAAACTGCCAAGCAGTATGATGAGCAAGCTAACTCAGGTAAGTAACAACCAAAAAGGCGGCAACTACGTTGGCGTATTTTTAATGGGCGTACTGTCGGGATTAATAGCATCACCGTGTACTACTGCGCCACTGTCGGCAGCGCTCTTATTTGTAGCGCAAAGTGGTGATTACTTAGTAGGTGGTTTAACGCTATACGTGCTTAGTTTAGGTATGGGGTTACCACTTTTATTACTTGGTACATCTGGTGGTAAATTACTGCCTAAAGCCGGTGGTTGGATGGAGCAAGTTAAAACTTTGTTTGGCTTTGTAATGCTTGTTGTGCCGCTTATATTACTTGAGCGACTAGTAAGCGCCGACATTATATTATTAATGGCTGGTGTGCTTGCATTAGCAACGGCACTTTACCTACATCACTGGCAAAGTAGCCAAACACAAAGCAAGTTAAAAACTGTATTATGGTTTGCTGCAACGCTATTAGTTATGACTGGTTTTACGTTAACTAAAAACTACTTTTGGCCAGTACAAGCTGCGCAAGTAAGCTCACAAAGTAATGAGTTTAAAAAGGTGGCGGATTTAGCTGAGCTAAAAGAAGCCGTAGCGCAAGCGAATAATGAAGGTCGAATGGTTATGGTCGACTTATATGCTGACTGGTGTGTGGCGTGTAAAGAGTTTGAGCATTACACGTTTCCAGATGCCAAAGTGCAAAGTGAATTTAGCCATTATCAGCTAATTCAAGTTGATTTAACTAACAGTGACAATAAAACAATTGAGTTAATGGAAGAGTACACCGTGTTTGGTTTACCTAGTATTTTGTTTTTTAACACCCAAGGTAAAGAGCTAACTACACAACGTGTAACCGGCTTTTTAAACGCAGAAGATTTTGCTAAACACCTTGCTACAGTGCGCGCCAGCGCACAATAATAGTGCAATAGAGCCACTTGGATATACCAAGTGGCTTACGACTCCCTCCTAGTTATTTGTTCCCAAAATAGAGATTGGACCAGTATTTTGCTGCTATTTACATCGAAATCACTATAATAGTTGGTTAACGTGAGAATTTGTTGCTACATTACTTTTTTCTGCTTACTTAAAAGCGAAAAACTACTTAGCAACCGCTTAACTCATTACTTATAGGATATATCGCGTATTATGGCTGCAAAATTTAACCTTTTAGTTATAAATGGTCCAAATTTGAACATGCTTGGCAAGCGTGAACCGGATAAATACGGTTTTCAAACGCTAAGTGAAATTATGAGCGAACTAACCAGTGCCGCTGATAGTCTAGATGTTGAGTTAGCACATTTTCAAAGTAATAGTGAGCAAGCCCTCATTGAGCGAATACACAGTGCTTGGCAAGCGGTTGATTACATAATAATTAACCCTGCTGCATTTACGCATACAAGCGTTGCATTACGTGATGCATTGCTAAGTGTTGATATTCCGTTTTTTGAAGTGCACTTAAGTAATGTGCACGCACGTGAAGCCTTTCGTCATCATTCGTATTTTTCTGATGTGGCACAAGGCGTGATATGTGGATTAGGTGCAATGGGTTACCACGCAGCATTAAATGCCGCTGTGAGCCGGTTGAAAAACTCGATTTAATTTTAAATTAACACACAAACAAATAGGCGGGTCGTGTAATGGATATTCGCAAGATAAAGAAGCTTATCGAATTAGTAGAAGAATCAGGTATTGCTGAGCTAGAAATCACTGAAGGTGAAGAATCAGTACGTATTAACCGTAACAACATGAGCGCAGGCCCTGGTTACCCGCAATTTGCTCCACAGCAATATGCACCGGCGCCAGCAGCCCCAGCTCCAGTTGCAGCAGCTCCTGTAGCAGTTGAAGCAGCAGCTCCAGCAGAACCTACTGGCCATCAAGTTAAATCACCAATGGTTGGATCTTTCTATGCAGCAGCGTCTCCTGAAGCTCCAGCGTATGTAGAAGTTGGTCAGCAAGTTAAAGTTGGCGATACGCTTTGTATTATCGAAGCTATGAAAATGATGAACCAAATTGAGTCAGATAAAGCCGGTACAGTAAGAGCTATCTTAGCTGAAAATGGCGAGCCAATAGAATTTGATCAACCTCTATTCATCATTGAATAATAGCGTAACCTAAAAGGCCAACTCTAATGTTAGATAAAGTAGTCATTGCAAACCGAGGTGAAATTGCACTTCGTATATTGCGCGCCTGCAAAGAGCTTGGGATCAAAACGGTTGCTGTGCATTCAACGGCGGATCGCGATCTTAAGCATGTATTGCTTGCAGATGAAACCATCTGTATTGGTAGACCATCAGCAACTGAAAGTTATTTAGATATCCCGCGCATTATTGCTGCGGCTGAAATAACTGACGCTGTAGCGATTCATCCAGGTTACGGTTTCCTTGCAGAAAACGCTGATTTTGCCGACCAAGTTGAGCAAAGTGGTTTTGTATTTATTGGTCCAAAAGGTGACACTATTCGCCTTATGGGTGATAAAGTTTCTGCTATTTCAGCAATGCGTAAAGCAGGCGTTCCATGTGTACCAGGGTCTGATGGTCCGGTATCAGATGATAAAGAACGTAACATGCAAATCGCTAAACGAATCGGTTACCCGGTAATCATCAAAGCCGCTGGTGGCGGTGGTGGTCGTGGTATGCGTGTTGTTCGTAGCGAATCTGAACTTATTGATTCAATTGCATTAACACAGCAAGAAGCTAAGCAGTTCTTTGGTAATAGCATGGTGTACATGGAGAAATTCCTTGAAAACCCACGCCATATCGAAGTTCAAGTATTAGCAGATGGCCAAGGTAATGCAGTACATTTAGGTGAACGTGATTGTTCTATGCAACGTCGTCACCAAAAAGTAGTTGAAGAAGCACCAGCGCCAGGTATTACTGCAGAAACACGTAAATTTATTGGTGAACGCTGTACACGTGCATGTATCGAAATCGGTTACCGCGGTGCAGGTACGTTTGAGTTTTTATACGAAAACGGCGAGTTTTACTTCATCGAAATGAATACACGTATTCAGGTTGAACACCCTGTAACTGAAATGGTTACTGGTATTGATTTAATCAAAGAGCAGTTAAAAATTGCTGCGGGTCAACCATTATCATTCACGCAAGACGACGTTGTTATTCGTGGTCATGCTATTGAGTGTCGTATTAATGCTGAAGACCCTGAAACGTTTATCCCTTCACCGGGTAAAATTACACGTTTCCATCCTGCTGGTGGCTTAGGTATTCGTTGGGACAGCCATATTTACGCTGACTATACGGTTCCACCACATTACGATTCAATGATTGGTAAGTTAATCACTTACGGTGAAAACCGTGACGTAGCTATTGCCCGCGCGCGCAATGCACTTAACGAGCTAGTAATTGACGGAATTAAAACTAATACTCCTTTGCATAAGAGAATTCTTGCAGATGAAAACTTCCAAAATGGTGGTACTAACATCCACTATCTTGAGAAGAAATTAGGATTGTAATTCTAGCCTGTAAAAAGGCGTTTTATCTTAGTTAATAACCCGAGTTATTTAGCTGATTTAAATAATTAAAAATCCGATATCAGGAGACTGATATCGGATTTTTTAATGCCTGTAATTTAAGTTTTATAGGCAATAAAAAAGTCCATAAAATATACTGCAAAGAGTAAATTCTATGGACTCAATATTTATATAATATGTTGAACTAACATTACACTAATTTAGATTCAATTAACTGTAGTGCTTCTTCTAAAATTGTTTCTACTGCTTTTTTAGCGCGCTCAGGGTCGCGTGACTTTATGGTCTCTAAAATATCAGCGTGCTTAGCAACATCTGCGCCCGGTACACCTTTAATGTGGTTTGTATAACGAATACTTACTCTAAGAGCTGTACTAATAAACTCAGTTAACTGCACAAAAAAGCGATTATTACTGGCAACTAATATGCTGGTATGAAAAGCAATGTCGGCTTCTAGTGGGTCGTCTAAGCCTTCGTCTGCTTCAGCCATACGGGCTAAGGCACTATCTATATCAGCGAGTTGTTCAGCAGTTGCATTTAGCGCAGCAAGAGCGGCCGCTTGTGGTTCAAGGGCTACGCGTACTTGAGTAAACTCTTTTAATAACGACAGTGATGGCTTACTGCTTAAAATCCAACGTAGTACGTCGGTATCAAACATGTTCCAGCTACTTTCAGGTAATACACGAATACCTTGCTTAGGACGCGATGAAATTAACCCTTTAGCAGAGAGCATTTTTACCGCTTCGCGGGTAGCGCTGCGACTTACATCATACTTTATACATAAATCGGCTTCAGAAGGCAGGCCTTCGCTTACAGGGTAAACACCACGCACAATAGCAAAACCCAAATCGTGGGTTAGTTGTTGTGTTAAATTTTGACGGGGTTGGCTTTTCATTGCGCAGGATTCCGAGTTGATATATTGCTTTATTATATATCATATATCATATTAATGTACTTAAGGATATGATATAAACTTTTAATTAGTTAAATATTTTAGCACAGCAATAACAACTTAGTTTGGCTCTTTATACTGTAAATGTAAGTTTATAAAGGGTTTAATTAAAATTGAAAATGCGCTGTATGGAGAGTTGAATTTGAACACCCTAGCTCAATATCATAGTCTTTCTGGTAAAGTTATTTTTATTACAGGCGGTGCATCAGGCATTGGTAGAGCAATGGTTAAATCCTTTGTAAACCAAAATGCAAAAGTAGCATTTATAGATATTGATGATAAGGCAGCGCAATCGCTTATTCGTGATTTACCCAATGCAAAACTATGGTATAGGCAAGTTGATGTAACTGACTCTCATGCACTTCAGCAATCACTTGTGGATGCATGCGCCGCTTTTGGTGCCATTAATGTACTAGTTAATAATGTAGCGAACGATCGCCGTCAAGCAAGCGAAGACGTTACAGTGCAAGACTGGGATCAGTGCTTACAAATAAACTTAAACCCTGCATTTTTTGCCTCTCAAGTTGCTATGTCTTTTATGAAGGGCGATGGAGCGGGCAGTATCATTAACTTTAGTTCTATTAACGCTATTATGGGGCAACCTCAAATGGCAGGCTATGTAACCGCAAAAGCAGGCCTAATAGGTATGACTAAGGCACTGGCTCGCGATTACGGCGAGTTTGGTATTCGCGTTAACGCTATTTTACCAGGGTGGGTGGCTACCGACCGTCAACTAGCAAGCTGGTTTACCGAAGAAGAGCAAGTTAAGTGGATGGAAGCCATGGCACTTAAAAAATTAGTAACTCCTGAAGATGTTGCTAATTTGGCACTCTTTTTAGCCGCCGATGAAAGCAGTATGATCACCGGGCAAAGTATTAAAATTGACGGTGGGAGGCTTTAAAGCTTGGCTACTTCATCTCTTTTTATTGCTGTTGACTGGGGCACGAGCCATTTACGCGCTTATTTGTGCGAAGTACGAGCGCAATCAACACTTGAACTATTAGCACAACGTGATGGCCCTGGTGTTGTTAAGGCAAATCAAAATTTTGAGCAAACCCTAATCGACACCATTGCAGTGTGGAAGCAAGAGTATGGCAGCTTACCTATATATATTGCTGGGCAAATTACCTCAAGCATCGGCTGGCACGAAACGCCTTATTTAGAATGCCCGATTAATCCCGAAGGGTTACTTAATGCTGCTGTTAGCTTTGATTGCGATGGACATATTATTAAAGCGTTACCTGGCACAAAGTGTACGCTGCAAAATGGCTTGTTTGATGTAATGCGTGGCGAAGAGCTGCAAATTTTAGGGTTTTTAAAGCAAAATCCACAGTATCAACAAGGTAAAATATTACTCTGTTTGCCTGGCACACATACCAAATGGGTGCTTATAAACAATGGCGAAATCATTTGCTTTAAAACAGCCATGACCGGTGAGTTATATGATTTGTTATGTCATCAAAGTGTTTTAATTCCTAACGACTGCGCAGAAGGTGAGTTTGACTTTAAAGCATTTGAGCAAGGCTGTGAGCTAACTTTAGGTAGTGATAGCGGTAACTTGGCACATGGTATTTTTAGTGTGCGTACCCGCCAGCTTTCAAAGGAGTTAACGCCAGTACAAGCTAAAGCCTATTTGTCGGGTGTATTAATTGGCAGCGATGTACGAGCAGCTCGCCACGCTAGTGAATGGCAATTATTAAGTGATACACAAGTTGTGGTGATTGGCACAAAGCAGCTGAATAAGTGTTTTACTACGGCGCTTAACCAAATAGGTGTGAAGTGTGTTGAGTTTGATATTAAAACAGCGACGCTTAGCGGCTTTAATTATTTATTTAATTTAGAGTCAAAAAAATAAACCCCTTTATAACGGTTAAATTATAAAGGGGTTAGCAGGAAGCTATTATAACTGAATAATTAAGCGCTTTTAGCTGCTTGGTTATGCTCAATATAATCATTAAGCGCAGCAACTTGCGCCTCATTAAAACGTAGTCCTAATTTACTGCGGCGCCATAAAATATTGTATGCGTTTTCTGCCCACTCTTCATTTAGCAAGTAATCTACTTCTGCTGCAAATAAACCATGGCCAAAATCTTGGCCTAAATCACTCAACCCAGTTGCACTACCTAATATATGTTTAGCACGAGTACCATAAGTGCGTACAAAACGTTTAAGTGTTATTTCAGGTAGCCATTCGTATTTTGCTTTTAGCTCTGATTTAAGTGCTTCTACAGAGCTAAAATCACCACCAGGGAGCGGACTATGTTTGGTCCACGCATTGCTCATTTGCGGATAAAAATCTTCAAGCTTATTAACCGCAGCTTCGGCAAGTTTGCGATAAGTTGTAATTTTTCCGCCAAACACACTCAGTAGAGGTGTTTGTTTAGCATCACTCGAAAGCTCTAATTTATAATCGCGAGTAACGGCTTGTGCATTAACTGATTCGTCATCAAGTAATGGGCGTACACCAGAAAAGGTATGTACTATGTCTTCGCGTTTAATCGGTTGTTTAAAGTAGGTATTAGTAATATCAATTAAGTAATCAATTTCTTCATCACTAATTTTAACGTCTTGTGCTTCACCTTTGTGTTCTACATCGGTTGTGCCAATAAGTGAGAAGTCATCTTCAAACGGAATAACAAACACAATACGCTGATCTTTATTTTGTAAAATATAAGCTTGTTTTTCATCGTGAATACGAGGCACTACAATGTGGCTACCTTTTACAAGGCGAATATTTTGTGGTGATTTTTCTGTTAGTGCTTCGTCAAATAATTTAGCTACCCAAGGACCCGCAGCATTAACAATCCCTTTGGCAGAAATGGTGTATTTAGCTTTACTCTTTTGCTGCTCAAGCGTTACCTGCCATTTACCTTGCTCACGTTTAGCATTTACACACTTAGTTTGCGTGGTAATAACGGCGCCTTTTTGCTGCGCTGCTAGGGCGTTTAAAACGACTAGGCGAGAGTCATCAACCCAGCCATCTGAGTATTCAAAACCTTTAGTAATAGAGGGTTCTAAAACGCTATTTTCACCAAATTTAATGCTTCGAGAACCCGCTAGTGTTTCGCGTTTTGCTAGGTTGTCATACATGAACAAGCCAATACGAATCATCCAAGCAGGGCGCAGGTGTTTTTGATGCGGCAATCTAAAGGTTAGCGGCCACATAATATGAGGTGCGTTTTTAAGTAGCACTTCACGCTCTGCTAAGGCCTCTTTTACTAATCTAAATTCGTAGTGCTCAAGGTAGCGCAGACCGCCGTGGATCAGCTTAGAACTGTTTGAAGAAGTTGCACAGGCAAGGTCTGATTGTTCGCACAATAGAACCTTTAACCCTCTGCCAGCTGCATCAGCTGCTATTCCAGTGCCGTTTACACCGCCACCGATGACTAGTAAGTCATATTCGTTATCTGCTAATTCCACCGAGCTAACCTTTTTATTTGTAATATAAATAAGACATAAGCATCATAAAGCTGCTGTTTTCATTTGACAATAGAAAACCCAGATTTTTATTCGTTAATTTTGACGCCAATCCATTTTCAATTTTAAGCAGTAAAGCATGCCTTTTAAATCTAGCATTTAGCTAAGTTAAAAAAGCAAAGTGGCTAAAGTATTAGCCTTAGCCACTTAGTATTTACTGCGGGCAGTTTTTATTCGTTAAGCAGACTTGAGCTACGCAGTGCTGCCATTTTGCGTATAGATCGTTACGCTCGTCGGCACTCATGGTGGGCTCAAAGCGACGGTCGCATGTCCACATTTTAGATAACTGTTCAGTCGACTCGTACACACCTGCTTGCAAGCCCGCTAAATAAGCGACCCCTAAAGAAGTGGTTTCGGTCACTGTTGGTCGCTCAACTGTTGCACCTAAAATGTTTGATAAAAAGGTCATAACCCAATTATTTTTTACCATACCGCCATCTACACGAAGCACACTTGGGCGAAGGCCATCACGCTCCATCGCTTTTTGTAAATCTTTGGTCTGGTAACCAACTGATTGCAAAGCAGCCGCAACAATAGTGCTAATACCAGAGTCGCGTGTTAGCCCTAAAATAGCGCCACGCGCATTAGGGTCCCAGTAAGGAGCGCCTAAACCCGTAAACGAAGGCACTAAAAATACACCATGATCGAGCGGTACATCTTTAACCATCGACTCACTTTCGCCAGCATGGCTAAGTAGCTTTAAGCCTTCAACAATCCACTGCATAGTTGCGCCAGCCATAAATATACTGCCTTCAATGGCGTAAGTTGGCTTGCCGTTTAATCTGTAGGCAACAGTGGTCAATAAGCGGTTTTCTGAGGTCAGTGCTTTTTCGCCAGTGTTAAGCATTAAAAAACAGCCAGTACCGTAAGTACTTTTAGCCATGCCTTGTTCAAAACATGCGTGTCCTACAAGCGCAGCTTGTTGATCGCCTGCAATACCACAAACACGAATTGGCGCGCCAAAAATATCAGCGCTGGTTGAACCAAACTCGTCAGCTGAATCCATTACTTCTGGCAGCATAGATTCTGGAATATCGAATAACTCTAAAAGCTCTTGATCCCACTGCTGGGTGTGAATATTAAATAACATGGTGCGCGATGCATTGGTTGCATCGGTGCGGTGCTCTTTACCGCCTGTTAGCTGCCAAAGTAGGTAAGTGTCTACCGTACCGAAGGCGAGTTCGCCCGCAAGGGCTTGTTCGCGTGCGCCTTCAACGTTATCTAAAATCCAACGAACTTTAGTGGCTGAAAAATAAGGGTCGAGCAGTAAGCCTGTTTTATCGCTTATCGTTTGGCAAAGTTCATCAGTTGTTAGGCTTTCGCAATAGTCACTGGTGCGACGGTCTTGCCATACAATAGCGTTATAAATTGTTTTGCCGGTTTTTTTGTTCCATACCAAAGTGGTTTCGCGCTGATTGGTGATACCAATGGCAATAATTTCTTCAGGCTTTACATTGTTTTTAGTTAACACTTCGCGACTAGTGCTAAGCACTGTTTGCCAAATATCGTTAGGGTCGTGTTCTACCCAACCATTTTGTGGAAAATGCTGCGAAAATTCTTGTTGTGCTGTACCAAAAACGTCTGCATCTTTTGTAAACAAGATGGCCCGAGAGCTTGTGGTTCCTTGATCAATTGAGAGTATGTATTTGGACATGATATTTGTGTTATTTATCTTATCTTATATATGACTAGATTGCCTTTAACCGAAGTTAATGGCAATGGTTTTTTCTTAAAATAGCAGATTAAAAAATAAACACGCTAATATTTGCTAGTAACTCTTTTATATAAAAGGCGTTTTATTTTTGCATTATTTTAAGGGCGTACGCGGCTATTGATTAAAACAACCGCTTAAAGCTTATTATTACTTGGTGTGAGGTTTAGCTTGTTGCCAATCCATACCGGTAGAAAAGCGATTATCAAACCCGCGCCACTGTGGCAGCGGCTTACCATCAACAACAGCTTGGTCGCCGTTTTGTGGTAAATCTAAATATTTACACTCGCTGGCTATGCCTTTTACGTGGCAATCCATCATGGCAAGTACAAAGTGTTTGTTGGTCTCGTTTAGTGTGCGCATAGACCACGAAGGCTCGTAGTAATGACCTATATCTAGCTCACTGCTGCTTTGTGCAATAGCAGGGGCTGGGTGTGGTGCAATATTATGGCGTGCATTTTTGTAAGTAAGCATGTACTTATCTTTGCTGCCTGTTTGTTCATAAAGACTTTTAATGCCTTCATAGCCTGAAATGTCATCTAAGTTACCAGCTACATAAAGCGAAGGTACTTTAATATTTTCCATTGCTTTGGCATCAAATATAGCGTGCTGTCCGCCCCACGCTGCAAAGGCCACCATGGCTTTTATACGAGGGTCTACTTTTGGATTTTGGTATTGTCCACCAGCGCAGCTGTTTAGTAATTGCTGTACTTGTTTAATTTGAGCTGGGTCTTTCATACCCGTAAACATAGCCGTAGTTTGCTCATTAAAAGCGAAACAACCACCTATTGTATTTACCGCGCCATAGCCACCCATTGAGTAACCAATTACACCTGCGCTTTTGTTGTCTACTTGCTTGCTTGCAAAGTTGTTTTGCTCATTAAAATAATTAATAACAAACTGCTGATCGCGTGAGCGATTTATAAGCGTGCTAAAAAAGCCAGAGAACGGTGCGTTTTCAAAATCAACATCGGCATTGGTTGAGTCAGTATGATCAATAGCTACCACAATGTAACCGTGCGACGCTAAATGCTCGCCAAGGTAGTACATAATTGTACGGTAACCGGTATAACCGTGCGAAAGCACAATGACAGGGTAGTGCTCTTTATTATTAATGGCGACATCACGCATTGCATCGGCTTGCAAAGTAAACTCTTTACCTGAGCGAGTTTCATCTTTGTAGCTGGTAAGTGGCGCTTTTGCTGTATTTGCAGCCGGATACCACACTTCTACTTTTAAAGGACGATCTTTTTGGCCTTGTGTAGCGGGGTCAAATTGCGCAGGGTTAACTAAATCAAGTGTTTGCACACCTACATTGTAGCTACCTTTAGCTGCAAGCTCTGGGAGTACTTCGCTAGTGATTGGCGGGTATAGCTGCTCTGGTTTATTAGATTGAGCAACAGCTACACTGGCAGATAAACTGCACGTAGCAAGTAATATGGCTTTTGAAAGCGCCTTGAGTGTGTGTGCCATTGTGTGTCCTTGTTGTGTATTTTTATTTTTTAATTTGTCAGTTCAGCCGACTCGACGGCATTGCTATATTGCAACTGCCATTGTGCTCGTAAGGTATCCATTATGTTCATAACTCGTAAGCTAGTGCTGAGGGGCAACACGCTGCTTTGGGTTTGTTTTTGTAATATACACTGCGTGACATGTGCAATTTCAAACTTAAAGTTTTCATCGTCACTAAAGTTGTATTCAAAGCATTGCGGGTCTTGGTCGTTTATGTGTAGCTCTAGTGTTTTTGCACCTACAAACTGAGGTATTCGAATATAGCCAAGCTCACCATTAATACATGCTTCTGTGGGGCCACTTTGTTGTAGTGCGCTGGCAAGAGATGCAAATTGCCCGTTACCGTAATCAACTATAGCAGTGCTTCGCTCATCAACGCCGGTTGTGCTTTTATGTACAAAGGATTTGATGTGTTCAGGGGCTTTATTAAATACCACATCAGCAATCGAAATAGGATAAATACCTAAATCGAGCAGGGCGCCACCCGCTGTTACAGGGTTCATTAATCGGTGAGTGTCGGCAAAGCTGCCAGGTAAACTAAAGTTGGCATTAACGCTGTGCACATTACCAATAACACCTTCACTTAGGAGCTGTTGTAATTTTACTATGGCGGGTAAAAACCGCATCCAAACGCCTTCCATTAAAAAGCAGTTTTGTTGCTTGGCAAGCTCAGTGAGACTTTGCAACTGCTTAGCATTAACGGTAATTGGTTTTTCGCTTAGCACGTGCTTATTGTGTTTTAAGCATTGGGCTATTGTTTTAAAGTGTTGATCGTGCGTATTGGCAATATAAATAGCATCTATATTTGGGCATTGCATGAGAGCTTGATAGCTCTCATAGCCTTGAATATTGTACGGTGTGGCAAATTCTTTAGCGCGCTGCATACTCGTTGATGCAGCGCCAATAAGCTGTGCATCACTGCAATACGCAATGCTTTTAGCAAAGGTGTGAGCTATATTGCCACACCCAATAATTCCCCAATTAACCTTTGCCATGCTTATTCCTTAAGTTTATTTAAAAAGACGTAATTTGTAACCCTGAACCCGCTGAACATACGTAAATATCAGCATTTAGGCTAAAACGCTCAAAGTAATGCTTTTCTACCGCTGCTTTAATTAGTGGTACTTCCGCATCGCGACACAAACATACAATTGCGCCACCAAAGCCGCCACCCGTCATACGTACTGCGCCACGCTCGCCCATCGCTTCTTTACAAATTTCTACTAGGCCATCGGTTGCAGGTACGGTTACTTCAAAGTCGTGTTTAAGAGATTGATGCGATGCAGCCATTAGCGTACGAAGTGCATCCATATCGTTATTTTGTAGTGCAGTAGTTGCTGCAATTACACGGTCGTTTTCGCTAATTACGTGGTGTGCACGTTTATATTCGTTTTCGCTTAATGTCGCTTTTACTGCTTGCAGGCCAGCCATGGTGGCTTGGCGAAGTGTTTCTACACCCATTTTTACAGCAGCTTGTTCGCAGTCAATGCGGCGCTGGTTGTATTCGCTATCAACCAACTTACGCGGGTAGTTAGAGTTAACAATAACAATATTTAAATCATCAGGAACTTTAACTGATTTGGTTGCGAGGTTTTCACAGTCGATTAATAGTGCATGACCGTTCTCGCCTTTAGCTGAAATAAGCTGATCCATAATGCCGCATTGGCAATGCATAAAGTCGTTTTCGGCTTCTTGACCAAATAGCGCAATTTGCTCTGGCGGTAAACCAAGCTGTGCAATATGGTTAAACATACCGCCAACTGCAACTTCTAGTGCGGCCGATGACGACAAGCCACTACCTTGCGGTAAGTTGCTGTCAATAAGTAGGTCGGCGCCACGAAGTGTGTAGCCCGCTCTTTTAAGAACATAAGTAACAGCACGAATGTAGTTACCCCATTGCGACTGGCCTTCAGGGATTTCTTCATCAACACTAAAGCTGTCTTTTTCGCCTGGGTAATTTAAAGAATGCACAGTAATAATATTGTCGTCGCGTTCTTTAAACATCACTTGGGTGCGAAACTCTAACGAACACGGTAAAACAAAACCGTCGTTGTAGTCGGTAAATTCGCCAATAAGGTTTACACGCCCCGGTGCTGCTGCAATACCTTGAGCAGGCGCACCATACAGTGACAAAAATTGTTGTTGGAATTCGTTAAGCTTCATCTGTGTGTCCTGCTGTATCTTTATAGTGTGTTGTACTGGCTGCTTTTAAAATAGAAGCAGCGGTTTCTGCGCTTAAATCGCGTTGGCTTTCGCCTAGCATTTCGTAGCCTACCATGTGTTTTTTAACAGTAGCAGAGCGAAGTAGCGGCGGATAAAAGTGTGCATGCAAACGCCAATGTTGCTCATCAGAGCCTCTGTTAGCCGGTGCATTGTGCCATCCCATTGAGTATGGGAAGCTGCAATTAAATACGTTGTCGTACTTAGTAGTTAATACTTTAAGTGCCTGTGCTAGGGCGTCTGTTTGCACATCGTTTAGCTGGCTAAAGTTTTGAATATTATCTTTAGTTACTAGCATTGTTTCAAACGGCCACGCAGCCCAAAATGGGACAACAACAAGCCAATGTTCGTTTTCAAATACAACACGTGTTTGATCTGCTTGCTCTTTTTGTGCGTAATCGGCAAGCATAGCTGTGCCATGCTTTTTATAATAGGCGAGCTGCTGGGTATCTTCGGCTTCTATTTCGGTTGATAAATGCGAGTGAGCCCAAACTTGGCCGTGAGGATGAGGTTGCGAACAACCCATGATCTCGCCTTTATTTTCAAAAACTTGTACGCATTCGTACTGCTGTGCAAGCTCTGTGTAATTTTGTTTCCAGGTTTTTACTACTTCGTGCAATGCATCGTGCTCAAGCTCTGGAAGTGTTTTATTATGCTCTGGAGAAAAACAAATTACGCGGCATTCGCCACTGGCTTCGTCGGCAATAAATAAATCGCTGTCTGATTCTAAGCTTTGTAATTGCTCGCTGGCATTAGGCGTTAATGCACCAAAGTCATTTCTAAATACGTGTGTGTATTTATAATCAGGGTTACTGTCGCCATTTGCACGGGTATTACTTGGGCAAAGTGGGCAGCTTTCATCGTGTTTTGGTAATACGTTTTCGTTAACGGCTTCTGTTGCCCCTAACCATGGGCGGTTATTACGATGTGGTGACACTAATACCCAACGACCCGTTAGCGGATTTTTACGTCTGTGAGTACTTTCTAATAAAGCCATATTAACTCTCCAACCCACTTGGGTAATTAGTTTGCCAGCGCCATGTGTCGTTTGTCATGTCGCTAAGTGTTAGTTCTGCGTGCCAGTTAAGTGTGTTTTGCGCTTTTGTGGCATCGGCGTAGTTACAGGCAATATCACCTGCACGGCGCGGTGCAATCTTATACGGAATATCTTTATTGGCTGATGCGCTAAATGCGTTGATCATATCAAGCACAGAATAACCTTGCCCTGTGCCTAAGTTGTAAGCATGAAATGCGGTATCTGTTTTATGCTGCATAAATGCCGCAACATGACCTTTAGCTAAATCTAAAACATGAATATAGTCGCGTACGCCTGTGCCATCTTCGGTGTCGTAGTCGTCACCAAAAATATTTACCACGTCACGTTTACCTACTGCAGTTTGAGCAATAAAGGGCATTAAGTTATTAGGAATACCATTAGGGCTTTCACCTAATAAACCACTTGGGTGTGCACCTACTGGGTTAAAGTAACGAAGCGCAATACCCATAAATTGACTGTTGGCATTACATACGTCTTGCATGGCTTGTTCAACCATGACTTTAGTCCAACCATAAGGATTAGTTGCGCGTATAGGATGCTTTTCGTCAATAGGGAGGTAGTCTGGCTCACCGTATACTGTAGCCGATGAGCTAAATATAATATGGTTAACGCCTTCATCTTGCATGTTTTGTAGCATGCTTAATGTGCCCGACACGTTATTTTGATAATAACGCAGCGGTTGCTCGGTAGATTCGCCAACGGCTTTTAAAGCTGCAAAGTGAAAGACAGCTTCGGCTTTAGTATGTTTTAGAGCGAGCTTAAACTGTTGCTCGTCTTGTATGTCGCCCAAAATAAACTCAAACCGAGTACCCGTAATCTTTTCGAGTTGGTCAAGTACCCGCGCACTTGCATTAGACAAGTTATCATAAATAACAGGCGTAATACCTGCTTCATGCAATGCAATACATGTGTGGCTACCTATGTAACCCATGCCGCCAGTAACTAAAACTTTCATGTTATTTCTCGAAAAGTGTATTTATATGATAAATACTACTATTAAGGTGGTTTAAAAACAATAGTTATGATTGCTGAGTAATTCAAATAAAAGCATAAAAAATATTCAGCTTAAACACTCATCTGCCTTTTAAAGGAATGCTTTTATATTAACTAACATAGGCTTAGCTTTATCAATTAATTCTATAAACTGATTCAACTATTGGCCTAATTATCAGCAGTAAGTCGGGGTGCTAATATAGCGAAAATAAAGTAAGGAGAGATCAACATGAACAAAACAATTTTACTTACCGGCGCAACCGATGGCATTGGGCTAGAAACTGCAAAGATGTTATTAGCACAAGGTCACACCGTATTATTACATGGCCGCAGCCAAGCAAAGCTCAGCGCGCTACAAGTAGCTTTAACCGAGCAATACCCAAATGCAAGTACACATAATTATATTGCTGATTTAAGCGATATGAGCCAAGTTCAAACTTTGGCAAAAAATGTATTAGCCGATTTGGCCGAAAATAATAACCAGCTTGACGTACTTATTAATAATGCAGGCGTTTATCAATTAGTTGATGCTACAACAATTGATGGCCTTGATGCTCGCTTTGTTGTAAACACGATTGCGCCATATCTTCTTACAAAACTATTGTTACCTGTCCTTGGTCATGATTCGCGAGTGGTTAATGTATCATCAGCTGCGCAATCAAGCGTTAACTTAAATGCACTTATAGGTAACACTGAACTTTCTGATAGTGCCGCTTATGCACAAAGTAAATTGGCTATTACTATGTGGTCGCGTCATTTAGGGCTTGAGCTTAAAGATACTGGGCCATTAGTTGTATCGGTAAACCCTAAATCGTTACTGGGAAGCAAAATGGTAAAAGACGCTTACGGTATAGATGGTGGGGATTTAAAAATTGGCGCAGATATTTTTTGTCGCGCAGCGCTTAGTGATGAATTTAAAGATGCCGCAGGCCTGTATTTTGATAACGATACAGGACGCTTTGCGCCTCCTCATGTTGATGCGCTTGATAATGCTAAAAATCAACAACTAATAGATACGTTAGACAGTATTTTAGCACAGCTTAAATTAGGTAAAGCATAATGAAAAATCATGTTACCTGGACAGTACAAGGCCAAATTAAAGAAGGTAAATACGATGAGTTTTTACTGGTAATGGCACGATTAGTTACTTTGGCTAAAAGTGAAGCGGGCACTTTAGTGTATGAGTGGACAGTAAGTGAAGACAAGCACAATGTACATATTTACGAGCGTTACCAAGATGAAGATGCTGCTAAAGCGCATCTTGCTGGTTGGGGCGAAAGTGGCCCACTATTTTTAAGCGTAGTTGATATGGATAAAGTAACGGTATTTAGTCAATTATCAGAAGAGTTTGCACAAACCTTTGCAGGCCCAAGCAGTGTATTTATGAAACCTGTGGGTGGCTTTGTAAAGTTTTAGAGAAAATACCCATTGTTGATCTAAAGAGCTCACCTCATCAGTGAGCTCTTTTTTTAGTTGCATTACTGCTCTTGCTGCAAGCGCTCGTATAGCCAATCTTTTAGTTCTGTACGTTCGTGTTTTAATAGATGCATTTGATCATCGCTTATGGGCGCATCTTTGAGCTCTAACACTCTAATCTCTTTATCTAGCTTGTCGTACTTATCTGCTTTTTTTGCAAATTCAGTATCGCTTTCATTTAACTCGGCAATGGTCTTTAAGTACTCTGGAAAGTCATTTGTTAATGAGTGGTCTTCGCCTAACATATTCGCTCCTTAGTAGGATATAAATGAGCTCACAAGTAAGTGAGTTGTATAAGTGAATTACTGCCTTTCATATAATACACTGGGGCTTACATAGATATAATTCAACCATCGAGCCGCTAATTTGATGTAGCACAAACAACCGTTTTTACTTTTTAGCCGTTACTGTTTTTCCCAATAAGGGACTTCACCAAAGTAGGCAATAAAATGATCGATAAACGCACGCACCTTAGGGGCTAATAATCTATTGCTTGGATATACAGCCCAAATATCGGCATTAGCTACCAGCGGAAAGTCTTTTAACACTTCTACTAGGCTGCCATCTTCTAAATATTTATAGCTACACCAATTTGAACTAATAGTAATACCTAACCCTTGTACGCACGCATCACGAACGGCTTCACCGTTATCAAAACGAAGTGCGCCTTTGGTTTTAATATTAAGAGTGTCTTTACCTGATTTAAAACCCCAGCTCTCTATACTGGCTAAGTTAATAGTTTGATGATTAACTAAATCTTGCGGTGTTTTAGGCAAGCCGTTTTTAGCTATATACTCAGGCGATGCGCATACAATACGGTTATCAGATGCCAGTTTGCGAGCAATTAGGTTTGAATCTTTAAGTGCCGCATCGCGAATTGCAATATCAAAACCGCCTTCTACTAAATCAACAATAGTATCGCTAAAGCGGCAATCTATAGTCAGCCCTGGGTATTTTTGCATAAAGCTTTTTAAGGCAGGGACTATATGCATGCGTCCAAAAGAAGCAGGCGCAGTGATACGTAATATACCTTGCGGCACTAAGCTTCCTGCACCTACCGAGGCGCGTGCGGTTTCTAATGTTGCTAGCACCTCTTGTGCATGAGGTAAAAATGCCTCGCCTTCTTCGGTCAGCGACACCTTGCGCGTAGTACGATGAATAAGTCGTACTCCTAAGTTCTCCTCAAGCTTGCTAATATATGCACTCGCTACTGCTGGTGATAAATCAAGCTCTCTTCCTGCTAGGCTTATATTATATGTATTAGCAATGCGTACAAACAAAGCAAGGTGGTCATTATTCATACTCGATTCTCAATATTATGTTGAAACAGATTGTGTATTTAGCCTTATTATCATTTATTAAAGGCAAAGCTACAATGAAACCTCATTACACATTAACTATAAACAGCTAATAGAGGCAACACTCATGAAAGCAATGACAATTAATAATTTTGGTGGCACTGAAGAGTTTGTAGCAGCAGAGGTTGCAAAACCACAAGTAACCGCAGGTAACGTATTGGTTCGCATTGCTGCAACTAGCGTAAATACAATTGATATGATGATTCGTCAAATGGGTGCCGATTTACCATTTGCTCCAAAGTTACCAGGCATTTTAGGTATGGACTTTGCGGGCACTATTGAAGCTGTGGGAGACGGTGTAACAGAGTTTACTGTAGGTGATGAAATTTACGGTTGTGCTGGTGGCCTAGGCGATTTACCAGGTGCACTTGCTGAGTTTATGCTTGCTGATAAGCGCTTAATTGCTCACAAACCTAAAAATCTAACCATGAAAGAAGCAGCCGCTATTCCACTAGTAGGTATTACAGCACTCGAAGGCTTAACACGTGCAAATGTAAAAGCAGGACAAAAAGTGTTAGTGCACGGTGGTGCAGGTGGTGTAGGCCATTTAGCAGTACAACTAGCTAAACACTTTGGCGCTGATGTTTACTCAACTGGCGGTAACGCAGAGCAACTAGCACTAATAGAAAGCTTTGGCGCTACAGGCATTAACTTTAAAGACGAAACTGTAGAGCAATACGTTGAAAAACACACCAGTAATATGGGCTTTGACATGGTATTTGATACAGTAGGTGGTGGTAACCTTACTAACTCATTTGCTGCAGCAAAGCTAAATGCACAGATATCTACAACGCTTTCTTTATTAGAAGTAGACTTAAGCCCAGTACACTTTAAAGGGTTATCGTTAAACGTAATCTTTATGCTTATCCCGATGATCCACGACTTTAATCGTCAAGATCATGGCGACAAACTAGCAAAGCTTGCACAAATTGTAGAAGCTGTCGGTATGCGCCCAGTACTTGATGAGCAAGATTTTACATTAGAAGATACAGCTAAAGCGCATGATCGTTTAGCAAGTGGCCAAGCACTGGGTAAAGTGGTTATAAACGTACAATAATGCATTAAGGCCGGCTTTTTAGCCGGCTTCTTTATAATTCTAATATTCCTTCTAAAGATAGCTCTAACATAAGATAAACAAACCTCATTTATGTTGACGAATTAATAGTGGTAGAATGCAGCGCTTAGTACCACTTGTGTAAAGTAGTGGTCAATAATTTATAAGGTCTGTTGTGTAATGCTGTTGATGATCGACAACTACGATTCGTTTACTTACAACTTAGTGCAATATTTTCAGCGTTTAGATCAAGACGTTTTAGTAAAGCGTAATGATGAGCTAAGCATTGCACAAATAAAACAGTTGAACCCGAAACACATCGTGTTATCGCCAGGGCCATGCACCCCTAACGAAGCGGGTATTTCACTAAATGTTGTTGAGCAACTAAAAGGGCAATATCCTATTTTAGGGATTTGCTTGGGACATCAAACTATCGCGCAAGCTTTAGGTGGAGATGTAATTCGTGCTAAAAAAGTAATGCACGGTAAAACATCACCCATAGTTCATACTAATAAAGGGGTGTTTAAAGGCTTAGCTAATCCGTTAACGGTATGTCGTTATCATTCTTTAGTGGTTAAAGCGCAAACTCTGCCTAAAGAGCTTGAAGTAACCGCATGGACTCAAACTGAGCAAGGCGAGTTTGACGAAATTATGGGGTTGTTACACAATGAACTTGCTATCGAAGGTGTGCAGTTTCATCCCGAAGCTATTTTAACTGCTCAAGGCTTAGAACTGCTTGATAACTTTTTAACTCGCTTCTAATGTTATAATACACATAGCATTTTATACTTTATTAATGGATGTCATGACTGAACTTGTAGCCCAGCAGCGTACTGCCAAAATACTAAGCCAACGAGCTCATGACTTATTGCTTGGGCATAGCTTTGCGCATCAGCAAATTGGTTTCATTCATACATTAGATATAGATTACGGCGAACCCATGAAGCAGCGTACCTTGCTTCAGGTTGAAGTGGCCGCACAGAATAAACGCCAGCAAAGCAGTACTGCACATCATAAGTACCGCGCTCAAGCGAGTGAACAGCTGCACAAAACTATTGAAACAGCTATATATAAGCAGCTCGAAGATATAGATGGCGTAATTCATAGCACCATAGGTATTGAAGATGGTATTGCCAATATACTCGATATATTAGCGGTAAAGTCAGCGTCGGTAGGGCGTTTAGAGCCATTGGTTAATGATATAAGCTGGTTGGGTAGGGAGTTAGTAACGCTCGTTAATTTACCTTACTATCGTAATCAACGTAGTAAAAACACGTCTGTAAAAGTAGATAAGCCATCGCTCGCCCTTCGTTATATTGGCCTTGATAACTTACAGCTAGTTATTCCTACATTTGCTGCCCGCCATTGGATGCCACATAGTACCGAACCATTTTCGTTATTAAAACGTCGTTTACGTGACAGTGCCATGGCAAACGCCATTGCTGCGCAAAAAATTGCACAAATTAATAATGTAAATGACGTTCATGCATTTACCCTTGGTATGCTTTTAGATGTAGGGCGAATTGCATTAGTGCGCTTGTACTTAAAAACGTTTGAGCAAATATGGCAACGTAAAGTACAGCTAGCCCGAAATGAAAACCAAAAAGATTTACACACCGCATTATTAGAGCTACAGCCCGACCCGTTATTTTTAACCACCCTACTTAGCAATAAATCGATAGAAGTAAGCGCTAAGGTAATAGACAAAATGGCTTTTAAATATTTACCGTTTAAAGGGGTAATGCAGCAGCTAGTAAATGGGGTAGATAAGGGCGATACATTACTGCCATTAACAGAAGTAATGCTAAAAGCACGGTGCTATTCTCAATATCTTAATTTAAAAGAACATCAACTTATTGAACCTGATGAAGCTCTAAGCTGGTTTTCGCACTTTAAGTTCACTAAAACGGAACTAAAAACCCTCCAATCGAGTAATTTTACCAATTTAGCTATTCAAATTGACTAAAAATCTGAATTTTTTGTTAATTTTTTTGCGACTAACCATTCATTCTCATCTTATTGTTATATTACATATTTGCCGATTAAAGCGTGTGCGCCTCTGTACTCATGCGGTTAGTTGCCTAAAAATAAGCATAAATAGCTATGCAAATAGTTATTCACTATCTATGAAATAATATCTTTAGCCCTTTATTTTCAAGGGATACATGAAAGTTTTTAACGAGACAGATATAAGTAATTCTGAAATAATGTGCGTCTGAAAATTGAACCACAAAGCAATTTTGCGCAATTATCAGGTTACTGATCTTGCCTATAAAGTTGGTTACAAATATTAACCAAACACCTATTTTGATGTTTTGTGTTGCTCACAATTAAGAGGAAATAAAATGACAGTCAATCGCGAATTATTTGATCACGTAATGGTTCCTAACTACGCACCTTCAAGCGTAATTCCTGTTCGAGGCGAAGGCTCTCGCGTATGGGATCAACAAGGTCGAGAGTTTATCGACTTTGCTGGTGGTATTGCAGTTAACTGTCTTGGCCATTGCCACCCTGCATTAGTAGGCGCATTAAAAGAGCAAGGCGAAAAAATCTGGCATCTATCTAACGTAATGACCAATGAGCCGGCACTTCGCCTAGCTAAAAAAATGGTTGATGCGACATTTGCTGAAAAAGTTTACTTTGCCAACTCTGGCGCAGAAGCAAACGAAGCCGCGCTTAAATTAGCGCGTCGTTTTGCACTTGATAAATTTGGCGCAGAAAAATCACAAATCATCGCGTTCAACAAAGGTTTCCACGGTCGTACATTCTTTACCGTAACTGTTGGCGGCCAAGCTGCATATTCAGATGGTTTTGGTCCTAAGCCTGGCGACATTGTACATTGCGATTACAATGACCTTGCTGCTTTTGAAGCACTTATCAGCGATAAAACATGTGCCGTAATGATGGAACCTCTACAAGGTGAAGGCGGTATTGTTTCACCAACTGATGAGTTTGCTCAAGGCGTTCGCGATTTATGTACTAAACATAACGCACTGCTTATTTTTGATGAAGTTCAAACAGGTGTTGGTCGTACTGGCGATTTATACGCATACCAAGGCTTAAACGTAGTACCTGATATTTTAACTTCAGCTAAAGCACTTGGCGGCGGTTTCCCTATTGGCGCTATGATCACAACAACTGAAATTGCACAGCACCTTAAAGTAGGCACACATGGTTCTACTTATGGCGGTAACCCGCTTGCGTGTGCTGTTGCAGAAGCTGCATTTGATACAGTAAATACCCCAGAAGTACTGGCTGGCGTAAAAGAAAAAGCCGCATTATTTAATGAACTACTTAGCGCGGTTAACGAAAAATACAACGTATTTAGCGAAATCCGTGGCCAAGGTTTATTAATTGGTGCAGTAGTGAACGAGCAATACAAAGGTCGTGCAAAAGAGTTTTTAGTGGCAGGTACTGAGCAAGGCCTTATGTCACTAGTTGCCGGTGCAGACGTAGTACGTTTCACTCCATCTTTAGTAATTCCTGAAGCGGACATTCGCGAAGGTATGGCACGCTTTGAAAAAGCAGTAGCAAGCGTAGTAAACGCATAAGCGACTTAAGCCAACCAATTAAGGGCAAGCACCGCTTGCCCTGCAATTCCTATTTACCGTTATTTATAAGGGAGCAAGCGGACTCATGATGATCCTTCGCCCAATCCAGCAAAATGATTACTCAGCATTACTGAAAATTGCCCACGAATCTGGGCATGGTTTTACGTCTTTGCCATTAAACGAAGAACTATTGCAAAAGAAAATAGACCATTCTGTAAGTTCATTTGCTAAGCAAACGTCACAACCCGGTGACGAAGGCTACCTGTTTGTTCTTGAAGATAGCGAAACCGGTGATGTTGTAGGTACGTCTGCAATTGAAGCTGCGGTAGGGCTTGATGATGCATTTTATCATTATCACTTAAGTAAAGTGATTCACTCTTCGCGCACATTAAACGTATACAAAGCGGTTGATATTTTAACGCTATGTAACGACTACACAGGCGCTACAGAGCTTTGCACATTGTTTTTAAAAGATGGCTATCGTAAAAATTGTAACGGTAAGCTACTTTCAAAAGCGCGCTTTATGTTTATAAAGCAGCATCAAGAGCGTTTTGCACAAACAGTGATTGCAGAAATGCGCGGTGTGTCTGACGAAAACGGCAGTAGCCCTTTTTGGCAGTGGCTTGAAGAGCACTTTTTCTCAATGGATTTTCCAACAGCTGACTACCTAACAGGTATTGGCCAAAAGGTTTTCATTGCTGAATTAATGCCTAAATACCCAATTTATGTAAATTTGCTAAGTAAAGATGCGCAAGCCGTAATAGGTAAAGTACACGACAACACACGCCCAGCAATCGAGTTATTAAAAAGCGAAGGCTTTACGTTTAATGGCTACGTAGACATTTTTGACGGCGGCCCAACGGTTGAAGCAAAAGTAGATAACATTGCGACGATTCGTAATGCAAATAACTTTAACGTTGAAATTGGCGAAATGACTGGCGACACCATGGTGTTACTAGCTAACGAAAAGCTTGAAGATTTTAGAGCAACCGTTGCACCAATGACATTTGACGAGCGCGCAAAAAGCCTTATTTTATCGCAAGAAGTAGCAGATGCATTGCATTTGCAAACTGGCGATATTGTTAGTGCAACCACGATTTAATTTAGGAGAAAGTATATGACTCATCCTGCACAATTTATTAATGGTCAATGGTCACAAGGCCAAGGCACAGAATTTAATTCAGTAAACCCTGCAAATAACGACGTTATCTGGCAGGCATCATCAGCAACTGCGGCGCAAGTAGACACCGCAGTAAATGCAGCGCGCGAAGCGTTTTATGCATGGGCTGATAAAAGCTTTACTGAGCGTTTAGAAATAATTAAAGCATTCGCAGCGCAATTAAAAGAAAACAGCGAAGAGCTCGCTATTACTATCGCACAAGAAACAGGTAAGCCACTGTGGGAAACTCGCACAGAAGCGGGTGCTATGGTTGGTAAAATTGCCATTTCTGAAAAAGCATTTTTAGAGCGCACTGGCGACGTAGAAAACGCAATGCCACTTGGCCGTGCGATGATTCGTCACAAGCCACATGGGGTTGTAGCCGTATTTGGTCCGTATAACTTTCCGGGTCACTTACCTAATGGCCACATTGTGCCAGCGCTTTTAGCAGGTAACACGGTTGTATTTAAACCGTCTGAACTGACTCCTAAAGTTGCCGAGCTTACGCTTAAACTGTGGGAAAAAGCAGGCTTACCAGCCGGTGTAATTAACCTAGTTCAAGGTGAAGTAGAAACGGGTAAAGCCCTTGCTGCTCACAAAGGGATTGATGGCTTGTTCTTTACGGGTTCTTCGCGTACTGGTCATATTTTACATGAGCAGTTTGCGGGTCAACCGGGTAAAATTTTAGCGCTAGAAATGGGTGGTAATAATCCACTTATTATTACTGACGTTGAAGACACTAAAGCGGTTGTTCACGATATTATTCAATCAGCGTTTATCTCAAGCGGCCAGCGTTGTACATGTGCACGTAAATTGTTTTTACCTAAAGGTAGCAAAGGCGATGCAATTTTAGAGCGCCTTATCACTGCAACTAAAGCGATTAAAGTAGGTAACTATGACGATGCAGACCAGCCATTTATGGGCTCTATGATCTCATCAGCGGCAGCAGCGGGCATGGTTAAAGCGCAAAACGAGCTTGTTGAGCTTGGCGCTCAAGTATTAGTAGAGCTTGAGCACACAGCCAATACCGGTTTTGTAACACCAGGTATTATTGAGTGTACAAATATTAGTGACTTCCCAGATGAAGAGCATTTTGGACCACTTTTAAAAGTATTCCGCTTTGACGACTTTGACCAAGCCATTGATAAAGCAAACGATACAACCTTTGGTTTATCGGCTGGTTTATTAAGTGATAGTGCAGCAGATTACGACCATTTTTTACGTCGTATTCGCGCTGGTATTGTTAACTGGAACCGCCCAATTACTGGCGCATCAAGCGCAGCACCATTTGGTGGTATTGGCGCATCGGGCAATCACAGAGCAAGCGCGTATTACGCAGCTGATTACTGTGCATACCCAGTTGCTTCAGTAGAGCTTGAAAAAGTAGCGATGCCAGCAACACTAAGCCCAGGCTTAAAAATAGATTAAGTAGTAATACTACTTAATTATTATAAAAGCAGCTTCGGCTGCTTTTTTTGTATTGCTATCGTACAAGGCTAGTAATTATCGACTCTTTCTGCTTAAATCAGCATAATTAAATATATTTAGGTGGTTCGCATAATGGTTTTAGATAGGCAAGGGTACGATGATTTGATCATGTATCTAACTCAAAATTTAGCATTGTTTGAGAAGCCAGGCGAAATAAAACCAGGCGCTCCAACAGTAATGGAATTAATCGAAGACGTTATTGCACAAAATGTGATGCTTATTTGCGAGCAGCACACAGACCTCAACACAGAGCAGCGTAGTCAAATTGTACGTGAAGTTGATGGCATAGTTTACGATTTAGAAGAAGTCCTCAGCAGCATCACCTCACAGCCTGTCACGGTTGAACAGCATGCCTTTATAGATGAATTTGCAGGTTTAGTGAAAAACCTCTTTGATAGCGCATTAGCACAACAATCTTAGCCATTTTATAGCCCTGCGTTGCATTTTCATTTGCAACTACGGCTAAGTTGCTTACAATCAAGAAAATATTTTTTTGAGATATAACAATGCAAGCAAATGTAAAATGGGTTGAAGGCGATACGTTTATTGGCCGTTCTAATTCTAACCACAATGTAGTGTTTGATGGCGGCAGCGATAGCGCAGCGCCAAGCCCAATGGAAATGGTTTTAATGTCAGTTGGCTGTTGCTCATCAGTTGATGTGGTTAGTATTTTAAAAAAAGCTAAACAAGATTTTTCAGACGTACAAGTGCAACTCAGTGCAGAACGCGCCGAAACAGCACCGCGCGTGTTTACCAAAATCAACTTACACTTTGTTGTTAAAGGTAATAATGTGTCTGAAAAGCACCTTGCACGTGCAGTTTCACTCTCTGCTGAAAAGTATTGCTCGGTTGCATTAATGCTTGATAAAACAGTAGAAATTACGCATAGCCACGAAGTTGTGCAAGATCAAGCAAAATAACGCTTTTTCCACGAGGAAAATTCGTATAAAATCCGCGAACTTTTCATTCTGCAGGTGCAGAACCCACTAATTTATAGGTTGGTTTATTATGAACAAACCCTTCGATAAACTTAAACTTCATGGCTTTAACAATTTAACCAAAAGTTTAAGCTTTAGTATTTATGATATTTGTTACGCAAAGACCGAGCAACAACGTAAAGAATATATTGAATATATCGATGAGCAGTACAGTGCAGATAGACTAACCGATATTTTAGGTGAAGTTGTTGATATTATTGGTGCTAACATTTTAAATGTAGCGCGCCAAGATTATGAACCGCAAGGCGCAAGTGTAACTATTTTGGTTTCAGAAGAACCAGTAGAAGAGCAGCAAAATTACGATGCTGACGAAGCACCAGGCCCATTACCTGATTCAGTTGTTGCACACCTAGATAAAAGCCATATTTGTGTACACACATACCCAGAAGCTCACCCTGATGATGGTATTTGTACATTCCGTGCTGATATTGAAGTGTCTACTTGTGGCATTATTTCGCCACTTAAAGCGTTAAACTTCTTAATTCATAGCCTTGAGTCAGACGTAGTAACAATAGACTACCGCGTTCGTGGTTTTACCCGCGACATAAACGGTGTTAAGCACTACATTGATCATGCTATTAGCTCGATTCAAAACTTCATGACAGAAGATACAAAAGAAGCGTACCAAATGATGGACGTGAACGTGTATCAAGAAAACCTGTTCCATACCAAAATGATGTTAAAAGAAACCGACTTAAATACCTATTTATTCGGCCTTTCTACTGATGAGTTATCGGACGAAGAAGAAGACGAAATTCGCTCTAAGCTGACTCGCGAAATGCAAGAAATATTCTATGGCCGTAACCTGCCAGATACAGAATAATAGCAACGAATTAAATTAAAAATGGCGCTCAGTGAGCGCCATTTTTTTGCTTTATTTTATAAGCAATAATTGTGTTTGTCGGCCATTTAAATACCAGACACCGCTTTTATCAAAAATAGCATCTTCCTCTAGCATTATTCTTATTTCTTTATTCCACTGCTTTATAAACACCGCATTGTTAAGCTCAATTGAGTAAGCCGTATTTAAATGTAGCGGATAGTCCCCATCTCCCGGTACACCTTGCTGAGAATCCCACATACCTAATGTAGTACCAGCAGCATGACCATGAAAGCCAAGAGGATGAGTATAAATAGTGGGTTTTAATCCCTGAGCAATAGCGGCTTTTCGTGCTGCAGCTAAAACTTCATTACCGGTTTTTCCTACCGCAAATTGATTGGTAAATATATCTTGGAGTTTATTACCGCTTTTTAGTGCTTCAACTAAGTAACTAGGCGCACTCGTTTCGTTTTCTTTGAGCACATACGCATGCTGCTGCGTGTCGGTATTTAAACGTAAATAAGTAATACCAAAATCGACATGAAGTAAATCACCGGCTTGTATAACGTTATCATCGTAGCCATTAGTGAAGCTTTCTTCATGATTAAACGACTTCGCATCGGCGCGTTGAATAGCAACGCTTGGATGAAACCATGTTTGTAGTTTTAGCTCTTTTACGCGCTCTCTAAACCACCATACCAAGTCATCGCTAGTTGTTTCACCCACCGTAATTGTTTTACCCGAAAACCCCTCTGCAATAATATGATGAGCAATAGCCACAATATGTTTATACATTTCAACTTCTTCAGGAATGCGTTGTTCTAGCCACGCAACACCAAGCGGCTCTGCAGAAATTATTTTATTGTGATAAGTGGCGGGTAAGTTAGCCATTAAGGTTTTGTAATCGCCTAGCACAAGGCCATCGGCATGTGCCCAGTCGGTAGAAGTATTAAGCGCAATGTTGCGAGGTTTGTATTGCTCAATAAGCGTATTGAGTGCCTGCCACTGGCTAGGTTGTGTTTGCTTATCCCAGCCTTTTTTAAATACATTACCTATTTTATAAGGCGCAATAGCGTAAGCATCAACCCCACCTTGCTTATTAAGTGCAAATAGCAAAATAGTGGTGCGTCTGGCTGAAAGCCATGTTGCAGGCAGCATTGTTTTTAATATTGGATCTTCATTGTATTCTCGGCTTATAAGAAGCCACATATCAGTGTTGTGCTGCTTCATTAACGAGGGCATTAAGCTATTGATTCTAAGCTCAGTTATTTTATCTATAAACGCTGCGCGCTCTTTCATTGATAAAATTATTGGAGGTTCTGAGGCTTTAACTAAAGGGCTTACAAATAGTGTTGCGAGCAAACATGCGCTTATTAGTAATAATTTATTGTATTGCATAGTTGGGCTATTTTTAGGCTAATTTGTACTTAACATGTCAGAACCCACACTATAAAAAAATAATTTGAGACAAAGCGTACAAACAAAAAAGCCCAGCTAATTAAATTAGCTGGGCTTTTGAATATATAGCGTATTAATTAATCATGCTGTAAATAAGTGCAAATACAGCAAGTGAGCCAACCGCTAATATAAATAGCGTGCTTAAACGGTTGCGGTATTTATGAAGTGCAGGCACTTTATAAACTGCAATCATTGGCATGATGAATAAAATCATCGCAATGATAGGGCCCGATAACTGATCCATCATGTCTAAAATACTTGGGTTTTTAACAGCGCAAAACCAAATAGCTAAAAACATAATTAACACACCAATTTTATCGGCCGCTTTTGCGCTTAAGCTTGTTTGTTTAGTTACTAAACCCGTAAAGCTTTCACGCGCCCCTAAAAAGTGACCCAAAAACGACGATGTAATAGCAATAAAGGCAACAAGCGGCCCAAGTGTGGCAATAAACGAGTTATCAGTAATATTAGCAAGGTAGGATAAAACCGATACGTTAGCGGCTTTAGCCGCTGCCATTTGCTCGCCTGTAAGCGACAGCACGCAAGAGAACACAAATAACAGTACAAAGGTAATAAGTAGTAAGCTAGTGCGCTTTAAAATCGCCTCAGACTTATGTGTAGCTTGTTCACCGTAGTGACCGCGTTGCACGTTTACAAAGCTTGAGATAGCCGCTGCGTGGCTAAACGAAAACACAATAATAGGAATCGATAACCACAACGTTTTTCCAAAGCTGCCCATTTCAGGCAGTGTCATATCTGGCATTTGCCAGCTAGGGATTAAATAAAGTGATAAAAAGAACAATATACCCACAAGCGGATAAACTAAAATAGCAAAGGCACGCAGCATTAAGCGCTCTCCGCCCATCATTAAGCTAATCATACCTGCAACTAATACACCCGAAAGCAACACGCGAGAAGGTGATTCCATCCCCATTTGATTAACCATAAAGCTATCAATGGTATTGGTTAAGCCCACACCGTAAATAAGCAAAATTGGGAATATAGATAAAAAGTACAATAAAGAAATTAACCGCCCCGCAGTCACACCAAAGTGTTCTTCAACTACATCGGTAAAATCGGCATCTTTATTTTTTGATGAAAGTACAAAACGCGCTAATCCACGGTGTGCACAAAAGGTCATTGGAAATGCTAAGCATGCCAAAATAATTAACGGCCAAAAACCGCCAATGCCAATATTAATAGGTAAAAATAAAATACCCGCACCAACGGCGGTACCAAAAAGGCTTAAAGTCCACTGCGTATCGTGCAGATTCCATTTAGAAGTGGGTGTGTTTGAAGGTGTGTGTGCACCTGTTGTTGATGCATTTGAAAGCGTTGCATCTTGAGATGTTGTCATGTGTGTGTTTATCCATTATTTAAATAATAATCGCGCGCAAGAATATAGTTTTTAGCTAAAAATTTCATGTTTTGAGAGGATTTGTAGACTAATTAATTAGACCAAATTGAAGGGTAAGTGTCATGAATACGAAACAGCGGTGTAAAAGTGAGCAACACCCTTAAGCGGCAGCACCACATTATAATTTTAAAGTAGGTTGGTTAGAGCGCAGCGAAACCCAACACGCTATAGTGTCACGCGAGCAACAAAGCCGAGATAGGCGGTTCTCATAACGTAAAAATAGGGACTGGTCATTTTTATTGGTTTTCATTTAAAAATCAGAATCTGCAGCGAAAAGCTGTTAAGTAGAAGCCATTGATCTGAACTTCATAAGAGATTTTTATTAAACTCCGTTATACTTCCTGCAATTGAATATGCCAAACGAAGTAAATAGGCCACTAACTGTAATGAGCAAAGAGATTCTCTTCCATACTACTTTTGCGCACGAAACCAGTAAAACATGGGTTGTATTTGTCCATGGAGCAGGTGGTAGTTCGGCAATTTGGTTTCGTCAGCTTAAAGCCTATAAAAAAGAATATAATGTATTGCTGCTAGATCTTCGTGGTCACGGTAAATCGAATAACTTAGTACAAAACTTTGTTGATAATAATTATTCATTTAATAATGTCTCTAAAGACATTATCGATGTGTTAGATCATAACAATATCACCAGCGCACACTTTGTTGGCATTTCATTGGGCACAATACTCATCCGAAATATTGCTGAAATTGCTCCGCAATATGTTTCTAGCATGGTACTAGGTGGAGCGGTTACTCGTTTTAATACCCGCAGTAATACATTGGTTTATTTAGGCAATACTTTTAAACACTTCTTGCCTTATATGTGGCTGTATCGCTTATTTGCTTTTATTATGATGCCGAAAAAGCGTCATAAAGAATCTCGACTTTTGTTTGTTCGTGAAGCAAAGCGCTTGTGCCAAAAAGAGTTTATAAAATGGTTTAAATTAGCCATGGACGTAAATCCTTTAATGCAATATTTCAAAGAAAAAGACATTGATATTCCCATTCTGTACATTATGGGTAAGGAAGATCATATGTTCCTTGGCCCTGTTAAAGAAATGGTTAAGCGTCATAAAAATAGCGTACTGCAAACTATTCACCATTGTGGCCATGTCTGTAATGTAGAGCGCCCTGACTTATTCAATCAGCACTCGCTTGCTTTTATCGCCCAGCAAAATCGTTAAGGGTTGTTGCTTTTAAAAAGCGTTTAATTAATGGGAAGTACTTAGTAAATTGGATTAGGTCATTCTTTTTGGCTTTCGTCCTAAACTAAAAACAAGACCTACCTCTGAAGGAATAAAACCCAGCTTATGAAGCGTAGGTTGGGTAGAGCGAAGCGAAACCCAACAGCCATAGCGTCATTCGAGCGGTAAAGCCAAGAGGCGACTTTATTTCTTAAACTTGCTTATCCAATAATATTCAATTGATATACACTGGTAAGGTAACGTATTGATAAGGATATTAAGTTGTCGCAAGTTAAAACTCTCCCCATTACAGCCACACGCTGGCTCTCTCTTTTATTGTGTGCAATTACCGCCGCAACAATTACTGTATTTTTAAGCAAAGTCGGTTTTGTACAAAAGGCATATTCAAGTTTAGGCGCTATTTTACATGCCAATCCGGTTTTGCATTACAGCAGCGCGTTTTTAGCGGGTATTGGCATAAAGCTCCTGCTTGATAAGTTTTATATATCGCACCCTAAACGCAGTGTTGGGTTTAACTGGCGATATCCGCCTGTGACAATCGCTGTATTAGCGTCATTGTTGATAACTGCTTTTTACATGCTAAGCACAGCAGCAAAACTTAATGAAGCTGCGTTATACGCACAAAGTTTTATGAGCTTAAAATACTTAGCACTTACGTTTATTGGCATGCAAATAACCGTCATTTATCAGATAAAGCTTTACACCAAAAAGCCAATATTTACTGCTGTATTGGTTGCACTATCGACTATGTATGTAGGTTTTGCTGTTGGTCTTGCTGATATAGCAGCTGCTTTTTATGTATTTATCAGCCTAGCAGTTAATTATTTAATTTTAGCGATTTACTTAGTGGGCGATGAGTACAGGCAGAGCAAACAAC
The DNA here is from genome assembly GCF_030407615.1 of Pseudoalteromonas sp. APC 3355. Taxonomy (NCBI): domain Bacteria; kingdom Pseudomonadati; phylum Pseudomonadota; class Gammaproteobacteria; order Alteromonadales; family Pseudoalteromonadaceae; genus Pseudoalteromonas; species Pseudoalteromonas sp. APC 3355. The sequence goes on along the minus strand of NZ_JASDDB010000010.1, from coordinate 34,289 downwards.
AAGACTCCGTATCTAAAAATGAACTGCTTGAAACTAAAGGAAGTTCAGAATTAAAAACGTTAGAGGATTTTAGAGAATGGTTCAAAGATGATTCAACTATCAAAAGTACAGATCAATTAGAGCCAGATTTAAAAGTTTATGCCAACCGTATTACTGAGCGGTTACAAAATGGCGGTGATAAATATGAAAAAGATTTAGCACAACACATAGCTCTTTGTGGGCCTTATGGTTGCGGAAAAAGCAGCATCGTTGAAAGTGTTGTGAATGATTTAGCAAAAAAATCTGAAAAAGAGAGTGTTTGGATACACAGTGATATATCTACGTGGGGTACAGCCAGTGGCAGCGTCGCTCATGTAATACTTAGTAATATTATTGATGATATAAGCCAATATATTGATATGTGTGCCTTTCGTGCGTTACCGAAGCATTACACTGAAGCGTTGAAGTCTGGCGGTAGTGTATTTCAGTTTGCATCTACGTTACTCGCAGGCCCCGTTGATATTGAGGGAAGTTTTCAAAATCTTAATGATGTTCTTGATGCAACCAACCACAAATTACTGATCACTTTGCAGGACGTAGATCGTGGTACAGGCGATGAAAACGAAAAGCGTTTGAATGATATAGCTGCGCTACTCGATAGACTAAAAAATCGAAGGTTGAGTCATATTAATTTTATTATTGCTATGGGAAATGAAAGTGAGGTTGCTGCTGAAGTGATTTCAAAAGCGACTGATTATAGAGATGATATTCATAAACCGTCCATTATGGGTGTTTTATTGAAATTTACAGAAAAGAGTGTTTTAGATGCTATTGAAGAGCAACGGGTTTTCATAATTGAAAATAGTGAAATACTTAATAAAGAAGAGTTAACCAGTATTCTGTACGGAAATAAAAAGTGGTATGGGGTAAATAGCAAACTTATCGAGATCGAAAATCAAATATCTTCCATCAGACAATTGAAAAAGATACTTTGCAGGGTTAATCAAGTTTGGCAAAAAGAAAAACTGATGGGCGAGATTAACCTTTTTAATTTAATGATGGTTATTACTCTGAAGGAAACTAATATTAAATCCTTTGAAAAGTATAAGAAATTAGAAAAAGATAATATAAAAAGTTTAGTTACCAGAGGTGATTACGATTTAAAGCCATTTATACATGAGTGCGCTAAAAACAAAACAGAAGAAAGCTTAATTACATTTTATATAGAGATGCTTGATATAACCGCAGATAGTGTTTTAAATCCAGCTATAAATCATGTGTTAGATAACCCCAGTGCTAAATGGCAGCAACATGGGAGCACTAAAAATCAAAGTGTTGGTTTTAACAATGGCTACAGTGATTATTTATCAAGAATCTTATCTGAGGAAGTACCGAAATATCAGGTGTCAGATCAAATTAGTATTGCAAATGTTCTTGAGTTATACAAATTAAAGCCAAGCGATACAAAAGGGATACTTTTATTTATAAATCAATTTCTTAGTTTCAGTGATAAGGAGGTGGTAAACTTTGAGCGATTCTTTGGATTAATTGATAATAAACTTGATATTACAGACTGTATTGGTAAACACTTTATTAAGCGAGGGTTTTTCGTAGATTATGCTGTTAATAATGGTGTGGAAGAAATATTCAAAAAGCTACTGGCAGAAAGTTTAACTATAAATAAGTTGCATTTAATATTCGATTCATTTTTATCTAATAATAAAATTTATAGTGATAATATAGGCAATAATATTGTCACTGAGTTTTTATATGAATTTTTAACTTTTCTAGGGGTTACTACTAGCAGCAAAGAGACTTTTAGTCCTCAATCTTTAATTGATGCTATTCGAAGTTTAAATACTACTGAAAATCCACTTGGATATACATTTTTTTATACGTTATTAATTTCCTATAAAAATAATTTTGGAGTAATTACTGGTAAAGTATCTTTGTTAGACAAGATCAATAAAGTACAAGTTGGAGACCATACGCTAGGCAAGCTTTTGGTAGGTGGGAGTTTACAATCTCTACCACAATTAGACAAAAAACAGTTTATGACTTTTAAACATGCTGAGCAGTTAAATAAAGAGATTGAGCAACTAACAGGTAAAGAGTTGATAGAAGGTTGATACAGAGATTATCCACTTTTAGATTAAACATTATCTTATATGCTAAAAATAAAAAATTGACATGAAGTGTGCTATTCGTTGGATTTCGTTCCACTCAACCCAACCTACGGCACTAATTATCCATTTTGAATGGAAAACAAAGGGATTTAATAAATGGCACTTTTATCGATTTCAGTAGGCACTGTGTTTTTTGCAGTTGCTATTATTTTGTTTGGGTTAAGCGTTATATTTGGCCATATGGAAGATTCAGGTTTTGCATTTGGCTTTATGTTAGGTATGTTCCCCGCGTTTATTGGCTTGGTTTTAATAGTGCCCAGTACGCTTTACCGAACTGTTTTAGTGTTTGCCCGAAAGCCTGAACAAACCCTAAAAGAAAAGGTTATATTATCACTTGGTATGTTTATAACGTTGCTGTGTTTTAGTACGCTTTATCAATTGGTAGGCAAGCTTTTTTAGTGCGAAATAGTGTAGGGGGTCAACGGGTACTTGTTGGGTTTCGTTCCACTCAACCCAACCTACGGTGTTTAGATTTGCATCGAGCTGCTCGTGGCTAACAGCTCGCAACTTTTAGCTCTTACTCTTCTATCGCACTCACTACAAAATACGGATTCAAGTACTCATCTTTGGTGTTATAAATAAGCGGGCTGCCATCAAGCTTAGTGACTTTAGCGCCGGCTATTTCGGCGATTGCATGGCCTGCGCCTGTATCCCATTCGCAAGTAGGCCCTAAGCGCGGGTATATATCGGCGCTGCCCTCAGCCACTAAACATAACTTTAGTGAGCTGCCTTTAGACACCATTTCAACCTCGTCAAAGCGTTTTACAAACTCGGCTAAATCGGGTGATGGGTGCGAGCGGCTGCCTACAACTCGAATTAACCCTTTGTTAGGTTTAGTAGTTACCTTAAGCTCAATTCGCTCATCGCCTTTATCTTTAAATGCGCCAATTGCTTCGGCGGCTAAGTACGATACGCCAAGGGCGGGTGCATCAACTACGGCTAAAATAGGAATGCCGTTTTTAATTAGGGCGATGTTTACGGTAAATTCACCGTTCTTTTTAATAAATTCTTTAGTGCCGTCGATTGGGTCAACTAACCAGTAGCTTTTCCACGTTTGGCGTACATCCCAACTTATGTCGGCGTTTTCTTCACTAAGTATTGGAATATCAGGTGTGAGCTGTTGAAGCCCTGCCACAATCAGTTTATGAGCTGCTAAATCGGCGTCGGTTACGGGGCTTTCATCGGCTTTGTACTCAACGTTAAAATCCTTTTCGTAAATTCCCATTATCGCTTGGCCTGCTTTGCGGGCAAGGATGAGGGTTTCTTCTAGCAGTTCGGTTTGATTCATGGGGTTAACCTATATTATGTGCTTTTGTTTTAGATACGTTATCAGTTGTGTAACCGATTGGTCTAGGGTGTTTTTACTTGTATCTAAAATTATTTCTGGATTGTTTGGCACTTCGTAGTTTGAATCGATACCAGTGAAGTGTTTTATCTCCCCTGCGCGGGCTTTTTTGTATAAGCCTTTTGGATCGCGGCTTTCGCATACATCCAGTGGGGTATCGATAAAGACTTCGATAAATTCGCCATCATCTACTAAGCTGCGCACCATGTCGCGTTCCGCTCTAAAAGGCGATATAAACGCAGTAAGTACTAACAAGCCAGCGTCGGTCATTAGTTTTGCAGTTTCGCCCACGCGGCGTATGTTTTCAATGCGGTCTTCGTCGCTAAAGCCTAGGTCTTTACATAAACCGTGGCGTACGTTGTCGCCATCGAGCAAGTAAGTGTGCGTACCTTGCTGATTAAGCGCCGCTTCTAGTGCGTTTGCTACGGTGCTTTTGCCAGAGCCTGAAAAGCCGGTAAACCATAAAATAGCGGGCTTATGTTTTTTTTGCTCACTACGCTGTGCTTTTGTCGTTGCGTAGTTATGCCAAACTATATTTTCATCCATAGTGAGAGTCTCTTATGCTGTGAGCGCTGGTATTAAAACGGAAATACCAGCGGGATCAGGGTTAATACCGTGATTGAATAAATAATAGAAAGGGGTAAGCCCATCACTATGTAATCTTTTAAGCGATAGTTACCCGCGCTATAAACCATTAGGTTAGTTTGATACCCAAATGGCGATATAAAGCTGGCTGATGCGCCAAAGGCAACCGCCATAATAAACGGTAGCGGGTCTACATTAAAACCAACCGCGAGCGAGTAAGCAACAGGGAACGACAAGGCAGCAGCTGCGTTGTTAGTTATAAGCTCGGTAAATAATACGGTCATTAAAAATATAGCTATAAACGCGCCGTACGGGCCAAAATCCCCAAGTACCATAAACATGGCGTCGGATATTTGCCCGGCAAGTCCGGTGCCTATCATTAATTTAGCAAGGCCAATGGCGCTACCGACAACCACTAATAACTCGATAGGAAAACGGCGTTTTACTTCGTTAAGTTTTATGGTGCCGCTGAGCATTAAGCCAATCAGTAATACTAATAAGCCTTTAACCAGCGGCACTATGCCAATAATGCTTAAACCCAGTACTGCGGCAAAGCTTAGTAGCACAATGTTTGATTGTTTAGGTGCAAGGTGGGCTTGTAAGTCAAACCCTGAAATATACACAAATTCGCGCTTTAAATTAGGCAAGGTGTAAAAGTTTTTGCCTGGGGCGAGTATTAACGAGTCGCCAGCTTGTAATTGCACTTGCCCAAGACCGCCTTGTAAACGGTCGTGCCCACGGCGAATGGCAATAACAGCAGCATGAAACTGCTCTCTAAAGCGGGCTTCTTTTACGGTTTTACCAATAAATTTTGAAGATTGACTTACGACTACTTCTACTAAGTGTTCTATGTCTTTTTGATGATTCTCGTGCACTACTTTTAAACCGTCAAAACGGGTAAGTAATGGCACCGATTTTATGTCACCTACAAACAGCAGCACGTCGTCTTTTTGAATAATTTGCTGCGGAGTGACTGCGCAAATGCGGCTCCCGTCGCGAATGATTTCAGCAAGGAATAAGTCTTTTAAATCACGCAGGCCGTTTTCTTCTACGGTTTGGCCTATTAATTTTGAGCTTGCTTGTACTTTACCTTCTAGGTAAAAAGGCACGACTTCTTGGTCGCTTTTACCGTTGTCGGGTAAGTATTTAAGCATTACTAAAATGGTAATTAGGCCTACGCTTAGCGCGCCTAAACCGACTAAGGTAAAGTCAAAAAAGCCCAGCGGTTCCATGCCCGCATCTACTGCAAAGCCATTGACGATTAAGTTGGTTGATGTGCCAATAAGCGTAATAGTGCCGCCCAAAATAGCAGTGTACGACAGCGGTAATAATAGCTTTGAAGGGGAGTGATTAGGATTGTCTTTTATCGCGGTAATAAGCGATGCAACAACGGCGGTATTGTTAGTAAACGACGATAAAAAGGCGGTTGATAACCCCAATTTTGTTACCGATTTTACTAAACTACCTTTAGATAGCGATTGCGCTAACTTTTGAATTAGGGTGGTTTTTTCTATTGCGGTCGACACTAACACCAATAGTACTAAGGTGATAAGCGACGGGTTAGCGTAGTTAACTAACATACTTTCAAGATCGATTAGCCCTGCTAAGTAGCTGGTGCCAATAGCGCTTACAAATAACCATGCTGGATTAATGCGGGTGCCAAAAAGGCACCCGACTAAGGTAAGCATAATGCCTGTTAAAACGAGCTGTTCTACCATGCTTTTAAATTCCTAACAGGCTAAAGTTAACTTATAACTTAGAAATATCAAGCGCTTGCCAATGCGGGAAGTGCTTGCGTACTAAGCTGTTAAATTCAACTTCAAATTCGCTAAAGTTACTTTGCTTTGTTTGGCTTTGCAGTACTTGTTCAATCATGCCCGCAGCAACCGTTAGGTTTGATAAGCGATCGATTAGGATAAACGAGCCTGTTTCGTGATTGCTGTGGTACTCGTCTGCCAAAATAGTTTCGGTTAGTTCAAGCGTTACAATCGCAATTTCGTTTAGCTGTAATGAGTCGCTAGTGCCGTGCTCAAGCGTGTTCACATCAATTGTGTAATCAATCTTTTTAACAATAGCTGAGGTGTTTTTGCTGCCTAGTTTTAGGTTATAGCTTTTACCTAACACTAATGGCGACTCATGCATCCACACAATTTTAGCTTGCAACTGGTTAGTTACAGCGGCCGTTGAGTTTGCAGGTACTATTACATCCCCTCGGCTAATATCAATTTCGTTATTTAGGGTAACGGTAATTGCTTGGCCTGCTTCTGCGCTATCTAGGTTGCCATCAAAGGTAACAATTTCTTTAATGCTTGATGTTTTACCCGACGGTAATACTTTTATTGCATCGCCTACATGTATCTTGCCCGATGTAAGTGTGCCCTGAAAACCACGGAAGTTTAAGTTAGGGCGCACGACATATTGCACAGGTAGGCGCGCTTCAAAGCCTGTATCTGTTTCGGCTGCTGGCGAATCTTCTAGTAATTCTAGTAGCGGCTTGTCGGTGTAATACGGTGTATGTGCAGAGCGTGTTACTACGTTGTCGCCTTTAAGCGCCGACATAGGCACAAACTTAATGTTTGATACGTTAAGTTGCTCAGCAAATTTAAGGTAATCGGCCTTAATTTTTTCATACACGGTTTCGTCAAAATCAACGATATCCATTTTATTAACGGCAACAACAAACTGCTTAATGCCCAGCGAGTCACAAATAAAGCTATGGCGCTTAGTTTGTACTTGTACGCCGTAACGCGCATCAACCAAAATAATGGCGACATCGCTTGTTGATGCACCCGTTACCATGTTGCGGGTGTATTGCTCGTGCCCAGGCGTGTCGGCAATAATAAATTTACGCTTAGCCGTTGAAAAGTAACGGTACGCTACGTCAATGGTAATGCCTTGCTCACGCTCAGCTTGTAGGCCATCAACTAATAATGCAAGGTCAAGATCTTCACCTGCGTTACCTACTTTTTCGTTATCTTTATGAAGGGCTGCTAGCTGATCTTCATAAATTTGGTGGCTGTCGTGCAGTAGGCGGCCAATCAATGTTGATTTACCGTCATCTACGCTGCCACAAGTAAGCATGCGTAATAAGCTTTTGTCTTGTTGGCGTGCTAGGTAGGCGTCTATGCCTATTTCTTTTACTTCGTTAAATGTATCGTTATTTTGGCTAGACATTAAAAATACCCCTCACGTTTTTTCTTCTCCATTGAGCCGGCTGAATCATGGTCAATAACACGACCTTCACGTTCAGATGACGTAGATAGCAGCATTTCTTCGATGATTTCGGTTAAAGTACTGGCTGTTGACTCAACTGCACCGGTAAGTGGGTAGCAGCCTAGTGTACGAAAACGTACAGATTTCATTTGCGGTACTTCACCTTCATTAAGAGGCATACGCTCATCGTCAACCATAATCAAAGTACCGTCGCGCTCAACTACTGGGCGATCTTTAGCTAGGTACAATGGCACCATTTCGATGTTTTCTTGATAAATGTATTGCCAAATATCAAGCTCAGTCCAGTTAGATAATGGGAAAACACGAATGCTCTCACCCGGATTAACTTGGCTGTTGTAGGTATTCCAAAGCTCCGGGCGTTGGTTTTTAGGGTCCCAACGGTGGTGTTTGTCGCGGAACGAATAAACACGCTCTTTTGCGCGTGACTTTTCTTCGTCGCGGCGTGCGCCACCAAATGCAGCATCAAAGCCATATTTATCAAGCGCTTGTTTTAAGCCTTGGGTTTTCATTATGTCGGTATGTTTACCCGAGCCATGCGTAAACGGGCCTACACCCATTTCAATACCTTCTGGATTTTTGTGTACCAGTAGGTCAAAGCCGTATTCTTTAGCTATACGGTCGCGAAACTCGATCATTTCACGAAACTTCCAGTTGGTGTCTACGTGTAATAACGGAAACGGTATTTTTGCAGGGTAAAATGCTTTACGCGCTAAGTGCAAAAGTACCGACGAATCTTTACCAATAGAGTAAAGCATTACTGGGTTCTCAAACTCAGCGGCGACTTCGCGCATGATTTTGATACTTTCAGCTTCAAGTTGCTGAAGGTGAGTTAAAGCCATTGTTAGTCGTCCTACTAAAATGATTAAAAGTTACAAATTTAAAATTCGGTTATGTATTTGATACATCTGTTAGCGGCTGTGCAAAGCTGCTTGTTTGCTCGTTTTTCCCAAACCACGCTAGTTGCGAGTGCAGGGCGGCTACTTCGCCAATAATGAGTAGCGCAGGCGATATAATGCTATTGCGTTCAATTAAGTCGGCAAGTTCGCCTAATTGGCCTGTTACTACACGCTGATTTTTACGTGTACCGTTTTCGATAATGGCAACAGGGGTGTCGGCTTTGCGGCCATGTTTTAAAAGCTCGCTTTGTATGTGCGGCGATTTAATTACGCCCATGTAAATAGCCAGCGTTTGATTTGCTTTTGCCAGCGATTGCCAATCAAGTTCTTGACCGTCTTTTTTACAATGCCCAGTTACAAATTGAATGGCTTGTGCATGGTCACGATGCGTAAGCGGAATACCCGCATAAGCACTACAACCTGCAGCGGCTGTAATACCTGGTACAATTTGATAATTTACGTTGTTAGCAGCCAGTACTTGTACTTCTTCGCCACCACGGCCATAAATAAACGGGTCACCACCTTTAATGCGGCATACTTTTTTGCCTTGTTTAGCAAGGTCGACCAACATTTGGTTGGTATCTTCTTGAACAACACTATGATCGCCTAAGCGTTTACCTACACAAATAAGGTCAGCATCACGGCGCACTAGTTCCATAATTTCGTCAGAGACTAAAAAGTCGTATACAACCACATCGGCTTGTTGCATAAGTTGCAGTGCTTTAAGTGTTAAAAGCTCTGGATCGCCAGGGCCTGCACCTACTACATATACTTCGCCTTCAGGTTCTGCTTTCGCATCTAGCATTTGCTCTAGTTGCTGCTGTGCGGCTTGGGTATCGCCGGTTTGTACTTTACTCACGACAGATGAGTCGAACACGCCTTCCCAAAATTGGCGGCGGTCTGAAAAATGCTTAAAGCGTTTTTTTACTTTGTCTCTAAAGCCACCGACAAGTGTTGCAAGTGGGCCAATATGATGTGGAATAAGAGTTTCGAGCTTTTCGCGTAAGCGACGTGCAAGTACCGGCGCTGTGCCAGCACTTGAAATAGCAATCGTAATTGGGTCACGGTCAACAATGGATGGGAATATAAACGTACATTTAGGTTGGTCATCAACCACGTTTACAAACACATTGCGGGCATTGGCAAGTTCAAATACGTTGTTGTTTACTTCATCGCGGTCGGTTGCTGCAATAACAAGCATTTTGCCATCAAGGTGCGATTCATCAAAATAAGCATCAATAAGCGTTACTTCATTATTATGTGCATGCTCTTTTAGTTCGTCGCAAAACCAAGGTGCTACTAAAGTAACGCTTGCTCTCGCTTTTAAAAACGCGCGACATTTGCGTAATGCGACCTCTCCACCGCCAACAACCAATACTGGTTTGTTGTCGAGTTTGGTAAAGATAGGTAAATACTGCACGTTAATAAGACCCCTAAACAAATTCAAATATAAGAAAACGCTTTATTCTGATAAGCAGAATATAGCGGCTATCAATAAGTAAAAAATAATTAAAACCAAGTTGATATAACCAAAAGTTATAATAGGTGGGCTTTTTAGGCCTAAGAGCTAGTTAACAAGGGATTGCGCCGAGTTACAAGTAAAATAACCAGCTTATAGTGTTTGGTTATGAGCTATAGCGAGTTTGGTTTAATTTGTTAATATGGAGGCATATCAAATTTTGTACTTATACCATTTGCATTAAATTAGTGATCTATTATAGCGACGAGAAAATAGCTCAATAACAAGGCTAAAATTATGATACATAGTTGTTCTATATAAATAGTTTTTAACGTAGTTAGTGCGTTATTTAATACGCTAAAATGATCATGTTTTTAATAAAATTGGTATTACATAAGCAACGGAGCTCTAATGACACAACACCAAAAAGATGCCGCATTAGCAGTCGCACTGATGGATTTAACAAGCTTAAACACCAGCGATACCACCAAAAGCATTCAAGCACTTGTTGATAGCATAAATCCTACCTTAGGTACGCCTGCCGCAGTATGTATTTATAGCGATTTTGTTGATGATGCAAAAATAGCACTCGCAGCGCGTGAGCTTAACCACGTAAAAGTCGCAACAGTTACTAACTTTCCAACGGGTGTTGCTCCACTGAGTGATGTTATAAACGAAACACTCATTGCTATAGAGCGCGGTGCTGATGAGATTGACTTGGTTATTCCTTATAAAAAGTTAATCGCGGGCGATGCTCAAACTGTACTTAACTATGTAAGCGAAAGTAAAAAAGCGTGTGGGTCGCGCGCGCAACTTAAAGTAATAATAGAAAGCGGCGAGCTAAAAACCGACGCGCTTATTACTCAAGCCACGAAACTTGCAATTGAAGGCGGTGCTGATTTTGTAAAAACCAGTACAGGTAAAGTGGCTGTAAATGCCACGCTTGAATCAACAAAAATTATGCTAACAGCCATTAAAAACTCAAACAAACGTGTGGGCTTTAAAGCGGCCGGCGGTGTTAAAACTGTTGCCGATGCTAGTGATTATTTAGCACTAGCACGCGCAATAATGGGTGATGATTATTTGCAAGCAAATACATTTAGGTTTGGTGCTTCAAGCTTGTTAAGTGACGTTTATAAAACCATAGGGAAATAATCAATATCTTTGGATTATAGGTTTATCTAACCGATTAAATTATTAGCAGTTTAAACAATAATGTAATTAATTAATTAGATTTTCCAATGTGGGTATCTTTTAGGCTTGTGTTAATGAACTGCGTAAGTATAATAGGCATCCACTTTGCAGGGGCGTAGTTCCAATTGGTAGAACAGCGGTCTCCAAAACCGATGGTTGGGAGTTCGAATCTCTCCGCCCCTGCCAGTTTTACTTGTTATTTGAGTAGTCTGAGATTAAAAACCGGTTTAAATTAAGTCTGTTTTTAAGTTTAGATTTTAATGGATTAACCCTGCCGTAGTGTAGGGTTGTTGTGTCTGTAGTTAAGGTAATAATATTATGAGCACGAATGTAGAAACACCATCAAGTGCGATGGAGTCAGTAAAGTGGTTAGTAGCAATCGCGCTACTTGCAGGCGCAGTTGTTGGTAATCACATGTATGCAGATCAATCTGTATTACTACGTGCTATTGGCGTTGTTGTTGCAATAGCGGCCGGATTAGCAATTGCCTCGCAAACATTTAAGGGACGTAACTTTCTTGCTTTCGCTAAAGAAGCTCGAATTGAAGTACGCAAAGTTATTTGGCCAACGCGCCAAGAAACTACCCACACGACATTAATTGTAATGGTTGCAACAGTGATTATGGCACTTATCCTTTGGGGATTAGATGGCATTTTATTCCGCGCTGTAGGCTTTTTAACTGGATTGGAGATCTGATCCCATGTCGGATGAGAACGAGAACAAAGAAATTAAGTTACGTTGGTATGTAGTACAGGCCTTTTCTGGTTACGAAAAGCGTGTAGCTCAAACGTTAATTGAACATATTAAAATCGAAGGTCTAGAATCGAGCTTTGGTGAGATATTAGTACCAACTGAAGAAGTTGTTGAGATGCGCGCTGGCCAAAAGCGTAAATCTGAGCGTAAATTCTTCCCAGGTTATGTATTAGTACAAATGGATATGAATGACGCAAGCTGGCACTTAGTGAACAGCACAGAACGCGTTATGGGCTTTATTGGTGGTACGTCTGATCGTCCTGCTCCTATCAGCCCTAAAGAAGCTGAGCGCATTCTTAATCGCCTACAAGAAAATGCTGAAGCACCTAAACCTGCTACATTATTTGAACCAGGTGAAGTTGTACGCGTTACAGATGGTCCATTTGCAGATTTCAGTGGTGTAGTTGAAGAAGTTGACTACGAAAAGAGCCGCGTAAAAGTATCTGTACTTATTTTTGGTCGTTCTACGCCAGTTGAGCTTGAATTCGGTCAGGTTGAGCAAGATAAGTAATTGATTAAAAAAGCTTCGCTAATTTTTATTTAAATTTTGGCATGAAGCTTGAAAAAGGCCGCTGATTAACTTATAATCAGCGGCCTTTTTGTATTAAGGTAAAATTTATTTTTTACTGTGCAAAAAGTACGAAACCAATTTTTAAACTGGGAAGCCGTTAGAGTACGCGTCCTCGCGCGCACAAGGCTGAGACCCACCAAATGAGGTATTTATAATGGCTAAAAAAGTTGAAGCTCTAATCAAGCTACAAGTTGCCGCTGGTATGGCTAATCCTAGTCCTCCAGTAGGTCCTGCACTAGGTCAACACGGTGTAAACATCATGGAATTCTGTAAAGCGTTTAACGCACGTACAGAGTCTATCGAAAAAGGCGCTCCAGTTCCTGTAGTGATCTCTGTTTACGGTGACCGTTCATTTACGTTCGACATGAAAACGCCACCTGCTGCTTACTTACTTAAGAAAGCTGCTGGTATTAAGTCAGGCTCAGGCCGTCCTAACACTGATAAAGTAGGCACAGTAACTCGTGCTCAACTTGAAGAAATTGTTGAGACAAAACGAACTGACCTTACAGCTGCCGATATGGACGCAGCGGTTCGCACTATCGCAGGTTCTGCGCGTGCGATGGGCTTGAACGTAGAGGACTAAGAAATGGCTAAATTAACTAAACGTATGCGTACTATCCGCGAAAAAGTGGAAGTAACTAAAGATTACGAAATCAATGAAGCAGTTGCTCTTTTAAAAGAGTTAGCGACAGCTAAATTCGTAGAAAGTGTTGACGTTGCCGTTAACCTTGGTATCGATGCTCGTAAATCTGATCAAAACGTTCGTGGTGCTACTGTACTACCTAACGGTACTGGTCGTGACGTTCGTGTTGCTGTATTCACACAAGGCGCTAATGCAGAAGCTGCAAAAGAAGCCGGTGCTGAATTAGTAGGTATGGAAGATCTTGCTGAACTAGTTAAAAAAGGCGAGATGAACTTTGACGTTGTTGTTGCATCACCAGACGCTATGCGTGTTGTTGGTCAACTAGGTCAAATCTTAGGCCCACGTGGTCTAATGCCAAACCCTAAAACTGGTACTGTAACGCCTAACGTTGCAGAAGCAGTTAAAAATGCTAAAGCAGGTCAAGTACGTTACCGTAATGACAAAAATGGCATCATCCATACTACTATTGGTAAGGTTGATTTCACTGCAGAGCAGTTACAACAAAACCTTGAAGCTCTAATTGTTGCGCTTAAGAAGGCTAAACCTTCTCAAGCTAAAGGTGTTTACTTGAAGAAAGTAACTATCTCTACAACAATGGGCGCAGGTGTTTCTGTTGACCAAAACACTTTAAGCACTATTGTTGCTTAATTGAGTGTTTACATGGCGTGAAATTTGTACTATAATTTCGCGCCATTTTGTTGATTAATTTATTAATTTGCAAAGTAAAGAATTCGGGTTGAAGTCCATAATTTCGTTAAGCCTTTGGGGTTAACGATAAATTGGGCTTCCGTCCAAGACCGTAGGTGGCTTCGGCCTTAATATTCACCTACGTAGACGGTGTAGACCCCAGATAGATTTTTCCTAATCCTTCTGGCTCTCGCCGTAAAAAGCATCTCTACCTTGTTTGGTAGGGAAGAGTAGAACAGGGGAATCCGATAATCGGTACCCCCATTAAACCAGGAGTAACACCCATGGCTTTAAATCTTCAAGGCAAAAAAGCAATAGTTGCTGAAGTCAACGAAGCAGCCAATGGTGCTCTATCTGCAGTTGTTGCAGATTCTCGTGGTGTAACAGTTGGCGCAATCACTGCCCTTCGTAAAGAAGCTCGTGCAAATGGTGTTTGGATGAAAGTTGTCCGTAACACTTTAGCAAAACGTGCTCTTGAAGGAACAGATTTTGAGTGTCTTTCTGATTCATTTGTTGGTCCAAGCTTAATCGCTTTCTCATCAGAGCACCCAGGTGCTGCTGCGCGTATCTTTTCAGATTTCGCGAAAAAGAATGAGAAATTCGAGCTTAAAACGGCCGCTTTTGAAGGAAATGTTGTTGATGCAGCAATGCTTGCTACATTACCTACATACGATGAAGCTGTTGCACGCTTAATGAGTGCTATGAAAGAAGCGTCTGCTGGCAAATTGTGTAAAACAATTGAAGCAGTACGTGTACAGAAAGAAGAGCAAGCTGCTTAATTTTAAGCTGTTTAATCTCACTTTCGGTGTAAAATTTATTTGGACTTAATGTCCGTTAATTATTAGGAAATTTGTAATGTCTGTATCTAAAGACCAAATCCTTGACGCAATTGCTGAAATGTCAGTAATGGACGTTGTTGCTCTTATCGAAGCAATGGAAGAAAAATTCGGCGTAACTGCTGCAGCTGCAATGGTAGCTGGTCCAGCTGCTGAAGCTGCTGAAGAGAAAACAGAATTTGACGTAATCCTTACTGGCGCTGGCGCTAACAAGGTTTCTGCAATCAAAGCTGTTCGTAGCGCAACTGGCCTTGGCCTTAAAGAAGCGAAAGCTCTTGTTGAAGCTGCTCCTACACCTGTTAAAGAAGGTGTATCTAAAGAAGAAGCTGAAGCACTTGCAAAAGATCTTACTGAAGCTGGTGCTGAAGTTGAGGTTAAGTAATTTAGCTTTTGCTAAGTTCGCTGCCTGAGAAATCAGGCAAGGGCTGGTGATTATTTAATCACCGGCCTTTTTGCGCTATAGAGTGATGCACTCTTTTAGTTCAAATAAAATCTGATTTTTTCTTTACTTTCAACGCTTTATAGTTTGCTAGTGTTAAAGTGGGATCTAATTAGAACAACAGTTAAATGTTGTAAAATCTTGGCATAGCTGCCAGTTAAGTCTGTTCTTACAAGAACAGGTCGGGTCAAAGATCAGCAAGCTGAGGAACCCCATGGCTTACTCTTATTCTGAAAAGAAACGTATCCGTAAGGATTTTGGTAAACGTCCACAAGTTTTGGATATACCTTTTTTACTGTCTACACAGTTAGAATCGTTTAAAAAATTCTTAGTGCCGGACGCTGATGGCGATCATGGTTTGGAAGCTGCCTTCCGTTCTGTGTTCCCTATTAAAAGCTACTCGGGAAATTCTGAGCTTCAATACGTAAGTTACCGTATTGGTGAGCCAGTTTTCGATGTAAAAGAATGTCAAATTCGCGGTGTGACTTATTCTGCTCCACTTCGCGTGAAACTGCGTCTTGTTGTTATGGACAAAGAAGCACCAGGCACAGTTAAAGACATTAAAGAGCAAGAAGTTTACATGGGCGAAATTCCGCTCATGACAGATACCGGTACTTTTGTAATCAATGGTACAGAGCGTGTTATCGTTTCTCAGCTACACCGTAGCCCTGGTGTATTCTTTGATAACGACCGCGGTAAAACCCATTCATCGGGTAAAGTATTATATAACGCACGCGTTATACCTTACCGTGGTTCATGGTTAGACTTCGAATTTGATGCAAAAGATAACTTATATGTACGTATTGACCGCCGTCGTAAATTACCGGCGTCTATCATCCTACGTGCACTAGAGTATTCTAGCGAAGAAATCCTAGATATGTTCTTCGATAACACTACGTTTGAAGTAACGAATGGTAAAGTTCTTATGGAACTTGTACCTTCGCGTTTACGTGGTGAAACTGCCGCTTTTGATATCAAGAGCGAAGACGGTGAAGTATTTGTTGAAAGCGGTCGTCGTGTTACGGCTCGCCACATCAAGAGCATCGAGAAGAAAGGCATTAAGCAATTAGAAGTACCACATGAGTACATCATTGGCCGTATTGTAGCTAAAAACTATGTTGATGAGTCAACTGGTGAAGTTATTGCAAATGCAAATGACGAGCTAACTCTAGAGCTAATGGCTGAATTGGTTAAAGCCGGTCACACTAAAATTGATACGTTATATATCAATGAAGTGGACAGCGGTGCTTACATGTCAAATACATTGAACATTGACTCTTCAAGCAGCCGTTTAGAAGCACTAGTAGAAATTTACCGCATGATGCGCCCAGGCGAGCCACCGACGAAAGACGCGGCTGAAGCCTTATTCCAGAACTTGTTCTTCTCTGAAGAGCGTTATGACTTATCTACTGTAGGTCGTATGAAGTTCAATAGCCGTGTTGGTTACGATACAGACACAGGCCCAGGCACATTAAGCAAAGAAGACATCGTGTCTGTTATGAAAGTATTAATTGCTATTCGTAACGGTCAAGGTGATGTTGATGATATCGATCACTTAGGCAACCGTCGTATACGTAGTGTTGGCGAAATGGCTGAGAACCAATTCCGTGTTGGTCTAGTACGTGTTGAACGTGCTGTACGTGAGCGTTTAAGCTTAGGTGACCTTGACGCGATAATGCCACAAGATCTTATTAACGCTAAGCCTATTTCGGCAGCGGTTAAAGAGTTCTTCGGCTCGTCTCAGTTATCACAGTTTATGGACCAAAATAACCCACTATCAGAAGTTACGCATAAACGTCGTATCTCTGCATTAGGTCCGGGCGGTCTAACTCGTGAACGCGCAGGCTTTGAAGTACGTGACGTTCACGTAACTCACTATGGTCGCGTATGTCCAATCGAGACTCCTGAGGGTCCAAACATCGGTCTAATTAACTCGTTGTCTACGTACGCACGTACAAATGACTACGGTTTCTTAGAAACACCTTACCGCAAAGTGGTAGATGGTGTTGTAACTGATGAAGTTGATTACTTATCAGCCATTGAAGAAGGTCAGTTTGTTATCGCACAGGCGAACTCAAACTTAACTGAAACCAATGAGTTTGTTGATGAACTTATTCCATGTCGTCACAAAGGTGAATCTACCTTTATGGGTCGCATGGACCAGCAGTATATGGATGTATCACCACAACAGGTGATCTCTGTAGCGGCAGCACTTATCCCGTTCCTAGAACACGATGATGCTAACCGTGCATTGATGGGTTCAAACATGCAACGTCAAGCAGTACCAACATTGAAAGCGGATAAACCGTTAGTAGGTACTGGTATTGAGTTAACACTAGCGAAA
The DNA here is from genome assembly GCF_030407615.1 of Pseudoalteromonas sp. APC 3355. Lineage (NCBI taxonomy): Bacteria > Pseudomonadati > Pseudomonadota > Gammaproteobacteria > Alteromonadales > Pseudoalteromonadaceae > Pseudoalteromonas > Pseudoalteromonas sp. APC 3355. The sequence goes on along the minus strand of NZ_JASDDB010000010.1, from coordinate 17,138 downwards.
GACTCTGGTGTAACTATCGTTGCTAAACGTGGTGGTGAAGTAATGTATGCTGACGCAAGTCGCATCGTTGTAAATGTACATGAAGAAGAACGCATCCCTGGTGAAGCGGGCATCGACATCTACAACTTAACCAAATACACACGTTCTAACCAAAATACATGTATTAACCAAAAACCAACTTGTATGGTTGGCGAACCGGTTACTCGTGGTGACGTGTTAGCAGATGGTCCTTCGACTGACTTAGGTGACTTAGCCCTTGGTCAAAACCTTCGCGTGGCATTCATGCCATGGAACGGTTACAACTTCGAAGATTCAATCTTGTTATCAGAGCGCGTAGTTGAAGAAGATCGTCTAACGACTATCCATATTCAAGAACTACAGTGTGTTGCCCGTGATACTAAATTAGGTCCTGAAGAGATCACTGCAGATATCCCGAATGTGGGTGAGTCTGCGCTAGGCAAGCTTGATGAATCAGGCGTTGTATATATTGGTGCTGAAGTTAAAGGCGGCGATATCCTAGTAGGTAAAGTGACTCCTAAAGGCGAGACACAGCTTACACCTGAAGAGAAGCTACTACGTGCTATCTTCGGCGAAAAAGCGTCTGACGTTAAAGACAGCTCTTTACGTGTACCAAACTCTGTAACTGGTACTGTAATTGACGTGCAAGTTTTCACCCGTGATGGTGTTGAAAAAGATAAACGTGCGTTAGAAGTTGAAGACATGCAGCTTCGCGAAGCGAAGAAAGACTTCAACGAAGAGTTCCGTATTTTAGAAGCAGGCGTTTTAGACCGTGCACGCAAGCTACTTATAGCTGCTGGTTTTGATGAAGATAAACTTGCATCTCTTAATGCTGAAAAAGTACTTACGCAAAGCCTTGCTGAAGAAGACAAGCAAGCTGAGCTTGAGCAACTAGCTGCACAGTACGATGAGCTTAAAGCTGAATACGATAAAAAGTTTGAAAACAAACGTCGTAAAATTACCCAAGGTGATGATTTAGCACCAGGCGTACTTAAGATTGTTAAAGTATACCTAGCTGTTAAACGTCGTATCCAACCGGGTGATAAAATGGCGGGTCGTCACGGTAACAAAGGTGTTATCTCGACTATCGTACCAGTAGAAGATATGCCTTACGATGACAAAGGTCGTACGGTAGATATCGTATTGAATCCACTAGGTGTACCATCGCGTATGAACATCGGTCAGATCCTTGAAACACATATGGGTCTTGCTGCACGTGGTATCGGTGAACGTATTGAAGAGATGATGAAAGAACAACGTGAGCTTCATGAGCTACGTGAATTCATCAAGCAAGCTTACGAAATTGGTGAATCTCGCCAAGTTGTAGACATTGCTAGCTTCACTGATGACGAAATTCGTCGTCTAGCTGAAAACTTAAAAGGTGGTTTACCAATAGCTACTCCTGCATTTGATGGCGCGAAAGAAAGCGAAATCAAAGACATGCTTGAGCTTGGTGGATATCCTCGAAGTGGTCAGGTTACACTTTATGATGGCCGTACTGGCGATCAGTTTGAACGTCAAGTAACTGTTGGTTACATGTATATGCTTAAACTTAACCACTTGGTTGACGATAAGATGCACGCACGTTCTACTGGTTCTTACAGCCTTGTTACTCAGCAGCCGCTGGGTGGTAAAGCACAGTTCGGTGGCCAGCGTTTTGGTGAGATGGAAGTATGGGCACTTGAAGCTTACGGTGCTGCTTACACTCTACAAGAAATGCTAACAGTGAAATCGGATGACGTGAACGGACGTACTAAGATGTATAAAAACATCGTTGATGGTAACCATAAGATGGAACCAGGTATGCCAGAATCGTTCAACGTATTGTTGAAAGAAATCCGCTCACTGGGTATCAACATCGAGTTGGAAGAAAATTAAGCCAATTAGATGCTGCAGTTAACGCTGCAGCATCTGTTACGGCTGAATAGAATGTAGGGACGAGACTATCCGTCCTCAAGATTAACTCCGACAGGAGAGCTAAGGTGAAAGACTTACTTAAGTTTCTGAAGCAACAAAATAAGACCGAAGAATTCGATGCAATTCGCATTGGTCTTGCTTCACCAGACATGGTTCGTTCATGGTCATACGGTGAAGTAAAGAAACCTGAGACTATTAACTACCGTACTTTCAAGCCTGAGCGCGACGGCTTATTCTGTGCCCGTATTTTCGGCCCAGTGAAAGATTATGAGTGTTTATGTGGTAAATATAAACGCCTTAAACACCGTGGTGTGATCTGTGAAAAGTGTGGCGTTGAAGTAACACTCACTAAAGTGCGACGCGATCGTATGGGTCATATCGACCTTGCGAGCCCAGTTGCACATATATGGTTTTTAAAATCATTACCGTCACGTATTGGCTTAATGCTAGATATGACGCTTCGTGATATTGAACGTGTTCTTTACTTCGAATCATTCGTAGTAACTGAGCCTGGTATGACAACGCTTGAGCGTGGTCAACTATTAGGTGAAGAAGAATACTTAGATTCACTAGAAGAGCACGGTGATGAATTTGAAGCGAAGATGGGTGCTGAAGCAGTTTTAGACTTGCTTCGTGAACTTGATCTTGCTCAATTAATTGCTGAGATGCGTGAAGAGTTACCAACAATTAACTCTGAAACTAAGCGTAAAAAAATCACTAAACGTCTTAAGTTAATGGAATCGTTCCACCAATCAGGTAATAACCCTGAGTGGATGATCATGACAGTACTTCCAGTATTGCCACCTGATCTACGCCCATTAGTACCATTAGACGGTGGTCGTTTTGCGACATCTGATCTAAACGACCTTTACCGTCGTGTTATTAACCGTAATAACCGTCTTAAGCGTCTACTAGATTTAGCAGCACCAGACATTATTGTACGCAACGAAAAACGTATGTTACAAGAAGCGGTAGATGCGCTACTTGATAACGGTCGTCGTGGTCGTGCAATTACAGGTTCTAACAAACGTCCTCTTAAATCTCTTGCTGATATGATCAAGGGTAAGCAAGGTCGTTTCCGTCAGAACTTACTTGGTAAGCGTGTAGATTATTCAGGCCGTTCTGTAATCACAGTAGGTCCTACACTTAAGCTTCACCAATGTGGTCTTCCTAAGAAGATGGCACTAGAGCTATTCAAACCATTCATCTATGGCAAGTTAGAGCGTCGCGGCATGGCTACGACAATCAAAGCAGCTAAGAAGATGGTTGAACGTGAAGTTCCGGAAGTATGGGATGTACTTGACGAAGTAATTCGTGAACATCCAGTATTACTTAACCGTGCACCAACACTTCACCGTTTGGGTATCCAAGCGTTTGAACCTGTGCTTATCGAAGGTAAAGCGATTCATTTGCATCCATTAGTATGTGCGGCCTACAACGCCGATTTCGATGGTGACCAAATGGCGGTACACGTACCGTTAACAATCGAAGCACAGCTTGAAGCTCGTGCATTAATGATGTCAACAAACAACATTCTATCTCCTGCGAATGGTGAGCCAATCATCGTTCCTTCACAGGATGTTGTATTGGGTCTTTATTACATGACTCGTGACCGCATTAACGCTAAAGGCGAAGGCGCGATATTTAAAGATCCAAAAGAAGCAGAAAAAGCATACCGCAGCGGCAATGCAGACCTTCACGCAATCGTGAAAGTACGTATTAGCCAATCAGTTAAAAACGAAGACGGCATAGTAGAAGACACTGTTACTGTTATCGATACAACTGTTGGTCGTGCAATTCTGTCTCTAATTTTACCTAAAGGCATGCCGTTTGCGTCAATCAACCAGCCGCTAGGTAAAAAGCAGATTTCTGGCTTATTGAATGAGTGTTACCGTCGTCTAGGTCTTAAAGATACAGTTATCTTTGCTGACCAAGTTATGTACACCGGTTTCCATTATGCAATGAAGTCAGGTGTTTCTATCGGTATTGATGACTTAGTTATCCCACCGATTAAAGCACAGATAATTGAATCAGCTGAAGCTGAAGTAACTGAAATCAATCAACAATTCCAATCAGGTCTTGTAACGGCTGGTGAAAAGTACAATAAAGTTATCGATATCTGGTCACGTGTAAACGAAAACTTATCACGTGAGATGATGGCTAACTTGTCAAAAGATACAGTTATCAATGCAAAAGGTGAAGAAGTAGAGCAACCGTCATTTAACTCAGTGTTTATGATGGCCGACTCAGGTGCTCGTGGTAGTGCTGCACAGATTCGTCAGTTGGCGGGTATGCGTGGTCTAATGGCACGTCCAGATGGTTCAATCATCGAGACGCCAATCACAGCTAACTTCCGTGAAGGTCTAAACGTACTTCAGTACTTCATCTCAACGCATGGTGCGCGTAAAGGTCTTGCCGATACAGCACTTAAAACAGCTAACTCGGGTTACCTAACGCGTCGTCTAGTAGACGTAGCACAAGATTTGGTAATCAACGAAGATGATTGTGGCACAGAAGATGGCTTAACAATGAAACCGCTTATTGAAGGTGGTGATGTTGTAGAAGCACTTCGTGAACGTGTTCTTGGTCGTGTTGTTGCTGAAGATATCGTTATTCCAGGTACTAATACTGTACTTGTTGAGCGTAATATCATGCTTGACGAAAAACTGTGTGACCTTTTAGAAGAGCACTCAGTGGATGAAGTTCGCGTACGTTCTGTTATCACATGTGATAACGACTTTGGTGTATGTGCTAAGTGTTATGGTCGTGACCTTGCACGTGGTCATATCATCAACGCGGGTGAATCAGTAGGTGTTATCGCGGCGCAGTCAATCGGTGAGCCGGGTACACAGCTTACGATGCGTACATTCCACATCGGTGGTGCGGCATCAAGAGCGTCAGCTGAAAATAATGTACAAGTTAAAACTAACGGTACATTAAAACTTCATAACGCTAAATATGTATTAAATACAGATGGTAAGATTGTTATTACCTCACGTTCTACTGAGATCACTATCATTGATAGCTATGGTCGTGAAAAAGAGCGTTATAAAGTACCTTACGGTGCGGTATTAACAGTGCAAGACAATGCTGAAGTTCAAGGTAACGACATCGTTGCTACTTGGGACCCGCATAGTCACCCAATCGTTCTTGAGCATAAGTCAAAAGTATCGTTTAGCGACATCGATGACTCAAATACTGAAGCACAGACTGATGAACTAACAGGTTTAACCCGTGTAGTTGTTAAAGATCTTGCTAAAGTAAATACTAAAGAACCTAAGCTTATCATTGAAAGTGAAGAGCGCGGTCTGCAAGAAACACGTCTTCCTTCATTCACTACGATTGAAGTTATTGACGGCGTTACAGCAAACCCTGGTGACGTGTTAGCACGTATACCACAAGAAGGTTCGAAAACTCGTGATATCACGGGTGGTCTACCACGCGTAGCCGACTTATTTGAAGCGCGTAAACCTAAAGAGCCAGCTATCTTAGCTGAGATCACAGGTACTATTAGCTTCGGTAAAGAGACTAAAGGTAAGAAGCGTTTAGTTATTACTCCAGCTGAAGGTGATCATTACGAAGAAATGATTCCTAAGTGGCGTCAACTTAACGTGTTTGAAGGTGAGCAAGTGTCTAAAGGTGAAGTTATCGCCGATGGTCCTGAATCGCCGCATGACATCTTACGCCTACGTGGTGTGACTCATGTTGCTAACTACATCGTTAACGAAGTGCAAGAGGTTTACCGTTTGCAAGGCGTTAAGATCAATGACAAGCACATTGAAACAATTATCCGTCAGATGATTCGTAAATGTACCATCATACACGGCGGTGATACTGACTTCTTAGCCGGTGAACAAATCGAAGTGGCGCGCGTTAATATCGCAAACCGTGACCTTGAAAAACAAGGTAAGATACCAGCTAAGTTTGAAATCCAGTTAATGGGTATCACAAAAGCATCACTAGCAACAGAATCTTTCATCTCTGCAGCGTCTTTCCAAGAGACAACACGTGTTCTTACAGATGCGGCAGTGAATGGTAAGAGCGATGAGCTTCGCGGTCTTAAAGAAAACGTAATTGTGGGTCGTTTGATCCCAGCCGGTACCGGTTTTGCGTATCATCAAGAACGTATGGCTCGCCGTAAACAAAGCAAAGTAGTAGTAGAAGAGCAAACAGTAAGTGCAGAAGAGGCGACTCAAGCACTTACAGACGCTCTAAATGCTGATTTGTCTGGAAATCAATAAACTGTTCTTAATCAATGGATTAAGTGATCGTAAGGCAGTTATATGCTGTCTTACGATTAGTTTAGGTTGACAGGTTAAACTTTGCTCATTAAAATTCCGCCACCCATTTACTTGTGTGCTTGATGCAGGCTCGTAAATAAAGGGCGGATTTTTTATTTTTTTCAGTAGTAATTTTAATTTCAGGAGCTATTTAAATGGCAACTATTAACCAGCTAGTGCGTAAGCCACGCCGTAGCAAGGTTACGAAAAGTAACTCAGCTGCACTAAAAGCGTGTCCGCAAAAGCGCGGTGTATGTACTCGCGTATATACAACTACACCTAAGAAACCAAACTCGGCGTTACGTAAAGTAGCACGTGTACGTTTAACTAACGGTTTCGAAGTAACTTCATACATTGGCGGTGAAGGTCATAACCTTCAAGAGCATAGTGTAATCCTAATCCGTGGTGGTCGTGTTAAAGATTTACCAGGTGTGCGTTTTCACACTGTTCGTGGTGCACTTGACTGTGCAGGCGTTAGCGATCGTCGTCAAGCTCGTTCTAAATACGGTGCAAAACGCCCTAAAGGGTAATTGTATTCCGTTAGTAAGGCCAAGCACTAAATATTTATAATTATTGTTTTGGGTGATTGACTCGAAAGAGCAAACCTGAATAAACCGGAGATACAAAATGCCTAGAAGACGCGTAATCGGTCAACGTAAAATTCTTCCAGATCCTAAGTTCGGATCGGAACTTCTTGCTAAATTCGTTAACATCGTGATGTTAGACGGCAAGAAATCTACTGCTGAAAAAATTGTTTATGGTGCGCTAGACGTGGCTGCTGAGAAATCAGGCAAGTCGCACCTAGAAATCTTTGAAACTGCACTTGATAACATCCGTCCACAGGTAGAGGTTAAATCTCGCCGTGTTGGTGGTTCAACTTATCAAGTACCAGTTGAAGTACGTCCAGTTCGTCGTAACGCATTAGGTATGCGTTGGTTAGTAGACGCTGCACGTAAGCGTGGCGAAAAATCTATGGGCTTACGTTTAGCTCAAGAAATCGTTGACGCTTCTGATAATAAAGGCACTGCGGTTAAGAAACGTGAAGACGTTCACCGTATGGCTGAAGCGAATAAAGCATTCGCTCATTACCGTTGGTAATCTGTCTTTAACCTTTAAGAGGATCATATGGCACGTACAACTCCACTTGAGCGCTATCGTAATATAGGTATTGTTGCTCACGTAGATGCAGGCAAAACCACCACAACAGAACGTGTTCTGTTCTACACAGGTCTTTCTCATAAGATCGGTGAAGTACATGATGGCGCTGCAACTATGGATTGGATGGAGCAGGAACAAGAGCGTGGTATCACAATCACTTCTGCTGCAACAACGTGTTTTTGGAAAGGGATGGACGCTCAATTTGACGCCCATCGTATCAATATTATTGATACTCCAGGACACGTAGATTTCACTATCGAAGTAGAGCGTTCTTTACGCGTACTAGATGGTGCGGTAGTTGTTCTTTGTGCTTCATCTGGTGTACAGCCGCAAACTGAGACAGTTTGGCGTCAAGCGAACAAATACGAAGTTCCGAGAATGATCTTCGTAAATAAAATGGATCGCACGGGCGCAGACTTCTTAGCAGTGGTCAGCCAGGTGAAATCTCGTCTTGGAGCAACGCCTGTTCCAATTCAGTTGCCTGTAGGCGCTGAGGACGACTTTAAAGGTGTTATTGACCTCATAAAAATGAAAGTGATTAACTGGAACGAAGCGGACCAGGGTATGACTTTCTCTTATGAGGCAATACCGGCAGAACTTCTGGAATTAGCTGAAGAATGGCGCGCTCATTTAGTTGAAAGCGCTGCTGAAGCAACAGAAGAACTAATGGATAAATACTTAGAAGGTGAAGAGTTAAGTGAAGCAGAAATTAAAAATGCTTTACGCCAACGAACATTAGCAAATGAGATTGTTCCAGTTACTTGTGGTAGCGCATTTAAAAACAAAGGCGTTCAAGCTGTGCTTGATGGCGTTGTTGAATATATGCCGTCACCAGAGCAAGTGAAACAAATCCAAGGTATCTTAGAAAATGGTACTGAGGAAGAACGTCCAGCTAATGATAAAGCGCCGTTTGCTGCACTCGCATTTAAGATTGCAACAGACCCGTTCGTTGGAACCTTGACCTTTTTCCGTGTTTACTCTGGTACTGTTAAACAGGGTGACACGGTATATAATCCAGTAAAAAGTAAGCGTGAGCGACTTGGCCGTATCGTACAGATGCATTCAAACTCTCGTGAAGAGATCAAAGAAGTTTTCGCAGGCGACATCGCGGCAGCTATTGGTCTTAAAGACGTAACAACAGGTGAAACACTGTGTGATCCGAATTCTATTATTACGCTTGAGCGTATGGAATTCCCAGAACCAGTAATCTCTATTGCGGTTGAGCCCCGCACTATAGCTGACCAAGACAAGATGGGTATTGCACTAGGTAAACTAGCTGCTGAAGATCCTTCTTTTCGCGTACAAACTGACGAAGAATCAGGCCAGGTTATAATCTCTGGCATGGGTGAACTTCACCTAGATATCATCGTCGACCGTATGAAACGTGAATTCAGTGTTGAATGTAACGTTGGTAAGCCGCAGGTCTCATACCGAGAAGCTATTCGTTCAACTGTTAAGGTTGAAGGGAAGTTTATACGTCAGTCAGGTGGTCGTGGCCAATATGGGCACGTTTGGATTAAACTTGAACCGATGGATATTACGGATGATGAGTCACCAATTTACGAGTTCGTTAACGAAACCGTAGGTGGTTCAGTTCCTAAAGAATTCGTTCCTGCGGTAGACAAAGGTATCCAAGAGCAAATGTCTCAAGGTGTACTGGCAGGCTACCCATTACTTGGCGTTAAAGCGACTTTATATGATGGTTCATTCCATGATGTAGATTCGAATGAAATGGCATTTAAAATAGCAGGTTCACTGGCAATGAAAAACGGGGCGCTTGAAGCTAATCCTGTACTTTTAGAGCCAGTAATGAAGGTTGAAGTACTCACTCCTGATTCAAATATGGGTGATGTAGTTGGCGACTTAAACCGTCGCCGCGGCATAATCGAAGGCATGGAAGATGCATTAGGTGGACTTAAGCAAATTAATGCGCAAGTTCCTCTTTCTGAAATGTTTGGTTATGCAACTGCTTTACGATCTGCAACACAGGGCCGTGCCTCATACTCTATGGAGTTTGTGAAGTACGCTGAAGCCTCTAAAAATGTCGCAGATACAATAATTTCAGCTCGCGCTGTTATATAATTTTAGCTTGTCTGGCTCAATAGTGAGTCAGGCTTTAATTTCTTTATTAGGAATTTTTTAAGATGGCAAAAGAAAAGTTTGAACGCGTAAAACCGCACGTAAACGTTGGTACAATCGGCCACGTTGACCACGGTAAAACTACACTAACTGCAGCAATCACTAACGTACTTGCAAAAGTATACGGCGGTGTTGCTAAAGATTTCGCATCAATCGATAACGCTCCAGAAGAGCGCGAACGTGGTATCACTATTTCAACGTCTCACGTTGAATACGATACACCTACACGTCACTACGCACACGTAGATTGTCCTGGTCACGCCGATTATGTTAAAAACATGATCACTGGTGCTGCTCAAATGGACGGCGCGATCTTAGTAGTTGCTGCGACAGATGGCCCTATGCCACAAACACGTGAGCACATCCTTCTTTCTCGTCAGGTTGGCGTTCCTTACATCATCGTATTCATGAACAAATGTGACATGGTTGATGACGAAGAGCTACTTGAACTAGTAGAAATGGAAGTTCGTGAACTTCTTTCTGAATACGATTTCCCAGGTGATGACTTACCTCTAATCGCTGGTTCTGCGCTTAAAGCGTTAGAAGGCGAGAAAGAGTGGGAAGATAAGATTGTTGAGCTTGCAAATGCACTTGATTCTTACATCCCAGAGCCAGAGCGTGACATCGATAAGCCATTCATCATGCCTATCGAAGACGTTTTCTCAATCCAAGGCCGTGGTACTGTTGTAACTGGTCGTGTTGAAGCTGGTATCATCCGCATCAATGACGAAGTAGAAATTGTTGGTATCAATGATACAACTCGTTCTACTTGTACTGGTGTTGAAATGTTCCGTAAGCTTCTTGACGAAGGTCGTGCTGGCGAAAACATCGGCGCACTTCTACGTGGTACTAAGCGTGAAGACGTTGAACGTGGTCAAGTACTAGCTAAGCCTGGTTCAATCAACCCACATACTACATTCACTTCAGAAGTATACGTACTTTCTAAAGATGAAGGTGGTCGTCATACACCATTCTTCAAAGGTTACCGTCCACAGTTCTACTTCCGTACAACTGACGTAACTGGTGACGTACAGTTACCAGATGGCGTAGAAATGGTAATGCCTGGTGATAACATCAAGATGACAGTAACTCTAATCGCACCAATCGCGATGGATGAAGGTCTTCGTTTTGCTATCCGTGAAGGTGGTCGTACTGTAGGTGCTGGTGTTGTAGCAACTATCGTAGCGTAATTATTAGCCTAGCTAATTATTACCAAAAAGCCCGAGCTTAGTCTCGGGCTTTTTAATGTCTAAAATAAAGTACTATTTAAGATGCCGCTTTAACCTTAGGTGAAGATACTTGGTAACAATACTCAAAGTATCATTAGTGGTATTACTAAAAACCCGAGCTAAGCTCGGGTTTTGATAAGTTATGAATGTGTCATATTTAGCTGAAAACTATTCAATATTTTGAATCTGAATGTAGAATAACCTTTTTAATATTATATTTATCAGTGCTTTAGCTGGTGTTTAGGGTGTTTGTTCTGTGTTTGGTAACCGGTATAGTAACCACTTGGAGTCGGTTTCTGATAAATAGGGTTTATTTTACTAAAGAGGAAATAAGCTTAAATCAGTACCGAGTAACATACATAAAAATTGATAAACTGTTTAGTTTTTGTATTATACACCCAAACATAATCAAATAATCAAGGAAGAGTGTTTTATGAAACCGCTGCACGCGTATCCCCATCCCGAGAGACCTCAAAATCCTTCACCCTTAGAAATGGCTATTTATAACTATGAGTTAAAAGCTAAAGAGTTCCATAACAAGCGAATAGCTCAAAAAGGGAAGGCGAGTGAAGATCTAAAAAATAAGATGGCTCGTGATTTTAATCATTTGCAAAAAGAGAAAGAGAGAATTACAGCTCACGCTCGCTTACAAACAGATTTAAAAGAATACCGAGAGCTAAGTGCAAGTTCTACGGTCACGCAATTAAAGCAAGAAAACATCATCCAACAAAAAAGCTTGCTCGTCACTTGGTCGCAATAGGGGAACCCAAACCAACTAAGCTGCACGAGGCTCACCATATTATTTGTGGCACAGGGCAATATCAATCAGCGAATATGTTGCAAACAAGGCTTAATCTTCATCTGCATGGAGTTGGCATTAACGATCCCATTAACGGTGTATGGTTAATTAACTTTGAAAAAAATACAGACCAGAACTGGGATAGCCCAGCCTCGCCGCCTCATGGAAAGCTACACAGATATAACTATGAGACATGGATTAATACTAACTTTGGTAATGCGGCTACGCCTAAAGCTTTATTTTTGAATAGGCTGAAAACGGTTAAAGTTAAAATAAAAACAGGTACTGTGCCTGCAGGTTTACTTGCACCAAAAGATGAAAACTGGAAGGCTTTATAGTGACTGTATATCAAATTAAAAACGAAGCTTACACATACGACGTGATCGACCTTGATATTGTTGAGCTCTCAGAAACAATTTCAAAAAATAACGACCTTGATACAGATACTGTACTAAGGATGTTTATGTCATCCTCGCTAAATAATATCGAATTTAGTCACCTATGGCCCGAGGGGTTAAACTTTGATTATTTTGGTAAAGCTAAAAAACAAGACTATGACATATCGCGCTTAGGTCATTTTTTAATAATGAAGATGCCAGTATATGAGTTGTTAAAAGAGCGCTTAGCAAATTTTGGAGAGTTTTTACCCGTTAAAGCTGAAGGCAACAACATGATATTGTTTAACTTGCTTACCTTCGGGCAAGAGCAAAAAGACATGTGTTTAACCAAATACGAAGATGGCTTCGAAGACGGTTTAGAGTTACTTACCTTTGAGCAAGACGATATACAAAATAAACTGCTATTTAAATCTAAGCTAGAAGGTGCTCAAAAAGTTTATTGTACTGATGAGTTTAAAAATATTATCCAAAGTAACAACCTTAAAGGTTTAGTATTTGACGAAGACTTATTAGACCCGTTTGTTTAGTATCGCTCAACACAAAGGCGAATATATTAAGTAGCCAAAGAATCATTAATTGTGAATACAATACTTTCAGACTCTTTATAAAACAACACCCCTCCCGCTACCCGTAAGCTCAGCGCCCTGCGAGGGGGTAATTGTTTATAATGCATAGTAAAGTTGCGTACATAACCTTTGCCCCATAATTTTAATTTGTATATTATCTCAACTAATAAGAACAATGGATTAGCTTTATAGTAACTAATACGGCTTGCCAGGGAATAGTATGTAGTTACCAGATTACCAATCATTCATGACCCCATTACTGCAATGCTTAGCTAACGGCGAAACAGTAAAGCTCAAAGAGATTGAAGCACACGTTTATCAAAGCATAGGCTTATCTGTAGAGCAGCTTAAACTGCGTATTCCTAGCGCCAAGCAAACTTATGCCTACCACCGCTTAAGTTGGGCTAAAACTTACCTTGTTAAAGCAGGTTTATTTAGAAGCTGTGGTGTGCCACTCATTAGCCATCCTCCGAGAATATATCTTCAATGGTATCCCAGTCTGGTAGAGAGTGTTGTTTTGAGGTAACTTCAAATTGTAAATCAACTGCATCAAGCAGTCGCTCAAATATATCGAATGAACCCGTAAAGCGTCCGTTCTCAATCTCGGAAATCGTCGTTTTATTAATTCCCGCGATCTCTGATAGCTTTTGTTGCTTGTAGCCTAAAGCTTTCCTGCTAGTACTTATTTGTTTGCCAATATCTGCTCTACTCGACATATATTCACTTATTTGATGTTAGCTATATAGCTAATAAAAATTATCAATATTTCACAGGCATTGCATTATTTATATAAGACGGTTTAGCTTAAAAAACCAAACCGTCAACCGTTGACGGTTACTACCAATTAAACTTAAAGGCTTTATTAATAGGTAAAAACTGTTTTTTTGCTTTTTTACTTTTTATCTTCAAACCAGTCATTAAATAGGTCATTCATTGTTATAATAATGTCTGTCCCTGCCTTACCTCTTTCAGCAAGCGGATCTATACCATTTTTAATTTCTTGTTTTGGTTTCTTTTACATTAATTGAGTCGTATGAAAATGGCTATCAAGGATTTTAAAAGTGGTTACGGTGATATCAAGTAGTTTGGTAACCACTTGGACACGTACAATAGAGGGCTAGTATGAACGGTAGAAAACAAATAAGCCTAGAAAAATCCAGGCTTATTAATTGGTTATAAACAAGCTGAAAACTATTCAATATTTTGAATCTGTTCTCTCATTTGTTCAATTAGTACTTTTAGCTCTACAGCGGCAGTAGTGATGTCACTATTGATAGACTTAGACGCTAGCGTGTTAGCTTCACGATTAAATTCTTGCATCATAAAATCTAAGCGGCGGCCACATGCGCCTCCTTTTTTAAGGATTTTTTTAGTTTCTTTAACGTGAGACTTTAAGCGATCTAATTCTTCAGCCACATCTTGTTTTTGCGCAAGGTAAATTAGTTCTTGTTCAAGGCGTGACTCGTCAATGTTTGCTGTTAAGTCTTCTAGCTTTTGAGCAAGTTTTTCACGCTGCCATTTAGCAATCTCAGGCATATGCGTTTCTACAATTTCTACTTGCTCTAGAATTGCATCAAGGCGTATTGCTATCATTTCTTCAAGGTTTGCACCTTCATCGCCACGTGCAGATTTAAAATCTTTGATTACTTGATCAAGACCAGCTATTAATGCTGTATTAACGCTATCCATATCAAGCTCTTCTGCTTCCATAACGCCAGGCCAACGTAATATATCAACAGGGTTAATATCACCACTACTTTGTTGTTGAACCCATTTAGCGCTATTTATTAGTTGTTCAGCAAGGGCTTGGTTAATTGATAGCTCGCCAACATGGGCTGGATTTGCCACGAACTTTAAAAAGACCTCAACTTTACCGCGTTGTAAGTGTTTGCGTAAACGCTCACGAATAACTGGCTCCATGCCACGAAATTGCTCTGGTGCGCGTATAAATGTTTCAAGGTAACGCTGGTTTACTGAGCGAACTTCCCAAGTGCCAGTACCCCAATCGCCTTTTATTTCGCGACGCGCATAAGCTGTCATACTGTGGATCATGGATATTTTCCTAAATTTATAAATACAATATTATGATGATTATACCGTAACACTGCTTAAGCTCTAGGGAAAATTTAATACACTGAATATTTTGCATACAGCTATTTATTTAAATCAACATGGTATCTATACCCACATACACTTATAATGTCGCAAATTCTGAATTAAGGGGATCGTCAATGCGTCCAAGCGAAAGAACACCTAACCAAATTAGACCTGTTACATTTACACGTAATTATACTTTGCATGCTGAAGGCTCAGTACTTGTTGAGTTTGGTAACACCAAAGTACTTTGTACAGCTACTGTTGAATCGGGCGTTCCTCGTTTCATGAAAGGTCAGGGTAAAGGTTGGATCAATGCTGAATACGGTATGTTACCGCGAGCAACGCATACGCGTAATGCTCGTGAAGCTGCACGTGGTAAACAGGGCGGCCGTACTATGGAAATTCAACGCTTAATTGCACGTGCACTTCGTGCGGCTGTTGACTTAAAAGCACTTGGCGAAAACACAATTACTATTGACTGTGACGTTATTCAAGCTGACGGCGGTACACGTACTGCTTCTATAAGTGGTGCATGTGTTGCACTTGTTGATGCACTAACGCATATGCGTGCAAAAGGTATGATTAATTCAAACCCACTTAAACATATGATTGCAGCTATTTCAGTTGGTATTTACAAAGGCCAAGCAATTAGTGATTTAGAATACATTGAAGATTCAGTCGCAGAGACTGATATGAACGTAATTTTAACCGAAACAGGTAAAATTATAGAAATTCAAGGTACAGCCGAAGGCGAACCTTTCTCGTTTGATGAGCTAGATGAGTTACTTACTCTAGCTAAACATTCTATTCGCGAAATCATTGACGTACAAAAGCAAGCATTAGCATAAATAGGTAGGCTACTAGATATGAAAGATTATCAGAAAGAGTTTATAGAATTTGCTCTAGAGAAGCAGGTGTTAAAATTTGGTGAGTTTACATTAAAGTCTGGACGTACAAGTCCTTACTTTTTTAATGCTGGTTTGTTTAATACTGGTCGAGACTTAGCGCGTTTAGGTCGCTTTTATGCATCGGCACTCGAAGATTCTGCTATAGAGTACGATGTATTATTTGGTCCTGCGTATAAAGGTATTCCAATAGCGACAACAACAGCGGTTGCCTTAGCGGATCATCATGATAAAGATGTACCTTACTGTTTTAATCGTAAAGAGAAAAAAGCACACGGTGAAGGCGGTACATTAGTAGGCTCAGAACTCAATGGCAAAATTATGCTAGTTGACGATGTAATTACCGCAGGTACTGCGATTCGAGAGTCAATGGAAATCATTGCACAAAATGGTGCTGACCTTAGTGGTGTTTTAATTGCGTTAGATCGCCAAGAAAAGGGTAAAGCTGAACTATCAGCTATTCAGGAAGTTGAGCGTGACTTTAATACCAAAGTGATTTCAATTGTAAAATTAGCTGATCTTATCAGTTACCTTGAAAGCCAAGGCACAATGGATGAGCATTTAGCCTCAGTTAAAGCTTACCGTGATCAATACGGCGTAGCATAAATAAAAAGCCTCGCAGTGCGGGGCTTTATTTTGACCTTCATTCATAGAGTTTATTAATGAAAGATGTATTAAAACCAAATGGCTTAGGCCTCAAGCGTGTTTTCAAAGCAACCTATTGCTCTTACCTTGGCTTTAAAGCAGCATTTAAAGAAGAAGCAGCATTTAGGCAAGAGCTACTATTAAGCCTTATATTATTTCCTATTTCATTTTGGCTTGCTTCATCACTATTGCACTGGGCAATACTAATTAGCTCATTGCTTATTATATTAATAGTTGAATTACTAAACTCCGCCATTGAAGCATTAACAGATCGAGTAAGTACAGAGTTACATGTATTGTCAGGTAGGGCCAAAGATATGGGATCTGCAGCCGTAACACTTTCATTAACGATCGTATTGATCATCTGGGGTGTAAGCCTCTATATGAAGATTGTTTAACTCTACTTCTAATATAAAATAGGTTTTAACCCCGTTAGTTGTTAATAACTTGATGGTTATGTTGTGTTTTTAACGTGTTTAGCTCAAATTCTCAGCGAACAGCACATTATTTCAAGTTTTCTTCAAAAAAGGGTTGATCTGTTTTCGGATCTCCCTATAATGCGACCCCACTGAGACGGGAAACGCGAAGCATAGCGAGGCACGAACTACTCAGAGAGTTAAATAAAACTTCGGTTTTAAATTGTCGAAAAAGAAAGTTTAAAACTAAGTATTGACTCGAAAAATAAAGGGTGTATTATTCGCATCCCTTGAGGCGCTAAAGCGACTCAAAACGTTCTTTAACAATATAAAGCAATCATCTGTGTGGGCACTCGTACAGATTGAGTTCTAACAGCCAAGCTACTTAGGTAGCGAGGCAAACAAATTAGAGTCTCAATTGAAAACTGAGTGACCAACAGAATAGTTATTTCGGTAATTATTCGGCACAGTCAATTCAATATCGAAAGATATTAAAAAATTCAGAATTCATTGAGCTGTCGAAAGACATAAAACTTTTTAATTGAAGAGTTTGATCATGGCTCAGATTGAA
>NZ_JASDDB010000009.1:66719-262934 GCF_030407615.1 Pseudoalteromonas sp. APC 3355 | reverse complement strand
GTGAAACGAAACAGCGCCGATGATAGTGTAGCATTTGCTATGTGAAAGTAGGACATTACCAGGCTTCAAATTGTAGAGAGCCCGACTAGAAATAGTCGGGCTTTTTTACGTCTGCAGAAAAGTAAAATGTGCGCAATTAATGCACACTCATATCGCGACACAAAGATAGTGTAGCATTTCACTGTGGCTTTCTACCGCTGTGGGCACTACGACAGTACCAGACTTCAAATTGTAGAGAGCCCGACTAGAAATAGTCGGGCTTTTTTACGTCTGCAGAAAAGTAATTTAGGGATTCCTCTAGAGCGAAGGACTTCTTAGTAAATCATTTATATCAATCAGCAATAATATTTAATCCATTTGAGAGGTTAAATCTGACCCTGACTGCGTTAAAAACCTCAAATATGAAACAACTGAATAACGAATTTTTGCCCTTCTTTTATCGACTCTGCTTAGTTATTGCTCTAATCTCAATTTATAGTCTGTTCCATTATTTCGTCTATAAAATGTGACAGAGTTCGTTTAGGTGAAATTAGAATAATAAGGGCTTAATCATGAGTAAAGTTGAAAACCATCCGCATGGTATTTTTTGTTGGTCAGAGCTTTGTACACACAATTGGAAAGACGGTAAGGCGTTTTATACATCTTTATTTGATTGGGGGCATGACGATCAACCTATTGGAGAGAACATATACTACACCATGCTACAAAAGCAAGGTGATGATATCGCTGCAATGTACGAAATGCCTAAAGAGCAAATTAGTGCAGGTATCCCAAGTCATTGGTTGGCTTACATTGCCGTCGATAATGTTGATGATTGTGCGCTAAAAGCAAAAAAACTGGGTGCTGAAGTTATTGCCGGCCCTCATGATGTTATGAATGCAGGTCGCATGCTTATGCTAAAAGATCCAGTAGGCGCAACTGTTGCACTATGGCAGGGGAATGAGCATAAAGGTTGTAAGCACTTAGGTGAATTAAATACGCCTTATTGGCATGAGTTAGCAACAAGAGATAGTAAAGTAAGTCGAGACTTTTACTGTGCTTTACTAGGCTGGGAAAGCGAAATAAAGCCTATGGAAGGGATGGACTACATTTTATTTTTAGTCGATGGACAACCAATTGCCGGTATGCTTGAAATGACAAGTGAATGGCCTGATGATACCCCTGCTCATTGGATGATTTATTTTGCAGTAGAGAGTTGCGATGTAATTGTTAGTAAAGCCGCTAGCTTAGGTGGACAAGTATGTGTTCCTGCAACAGATATCCCCGATGTTGGTCGTTTTAGTGTTATATGCGACCCTCAAGGTGCTGTATTTTCGGTGATCGAATCTGTTATGGATGACGTTTAAACACAGTTAAATTAGCTTTAGCGTTAATTTGCTCGCTAGTTTGATATAATACTCGTCAATTAAATCGTCAGAAAGTGCAGAGAACGCAATGGAATTTGAACAAGATAGTAATTTAACCCTCCCTTTATTTCTATTAGATGAATCATTAAGTAATAGAGACTTAGAGCAGCCTGATTTTGAAATATCAATTGGACTTGATGATGAGTTACTTGCTCAAATTTGCCAGAACCCAAGTGAAGATAGCAGTGTCGCTATTACTGTTAGCGGTTATGAGTTGCTTATAACTAATTCTTTGTACCTAGCTATATTAGATCAAGAGCACGATGCGCAGATAACATTAACGCATGGTCCTCTTTTAAGTATTGTTTTGAATACTGAAGGTCAGAATACATTCGTTTCTCCTCAAATGGATATGATGCCCACCTTTGATTTAGGTGATGAGGACGACGAATGAGAAAAATACTAATAAGTACGATAGTACTCATTATTTTAAGCGGTTGTGCATATTTGGGAAATGCTCACTACGATGATCTTTTTGGACCTGAACAAACACAAGAGAGAATGGTGCCTCATACAACAGGTGCTGGTGCTGATTTTTTACAAAATGTAAAACCAGTACTCGATACCCGCTGCGTCGTTTGTCATGGTTGTTACGACGCACCTTGCCAGCTTAAGCTCTCATCCCCTGAAGGTATTGACCGGGGGTTGAGTAAAGAGCTTGTTTACGATGGAACTCGTTTATTGGCTACGACCCCAAGCCGTTTATTATTTGATGCAACTAATACTCAGCAATGGCGAGAAAAAAACTTTACGCCAGTGCTAAATGAGCGCGTGCAAAGTGAAGAAGCTAACTTAGCGGGCAGTGTGTTATTTAATAGCTTAGTGTTAAAGCAAAGCCATGAATTGCCAGTAAATGAAGTGTTAGGTGATGAGTTTGACTTTTCGTTAGCGCGTTCGCAAACCTGCGCAACAATGGGGGAGTTCGATCGATTGGCAAGTGATCAACCTCATGGCGGCATGCCTTATGGTTTACCTGGTGTTTCGCGTGAAGAGTTTAATCATTTACAGAACTGGCTTAAAGGTGGTGGTAAAATGTCACATATTCAGCCACCAAGTAAGTATGATCAGAATAAAATAGCAGGCTGGGAAGCATTTTTAAATCAAGATAGCTTAAAGTATCAGTTATCAGCACGGTATATTTATGAGCATTGGTTTTTAGCACATATTTATTTTACTTCAGAAAACCCACAAAGCTTTTTCAAATTAGTTCGCTCAAGTACGCCTCCTGGTGAGGAAATAAAGTTAATTAACACGCGCCGCCCATACGATGACCCTAAAGTTAGCCGTGTTTATTATCGTTTTATGCAAGAGCGTACAACCATACTTTCTAAAACACATTTACCTCTTGAGCTTAATGAAGCTAAATTACTGCGTTTATATGAGCAGTTTATTGCGCCAGATTATACTGTTACGAAAATGCCTAGTTATGAGGCTAAGGCAGCATCTAACCCTTTTAAAACTTTCGAAGTTATTCCAATTAATTCTAAGTATCAATTTATGCTTGATGAGGCAGAGTTAATTATTATGGGCTTTATAAAAGGGCCTGTTTGTCGTGGTCAGATTGCTTTAAATGTTATAAACGATCATTTTTGGGTGGCTTTTGCTGATCCTAATAAAGTAGCGACTCCGGCTGTAGGGGAAATGCTAATGCAACATGAAGAGGCATTAGAACTTCCTGCCGCTGAGGAAAGTAATGCCTTACCCATTTCTAGCTGGGTTAAATATTCAGTTCGCGAGAAAAAGTATTTACAGGCGAAAGTTGAGCTTGCTAACAAAATGTTCAAAGGTGGTGAGCACCTTACAACAGACTTACTATGGAAAGGTGATGGGCATAATAAAAATGCAGCACTAACTATTTTCCGCCATTTTGATAGTGCAACTGTAGTTAAAGGTTTTATTGGTCAAGAGCCTAAAACCACGTGGATATTAGATTATGCTTTGTTTGAGCGTATTCACTATTTGCTTGTAGCAGGCTTTGATGTGTACGGAAATATAGGCCACCAATTAGTGACACGCCTATATATGGATTTTTTACGTTTAGAGGGAGAGCAAAACTTTTTAGCATTGTTACCTGAGGCTAAACGTAATCAAATCAAAAAGCAGTGGTATCGTAATTCACCACCTGACTTATCTAAGTTCTTTAAAAGTAACCGAGAATTTAGCCAGCCCAGTGGTATTAACTATGTAACAGATGATCCACAGCATGAGCTATATACTTTGATGAAAGAAGCCTTAGCGCCAGTTTTAAGTGAAAGATACAACTACACTGAAGTACCAAAGCCGTTAAATGTAGTAAGTAATATGCCAGCAAAAGCGGTAAACTTGTTACCTCAGCTTTCTTTTGTACTTGTAAAGCAAAAAGATAATAGTCATAAGGGCTACACTATTATTCACCATAATGCGCACTACAATATTTCTAGTTTACTAAACGAAGATGGTCAACGTGCTTATGATGAAGATACCGCAACGATTGTTCCTGGCTTTATCGGTGATTACCCAGCAGCTATTTGGTATTTAAATAACGAGCAGCAAGTAAATGCTTTTGCCGAGCAATTGCCTATGATGCAAATAGAAGCCGATTATGGTGCTTTGAAATCTAAGTTTGGTATTCGACGTACTCATCCACAGTTTTGGCAATACAGCGATATATTGCACGATACAGCTAAAAAGTATCGTGGGATAGAATATGGAATGTTCGATTATAATCGATTAGAGAATCGCTAATATAATTTTACTACTATGGCCCAGCTTGATGCTGGGCTTTTTTATTGGGTATTAATAATTCGCTTAATTATTTTGACTGATTCTTCGTTTTAAAAAATTAGTCTACACTTATATAAAAAAACTGGTTTATACATGTTCAATATTATTAAAAGCGTGAGAACACGTTACCGATGGGCACTAATTGCAATAGCGCTATTAATAAGTGGCTCTGCTTTATTAATGCAGCATAGTTTTTCTGTTCAAAAGTTTGATGCAAAAATTATTAACATCGCTGGTAGCCAGCGTATGCTCTCACAGAAAATTGCTTGGCACAGTAATGCTATGCTTAACATCAGTAATTACTCGCCCGCTCATACTGAGTCACTTGAAAAGTCCCTCAATACATTTAAAAAGTCCCATCAAATATTATTAACTAAAAACTCTGATGACGAATACATTTACTTAAATCCAGCGTTAGTAGACTTATATTTTGGTGAAACGATTGGGTTAGATAAAGCGGTATTTGACTATATAGAACAAACAGAGCGGCTTTTGTATCAGCAAGGAGAGATAAACCACTCAGTATTTTCTATAAAGCATGTTGAAACGTTATTAACAAAGCTTGATAAGGCAGTGAGCTTATTTGAATCTCAAGCTGTTAAAAAAGTAAATTGGGTCGCCAACCTAGAGATACTATGCTGGTTATTGGCAATGACATTATTACTTATTGAGTTAAGGTTTGTTTTTATACCAATGGAAAAAGAGGTTTCAGACACGCTTTTAGAGCTACAAAAACAAAAAGATTTTGTTTATCAAACAAGTCAAAATAAAGAACATTTTATTGCCAGAGCTAGTCACGAATTTAGAACACCTTTGCAGGGACTTATTACGTCTATTGAGGAGCTAGAGGTTTCTGATAAACAGCAAAGCGTTAAAACCCAAGCTAACTATTGCGCGCTTAGGTTAATAGCCATATTAGATGAATTACAAGACTTGCAGGCTTTAAGTGCAGGTAAATGGGTACCGCATTTAAATGACGAAAACCTTTTAGAGTCGTGTAATAAAGTAGTAATAGCTTACAAGCATGCGTGTAAGCAAAAAGGCCTAAAACTAGTTAGCTCTTTAGATGAATCGTTAAATTGTGTATGTAAATTGGATCATCAACGTTTGCAGCACACACTTACAGAATTAATTAGTAATGCAATTAAGTTTACACAAAAAGGTGAAATTACTGTTTCAGCTAAGCTTTTAAATGATGAATTTCATTTAACAGTGAGTGACACTGGCAGTGGCTTTTCGAAGAAGATTACCAGTCTTGAATTTGACTCATTTAAACAAACTAATCACTTTCAAGGGTTGAGAACAGGCCTAACCCGGGTTCAATACGTTGTAAAAGCACTGCATGGTGAAATTACTTTTACAAATAATAAAACTCATGGTGCTTTGGTGTCTTTGTATTTACCAGTGACAATAAGTAAAGCCCTCCCAACACCTCTTAAAGTAAACGACAAGCTAACGTGTTTAGTCGTTGAAGATAACCCATTAAACACTATGTTATTAACCCGCATACTTAGCTTATTAGGTTTAAGCTATGATTGCGCAGAAAATGGTAAAGTCGCGTGTGATATGGTGAGTGAAAATCAGTACGATATTGTTTTTATGGACTTAAACATGCCAGTAATGGATGGGTTTGAGGCTATTAAAAAAATACGTTCCGATCTTAATAAAGTAATGCCAATTATTGTTATAACAGCAAATACCTCACAAAATGATATAGAGCGAGTTTATGAATACGGAGCTAACCTCCATATTCATAAGCCAATAAGCCAGCAAGCAATTAAAGACGCATTAAATAGTATTAGCGTTGTTAGTGAAATAAATTAATTTTGCAGATAACAAGCTTGCTAAGCACTTTTAATATACGTTAACTTGCTGTTTTAAGGTTTATTAGGAAAAGTTAGTGCAGTCAATTACGCTTGAGCAATTTAATGGTTACTTACAAGGACAAGGCAAAAGTCGTTACGACATATGCAACCTAGATTGGCAAGTGAATCTAGCAGAACATTGGTTACTTTTAGGTGCTAATGGAGCCGGTAAATCTGCTCTGACAGCTGCGTTAATCGGTGAGGCTAAGTGCGAAAGTGGTAAGCGTATAAGTAGTATTAATAAGCTTATGCTCGTGTCTTCAGATTCACATAAACAGTTACTAGCTCAAGAATTAGAGCATGAAAAGCACTCCCTCGTTAAAGACCTTATTTTTACAGGGCATAGTAATAATGATGAGTTATTAGCGCAGCTAATAGAATTATTTAAATTTAGCTCATTACTAAATAGGCATTTTAGAGACCTTTCAACGGGTGAAACTCGTAAACTCCTACTTATAAAAGCACTCAGCTCCCATAGTGAGTTAGTCGTGCTTGATGAGCCATTTCATGGACTCGACGTACAATCTTGCCAGCAGCTTAATAAAATACTCATAGAGCTTAGCCAAAATATTACTTTTGTTTTTGTACTAAACCGCCTAGACGAAATCCCTTTATTCATTACTCACTATGGCTATGTAAACCAAGGTTGCTTGTTACATACTTTGGCAAAGCCAGACAGTGAGCAATTGAGTGATTTACTAAAACTACTTCATTTAGAACATACCTCATTGGATGTGCCATCTCCTGATACCGAACAAGAGCAAAAGGCATTCACCGGTAATACCTTAGTTAAATTGAGTAATGCTAAAGTTAGTTACAGTAATGTAAGCATATTCAAAAATCTCAATTGGACTATAAAAAAGCATCAGCATTGGCAGCTTAGTGGAGCGAACGGTTCAGGCAAAACATGCTTATTAAATTTAATAACAGGTGATAACCCACAGTGTTATAACAATGACATTGAAGTGTTCGGTTTTAAACGCGGAACCGGGGAGAGTATTTGGGATATAAAACAGCATATTGGTTTTATATCTAACGCGCTACATATGGATTACCGCGTAAGTATATCGGCTTTAAATACTGTTATTTCAGGATTTTACGACAGCATAGGTTTATATCAAAAACCGAGCGACGCACAAATTAATATTGCTAAGCAGTGGCTGGCATTTATTGGTTTAAGTGACAAGCAAAACACCTCATTCACCCAGCTATCGTACGGCGATCAGCGTATGTTATTAATTGTGCGGGCTATGGTAAAACATCCAACGTTACTTATTTTAGATGAGCCTTGCTTAGGCTTAGATGAAGCAAACAGGCAGCGTGTACTGCTACTAATAGAGAAAATTTGTGCTGCCAATACAAGTACTGTGATTTATGTAAATCATCATGCGGCAGACAAAATTAAAGGAATAGAGAATTACTTAAAAATGGAAGACTTTCATTAAAAGCTTAGAGAAAGGTTGAGCGAGAATTCACTCAACCCATTTTTATTTTAAAGACGAGTAACGCTAAAGCCTTTATCTCGAAGCTGTTTAAGTAACCCGTGTTTTTCAGGTAAATGCAGAGCGCCTACAGCAATAAATAGCTGCTCGTTTGCTAAACGCGGTGTGAGTTGTTTAACCCAATTATTATTGCGGTTAGTTAGCATTACTTGCTCGCTAATTTCACCGTAATTACTGTCATCAAAACTCATGTTGTAGTAATCGGTTAGTGTGTCCATGTCACCGCTTTTCCATGCATTAACTAACTTGATAAAGTAAGTATTAATATCGGCTAGTTGCTCAAAGGTTTCTTCAATCATTTCATTGCTTAATAGCGCCATACCATCAAACATTTGTAGTTGTTGCTCTAGGGTTTCAAGCTCGCCAATTTTAATATTATGCTCTTTAGCATAACTAAGCACTTGCTTGTCTATGCCGGTTTTATCTGAATATCCTGCATTTTGAAATTCAATTTGCATCATAGTCACCATAACAGCCCAAGGCTTTAAGCCATTAAACATAGCAATATCAATCGACTTTTTAGCAAAGTAATCTTTTAGCTTGGTATAATTTTGCTTTGAAAGCTCAGTTTGCAGTGTTTTACCGTCACTTAGCATCATAAATGGCATTGAGCGCTGTTGCATTTCAAGTGGAGTAAGTTTGCTTATATCAACTTCAACAATCACTTCTTTGCTTGCACTAATTGCATCGGTTACATTTTTAGGTAAGCCTTTCATGCTGGCATCACCAACGTGTACAGTGCCAAATAGGTAAGAACTGACGCCATTTTTTTCTATTTTATATAAGGCAGGAGCTGCATAGCTGTTCAGGCTAAATGTTATAAGTAACGCCACAATAAAAAAGTGGCTAATACGAGTAAGAGCATTCATGGTTTGTCCTTAAAATCTCAAAATTAGTAGTGTAAATACTAACCTAAATGTACTTCAGAGGTAACGTTAATATAAACGTTAACGTATTGTTTTCGGTATTACTGGCCGTAATAGTAAAGCCATTTAAGTTACATAAGCTCTGTACAATTGATAATCCTAAACCATGGCGCTGATTATTAGTTCTAGATGAATCTAGCTGATAGAGTGGGTCAAAAATAGCAGTTAGCTGTTCATCACTTAGTGGTTTATTTACTTTGTTACTAACAGAGATGCTCATGTTTGTGCTGTTATTTACGGCAGTTAATTTAATTGGTGCCTCAGGGAGTCCATAAAATAGTGCGTTATCGATTAAGTTACATAAAATGGTATTTAAACTAAATTCGTCAACATTAAGCGTAAGTTCGCCACTTATTTCGTTATTTAAACGCATTTTGATACTTGGATGCTTAAAGGTCAGCTCATCAATAATTTGATTTACTAAGTTATTTAGAGTGATATTTTGCGCATTCAATTGCATAGCACTACTACTTGAGCGCTGCAATAATAAGAGGTTGTTAACAATCGTTTTCATACGCTGTGAAATACTAAGTACATCACTTGTATAGGTGTCGCTAATACGTTTATCGTCAGGGTAGCGAATAGCCACCTCTGAGAGGCTTATGAGTTCAGCTATTGGGGTTTTTAGCTCGTGTGCAATGTCGCTTGTTAGGCGTTTTTCATTACTATAGAGTTGCTGATTAACGGTAATAAACTTATTTAGCTCGTTACGTATGGGTTCTATTTCTTCTACTTTAAAGTCGCTTTCTATTGTTTGCGCAACACCGGTAATATCGAGTAACTTAATTTGGTCGTTTAAATTGTGTAGAGGGTGCAGGCCTTTATTTACAATACGTGTCACTAAATAGCGCACACCAAACACACCAAGTACACAGGTTAAAATAAAGACCACATCAATAATAATCAGTACTTTATTAAGCTCAGAGGTGGGCGCTGCAATTGCAAGCGTCATGGTATTAAAAACAGCAGAGTGAGTGGGGTTTCTATCATCTTTTTGGGCTACAAAGTGACTTATAAGTGCGCGACCATCACGCCCGTTAGGAAGCTCGTAATCTATAATTTTAGATTCGTTTATCGGCATTTCTAAAAAAGGCAGGTTAGCATTTTCATAAAGCGCTAATGAGTCCGAGCGCTCAAACACATCACGGCCATGCCATAATTGGTAAAACTCCGTGGCATCGGCTGCTTCATATTCCGACATAAACTCACCAGCAAAATCAAATTCAACCACGTTGTTGTCATCTTCAACTAAGGTTTTTAAGTAGTTAGCTTTATTAGTTAAAGACTGATTGAACTGATCTTCCACCCAAGTATCAACACTTAAATCAACGGTTAAAAATATGGTGAACAAAATAACTGAGATCACAGCGCTAATATTATTAACGAGTTTACGTTTTATTGAGTGATTTTTATTTTGTTGTTGCGACATAACCAAATCCACGTTTATTTTTTATCGGGAGCTCGCCATCAAACTGTCTTACTTTTTTACGTATAGTTGAGATGTGTGCTTCAAGCGCATTTTTAGAGAGCATATCAAACTGACCTACCACCGCTTCACTTATAAGTTCAAGCCCCAATACTCGCTCTGGGGCGTTAAATAAGCATTCTATTATTTTGTATTCATTACGCGTGAGCGCAATAGCATGTTGCTTGTAGTGAAGAGTTTTAAGGGAGAGATCTAATACGCAATCACCTACGGTTAGGGTATTTTGTTGGTTTTGCAGTGAACCACGACGAAGTAATGCAAGGACACGAGCATGGAGTTCTTCAAACGAAAATGGCTTAGTTAAATAATCGTCAGCGCCTTTCATAAGGCCGTTAATTTTATCTTGAGGCTCACTTCGTGCCGATAAAATTAGCACACGGCTTTGGCTATTACTGCTGCGCAGTGCTTGTAAAATACTCATGCCATCAACGCTCGGTAGCATTAAATCAAGTACGAGGAGGTCGTAGTTTCCACTCAGTGCCATACTCAGCCCTTCTGAGCCATCACCAGTTTCATCTACGGTAAAACCAAGGTTGCTAAGGCCAACTTGCAAGCTGCGTCTTAGTGCTTCAGAGTCTTCAATAACGAGGATTTTCATGTTTACTCGGTTTATAAAAATAGCCTTGTTACTTTAACAAGGCTTTATTATCAAGTCACTTGGTTAATGATACCAACCATTTGTGTAGGCTAAATTACCCAAGTTCGCGTGGGCTAGGGCTTTTCTAACTAGTTGCTCATCATTTTCACATGGTACAAGCTGGTTATTGCTATACGTATAGGTTGTTGCTGGTTTTTGTGGTTGTAACACCACCACTTTATTATCGTGCATGTAGGCAAAGTTTTTGTCGTATTGCATCATTGCGCGTTGTTTGTTGTCGCTAATTGGCTTTGATAAATCATGACCTATCATTGGGTGCTTACCACTTGCGCCAATTAAAGACAGTAGAGTAACAGGAATATCGAGCTGGCTGGCTAGTTGGCTATCTCGTTTATGGGTAATACCTTTTCCAAAAATAACGGCCGGAATTTTAAAGTGATCCACCGGTACTAAATTTGAACCCGATACGCGCGAGTCGTGATCGGCAATAACTATAAATACAGTATCATCCCAGTAGCTCGATTTTTTAGCTTTTTCGATAAAGGTGCCTAGTGCGTAATCGGCATACTTGGCAGCATTATTACGGGTTTGTTTTTGTTTATCGTACAGCGTTATTTTATCGTCAGGAAAGTCATACGGGCTATGATTAGAGCTTGAAAATATAAGGCTAAAAAAGGGTTTGTTTTGATTTTTAAGCTTAGTAAGTTCTATGTCGGCTTGGTCGTACAAGTCTTCGTCTGATGCGCCCCACGAGCCATTAAAGTCTATTTTTTTAAAGTTATTTGTATCTACGATACTTTTAAAACCGTTGCCTAAAAAGAAGCTGCGCATGTTATCAAAATGGCTTTCGCCACCATAAATGAACTGCGTGTTGTAATTTTGCTTCGCTAAAAAGTCAGCAATGGTAAAAAAGTCACGTTGTGATTTATCAAGCTTAACAACTGCACGCGAAGGCGTTGGTGTAAATCCTGTAATTACTGCCTCAATTCCACGTACTGAACGTGTGCCCGTGGCGTATAAATTATCAAACCCCCAGCCTTGTTTATAAAGGGTGTCTATATTAGGTGTAAGTGGTAAACCGCCAAGCGTGCCTACATAACGAGCACCTAAACTTTCTTGTAAAATAATGACTAGATTTTTGGGTTTACCTGTATTACTTGCGCCATGAAACGTTTTTGTAGGGGCGGTTACATCACTAAATGCGGCTTGCGTGTTTTGCATGTTACTGCGCACAATACTAAGCAATTCATCGGTGGGCATTTTGCCATAATAGTCTTGGCTTGATTGCTCATTAGAAAGTTGCTTAACTGCAAATGCGACGCTATAAAGGGAGTTAAGGGTTAAGTCGTTAAGTAAGTGATCAGTAGAAAACGAGACCATGGCGGGGTTAAGTGGTCTGTGTCCTAATGAGTTGCGGGCGCCAAAAATAGTTAAGCATACTAAAACAAGCGCTAAAATTGATTGATTTAAACCTGTTAGTGATGACTTGCTTTGCCATTGATTGCTAAATATTTTACTTGCAAATTTACAGCTTAAAATAAGTGCTATAACAGCAATAAATACTTCTAACTTATAGCCTGAAAAAATCATTTTTGAGACTTCTTTAGGGTAAATTAAATATTCTATAAATAAGCGGTTTGGGCGTAAATCGTACTCGTTTATAAACGTAGGCGTAATCACTTCAAAAAAAACAAGTAAAGCAGACATCGTCACTAAATAAATTTTAATGAGGCCGCGTACTTTATTTTGCCACCCTACGCTTTGCATCAGTAAAGTAAGTAGTAATGCGGGCATAATAATGTAGCTTAGAGTGGCTATATCAACTCTTAAACCACCTATAAATATAGATAACCACGCATGCGATCCAAATACACGCTCCCCTTGCCATACACTTAATCCAAAGCGAGCAAGTGTTAAAAAGCTAAGTGCCAAAACAGCAAATACAACAAAAATCCATACAGGGCCAAGTGCATTTTGTATTTTAGGTATAAAAGTTAGCTTTATGCCCATAAAACAGCCCACCAAATAAGAGCGGCAATTAGCATAGCTATAAACACGCTTGCAGAGGCTATATCTTTAGCTAGCCCCGAAAGCTCATGGTATTCACTGCCAATTCTATCAACTACAACCTCAACTGCCGTATTTACCAGCTCAGCAAACAATACAAAAAGCAGGCTAGCTATAAGCAGTAATTTATCCCTTAGTGCAATTTCTTGTAGCCACACAAACACACCGAGTAATGAAAACAGTGCTAGCTCTTGTTGAAACGCCGCTTCAAATCGACTCATCCATTTTAAGCCGTTAAAAGAATGGCTTAAGGTAAAAATAAGGCGCATTAAGCCTTGGCGTTTTATAACGGTTTTATTACTCATAGTTTTATTTCGCTTGGTGTTGTTTGGCAGTTAGCAAGTAAATCAAGTGATGCCTGATACGTTTTGCTTTTAATGCCAATTAAATTTAAAAGGGTGTGAAAAATATTGTTGTGTGAGCGTGCAGCGCGGGTGTCTAGATTAGCTAAACAGGTATTAGTAATGCGCTGATTATGCTCATCAGCCCACATATAAAGAGGAACGTGCGTTTGTGTGCTAGGTGCAAAGCTATACGGAAAACCATGTAAATAAGCACCGGCTTCGCCAAGTGATTCACCATGATCAGAGACATATAAAAACTGCTTATCTATGTTGTTTGGCAGCGCTTTTAATTGCTCAATTACCTGGGCGTTAACAAAGTCGCTGTACGCAATTGTGTTGTCGTAGGTATTAACTAATTCATCGAGTGAGCAGTTTTGAATGTCGCTTCTGTCGCACGTGGGCGTAAATTGCTTAAATTTTTCTGGGTAGCGTTTAAAGTAGGTTGGTCCGTGTGAGCCCATCATGTGTAGGACGATAACGGTATTAGCTTGGTTTAAATTAGCTAGTTTGCGCTTAAGTGGAGCAAGCAGTGCTTCATCAAAACAATATTTTCCATCGCAAAGCGCTGATGGGGTGATTGGGATATCAATGTTAACAACACGGGTGCATACGTTTTTACAGCCGCTGTTGTTATCAACCCACAGTACGTCGCTGCCAGCTTGTTGTGCTAAATCAATCAGGTTTTGTTGGTTGTCGGCTGCTAATCGATCAAAGTTATCTTGTGTTTGCAGTGAAAACATACACGGCACAGACACTGCAGTAGCGGTGCCACAAGACGCCACATTATTAAAATACGTCACATTATACTTTTGTGTATAAGGGTTGGTGTTGCGCTTATAACCTTGATAAGCAAAGTTTTCTGCTCGTGCGGTTTCGCCAACAACTATAACTGTTACGCTGGTGGTATTAGGCGCAATTAGGGTAGGTGCTGCATCTATGTTTTTAAATTCCATATTGGTATACAGCAGCTGATCGCGCATATATTTATAACCGCTAGAGAGATACTGAAATGGGATGAGTTCTTTTTTCAAAATGCGGTTATTGCGGCCAGTGGCTGCGTAGTCGGCGTAAAAGTTTACGACCACTAAAGCAATTAATGAGCAGCACGCTACAATAAGTTTTATACGACTAATTGCTTCTTGGTGAGGACGGGTAAAGTGTATTTTTACTTTGCTTAATATAAAAACAGGTAGCGCACAAAACAGTAGTAGAAAGCCTATGAGCTGAGGATTTAAATAGCTCAGCGCTTCACTTGAGTCTGTTTCGAACGTGTTTTGAATCATTGAATAGTCAAACACGACGCCGTAATTTAATGAGCCGTAAAGTACGGCACTCGAAATTATCAGTAAAAGGTAGTTAATTGGTTTTAGTAACCACCTAACCGATACTATTGAAAAGAAAATAATTAAAAGGCATAACAACAGCAGTGGCACTGAAAGTAAAAATAGCCATGAAAAAGATGCAAGGGAGGTGATGGCGCTAAACGAACCTTGAATAAAAGGAATGTTTATAACTAGACAGTAATAACAGGCAATCATCACTACAAAGGCATTTGCACTACAGTGAATGTAAAACCGCTTACTACGATTTGGCTTTTTTTGTGCTGGTGTTTGGCTAGTTATGTTCATATTTAGGCTCGTTTAAAATAACAACGCCATGCTATGCAACAACACTTAAGAGTCGCTTAAGAGAACCTACGCATTACCTGAAGGTGATAAATAATTTTATTTATAAAAATATTCTCAAAAATTAATCAAACCTTAAATAAGGGATATAAGAATAGTGAATTTCTGAGGTTAAAATTAGAGCATAAAAAAACCACTACCAGCTTGTATAATGAATTTTAAAACCTGATAAATTGCCTTTTAGTCTTTTTGTTAGATTAACTTTGGTGTTGACTTAAAGGGCCTAGCGCGGTACTAATATAAAAAGAGAGCGAAGGAATAACCTTCGCGATAATTGAACAAAATTTGGTATTAATTACATGCTTACAAACGCACTTAACCTAGTCCTGATTATTATCGTGGTGATTATTCCCGCGAGGGCTTCGTAGTGCTTTAAAAACTTAAGCATTAAAAAAGCCCTCCGCACTTAACCGTTCGGAGGGCTTTTTAGTTTTAAGGGTAAAATTTGTAATTGGGTTGTCACTGAGGAATGAGGGTTTATTAATGACAGGCGCAGAACTAACAATCGACTTATTGGCCAAACACGGCGTAAATGAAGTATTTGGCTACCCAGGCGGAGCTATTATGCCAATTTACGATGCGCTGTATGGCGCGCCAGTCAAACACTACCTAACTCGCCATGAGCAAGGTGCAGGGTTTGCAGCTGTTGGTTATGCTCGTAGCACACGTAAATTAGGCGTATGTTTTGCAACATCTGGCCCAGGTGCAACTAATTTAATAACCGCTCTTGCTGATGCGATGATGGACTCAGTTCCGTTGTTAGCGATCACCGGCCAAGTGCCTACTGCAGCTATTGGTTCAGATGCGTTTCAAGAAATAGATGTACTAGGTATGTCGCTTTCGTGTACTAAGCACAGCTACATGGTAGAACGAGCTGAAGACTTAGCAGAGATATTACAAGAAGCAATTCATTTAGCGCAAAGCGGCCGCCCAGGTCCCGTACTTGTCGATATCCCAAAAGATATTCAAATGGCGCAAGTCCCTTTTAAACCTTGGCTAGCCGCTGATGAATACTTACCAGAGTTAGATTTAAAGCAAGTTGCTATTGCTAATCAATTGTTGAGTGAGGCTAAACAGCCTGTAGCGTATGTAGGTGGTGGTGTACAAGCCGCTGATGCGCAAGACGAGCTAATGCAATTTTTAAATAAAACTCAGATGCCAGCTGTATCAACACTAAAAGCATTAGGCAGTGTATTACCAGATTACGAACATTACTTAGGTATGTTGGGTATGCATGGTGGTCAAGCCGCTAATATTGCCGTGCAAGAATGTGATGTACTTGTATGTATAGGGGCACGCTTTGATGACCGCGTAACAGGCAACTTAGCTAAATTTGCAGCTAAAGCTAAAGTAATCCATTTAGATATAGATGCTGCTGAAGTTGGTAAGCGAAAACCTGCTAAAGCTTCATTAATTGCCGATTTAAAAACGTCGTTACCCGCACTTGAGTGCTTTGTAACACCTAAAGCTTGGTGTGACACAAATAAAGAAATGAATATTAAGCATGCGTGGCGTTACGACTACCCAGGTGAGAAGGTTTTTGCACCGTACTTATTAAACCAACTAAGCCAACGCATGCCAAAAACAGGGGTTGTGTGCTGCGATGTTGGTCAGCACCAAATGTGGGTAGCACAACACATGAAGTTTACTCATCCGAGTAATCATTTAAGCAGTGGTGGCGCAGGCACAATGGGCTTTGGTCTACCTGCGGCTATTGGCGCGCAAGTAGCACGCCCTGATGACTTTGTTATCACTGTATCGGGCGATGGTTCTATAATGATGAATATTCAAGAATTGGCCACTATTCGTCGTAACAATTTACCTGTAAAAATATTAATTTTAGATAACCAGCGTTTAGGGATGGTTCGCCAATGGCAAGAACTATTTTTTGAAGGGCGTTATTCTGAAACTAATCTGTCGGATAACCCAGACTTTGTGCAATTAGCTGCTGTATTTGGTATCCCAGGGCAAACAATTACTCACGCTAACCAAGTTGATGATGCGATAACTGCATTAGTTAACAGTAAAGGTCCGTACATAGTACATGCCTGTATTGATGATAAAGAAAATGTTTGGCCGCTTGTACCACCTGGGGCTGCTAACGACGAAATGATGACGGAGAAAGCAAAATGAAACATAGCCTAACTATTGCATTAAAAAGCCAAAGTATAGCGGTAGAGCGCTTTTTACGAGTGGTGCGTCATCGTGGTTTTGACCTTACGCATTTTCAGCTCAATATGGACGATGGTTTTTATAATGTAGACATGACGGTAGATAGTGATAAACCAATTCACCTTTTAACCAGCCAGTTAAATAAGCTGGTGGATGTAAAAGAAGTCACTTTACAAAATTTACAGCAACAACAGGCTGTGTAATTACGAACTGAAAAACAATTTACGAGTAACTGAATCACTCGGTTACTCACCAATTTTAGAATGAGGAATGCCCGCTTATTTTGCGGCAAAAACTGAGGTAACTATGGCTAAATTAAGAAGTGCAACAACAACTGAAGGGCGTAAACGCGCAGGCGCTCGTGCATTATGGCGCGCAACAGGTATGACCGACACCGATTTTGGTAAGCCGATTATTGCCGTAGTTAACTCGTTTACACAATTTGTACCAGGGCATGTTCACCTTAATCAGCTAAGTGAACTTATGGCTGAAACCATTACACAAGCCGGTGGCGTCCCTAAAGAATTTAATACTATTGCGATTGATGATGGTATTGCAATGGGTCACGGCGGCATGCTTTATTCGCTGCCTTCGCGCGACTTAATTGCTGACTCGGTTGAGTATATGGTAAATGGTCATTGTGCTGATGCGATGATTTGTATTTCAAACTGCGACAAAATTACTCCAGGAATGATGCTTGCAGCACTACGCTTAAATATTCCGGTAATATTTGTATCAGGCGGTCCAATGGAAGCAGGTAAAACTAAGCTTGCTAACATCGATATTAAACTTGATTTAGTAGATGCCATGGTTAAAGGCGCTGATGAATCGGTAAGTGATGCAGATTCAGAGCAAGTAGAGCGCTCTGCGTGTCCAACATGTGGCTCGTGTTCAGGCATGTTTACTGCAAACTCAATGAACTGTCTGCTAGAAGCGATTGGTTTAGCACTTCCGGGTAACGGCACGACGCTTGCGACTCATAAAGACCGTAAACAACTTTATGTTGAAGCGGGGGCTCGTATTGTTGATTTATGTCGTGAGTATTATCAAAAAGATAATCAAGATGTATTGCCACGTGCTATTGCTAACAAAACAGCCTTTATGAATGCAATGGTTGTTGATATTGCAATGGGTGGCTCGTCAAATACGGTATTGCATTTGCTTGCTGCAGCGCAAGAAGCGGGCGTTGATTTTGATATGTCGCACATTGATGCGCTCTCTCGTAAAACACCATTTTTATGTAAAGTTGCACCAGCGACACCTGAATATCACATTGAAGATGTGCACCGCGCAGGCGGCATGATGGCAATCGTACGTGAACTTGGCAAAGCAGGCTTAGTTGATATGTCAGTTAATCATGTTGCTGGGTCAACTATGGCTGAGCTCGTTAAAAAATGGGATGCAACAGATCCTACTAACGAAGCAGCGCGCAAATTTTACCGTGCTGGCCCTGCGGGCATTCGTACCACTAAAGCAATGAGCCAAGAGTGTCGTTGGGACGAGGGCGATAATGACCGTGTTAATGGGTGTATCCGAAGTGTCGAACACGCTTTTCGTCAAGATGGTGGCTTAGCTGTACTTTCGGGTAATTTAGCAGTTGATGGCTGTATTGTTAAAAGCGCTGGCGTTGTTGATGAAATGCTACATTTTGAAGGTACTGCAGTCGTGTACGAGTCACAAGATGATTCTGTAGAAGGTATTTTAAACGATGAAGTAAAAGCCGGTGATATCGTGGTTATTCGTTACGAAGGCCCTAGAGGCGGTCCAGGTATGCAAGAAATGCTATATCCAACTAGCTACTTGAAATCAAAAGGCCTAGCTGAAAAATGTGCACTTATTACTGATGGTCGCTTTTCGGGTGGTACTTCGGGTTTATCAATTGGTCATGTATCACCAGAGGCGGCAAGTGGTGGTGCAATTGCTTATGTTGAAAATGGCGACAAAATCATTATTGATATCGCAACCCGTGAAATTACGTTAGCGTTAAGTGATGAAGAGCTTGATGCACGTAAACAAAAACAATTAGCACGCGGAAAACTGGCGTACAAACCAGTTGATCGTGAGCGCTATGTATCGTCTGCCTTAAAAGCCTATGCATTACTTGCAACAAGTGCTGATAAAGGCGCAGTGCGTGACTTAGCTAAATTGGAGGCGCTTAGTTAATTATGGTCTCTCAAGAGCTCGATTATTTTCGCGCTATTATTCAAGCAAACATGGAGCCTTTGGCTAAAGTTACCGAGGTCAGCGAAATGGCTGAGCTTGGTGCTAAATTAGGTAACCATGTTTGGTTAAAGCGTGAAGACCAACAGCCCGTGTATTCATTTAAATTACGCGGTGCGTATAACAAATTAAATAAATTACCTAAAGGCTCAGTGGTTATCACTGCTTCAGCGGGTA
Organism: Pseudoalteromonas sp. APC 3355; assembly: GCF_030407615.1. NCBI lineage: Bacteria > Pseudomonadati > Pseudomonadota > Gammaproteobacteria > Alteromonadales > Pseudoalteromonadaceae > Pseudoalteromonas > Pseudoalteromonas sp. APC 3355. Next base: position 243,723 of record NZ_JASDDB010000009.1, on the reverse strand, counting down.
ATCATGCTCAAGGGGTTGCACTAAGTGCTTCTCACTTAGGGCATCAAGCCACAATTGTAATGCCAGTAACAACGCCTGAAATAAAAGTAAGTGCGGTACGTGCGCTTGGCGGTGAAGTTGTGCTACATGGGCATCATTTTGATGCCGCAAAAGCACATGCGCTTGAGCTTACAGAGCAACGAAACGGTATATTTGTTCCACCATTTGATGACCCAGACGTCATTGTTGGTCAAGGTACTGTAGCACGTGAGCTCATGCAGCAATTAAACGAGCTTGATGCGGTGTTTATTCCTGTTGGCGGCGGCGGTTTACTTGCTGGGATGGCGGTTTATATCAAATCGCTGCGTCCAGATATAAAAGTAATTGGTGTAGAAGCCGACGAAAGTGCATGTTTACAAGCGGCACTTAAAGCAGGTAAACCGGTAGAGCTTGAGCGCGTTGGTAGTTTTGCTGATGGCGTAGCGGTTAAAATTATTGGCACTGAAACATTTCGCTTAGCGCAAAAGTTTTGTGATGAAGTTATAACCGTCACCAGCGACGAAATATGTGCTGCCATGCAGGATATTTTTGTATCTACCCGTGCAATAGCAGAGCCTTCAGGTGCACTTGCAACGGCAGGGCTTAAAAAGTGGAGCCAGCAGTCTGGTTTAAAAGGGTTACATTTAGCGGCTGTTTTATCCGGTGCTAATTTAAACTTTGATCGCCTGCGTTATGTTGCAGAGCGCACTGCGCTGGGTGAAAAAAACGAAGCGTTATTAGCGGTTACTATTAAAGAAGAAAAAGGCAGCTTTAAACAGTTTTGTGCTTCTTTAGGTGGCCGTGCTATTACTGAGTTTAACTATCGTTATGCAGGACCTGGTGAAGCACAAATATTTGTAGGTATTGCCCTGCGCCAAGGCGAGCAAGAGCTTAATGAGCTAAAGCAAGACTTAACAAATAATGATTACCAATTTTGCGATCTGTCGGATAACGAACTCGCTAAATTACATGTGCGCTATATGGTTGGCGGAAAAGCACCCGAGCAATTACATGAGCGCTTACTTCGCTTTGAATTTCCGGAGTATCCAGGTGCGCTTGCACGCTTTTTAGATACTTTAGGTAGTAATTGGAACATTACCTTATTTCATTATCGTAATCACGGTGGTTCGATGGGGAATGTACTGGCAGGTTTTGCTATTGAGCCGAGTCAGTATGAGATGTTTAACGAGCACTTAAACCGTTTAGGTTACAGTGTACAAGATGAAACACAAAATCCGTGCTTTAGCCAATTCTTAACATCAAAGCCGCAAGCAGAAAAAGCCGAAAAACTCGCCTCAGTATAGTCCTTCTTTATAGGCAGGCACCTAACTAGGGTGCTTGCTTTATTACACGTTTTACATATAGTTACAGGTAATCGTCATACTTTTTGAGGACACCTAGTTGCTAGTTAAAGGATTAATCATTGGATTGTGCTTTTTTTGTAGCCATATCGCGGCGCAAGAATCAGTCACATTACAGCTAAAATGGACACATCAGTTTCAGTTTGCTGGCTACTATATGGCAAAGCAAAAAGGCTTTTATAATGAAGCGGGCCTTGATGTAACCATTAAACAAGCTAATCCAATGAAACCTGATACCTTTGCTCCTGTCGCCAGTGGCGAAGCACAATTTGGAGTAGGGCATTCTGGTATTTTACAGCAACGTATAAATGGCCAACCTCTTGTTGCTATGGCTGCCTTATTGCAATTTTCACCTTACTGCTGGATGGTTAAAGACACGTCTGATATTTTTCATCCACGTGACTTTGTTAATAAACGTATCACTGCGGTAAGCAAAAATGATGGCACTGAACTACTTATTATGCTTAAACGCAGTGGCGTTGATGTGGATAAACTCAAAGTTTACGATGGCGAAAATCCAGGCCAGGCTTGGATTGAAAACAAGCTAGATGCTATGCAAGTGTATGTTACTACAGAGCCTTATTATATGACTCAACAAGGCGTTGCTCATCGACTTGTTTGCCCACAGCGTTATGGTATGGATGTATATAGCGACATTTTATTTACCAGCGAAAACATGCTTAAGAAAAATCCTCAAACGGTCGAAAAATTCTACCAAGCGAGCCTAAAAGGGTGGCGTTATGCAATGATGAACATGGATGAAGCCATTGCAGTCACCCAGCAAAACTATGCACCGGGTAAAAGCTTTTATCAGCTCGCTTTTGAGGCTGAAGTACTAAAAAGTTATATAACCCCACCCACCACCAGTTTAGGACATATGTCGATAGCAAAGTGGCGCTTAATTGCGGACTTATATGGCATACCGCAAAACGAATTTGACGAAGTGAAATCTCACTTTATTTATAAATATCAAGAACCTAAAAAGATGCAGTTATCGTGGATGCTCATGGCAGCTATTTTGGTAAGTATTATTTCAATACCTTTGTATTTACGGCTGATTTTTAGTAAAAATTAACTGCTTAGGTAATTCACGAAGCTGATATAATTAATTGTCTTTTTTATTTTTTAAGCTGTTATGACTTTAGCTGAGCAATTTTTAACACTTGATTCACTTTTAATGCATCATCGTCAGTATTGGCAGTGCACTGCATTTGATTTTGACACTATACCTTGGCCAGAGCTACAAGGCATACTTAGCGAACTAACTGATGATCAGGTAAGCGTTCTTGATAACGATCAAAACCAGCTATACCAATTTTTTAGCCAACATATAAGCCAACTTGATGAACTTGCAAAGTTATGTGAGTTACCTAGCTCGGCCCACTCTCAAGCTGATTATCCATTTTGGATAAGTAACGGCATTAAAGGTCGTAAGTTTGCACAGTTACAAGATTTTGTATCTGCACTACCTAATACCAAGCAACCTGTTTTAGAGTGGTGCGCGGGTAAAGGGCACTTAGGTCGAATGCTTGCGTTTAATGGCGCAAGTAATGTGCATAGTATTGAACTGCAACAAAGCTTATGCGAGCAAGGACAAAAAAGTGCACAGCAACAAGGCTTAGCAATGCACTTTAGCCAAGCCGATGTATTAAAAGACGATATCACTCAATTTTTTAATACAGATATGCATGCTGTAGCACTTCACGCATGCGGTGGCTTACACCAAGCATTTATGCGCCAAGCAAGTTTAGCGAAAGTACAGCAAATTAGCTTTTCACCTTGTTGCTACCATTTATTCACGGCTAATGAGTACCGTGCAATGAGTGAGGATGCAAATAAAAGTGAGCTTAATCTAACGCATCGTGATTTAAAGCTCGCATTACAAGAAACTGTGACAGCGCCTTCTCGTCTGGAAAAAGTACGTAAAACAGAACTTGAGTGGCGACTTGGTTTTGATGCACTAAGAAAGTCGATCACTGGCGAGCAATATTACGTAAGCGTACCTTCGGTCAACAAAGCTATATTCTCAGATTCGTTTAAATCGTTTTGTGCATGGGCTGCAGATAAAAAGGCATTAAAATTACATCAAGATACTGATTATATTAAGTATTTAGAGGTTGGGGTGGCTCGAAAAAAAATAACTGATCGAGTTGAACTGGTTCGACATGTGTTCAGAAGGGCAATTGAAGTTTGGCTTGTGCTCGATCGTGCTTTATATTTGCAACAGCAAGGTTATCAAGTAAGCGTTAAAACGTTTTGTGAAAAGCAGTTAACGCCTCGTAATATTTTGATTCTTGCTAATGTCCATTAAATTTCCGTCCTGACTTAATAAGAGATGCAATGAGAAAGTTAAAAAATTTATTCGATAACAACAAACGTTGGGCTGCTCGTACAAGTGAAGCAGACCCTGAGTTTTTTAAAATTTTATCTATGCAACAAAATCCAGAGTATTTATGGATTGGTTGTTCAGACTCTCGTGTACCTGCAAATCAAATAGTTGATTTATTACCAGGCGAATTATTTGTACATCGTAACGTTGCTAACGTGGTTGTACACACTGACCATAACTGCTTATCGGTTATGCAGTACGCTGTAGAGGTTTTAAAAGTAAAACATATAATGGTAGTAGGTCACTATGGTTGTGGTGGCGTACAAGCCGTTTTAAACAATGCTAAATTTGGCTTTATTGATAATTGGCTACGCCATGTAGGAGATGTAAAAGAAAAGCATCTTGAACAACTTGACGCAATGCCAGAAAGCGAACGTTTAAGCCGCCTTATTGAGCTAAATGTAATTGAGCAAGTACGTAATGTGTGTCGTACTAACATTGTGCAAGATGCCTGGGAGCGAGGCCAAGAACTAAGCGTTCATGGTTGGGTTTATGGTTTAGAAAACGGCCATCTTCATGATTTAGAATCTGTAGTAACGTGCGCGAGTGAAGAAACACAAAGCTACAAAAAAGCAGTACAGTACGTACTTAAAAAAGTGGGTGAAAATAAATAAATCCATGACTAAAACGGCGGTGTTAATAGGTGCTACAGGCTTGGTCGGTAATGAGTTGCTCCATAAGTTACTTAATAGCGATCGTTATACAAAAGTAGTTACGTTAAGCCGTCGAGCTCTGCCTGTCACACATGCAAAGCTAGTTAATCACGTTATTGATTTTGAAAAATTAACTCAATATGTTGAGCTTTTTAAAGGTGATGTATTGTTTTCGTGTTTGGGCACAACCCGTAAACGAGCGGGCTCGATACACGCTCAGCGTAAAGTAGATTTTGATTATCAGTTTATAGCGGCGCAGTTAGCGGCATGTAATGGCGTTACGCATTATTGCTTAGTGTCATCAAGCGGGGCAAATACACACAGTAATAGTGCTTATTTGAAAATGAAGGGAGAGCTTGAGCAACATATTAAAGCACTCCCTTTTGATAAAATAAGTATTTTACAACCATCTTTATTATTAGGTGATCGTGAGCAATTTAGAGTGGCAGAAAAGATAGGCAGTATTATTTTTCCTGTTATTACACGATTTGCGTTTTTAAAGCGTTACAAACCAATAACTGGCGAGCAAGTTGCGCAAAAAATGCTGAGTGTGAGTTTAGCTCAGCGGGCTAAGTTGTCTTATTATGTACTTGATGAGCTATTTGAATAAACTGAGTAAAACGCAAAAGGCAGCCTAAGCTGCCTTTTTTGTACATTAAATTAATACCAATTTTATTAAAAAAATGATCATTTTAGCGTATTAAATAACTCACTAACTACGTTAAAAATTATTTATATAGAACAACTATGTACCATAATTTTAGCCTTGTTATTGAGCTATTTTCTTATCGCTATAATAGAACACTAATTTAATGCAATTGGTATAATTATTCAGCGTCAGTTTTAGCGCTAAGTTGTTGCTCAAGCAATGAAACTTTAGCTTCAAGTTCGGTTAACTTTTCGCGAGTACGAATAAGTACTTGGCTTTGCACATCAAATTCTTCACGGCTCACAAAGTCCATCTCAGCAAGCTTGTTTTGTAGAACTTGCTTTGTTTTACCTTCGAGTGTGTCTGCTAGGTTTTTTACACCTTGCGGCATATTGCTAGTAATTTGCTTAGCAATTTCTTCAAGTTTTGCTGGGTTGATCATATTTGTCCCTTCGGCATTGCCTAAATGATAATAACTAATATTACCTTATACCCACGGTATTTAACACATGATCATCTTTACCTTAATTAATTAAGGCAATTGCTATGCTCGCTGTAATGGTTACGTTAAAATTGCGCGTCTTTTAAATTTCTTTGGTCGTTATGAAACTCAATCCTAAACAAGATGAAGCCGTAAAATATATTAGTGGTCCCTGCTTAGTACTCGCGGGCGCAGGCTCTGGTAAAACCCGTGTTATTACGAATAAAATCGCTTATTTAGTGAAAAAATGTGAGTACAAAGCGCGAAATATAGCCGCTGTTACTTTTACCAATAAAGCAGCCAAAGAAATGCGTGAGCGAGTACTGCAAACGCTCGGTAAGCAAGACGCTAAAGGTTTATGGGTATCAACGTTTCATACACTCGGTTTAGAAATAATAAAAAAAGAGTTGAGTACATTAGGGTTTAAACCCGGCTTTTCGTTATTTGATGATCAAGATACCAATCAGCTTCTTAGTGAGCTTACCGAAGATGAGCTCAAAAAAGACAAGGACTTACTCAAACTACTTAAAATGGAAATTGGTAGTTGGAAAAACGAATTAGTACTGCCAGAGCAAGCAATACGCGAAGCGCGTGATCCGCAAAAAGCATTGTTCGCGCAGTTATATGGGCGCTATCAAAACCAGCTGCGTGCTTATAATGCACTGGATTTTGATGATTTAATTATGATCCCTACTTTGTTACTTACTAATAACGCCACATCTCGTGAGCGCTGGCAGCAACGCTTTAAATACTTGCTGGTGGATGAGTATCAAGATACCAACACAAGCCAATATCAACTTGTTAAATTGCTAGTAGGCGAGCGTGCCCGTTTTACTGTGGTAGGTGATGACGATCAATCAATTTACTCATGGCGTGGTGCTCGCCCGCAAAACTTAGTGTTATTAGGTAAAGACTACCCAGGGCTTAGACTTATAAAGCTTGAACAAAACTATCGAAGTGCAGGGCGAATACTAAAAGCGGCTAACATTTTAATTGCGAATAACCCACATGACATAGAGAAAAAGTTATTTAGTGAGCTAGGTTATGGTGAGCCGATTAAAGTAATAGGGTGCCGCGATGAAGAGCATGAATCTGAGCGTGTGGTTGCTGAAATAATTTCACATAAGTTTATGAAGCGAACCAGCTATAAAGATTACGCGATTTTATATCGTGGTAATCATCAAGCACGTGGCTTTGAAAAATCACTAATGAGTAACCGTATCCCTTATAAAATTAGTGGCGGTATGTCGTTTTTCGCTCGCTCAGAAATTAAAGATATTATGGCATATTTACGTTTGCTAGTTAATCAAGATGATGACAATGCTTTTTTACGTATCGTAAATACACCGCGACGCGAAATAGGTACGGTTACCCTTGAAAAGCTTGGTACGCTTGCTAATGAAAAGCACGCGAGCTTATTTGCTACCTGTTTTGATAACGATTTAGGCTACAGACTAAAAGGGCGTGGCTTTAATGCGCTTGCTGGATTTGCACGCTGGGTTGTTGAGCTATCTGATAACGCAGTACGCGGTGATACGCTCGAAGCTGTTAAAGACTTAGTGCGTAATATTAATTACGAGGCATATTTGTACGAGTCGTCACCGAGTGCAAAAGCGGCTGAAATGCGTATGAAAAACGTATCAGAGCTGTATCGTTGGATAACAGATATGTTGACCGGTGATGCCGACAACGAACCAATGACATTAGCCGAGGTTGTTAGCAAGCTAACCCTTCGCGATATGCTTGAGCGTAACGAAGAAGAAGATGAAACCGATGCAGTGCACTTATCAACACTACATGCATCAAAGGGCTTAGAGTACCCGTACGTATTTATGGTGGGTATGGAAGAGGGTTTACTTCCGCATCAGGTAAGTATTGATGAGGACAACGTAGATGAAGAACGTCGCTTAGCTTATGTTGGTATTACTCGCGCACAGCAGGAGTTAACACTTACTTATGCAAAGGTACGTCGTCAATTTGGTGAAACCTCGCAAACTGAATTAAGCCGATTTGTACAAGAGTTACCGCAGGACGATCTCGCGTTCGAAAACAAAAAGGCGCCAAATACCCAAGCAGAGCGCATGGAAAAAGGCCAAGCAAGAGTCGCTAACTTACGAGCGATGTTTAAAAAGCCTGAGTAATACCTCAGGCTAACTTTATAGAGACTGAGTTGCTTGCACTTCAGGTAACTCAGAGCATACTAAAGCGTGTTGTTTACCTACAAAAAATGCCAAACCGTGTTTATCTAATAAAGCTCTAAAATTAAGGATTGAAGGGCCTTTAGCAATGACCTTCATTGCTTTGAGCTTTGTAATTGCAAGCACGCCCTGTAGCTGAAAATCGTAACTTTCTTGTTGTAAAACACGTTTACTAAAGGTCGAGCTAAGTAGTAAATAATCAAAATTAATATCGGTTAGTAAATTAAGTTCGCACCTGTCTTTAGCAAAATTGTTTAAACCAATTGAATAACCAAGTTGTGATAGCATTTTGAGGTTTTTTATTTGCGTTGCACATGCGTGGCGAATTTCTTGTTCATCAAATAATAAACAGAGTTGGCTTTGTCCTTGTTGTTTATTTAGCGTATCTGTAAATAAAACAAATTCGTGTTCCTCAAGTAGCAAACCAGAGCAAGGAACCAATGCCATAGCTACATTTGCAGTAATTGCTTGTGCATAGGCGCGTTGTAATAGTTGTAACTCTACTTGCAGATGCTGCTCTTTATCTGATGCAAACTTTTTCAAAATATCAAAGCTAGTAAAGCCAAGTATTGGGTGTTCACCAAATGCTTCAAATAAAGATTCAGACTGTTGTTGCTCATCAAGCGTAATTATTTCTGAGCTTCTAAAACTCATAGGTAATATATCAAGGTGATGTTGTGCTTTTAGAGTCTGCGCAGGTATTGATTGCGTTAATAGCGGATGAAATAACTCGTAGCGATTTTTTCCTGAGTTTTTGGCGTGATACATGGCGGCATCGGCATCACGAATAATTTCATCTGTATGCGTATAGCTTTTCTTTGAGTAGGTTATCCCTATACTTGCGCCACTTTGTAAAGACTCACCTTTAAGATAAAAAGGTTTTTTCATTAAATCTATAATACGATTTGCAACATCTTCTGCTTGTTGAGGCTCAGTTAAATGGGTTAATAAAATAACAAATTCATCCCCGCCTAAGCGTGCTAGTAAATCATGCTCGCGTATACATTGGGCAAATAACTCACTTACGTTAATTAAAAACTGATCGCCTGCATGGTGGCCAAGCTGATCGTTAATATCTTTAAATTTATCTAAATCGATAAACAAAACAGCAAAGTGGTGCTCAGGAAAACGTTGATAATGTTGTAGCGTTTTTTCGAGCTGAGTTAAAAATAGACTACGATTAGGCAAGCTCGTAAGTGAATCGTGATGTGCATCATGATAAAGCTGCTGCTCTATTTTTTTTCGCTCATCTATTTGCATTTGTAAGTGCAGATTAGTTTGACGCAATTCTTTGGTTTTTTCGTTTACTCTAAATTCGAGTTCTTGATGGCTTTTTGCAATTGCTTGATTGACGAGCTTTGTTTGTAAAACAGCTGCAATTTGATGCGATACAAAGGTAATTAACTCGCAATCATCTCGGCTGAATATATGTTTGTTATCGTAGGCTTGGCAAACAATAAGGCCGATAACACCTTGAGCTGTTTTAAGTGGAGCGCCTAACCAGCTAGTGGCCATTTGCTCTTTTGGTACAGGTGCTGAACGTTGTACCACACCGCTTTCTATTAATTCTTTTGCTCTACATGGGTGTATTAGTTGTGTTTCTTCGGTGCTTATTACCAGTTCGCTATAACCTTTAGCAAAGCGCCTTGGCTGTGTATTTTCTTTAAATTCATCTACGCAATAAGGAAAACTAATCCACCCTGTTTCTTTATCATAAAGTGCAATATATAAGTTTTCTGCGTAGGTAATTGTTTTTATTATTTCGTGTATTTTAAAATAAGCGTCATCAAGGTTTTTAGCTTGTGTTGCTATCTCAGATATTTTAAATAGAATTTGTTGGCGTTGAAGTGCGCGTTTACGCTGCTCTATTTCAAGGTTTAGTGCATCGTTACTTTGAGTGAGTGCGCGGGTGCGAATTTTAACTTCTGACTCAAGAAGCTCTCGTTTTTTTACACGCTCTATTGCTGTTGCCAAATAAAGCGACATAAACTCAAGTAATTGTATTTGCTGTGAGCTATAGCCTTGTTTTGTATCGTAACTTTGAGCTGCTAATACGCCGATAATATTGTGTTCTTGGTAAACCGGTACGCCTACCCAGTGTTCGGCAGGAGTGCCTAATGCTTTAAATAAACCTTCTGCTGCAGCATCTTGCATTTGCTGCTTGGTAAAACATGTAGTTTTACCCTGTTTAAATACATAACCCGTGGCGCCTTCATCAAAGCTATTTGATTGATTAAGAGCAACAGCAATACCATCTTTTTCATCTGAAAAGTAAGAAAGTTCCAGTGATTGACTGTACTGATTTAGCAGCACCACATAAAAACTTTTACTAGGTACGTACTTTTGTAAAATATCATGGATGGCGGGGTATAGCAGGGTTAGCTCGGCCACAGTACTTGCCTGCTCTGATAATTGGATCAGGGCATTTTGTAAGTGATGTGATTGTTTGTATTTCTCGAGAAGCGCTCTAAGGCGTTTATTTTGATACGCCAATTTACTCGATACTGATAGTTTATCTTCCAATGATCTAACCGGCTATTTTTATTGTATAGTTATTAGCCTTATACTTTCACTTTTAGTGCTTATCGTCAAGTTGATATTCCTACTAAAGCAGTAGCTAGATACACTATTTTAGGCATTAAAAAAGGCTTACAGAAGTAAACCTTTTTTGTATATTTCAATCGAGCTTATTTAGATGTCATAAAGTCGATAGCAGCACTAATCTCATCATCAGAACAATCCATACACGTGCCTTTTGGAGGCATAGCATTAAAGCCATTTAGCGCATGCTCAAGTAAAGTATCTTTACCTTTAGCAATACGTGGAGCCCAATCGTCAGCCGATTTAGGCGCGCCTAGTGCACCAGTGCCGTGACATGCAAAACATGCACCTTGATATACTTGCTCACCAGAACGAGGACCTGTAGGCGCCGCTGCAACTGCAGCTTTATCGCCTTCAAGGTATACAGCACCAACCGGCGCGAGACGTGCTTTAATTGCATCTTCAGTCATAGAGTTATCATATGGCTGTGCGTATGCAGTGGTTGCTAGCAATAATAATGCTGCAGCTGTTAATTTTTTCATTTTGCCTTGCTCACTTCGATTTGAACGTGATCAATCACGATTAAAGATGACGGAAATTAAACCGATTATAACTCTCTGAGCCAATTTATAAAATGCTAAGAGGCGTTTTTATTAATAAAACTGACTACTTTTTGCGTTAACGCAATAAAATTTAATTATTTACTGTTTTTTGTTAAGCAATTTAATAAGCGCAATCAGTCATACAATTAACTTTTTAGATCCTAAGATCAAAATCAATTTATTGATAATACGCTACTAACTAGTTTTGCGATCCCTGCGTCGGCTTCAAGAATCGATTCTGCCAACATGTAAGCAGGGGTGGTAACTAGCTTATTTGGTTCATCGATAACTACACCGTCAACCGCACAATCTATATGTTTAGCGCCTAATGTGCTTAGCGCTTGTGCTGTCTCTACATCGTTACCAATAGTAAGTGCGGCGTTATCGTAAATAAATGGGATCAATGCGGGTGCAATACACATATAACCTGCAGGCTTATTCGCTTTTGCAAATGATTTACAAGCATTAAGGACGTCCTGATTGATATTTGCTTTTGCGCCTTTAATTGCAAAATCGCATAAGTTTTTTGCAGCACCGAAACCGCCAGGTACAATTAATGCGTCAAACTGAGTCACGTCTAGTTCAATCAGCGATTTAATGTCACCTCGTGCAATGCGAGCAGCTTCTGTTAATACATTGCGTTTATCAGGCATTACTTCACCTGTTAAATGGTTAATGGTATGAAGTTGTTCAATATCTGGTGCAAAACACTGATACGTTGCGCCATTTTTGGCTATATGTAATAAAGTTAAAATTGCTTCATTAATTTCACTACCATCGTACACACCAGACCCTGCTAATATTACTGCTACGTTTTTCATGCTTTTGTGCCCCTAAAGTCTTTTTTATAAGTCGATCGGATGAAGTTTAACATGCTCAAAATTTCTCGCGAAAATAAATTTTTAGTACAAAAATCATTCGCAGTGCAAGTCGTTTTGCGGTTTATGCCATTTGCGATCACTTTGCCTTTAAAAAAATTATAAAGGATCGCTATGATCTTCGATCCATTGTGCTAGAATACTCCTCCGGTTATTTAAATGGACGCGAATAATCAAAGTGAATAACAACAGAAGCAGTCGTTAGAAAACCTTTTTCCACATTGGTTTAAAATAATAAAAAAAGAACCTCGTATTATCTTTTTTAAATTAAAACATACAGTTAAAGTATTTTCTAGGCATTTTATAATGCTTTGGAAGAATAGCTCGTGGCTGTTATCTACACACTTATCCACAGCTTGCTCTAGTTTTAATAACACGATAAACAGTAATTCACAGTCGTTTTATTTACTACCTTATGGCATGCTTATAATTACCTTAATTTTTTGCATTTAGGATCCAAATTCACCATGGCTCAGATCCCCGAAAACCCACTTATTTTAGTTGATGGCTCGTCATATTTATTTCGTGCTTATCATTCTCCGCCGCATTTAACTAATTCTAAAGGTGAGGCTACGGGCGCTATTTATGGCGTGATCAACATGCTTAAAAGCTTGATCAGACAATATGATCCCTCACACATGGTGGTTATATTTGATGCTAAAGGCAAAACGTTCCGTAACGATATGTATAGCGAATATAAGGCAAATCGCCCGCCGATGCCGGATGACTTACGTACGCAAATAGCACCAATACATAGCATTATCAAAGCGATGGGTTTTCCGCTAATTAGTATCGAAGGCGTTGAAGCTGATGATGTTATTGGCACATTTGCACGCATTGCAACTGAGCAAAAACGGCATGTCCTTGTCTCCACTGGTGATAAAGACATGGCGCAACTTGTAAATGAACACGTTACATTAATAAACACGATGACCGACAGTATTTCAGATCCTGTTACCGTAGTTGAAAAGTTTGGTGTAGGCCCCGAACTTATTATCGATTACTTGGCACTAATGGGCGATAAGGTCGATAATATCCCAGGTGTTGAAGGCTGTGGTCCAAAAACGGCCGTTAAGTGGTTAGAGAAATATGGCTCGTTGCAAGGTGTAATGGATCACGCAAGTGAGATTAAGGGTAAAATAGGTGAAAAGTTAGCTGCAGCTCTCGATCATCTGCCTTTAAGCTACGAGCTTGCAACAATTAAGTGCGATGTTGAAGTTGAATCTGATCTTGATACGTTCAAATTACAAGAGCCAAATAAAGACGAATTAATTGCACTATATGGTGAGTGCGAATTTCGTCGTTGGTTAGCTGAGTTACTAGATAACCCCAAAGATGCAGAAACACATTTAGCTGTACCTACCGAAGCCACTGAATTACCAAAAGTAGAAGATGCTCATTACGAAACTATTTTAACGCAAGCGCAATTTGATACGTTGATAGAGCAATTAAATAGTGCCGAGTTATTTGCATTTGATACAGAAACTACCAGCCTTGATTATATGAAAGCGCAATTAGTGGGTATGAGTTTTGCCGTAAAAGCGGGTGAAGCTGTGTATTTACCTCTAGCGCATGACTACCCGGGTGCGCCTGAGCAATTAAGTCTGGAATTTGTAATGCAAAAGCTAGGTCCAATTTTGGCCGATGAAAACAAAGCTAAAGTAGGGCAAAACCTTAAATATGACAAAAGTGTATTAGCGAATGCAGGTTTTGCGCTAAACGGTATTAAGTTTGACACCATGCTTGAGTCATACGTATTTAATAGTGTGGGTACACGCCACGATATGGACTCGCTAGCACTTAAATATCTAGGTCATAAAAATATTAGCTTTGAAGATATTGCTGGCAAAGGTAAAAAGCAACTTACCTTCAACCAAATTGAACTTGAAAAAGCTGCGCCTTACGCTGCAGAAGATGCCGATATTACTTTGCGCCTACATGAAGTGCTTTGGCCAAAAATAGCGGCTGATGAAAAGTTAAAATCTGTATTCGAAGATATAGAAATGCCACTTGTTAGTGTGATTTCTGATATTGAACGCACCGGTGTTGCAATAGATAGCAATATGCTTGCAGCACACAGCCAACGATTAGGCGAGCGTTTAATTGAGCTTGAAAAAGAAGCATTTGAAATAGCAGGCGAACCATTTAATTTAAGCTCTCCTAAGCAACTACAAGTATTGTTGTTTGAAAAGCTTGGCCTGCCTATTATCAAAAAAACACCTAAAGGTGCACCTTCTACCGCAGAAGAAGTATTGCAAGAGCTTGCTCATGATTATCCACTACCTAAAGTAATTATAGAGCATCGTGGTTTATCAAAGCTTAAATCGACTTATACCGATAAATTACCATTAATGGTGAATGAGAAAACCCAGCGTGTACATACGTCTTATCATCAGGCAATTACAGCAACGGGGCGCTTGAGTTCAACCGATCCTAATTTACAAAATATTCCTATTCGTTCAGAAGAAGGGCGTCGAATTCGTGAAGCGTTTATAGCTGCCGATGGTTACAAAATTGTCGCTGCCGATTACAGCCAAATTGAGCTGCGTATTATGGCGCACCTTTCACAAGACAAAGGTTTATTAAATGCATTCGCTAACGGCTTAGATGTACACAGTGCAACTGCCGCTGAAGTATTTGGTGTAGAGCTTGATGATGTAACTACCGATATGCGCCGCAAGGCGAAAGCAGTAAACTTTGGTTTAATTTATGGTATGTCGGCATTTGGTTTAGCACGTCAACTAGATGTGCCACGCCATGAAGCGCAGCATTACATAGATAAATACTTTGAGCGTTTTCCTGGTGTATTAGAGTACATGGAAACAACACGTGAAAAAGCGGCTGAAAATGGCTACGTTGAAACAATATTTGGTCGCCGCCTACATTTGCCAGAAATAAACGCACGTAATGGCGCGCGCAGAAAAGGAGCCGAACGTGCTGCTATAAACGCACCAATGCAAGGTACTGCTGCTGATATTATCAAAAAGGCAATGCTGAGCGTTAACCGCTGGGTACACGAACAAGCGCCAAATACGATTAAGTTACTTATGCAAGTACACGATGAATTGGTATTTGAAATTAAAACAGACTGCGCACCAGAATACACAAAACATATTTGTGAGCTGATGTCGCAAGCTGCAGCGCTTGATGTGCCGCTTATTGTTGAAGCCGACGAAGGTGACAACTGGGAACAAGCCCATTAATGCAATTTGAGCATTTTAATTAAAGCGCCTTTTGGCGCTTTTTTTATGTTTAATAAAAATGACGAATAACAGCTATTTAATTAGCTATATGCAAGCTTTAGTTAAAATAAGGTTAATTTAAGCAACTATTTGTATTAAATAGTTATATGTTCGTCAATTCGAGCTGTTTTACAGGAATATGATTGTATTTTAATGCGTGCTTTTGTTAAAGTCCCGCCTGTCCTATCCTGTAGGACATCCTGTTGATGATGCATCTGAAAGGGTGCAACAAATTGATAGCTTCTCCCCAGTTTGCTATACCGGCCTACCAACTTGTTTGGTGGGCCGTTTTTTGTTTTACGCCTAAAAATCCTATCTAATTAATTCTTTTTTGCGCTATACCAATTGTATTATTCATTCGTCACTTCGAGGTGGTTTGGGTACATCGCAGGTGATACCATCGAAGTGCTATCATTTTTTATTCTTTTCATTTTATTACTAAGGAGTGCGTTATGTTTAAAGCATTAGCTATTGCAGGTTTTTCTTTATCAAGTTTAGTTATTTCTAATGTTGCTCAGGCCAATTGGCAGCTAGTGAATGATAAAAGCCAACTAAGCTTTGTTTCAATTAAAAAAGATTCGATTGCTGAAGCTCACCATTTTACTAACCTTGAAGGTATGCTTTCTGATAAAGGTGAGTTTAGCGTTAATGTTGATTTAACATCAGCCGAAACTCTAATCCCTATTCGTAATGAGCGTTTAGCTACATTTTTATTTGAAGCGGCTAAATTCCCTAATGCTGTTTTAACTGCAAATTTAACTAAAGAGCTAAGTAATATCAAAAAGCCTGGTCAATATGTATTGAAGGGTATTAAAGCTGAGCTTGATTTTCATGGTAATAAAAAACCATTGGCAATTGATGTACTCGTTAACAGCACGCAAAGTGGTGATTTAACGGTATCATCATTAACACCTATTATTATTAATAGTGATGATTTTGGTGTAACCGAAGGCGTTAAAAAGCTGCAAGAGCTAGCGGGTTTACCTTCAATTGCAACAGCAGTACCTGTTACATTTGCAATAACACTTAAAAAACAGTGATTTCTTTACGTGAGCTTAGCAAGCGATTAAGCGAGCCAAGCAAACCTTTTGATAGTTGGCAGCCTAACCATTGTGGGGAGCTGCCAATTGTTATTAATAATGAAGGGAAATGGTTTTACGATGGCAGCGAAATAACACGCCCAGCCATGGTGAAGCTGTTTGCTTCTGTATTATGTAAAGAAGATGAGCAATTTTATTTAAAAACCCCTGTCGAAAAAATAACAATAACGGTTGAAGATGCGCCGTTTATTATTGTTGATTGGCGTTTTGAAAATACAGCGCAAGGGCAAGTGTTGTGTTGTATTGATAATTTAGCTAGGCAGTGGCTAGTGAGCGCTCAGCAGCCCTTGCATATAAAAGACTACAATGGTTCAAAGGTGCCTTATTTAAAGCTACCGTATGGTTGTAGTGCGCGAGTTTCACGCAGTGTATTTTATCAGTGGGCTGAAAAAGCCGAGTTTGATAAGCTCGGCTATTTTATTAAATCTGCAGGAAAGCAGTTTTATTTATCGTAACGCCAGCGTTTAAGCCTCTGGGTTTGTTTCGTCTGTGATTGTTTCATCGCTAGGTGGTACAGCAATAACAGGACCTAAAAACCATTCATCTAGCTTTTTAGCTACTTCTGGTAAACCGGTGCCCTTTAATGATGAAAACGCATGAACTGTGATATCGCCATCAAGCGTGCTTAATTCACGACGAACTTGCAGTACTTGTGATTTACGAGGGCCTTGCTTTAGTTTGTCGGCTTTAGTTAATAGTGCCAATACTGGAATTTCACTACCAATTGCCCAGTTAATTAAATCACGGTCTAAATCTTTTAATGGATGACGAATATCCATTAAAATAACAATACCTTTTAAGCTTTGACGCTTTTGCAGATATTCACCTAACGACTTTTGCCATTTCTTTTTCATTTCGATTGGTACTTTAGCAAAGCCATAGCCTGGTAAATCGATAAGGCGCATATCGTCAACATCAGCTAAATCGAATGTATTGATTAGCTGAGTACGTCCAGGTGTTTTACTTGTACGTGCTAGCTTCTGATCGGTTAATGCATTTAATGCACTCGACTTACCTGCATTGGAGCGACCGGCAAACGCAACTTCAATTCCCGTATCAGCAGGTAATTTAGTAATGTCGGGAGCGCTTGTTACGAAAGACGCAGTATTATATTTGATACGAGATTTGAGCACAGGCTCTCCTAAAACTTAAAAAAATAACATTGAGTAAACCAAATTCACTCAGGGCGCGTATTTTATACTATAAAGGATGTATTAAAAAGCGTATTTAACCACCTAAAAACAGCACCTATGGTACATTTAAAACATGTTAAAGCTTAATCTAAGTCAAAACCCTGTAAATTATAAGCTTAATATGTGTAGAAAACGTGCCAGAGAATTTATTATCGTGTAGAATATATGTATTACAACATCACGATTGTAGATGATACAGGGTCGGAAACAGAGAATTCACCATGAAAAAAATAGCACTATCTTTAACAATATTGCTTGGTGCGTTGTCAGCAAGCAACGCAACAGCATTTGATGGCGATGTAAACGCAGGTAAAGAAAAATCAGCAACGTGTGCGGCTTGTCACGGCCCAGACGGTAATGCGCCGGTTAATATTTACCCTAAAATTGCAGGTCAACATCCAGATTATATCCTTAAGCAACTTCAGGATTTAAAATTAGGTATGACGTCAGGCGGCAAAGAAGGGCGTATGGATCCAGTAATGAGCGCTATGGCTATGCCACTTAGCGAGCAAGACATGAAAGATCTAGCTGCTTATTTTTCTTCAATGAACATGACTGAAGGTGCTACACCTAAAGATGTTGTTGAAGTTGGCGAAATGCTCTTTAAAGCAGGCGATGCGGAGCGTGGAATTCCATCATGTGCAGCATGTCATGGTCCACGTGGTAACGGTTCATCACTTGCTAAGTTTCCAAAAATTTCTTTTCAGCATCCTGGATATATCAAGTCTCAACTTGAAAAATTCCGTGATGGAACTCGTCACAATGACTTAAATGGCATGATGGGCGATATAGCGAAGAAATTAACAGATAAAGATATTGAAGTACTTTCTCAGTACTTAGGTGGTTTACACTAAAGTCGTATTTATTTAGCAATTAATAATAAATACACTACAATGTTTTACAAAAAGCAGCCCAGGCTGCTTTTTTTGTGTGCAAAATTAACGATATCACCCGTTTAAATGTAAGACATTGACCATGCTTGAGTGTGAGAAAAGTCTTCTTTTTAATTTTTATCCATCATTAACCTATTGTATTTTATTGTTTATTTGATTTTAAAATGTAATAAGTATAATAAAAGTTATATAAACCAGTTGTAACAAAATCATTAACGAGTAAATTAACCACTGTCGCAAAAGAACAATAACAAAACGGAAACAAGCTATAAGGAAAGTGGCGCGGCATGACTACATAGCACAAGATTGGTGCTACTAAAGGAAATAATAAAAAAGTGTCAGGATGACCGAAAATAATAAAAAACTCATGGAAGTTTAATAACAAAAACAAAATGGAATGTAACAAGGAACGTAAAAATAATAACAATACGGACTGATAATAATAAAAATAATAAAGACTAAAAAAAGTCGAAGGGAGAAGTGTCCAGATAATGGCGCTCAGATTAGCAGGCGGTAGAGATGTTTTCTCTACCGCCTTTTTATTTGTCCTGTTACAATACCCACCGTTTAAAATTAGCGATTAATTAGCTAAGGCGCTTTTAAATGAGAAACCCAACCTCTATAGCGCAAACTGAATTCTTCTGGCTAGGCCAGCACTGCGATGCCCATTAATTTGCGCTTCGCTCAAAACCTCTTAAGTGAGATGATCAAGATATGAGTAGAACTAAAAAGTCACGCAAAAGCCCAGCAAACGGACCTGTTCGTTTAAGCCAAGATAAGCTTAAAGAAATGCGCGCATTAAAAGAGCAGCGAGTTAAAAAAACCAAAGGCGCAAAGCCCGGTTCTCGTAATGCGCCAGATTTACTAGATAGCGAAAGCCAAAATAGTAATCACGCGCCTAAAGATAAGCGTGTAGGTAGTAAAAAGCCTGTGCCGTTAATCGCAACCGCGCCGGAGCCTAAAGTTGAAATGAAACGCAACTTAAAGCCAACTATTGAGCTGAAAAAAGTAATCGAGCCTGAATTTACACCTGAACAAGAGCTAGAAGCACTTGAGAATGATGAACGTTTACTTAAATTAGTAGAGCGTCATGAAAAAGGTGAAATGCTAACAGGTAAAGATGCTAAGTACTTTAATAGTCGCATTGCCCGTCATCAGGCGTTATGTGAAATTCTTGGTATTGAAGATGAGGACGAAGACGAGTTTGAAGATGACCTTGAAAGCCAAGGCAATTCTGATTTCGATCAATACTTATCTGATGATTTAGCCAACGAATGGTTAGATGAAGACGACAAATAGTAAGGATAAATAATGAGTACCTCGGTAATTTTAGCCTTACTTTTAGGCGCTGCTATCATAACTGGTTTGGCATTTTATGCGGGTCAGTTGCTGTATAAGTTAAATGCGCAAAAAAAGTTAATTGCTAAAACGCAGGCTGAACAAAAGCAAAAGCTTGAAAAGTCGCGTTTAAAGCGAAACGCAAAACTAGCCGATAGTATTCATTTAATCGCACGTGCAATGAATGAAGAGCAGTGTGAGTTTTCTGAAGGCTGTTTACGCATTTGGGTACTTATGTCTCAGTATGCCTTTGAAAGCGAGCGTGATTTAACGACGCAGTATCCTGGTATTTATAAAATGTATCAGGTAGTTAAAGAAATGCCGACGCACGATGCACGTAAAAAATACTCTAAAAAAGAGATTTTTAAGCTAGATAAGGCTCGCTGGCAAGGTGAAAAAACACTTAAAGATGAAGTTAAAGCCGATTGCGCTAAAATTATCATCGAGTTTAAAGCCGCTCCAGGTAGCGATAAAGTCGTTTTTAATTAAAGCTATAACTTAAATACAAAAAGCAGACCTAGGTCTGCTTTTTTTGTGTCGATGTATTTATTATCCAGAGTTCAGGCTAAATCACTCTTGAAAAGCGCGTTGCGTTAATTTGTTTTTGTAAGTGAGCATCGAAGCACATACAAATAATACGAATGAATAAGTTACCGCGTGGTGTTACGCTAATTTTATTATCAATTATAGTTACTAGTTCATCTTTTATAAGTGGCGCCAGCGCTACTAATGCATCCTCAAAGTAGTCATTAAATATAAGCGCGTGTTTTTCACTAAAGTCTTGTATATCTAATTCAAATTGGCAAATGAGCTGTTTAATTGCATCAGCACGAATTACATCATCATGTGTTAAGTGCATTCCTTTATTAAGAGCACTGCCGCTTTGTGTTTCTACGCTGTGGTAATAATGTTTTAATTCTTTTTGATTTTGTAAAATGGCGGTGCCAATCTGCGAAATCGATGACACGCCTAAACCTAATAAATCACAATTTCCATGGGTTGTATAACCTTGAAAGTTACGATGTAACTTGCCTTCATTTTGCGCAACAGCTAGTTCATTATCAGTTTTTGCAAAATGGTCCATACCAATAAATTGATAGCCTGCTTGCGTCATCTGCTCCAGCGTATTTTTAAACATGGTGAGCTTATTATGTGCACTGGGTAAATCTGCACCTTTAATCTTACGCTGTGCGGCAAAGCGCTCAGGTAAATGCGCATAGTTAAACACTGATACTCTGTCAGGGCTTAGCTCAATAAGTTGCTCTATAGTTTGTTTAAAGCTTTGTGGTGTTTGCAGAGGAAGCCCGTAAATCATATCTGCATTAATAGATTGAAACCCCAACTCTCGAGCCTGTGTAATTAATTGCTTAACGGTATCTGCATTTTGCGGGCGATTAACAGCAAGTTGCACGTCGTCGTTAAAGTCTTGAATCCCAAACGAGACACGGTTAAAGCCAAGCATCCTTAAATCAACAAGCATATTATCGGCAAGTGAGCGTGGGTCTATTTCAATGCCGCGCTCTGTGGTGCTTGTAAAATTAAAGTGCTGCTCTAAAAGCTTAATTAAACGGGTTATTTGTTTTGCGGTTAAAAAGGTGGGAGTACCGCCACCTAAATGTAATTGCTCAACCGTGTAGCTTTTAAATAAAGGCGCTTGGGCAGTAATTTCTTTTGCTAAAAAGTCGAGATAGGTATCTGCCTTAGATTGATGACGGGTAATTATTTTATTACAGCCACAGTAGTAGCAAAGCTGACTACAAAACGGAATATGAATATATAAAGAAAGAGAGCGACTTTTTGACGATTCTATAGCGCTTAGTAGGTCTTGTTGCTGGTACCCGTCACGCAGTGATAAAGCCGTGGGATAAGAGGTATAACGCGGACCAGACACATTATATTTGTTTATTAGGGTTTCATCCCATTGTGGAAGTTTAATCATCACGCGCACCTAAGTATTTATTTAGGGGGTGATTATAAAAAAGTACGCAGTGAGGCGGTTTGATCTATAACAAAAAAGGTGCCGAAGCACCTTTTTTAATAAAATATAACTTAAGACGACCTAATTAATACGTAATAGTATGAGCATCTTTAAGGTATTGAAATAATTCTTTATAACCTTTACCTGGCTTTTCAGCTTTCGCTTCTTTTGCCGCATTTCGAACTAATTGGCGCATTTGTTGACGATCAAGAGATGGAAACTGCTCAATAGTCTCATTGATAAGGTCATCACCTTGTTCAATTAAATCTGAACGTAATTGCTCAATTTTTTTGACCAATACTTCAGCTTGGTTATTTTTATTAAGCATCACATCGATAATCGCTTTAATATCATCAATGTTTTCTACAGTACGCAGTGTTTTAGCGATGTAGTTTAAGTGGCGGCGGTACGCGTCGCTTTTGTTACTTATTTTATCAGCAACAACCATCGCTTCTTTTAAATCGTCATTTAATGGCAGGCGTTCGCGCTGTTTTTTACCCATTTTGGCAATTTCAGTACCTAACTGATGAAACTCTTGCGCTTCGCGTTTAAGCTCCGTTCTTGATACATATTCAATTTCTTCTTCAATTTCAGCAGGCTTGCCTTTTTTCTTTGCCATGGGGTGCTCTTAAATAAAAATAACTTTTGCCATTATACATGAATATGATACTTAGGAATATTAGCTGATGTGATGCATTGAGTGTGTTAGCATTTAAATATAAGAAATGCGTGCATTATGCCTCTAAGGCTCAGGACTTAATTTATGAAAAGCCAACAAAACGATCCAATTTATTCTCAAATATCGCAAGTTAAAGATGCGGTAGCAGAAGTACTCGAACATGCTAAAAAATTAGGCGCTACAGCTGCAGAAGCTGCGATGTCTAGCACGTCTGGTTTATCGGTTAGTACACGAATGGGTGAAGTAGAAACCATTGAGTTCAACCAAGACGGCGGCTTAGGCATTAGTGTATATGTTGGTAATAATAAAGGCTCGGCGTCAACGGCTGATTTAAATCCAAAAACATTGCGCACGGTAGTCGAAAAAGCGATTGATATAGCCAAATTTACATCTGATGACCCATTTAACGGCGTTGCTGATAAAGAGTTACTTGAATTTAATCCTAAAGATTTAGATTTATATCATCCTTGGGATGTAAGTCCTGAGGAAGGCATTGAGCTTTGTCATGCTGCTGAGCAAGCTGCATTAAATGCGGACGAGCGTATTGTTAACTCTGATGGTGCGAGTTTTTCATCGCATCAGGGATTACGTGTTTATGGTAACAGCCACGGTTTAATTGCAGGCTTTCCGCGCACTCGTCATAGTATTAGTACTATGGTAATAGGTAAAGATGGCGAACACATGCAGCGCGACTCTGCTTATACAGTTGCTCGCGATCAGGCTGGTTTAAATGATGCGGCGGCAGTGGGTCTTGAAGCGGCAGCTGAAACCTTAGCTAAATTAAACAGCCAAAAGTTAGGCACAATGAAAGTGCCTGTTATTTTTAGAGCAGATATTGCAAATTCATTGTTTGGTCACTTGGTGTCGGCAATTGGTGGTGGCGCGCTTTATCGTAAATCAAGCTTTTTACTTGATAGCTTAGGTACTCAGGTATTTAGTCATTGTGTGAATATTGCTGAGCGCCCACATATTTTAAAAGGGTTGGCATCGTCACCGTTTGATAGCGAAGGTGTTAAAACATTCGATAGAGAAATAATTCAAGGTGGCGAGTTACAAACCTATTTATTAGCAAGTTATGCCGCACGCAAAATGAATATGACGCCAACAGGGCATGCAGGCGGTATACATAACTGGCTCGTTGAGCAAACTCATAACGATTTAACAGCACTATTAAAAACCATGGGTACTGGCTTATTAGTTACAGAGCTAATGGGGCAGGGCGTAAATACCGTAACGGGTGACTACTCTCGTGGTGCTGCAGGTTTTTGGGTTGAAAATGGTGAAATTCAATATCCGGTAAGTGAAATTACTATTGCTGGTAATTTAAAAGACATGTTTAAAGGTATTTCTGCCATTGGTGGTGATATAGAACGCCGTGGTGGTATTCAAACAGGCTCAGTACTAATAGAGCAAATGCAAATAGCCGGCGCGTAGTATTAATACGCAGTGTATACTTAGACCCAGAGTATTATCTCTGGGTCTAAGTGAGTTTTTACGAGGTGTAAAATGGCTAAAGATAGATATGCACCAAAACCGCTAACCGATATTATGGCGGGGTTAAATAATCGTTTATCGGCTTATGCAGGCAAAAGCCAAGCACTTGATACACAGCAAACCTTATTAAAAGATTTTTTAGGCCCTAAATTGGGTGATAAATGCCGAGTTAGTAATTACCGAGACGGCACGCTAATGATAGAGGCTGTGTCTGCGCCTATCGCGCTTAGGCTTAATTATTTAAAAATGGATATGCTTTCACACTTTAGAGCAGCTGGAATGGTAGAGCTCGGGCAAATAAAAATAACTGCAAATCCTCAAGCAACTCAGCGATTAAGTACCGCTAATAAATCGGGCAGCCCTACAGTTACCAACTCACGGAAAATGAGTGAGCAAACCGCTAATTACTTAAATGCGATAGCGGCTTCTGCCCCCCCTTCATTAAAAGAAAAACTAGAGCGTTTAGCGCTCCACGGGAAGAATAAAAGTTAGCCTTAGCCACCCACTATATTGTTATTGGTAGGGCTATTTTTGCAGCTCACCGCATTCAAAATACTTTGTTACATATTCCATTTTATTGTTGGTCTAATGAGGTTTATTATACTGCGTGGTGTGCTTTATTATTTAAAGCTCCCTTGATACCCATTCCATTAAGTAAAAGCGTACAGGCAGTGCTATTTTTACTCCTGCTATATTCAAGAATTTAATGGAGTTGGTATGTAATACCAACCTGCATAAATCTTTGAACAATTTAACGAATTAAATTGCACTATAACGTCGTTAAAATTTTTTTATTTAGAACAACTAGATACAAAAACTTTTGCCTAGTTCTAGCGTAATTTTCTTAACGTTAAATAGACCCCATACATAAGCAGATTGGTATGATTTAATTCTAACTAACAAACGGAACCATTATGAATAAAGTAACAATGGCCGCTGCGAGCATAGCGCTTGCACTTGGTCTAGTAGGTTGTGGTGAAAAACAACAAGAAGCTAAAGTAACCGATACTCCTGTAGTAACAGCACCCGCTGAAAAGCCACTAGAGCTTGGTATTGAACTAGCGAATATGGATAGTTCAGTACGCGCACAAGACGATTTTTATTACCATGTAAATGGACAGTGGTTAGCAAAAACTGAAATACCAGGTGATAAGTCTAACTACGGTTCTTTTTCGCAGCTATATGATGAGTCACAAAAAGCGATGAAAATTGCCCTTGAAAACGCAGCCGCGAATAAGGCCGCTAAAAAAGGCAGTGATGAGTATAAAATTGGCGCATTTTATAAAAGCTACATGAATCAATCTGCGCGTAATGAGCTAGGTATTACGCCATTACAACCGTCATTAGATACGATTGATAGCGTTAAATCTAAAGCTGATTTAGTGGGTTTAATGGCTAAAATTCAAAAACAAGGCGGTACTTTACCGTTTGGTTGGTTTGTAAATAACGATGCTAAAAACTCGAGCGAGTATGCATTGTATTTATCTCAGTCGGGTCTTGGTTTACCAGATCGTGATTATTACTTAAATGATGACGAAAAATTCACTAAAATTCGTGCTTCTTACGAGCAATACATCACAGATGTTTTAGCAAAATCAGGCGTTAAAAATGCAGCAGAAGCTGCCAAGAGCGTACTTGCATTTGAAAAAACACTAGCTGATGCTCAGTGGAGCCGTGTGCAAAGCCGTGATGCAACTAAATCTTATAACAAGATGACAGTAGCAGATGCTAGCAAGTTGATGGGGGAGCTTGATTTAGCTGCATTCTTTAAAGATGCAGGTGTGAGTGCAAGTGACATTATTGTACGTCAACCAAGCTACTTAGAAGCACTTGCTACTATTTACAAAGATACTGATTTAGCGACGTGGAAAAACTACTTAAAATTTCATTTTGTAAGTGGTTATGCAGAGCTACTTAGCGAAGATTTAGTTAACCTTAACTTTGACTTTTACAGCACAACACTTCGTGGCGTAGAAGAACAAGCACCTCTTTGGAAGCAAGCGGTTGATGCATCTAACAGTGTACTTGGTGAGATTTTAGGTAAGGTATACGTTAAAGATAACTTCCCGCCAGAAGCTAAAGCACGCATGGAAGAGTTAGTTGATAACGTAATTAAAGGTTATGGCGTTGCTATCGAAAATCTTGAGTGGATGAGCCCTGAAACAAAGCTTGCAGCGAAAGAAAAATTAGACAAATTTACGCCTAAGATTGGTTACCCAGACACGTGGAAAGATTACTCAGAGCTAGAGATTAACTCAGACGAGCTAGTAGGTAATTACATCCGTTATAGCGAATGGGCATACGCAGATATGATTGCTAAATTGGGTAAACCAGTTGATCGCTCTGAATGGCACATGACTCCGC
Source organism: Pseudoalteromonas sp. APC 3355 (assembly GCF_030407615.1). Classification (NCBI taxonomy): domain Bacteria; kingdom Pseudomonadati; phylum Pseudomonadota; class Gammaproteobacteria; order Alteromonadales; family Pseudoalteromonadaceae; genus Pseudoalteromonas; species Pseudoalteromonas sp. APC 3355. Next base: position 217,672 of record NZ_JASDDB010000009.1, on the reverse strand, counting down.
AAACAGTCAATGCGTATTACAACCCAGTAAACAATGAAATTGTATTTCCAGCCGCTATATTACAACCACCATTCTTTAATTTAGAAGCGGATGATGCTGTAAACTACGGCGCAATTGGCGCGGTAATTGGGCATGAGCTGGGTCACGGTTTTGACGACCAAGGTGCTAAATACGACGGTGACGGTAACTTACGTAACTGGTGGAGTGAGACTGACCTTAAGCAATTTGAAGAGCGTACAACGGCTTTAGTTGCACAGTATAACGAATATAAACCGTTTGAAGATGCAAGTGTTAATGGTGAGCTAACGCTTGGCGAAAACATTGGTGACTTAGGTGGTTTAACCGTTGCGCATAAAGCGTATATGCTATCTTTAGGTGATAAAAAAGCACCCGTGATAGATGGTTACACAGGCGATCAACGTTTCTTTATGGGTTGGTCACAAATCTGGCGTCGTAACTACCGCGATGAAGAGTTACGTAATCGTTTATTAACAGACCCTCATTCACCAAGCCACTACCGTGTAATCGGTATCTTGTCGAACATGCCTGAGTTTTACGAAGCGTTTGACGTAAAAGAAGGTGATAAAATGTATATCAAACCAGAAGATCGCGTAAAAATCTGGTAATTGCATTGCTATAAATAACAAAAAACCAGTAAGTTTTTAGCTTACTGGTTTTTTTGTATCTTGAATTTTTTCATCGACTAAGCACGCGTGCATCCATTCTTCGTTACTCAGTATGTTTTTATAAAGCGCGAGTTGGTTTTGTGCTCGCTCTAAATTATGCTCTGCATGAGATACTTTAAAGTACACATCGTTATTTAAGTAATCAGTTAAAAAGCGCACACTTAACATGAGTGGCATTATTTTAGCGCCTAATAATAAGCTTTCTTGCTCTAGTATACTCATGCTGCTTTTTAATGGCGTTACATAGCCTTTAACAATGGCTGAAAATATATCTTTTCGAATAACAACGTTGTGTAAGTTTGTTGAATCCTCGGCTTCGGGGGAGCAAAATGTACGTACCATGTCGCCAAAGTCATAAAGCCAAAATCCTGCCATGCAGGTGTCTAAATCAATAACTGCTTTTGCTTTGTGAGTTGTATTACAAAATAGCATATTATTTATTTTTGTATCGTTATGACACACTCTAAGCGGTATGTGTTTAGCTACCTGACTAAGCTCAGTAATTAAATGCTGCTGCGTTAAGCAATACTCTATTTCACCATTGCAGTGCTTTACTCTATTAACTACGTTGTTAGTGATTGCGGTATTTAATTGCTCAAAGCGCATCGCTAAGTTATGAAAATCAGGAATTACAGTGTGTAACTGTTGCGCATCAAAATCTTGTAATGCATGAGCAAATACGCCAAAGGCGTAAGCCGCTTGCTCGCTCTGCTGGGTATTTTTAACAACGTCTTCGCTGTAGCTACCGCTAATATAGTTAAGGACGCGATAATACGCATTATCAATTTTTATTAAGTGTTCGTCGTTTTGTGTAGCTATATGTTTGATTATTTCAAGCGGGTAATTATTTTGCAGTTGTTTAGCATTTAAATGCTGCTCAATTAGTTTTGCATTACTCACTAACTGAGCAGGGTTTTTAAATACCTCAGTATTTAGTTTTTGCACAATAAACTGTTTATCAATACTTGTAAGTAGCCATGTACTATTTATATGGCCGCTACCAATCGCACTAACTTGAGTTAACTCAGGAGGCAGTGCTAACAGTTCGCTTAGCTTATTTTGTATTGAGATATTCATTGTGCTCACTTATGCTCTTTTTTATGCGTATCGGGCAACTATTTTTTCGATAATTTCAGCATTCGCTTCAGGAAAATCATAATTTTCTAATTCAGTAATTGCTACCCATTCGCTAGGTTGCCCTTCAGCGCCATGTGCTTCACCGCTAAAGTTACTTACTACGTGTACATCTAATTTAACGCATTTATCGCCGTAGTCATGTTCAATCACCATCAATTGGCTAGAGCTGTGAATGGTTAGTCCAACTTCTTCAATAAGCTCGCGTTTAAGTGCAACAAACACACTTTCTCCAGCTTCGACTTTACCACCAGGAAATTCCCATAAACCGCCTTGATGTTGTTCATCTGCACGTTTACAAATGAATATAGCGTTATTTTTCTTAATAACACCAACAGCTACATGTACAATTTCTATAGTCATTACTTTAAAACTCCATAAAAAAAAGCGACGCTAGCGCCGCTTTTTAATAAGCTACTGACAATATTGGGTTATTTTAATTTACCGCAACACTGTTTGAATTTTTGACCTGATTTACAAGGACAAGGGTCATTACGACCTACTTTTGGTTCTGTACGAGCCATTACTGTCGCTGTTTCTGGCGCTTCGCCACCTACGTGCTCAGCTTCTTCATGTTGGTATTCGCGAGGAGCATTTTCACTTTTACGGTGTTGCTCTTCTACTTTTTCAACATCTTCTTCTGCGCGTACTTGTACTTTACTTAGAATGCTTACAACATCTACTTTCAAGTTTTCAAGCATTTCGGAGAACAGCTCAAACGATTCACGCTTGTACTCTTGCTTAGGATTCTTTTGCGCGTAACCACGTAAATGAATACCTTGGCGTAAATGATCCATTGCAGCAAGGTGATCTTTCCAATGCTGATCAAGGCTCTGTAACATAATCGCTTTTTCGAATTGACGTAAAACAGAATCGCCAACTTGCTCTTCTTTTTGCTTGTATGACTGCTCAACCGCCTGCTCAATACGCTCACGAAGCTTTTCTTCGTATAGTTTATTGTCATCTGCTAACCACTGAGTAATAGGTAACTCAATTAAGAAGTCTTGTTTTAAACGCTCTTCAAGGCCAGGAATATCCCACATTTCAGCAAGGCTTTGCGGTGCAATGTACTGATCAATTGTATTGCTAAGTACGTCACCACGAATTGCAGTAATAGTTTCTGAAATATCACCTTCTTCAAGTAGTTCGTTACGCTGAGAGTAAACAACACGACGTTGATCGTTTGCTACATCATCGTACTCAAGTAGTTGCTTACGAACGTCGAAGTTACGTGCTTCTACTTTACGCTGTGCATTTTCAATCGCACGGTTAACCCATGGATGTTCAATTGCTTCACCGCGTTGCATACCGAGTTTACGCATCATGTTAGTCATGCGCTCACCGGCAAATATACGCATTAACGCATCGTCCATCGATAAGTAAAAACGGCTTGAACCAGCATCACCTTGACGACCAGAGCGACCACGTAATTGGTTATCTATACGACGAGATTCGTGACGTTCAGTACCTATGATATGTAAACCGCCGGCATCAATTACTGCATCATGGCGAATTTTCCAAGCTGCTTTAATTTCAGCAATTTGCTCATCAGTTGGGTTTTCAAGTTTTTCAACTTCACTGTTCCAGTTACCACCAAGCACGATATCGGTACCACGACCGGCCATGTTTGTTGCAATTGTTACTGTCCCTGGTAGGCCAGCATCTGAAACGATGTCAGCTTCTTGCGCATGAAATTTAGCATTAAGTACGTTGTGCTTAATTTTTTCCTTGCGTAAAAACTGCGATAAATACTCAGAGCTTTCAATTGAAATAGTACCAACAAGCACTGGTTGTCCGCGGTCTTGGCAGTCTTTAATATCAATTAAAATAGCTTCGTATTTTTCTTCTTGCGTTAGGTAAACTAAATCGGCGCGATCATCACGAATCATCGGCTTATTAGTTGGCATAACAACAGTATCAAGGCCATAAATAGACTGAAATTCAAATGCTTCAGTATCGGCTGTACCTGTCATACCTGCTAACGTTTCGTATAAACGGAAGTAGTTTTGGAACGTAATAGAGGCAAGTGTTTGGTTCTCGTTTTGAATTTTTACACCTTCTTTTGCTTCAACAGCTTGGTGTAAACCTTCTGACCAACGACGACCTTCCATTGAACGACCAGTATGCTCATCGATAATAATTACTTCGTTTTCTTTTACAACGTAATCAACATCTTTTTGGTATAGCTTATGAGCACGAAGGGCGGCATAAACATGGCTTAGTAGCGTAATGCTTGCTGCTGAATAAAGCGAATCGCCTTCTTCAATTAAGCCGCGCTCAGTAAGTAGCTCTTCTACTTTAATTTGACCACGTTCTGTTAAATGAACTTGCTTAGATTTTTCATCGATAGTGTAATCGCCGTCACCTTCAATGCCTTCTTCGTCTTCTTTTTCTTGAAGCTCAAGTAAAGGAACGATGGTGTTTATTTCAGTGTATAGCTCAGAGCTATCCTCAGCTGGGCCTGAAATAATAAGCGGGGTACGTGCTTCATCAATTAAGATTGAATCCACTTCATCGACTACAGCATAAAATAATGGACGTTGAACTCGTTCATCAATGCTAAAAGCCATGTTGTCACGAAGGTAGTCAAAACCAAATTCGTTATTAGTACCGTATGTAATGTCGGCAGTATAAGCGAGCTTCTTTTGCTGCGGCATCATACCTGGTACGTTACAGCCTACTGTAAGGCCTAAAAATTCAAATAACGCACGGTTGGTTTCAGCATCACGTTTAGCAAGGTAGTCATTCACGGTAATTACGTGAACACCTTTGCCTGTTAAGCCGTTTAGATAAGCTGGTAGAGTAGCTGTAAGTGTTTTACCTTCACCGGTACGCATTTCTGCAATGCGACCTTGATGTAAAACCATACCACCTAATAACTGCACGTCGAAATGACGCATGCCATTTACACGCTTTGACGCTTCACGTACCACAGCAAAAGCCTCTGGTAGAATGTCGTCAAGGCTTTGTCCGTTATCGTAACGTTCTCTAAACTCAGCTGTTTTAGCTCTTAAATCTTCATCAGAAAGCGCTTCAAGTTGCGTTTCTAGCGCATTGATTAGCGCGACCGTCTTTCTTAAGTTTTTAATAGTGCGGTCATTGCGACTACCAAAAAGCTTGGTAAATAAATTAGATATCATGATAAAACCGTTACAATGTATTCTTTGTCAGCCGAGTATCGGCTAACCCATTTTTAACAATTGGTAATTAATATGTGCTTTTAAGTAACACTTAGAACATATTAATTAGCAATTTTGTATTAAACCGTTCAAAAAGCACTGTTTATTACGTGCGCTACTATACCAGACTCTGCCAAACAACAAACTATCTCAATAAAAAGATCGGTGTATAAAATCGAAAAATTTGATCTGGTTCGTAAAAATCACTTTGTATTACTCAATTACAGTAAAAATAGCAGCGAACTGTAAAGATATGGTGCTAAATAAATTAAAAACAAGGGTTATAGTTGCGCTTAAGTTTTACGCTTAAACACAACTATAAAATGAATGTTTTATAATTTAAATTGATTAACCGTTTTGTTAAGCGCCGCAGCTAAATCACTTAAGTCACGAGCTTCGTCAGCGAGGGTGTGCGCATGGTCAGCGGTACTGTTCACTAAGTTATTAATTGCCGAAAGGCTCGTATTAATATCTTCAGCAACAACAGTTTGCTCCTCGGTAGATGTGGCTATTTGATGACTTTGGTCTTGTACTTTAGTAACCGACTGCGCAATATTGTGAAGTGAGCTAAGCACTTCTTTAGTTTGAAGCACTGAGCCCTCGGTTTGATCTTGTCCTTGTTGCATCATTACTGAGGCTTGTTGAGCTATTTGCTGCAAGCGCGAAATCATATTTCGAATATCGTCTGTTGATTCTTGTGTGCGACTTGCTAGTGAACGTACTTCATCAGCTACAACGGCAAAGCCTCTACCGTGTTCACCTGCACGAGCAGCCTCTATAGCCGCATTAAGTGCAAGTAAGTTGGTTTGATCTGCAATGGAATTAATTACATCGACTAACGCACCAATGTTATTACTTTCTTGCTCAAGACCTGCAACCACTTTAGATGCTTCGCCAATATGTAATGCCAGTTCAGTCATTACTGTTTGCGCCTGTGTAGAACGGCTAGCTCCTTCAGCTGTAATTGCTTGTACTTCTTCAGCTGCGTTATTTGTGTGTTGTGCGTTACGTGATATTTCAAGCACAGTAGTCGCCATTTCAGTTACCGCTGCGCTCACGCTATCAACTTGCTGCTTCTCTTGCTGAATTTCAGAATTTGTTTTCTCAGAAACACTTCTTAGCTGGGCCGCTGCATTACTTAGTTGTTCTGCTTGCGCTGCGGTATCAAGCATCATGGCGTGCAACTTATCAATAAAAGTGTTCATGTGGTTGGCCAGCTGTCCCACTTCATCTTGACTATTAATATCAATTTTTTGAGTAAGATCGCCTTCGCCCGATGCTATATCACGCATAATGTGTGTAAGCGTTGTAATGGGTTTTGAAATCATGTGGGTAGCCCATAAAATCATGGCTAATATAATGATTAAGATAATAATTACCGCCGTTGTTGTAGCGGTTACTGCGGCATTTACGGGCTCTTCAATCATAGTAGTTGGGATAAGTAGACCTACATACCAATCTATATAAGGCTGCTCTAGCTGCAAACGATGGTAAACCACATAAAACTGCTCACCTTTAAAAGTAACCATTTGGCTGCCTTCAAGGTTATTTCGCATTTGTGTATTTAACTCTTTAAAGCCTGCTGTATTTGTAAATTGTTGCTCAAGCGCATCGAGCCCTTCTTTACCGTTTGCACCTTCATCTGTAATTGAAAGTTTATGCCCAGTGGCCTTTGAAAAATGTACTACTTTTTGATTGCCATCGAGTAAAAATCCATAACCTTGGCCGTTAAAGCGAATATTTTCGACCATGTCGTTAATTTTGTTTAATTGTAAATCAACACCGCCCATACCAATGAGTTTTCGCTGAGCGTTATAAACAGGTTGTTGTACTACTGCGGATGCTACGCCTGTGGTTAAATCAACAGAGATTGGACCTACGTAAAGCTTGTTAACTTGCATGGCTTCTTGCCACCACCCACGCTTGTAGGCGTAATAAGGCTGGCCGTTGTAGTGACTTGTACGCTCGTTTTCTTTAAAGTATTCACCGGTGGTTGCTGAGGCAAAAAAGGCCGATAAAATGTTTTCGTCATTTGAGCTTAAACGCACAAAGTCTTGGTTTACTTCGTTGTAACCTGGCGCGCTTTCGAGTGCTTGATCGCGCGTATCCCAATTTTCAAAAAAGTTGATTAAATGTGGGTTATTAACAAAGGTTGATACCATTTTACCGTACATCGCGAAGTAACTTTGCATTGAAAGTTGCTCGGTCTGTAGATAACTTTGTGCTTCGTTTTCTATGTTTTCTCTAGAGAGATTGGCAATGTGTTTAACAAAAAATGTTGAGGCGATAATTAGTAAAACGGTAATTGTTCCACCAATCAATAATAATATTTTCTTCCGTAATGATAAATTATTTAGCATGAGTACACATATTTTTATTATTTATGAAATCATATCTTACTTAAAATCTCTATAAAGTTAGATAGAAAGAACTAATTATGCGTTTAAAATAAAGGCTTATACAAAAATGACAAATAAAAGTAATAAATTAGTAGTATTAGGTGCAGGCTGGTTAGGACATGCTTTATGCGTAAGTGCACAAAAAGCTGACTGGCAAGTACAAGGAACGCATAGAACAGATATACACGAGTTTGACTTTGAGCGTCAGTTTACACTTGAAGATGGACAATTAAGGCATCAAGTTGATTTACAAGATGCTTATTGGGTATGTGCTATTCCACCCCGTAGCAGACACAGTGAAAGTAATTATCCTGAAACACTCACCGCAGCGCTTAAGCTTTCAAAGGAGCTAAACGCAAAGGGCTTTTTATTGTGCTCATCAACCGGGGTGTACGATCAAGAGCCTGGTGTATATAGTGAAAGTAGCGATATTTCATGCACAAACGAGCGCCAAATAAAGCTTTACGAAGCTGAAGAGCAAGTGCTTGAACAAGATGGCAAAATACTTCGTTTAGCTGGCTTACTAGGGCCTAATAGAGAACCGGGGCGTTTTGTGGCAGGTAAAGAGCTCAATACATCAAGTGAGCAAGTGGTAAATATGGTGCATCAACAAGATGTAATTAATGCTATTTTTGCGGTGATAGAGCACTGGCAAGTAGGGCAAAATATTTATAATGTGGTTAATCCTGCGCACCCCAAAAAAGCTGAATACTACGCTATGAAGTGTCAGCAACATGGTGGTGAAATGCCAACGTTTACAGGAACTGATTCGGCTGAGCGAAAAATATTAGGCTCAGCCATTGAAGCCTTAGGGTTTAGCTATCAGCACGGTATTTAATATCCTGAAGGCAGGGGACTGCTCTCTATAAAGTCGCATAGCTTACCTTCACTTAGTAATGTATTAGCAGCTTCGATATCGGGAGCAAAGTAGCGGTCTTTATCATAATAACTTACATGCTCGCGTAACAATGCTTTAGCGCTTTGCACTTTATTTGATGGTTCAAGCGGCTTTCTAAATTCTAGCCCTTGAACCGATGCTAACCATTCTATTGCCAAAACACCTTGGGTATTATTGGCCATTTCATCTAAGCGCCTTGCTGCAAAGGTTGCCATAGAAACATGATCTTCTTGATTTGCAGATGTAGGCAAGCTATCGACCGAAGCCGGATGCGCTAATGATTTGTTTTCTGATGCAAGCGCTGCTGCGGTAACTTGGGCAATCATAAATCCTGAATTTACCCCCCCGTTTTCAACTAAAAATGGCGGTAATTTGGATAGGTTTGAATCGATAAGTAATGCAATTCGCCTTTCTGCTAATGCACCAATTTCGGCAATTGCGATAGCTAAGTTATCGGCGGCCATTGCAACGGGTTCTGCATGAAAGTTTCCGCCCGATATTATGTCGCCTACATCGGCAAAAACTAGCGGATTGTCGGTTACACCGTTTGACTCGCATAGCAACACTTCTGCGGCTTGGCGTATCTGAGTTAGACAAGCACCTAGCACTTGAGGTTGGCAGCGAAGGCAGTATGGATCTTGTACTTTTTCACAATTGACGTGGGAGCTACTAATCTGAGAGTGCGTATCGAGTAGCTCTCTAAATACTTGAGCGGTGTCTATTTGACCACGTTGGCCGCGAATTTCATGAATACGTGCATCAAATGGCGCGCGACTGCCCATTGCAGCTTCTATGCTTATTGATCCGATAACGCAGCTTTGTGCATATAAGTTCTCGCTTCTAAATAGGCCTTGTAGTGCAAACGCAGTCGACGCTTGTGTGCCATTTAATAATGCTAAGCCTTCTTTGGCTGCAAGGGTAAGGGGTTCAAGTCCCGCTATTTTTAACCCTTGTGCTGCGCTAATTATTTCTCCTTTATGTCGCATTTGACCTTCAGCTAATAAAGGTAGACACATATGCGCAAGAGGAGCTAAATCTCCCGATGCCCCCACGGAGCCTTTTTTAGGCACGCATGGATATACTTCGCTACTAAGCAGCTGCATAAAAAATTGGATTACTTGCAGGCGAATGCCCGAATAGCCACGTGAAAGCGAGTTTACTTTTAAGGTGATCATTAACCTTACTGTGCTGTCATCCATGTATTCGCCAATACCTGCAGCGTGTGAAAGAACAATGGAGCGCTGTAACAATTCAAGTTCGTCGTCGGCAATTTTGGTATTGGCTAATAATCCAAAGCCGGTGTTAATTCCGTACACAGTGCGGTGTTCATTAATAACGTTTTGAACGGTTTGCGCGCTGGCTGCTATTTGCGACTCGGCATGCTTTGCAAGGCTTAACTTTACCGGTGAATTATTAATTTTTCTTAGTGTGTTTAAATCAAGTGATCCGGGTGTGAGAGTAAGTTCGAACATGATCATTCCTCGTTTAACATAGGTAGGTCTAAATTTTGTTCTTTAGCGCAGTTTTTTGCTATGTCGTATCCGGCATCAGAATGGCGCATTACACCCGTTGCAGGGTCGTTCCACAGTACGCGAGCAATACGCTCTTTAGCTTCATCAGTACCATCGGCAACAATAACTACACCAGAGTGCTGACTAAATCCCATGCCTACACCGCCACCATGGTGAAGCGACACCCAAGTAGCGCCACTTGCGGTATTAAGCAGTGCGTTGAGTAATGGCCAATCTGATACTGCATCTGAGCCATCTTTCATGCTCTCTGTTTCGCGGTTAGGGCTGGCAACTGAGCCAGAGTCGAGGTGATCGCGACCAATAACTATAGGGGCTTTAAGTTCGCCATTTTTAACCATTTCATTAAAGGCCAGTGCAAGGCGCGCTCTATCTTTAAGTCCAACCCAGCAAATACGTGCAGGTAAACCTTGAAATTGTATGCGTTCCCGCGCCATATCAAGCCAGTTATGCAAATGTGCATCATCAGGAATAAGCTCTTTTACTTTAGCGTCGGTTTTATATATATCTTCAGGGTCGCCTGATAATGCTACCCATCTAAATGGTCCAATCCCTTCACAAAATAAAGGGCGAATATATGCAGGCACAAATCCAGGAAAATCAAACGCGTTGGTAACACCCTCATCAAACGCCATTTGACGAATATTATTACCGTAATCAGTAGTGGCGGCACCGGCTTTTTGTAGTGCCAGCATAGCTTTAACTTGGACTGCCATTGATTGTTTAGCGGCTTTTACTACAGCTTTTGGATCTTGCTCACGCATTTTTGCTGCGTACTCCATTGTCCAGCCTTGTGGTAAGTAACCATTTAATGGATCGTGAGCTGATGTTTGATCTGTTACTACATCAGGGGTAATGCCTGTTTTAACCAGTGTACTAAAAATATCGGCAGCGTTACCTAGTAAACCCACTGAGAGGGCTTTACCTTTAACACATGCATCGGTTATTAATTGCAGTGCGTGTTCAAGACTTGTTGCTTTTACATCAACGTAGCCTGTTTTTATACGAAAATCGATACGGCTTTCATCACATTCAACAACCAGTGCACTAAACCCAGCCATTGTAGCTGCAAGTGGTTGCGCACCGCCCATACCACCAAGACCACCTGTTAATACCCACTTACCACTAGCGCTACCTGCAAAATGTTGCTTTGCCATAGCTACAAAGGTCTCGTAAGTTCCTTGTACTATGCCTTGCGAGCCAATATAAATCCAAGAACCCGCCGTCATTTGCCCGTACATCATCAAGCCTTTTTTATCGAGCTCGTTAAAGTGCTCCCAATTTGCCCAGTGTGGAACAAGATTTGAGTTAGCAATAAGCACGCGAGGGGCATTGCTGTGGGTTTTAAATACACCAACGGGTTTTCCTGATTGTACAAGCAGGGTTTCGTCGCTTTCGAGCCTATCGAGGGTTTCTATAATTTTGTCATAACTTGGCCAATCACGAGCTGCTCGGCCAATACCACCATATACAACAAGTGCATGAGGATGCTCTGCAACTTCAGGGTCTAAGTTATTCATTAGCATGCGCTTAGCAGCTTCTGTTTGCCAGCTTTTAGCACTTATTTTATCTCCATGAGGTGCACGTATTACGCGACTTGTGTCGAGTCGGTTGTTCATGTTTTGCTCCTGTTGTATATACAAGATGATTTGTTATAAAAAAAGCGCAGTAAGCGCTATTGTTTGTTATTTTTTAAATGTTAAGTGGCCACCTAAGCGATATTTACTGCCAGGTGATACAAGGCGCGCAAAGCTTACAATGCCTTTAACAGACCAGGTGCGTCGGATCACTTGTAAGCATGGCTCTTCATTATATAAGTTTAACCATTGGCACATTTCGCTGTTTGGCATAATGGCCTCTACTGTATGCCTTGCTTGGGTAAGTGGGGCAACACTAGATAGATATTCATGTGGTGTAAGCGTGCTGAAGTCTTGTTGTAAGTAGCCAGTCGCAAGGGCAGGATTTACAAAACGCTCTTCTAGCTGCAAAGGGCTGTCATTTTCGTTATGCACAAGTACACTTCGATATACAACACTGTCAACCTCAACACCAAGTGCAATGGCAATAGGTGCGACTGCATTTATTGATTCGAGTATGAGTACACTACAGGTGTAGTTGCCGTTACGCTCTTTTACTTCATCAGCAATATTTTTTATTTCAAGTAACGATGACTGCGATTTAAATGTAGCTACAAATGTACCTAACCCTTGGCTGCGGGTTAAAATACCTGCCTCGGTTAATTCGCTTAGTGCTCTGCGGGCTGTCATCCTGCTTACACTAAATTGACTACTTAGTTCGTTTTCAGAGGGAACACGTTGGTTTTCTTGCCACGTACCGCTGCGAATTTTATCAACAATGAATTGTTTTATTTGCGCAAATTTAGGTGTCGTCATTAAATTTATGGTTACATTAAAAATAAACTATATAAATAAGATGACACAATTACCTTGTATATACAAGACGGGTTGTTAGACTATATTTTCATCACTCTGGGCGTAAAAAGGGCTGTAAAATGCAAAGCACAACACAAAATTATGAGTTAGAAGAAATCGACTTACTTTTAACTGATGCCAATATTGCCACTATGGATAGCAATATAAATGCCCCTTATGGCGCAATTGAAAATGCTGCTATAGCCATTAAAAATGGTAAAATTGCGTGGATTGGAGAGCAATCAACATTGCCTAGTTTTGATGTGTTTGCAACGCCGACATTGAGTGTAAAAGGGCAATGGTTAACGCCGGGCTTAATAGATTGCCATACTCACTTAGTATTTGCAGGTTCAAGATCGCAAGAGTTTGAACAGCGTTTGCAAGGCGTAAGTTATGAGCAAATCGCAGCACAAGGTGGTGGCATAGCAAGTACGGTTAAAGCCACAAGAGCAGCCGACCGTGAACAATTGTTTGTAGATGCAAAAGATCGCTTAAATACGTTGTTAAAAGAAGGTGTAACCACCGTTGAAATAAAGTCTGGTTATGGGCTAGATACTGAAAACGAGATAAAAATATTAGACGTCGCTCGTTTATTAGGTGAACATCACCCTATTGATATTAAAACTACTTTTTTAGGGGCGCATGCTCTACCGCCTGAATACAAAGGCCGTGCTGATGAATATATTGATTTAGTGTGTACTGACATGCTTGATCAGGTAGTGGCTAATAATCTTGCTGATGCAGTCGATGTATTTTGTGAAAATGTAGGGTTTAGTTATTCGCAAACCAAACGTGTTTTCCAGGCGGCTAAAAAGCACAACCTCCCAGTAAAATGCCATGCTGAGCAGCTATCTAATCAACAGGGTTCTCAGCTGGTGGCGCAGTTTAATGGCCTTTCGGCGGATCATATTGAGCATCTAGATGAAGAGGGTGTAAAAGCCATGGCAGACGCTGGGACGGTAGCGGTGTTATTGCCAGGTGCATTTTATTTTTTAAGAGAGACTAAATTCCCACCTATTGAATTACTTAATCAATATAAAGTACCGATAGCTATTGCGAGTGATTTTAACCCAGGTACTTCACCGCTGTGCTCAGTGCACTTGATGATGAACATGGCATGCACATTGTTTAGATTAACACCTGAGCAAGCATTAGCTGGTGTTACTCGCAATGCTGCTAAAGCACTAGGGTTAGACGACCGTGGTATTTTAAAGGTTGGCGCAAGAGCTGATATTGCGCATTGGCAAATAAGTCATCCATCACAATTAAGTTACCAATTTGGCGTAAATAAACTGTTAAATTTATGGATTTTGGGTAGAATTAATTAGTTTGTATTATTTTTACCCACATATAACTTGGTTTAAACTTTCTTAGCGAATACGGATGCCGTTAATTTGAACATACTAACCGACAGTAATTTCCCAATATTTTTTAGTGGTGCACTATTAATGGCGATGATCGCCACTTTATTTGCTGTTAAAAATACCAGTATTAAATTTAGTTATTTATGCACAGCTGCTGTTGGTTTAGCTATCTTAAGCAGCGGTGCGGCTTGGCTTGCTATTTTACTAGCCTTTGGGTTTTGTTTTCACTTATGGCAAGCATTTGAGCGAAATAATTGGAGCATGATAATTACCAGCTCAATGGCTGGTCTTTTATTTGTTGTTCTATTTTCAGCTCATTTATTATTGGAAGTTCCGCTATTTTGGGTTGTGTTAGCAATATTATTATTAGCTATTGTTGGCTTTTTAAATGATGAAAGTGCTGAAATAGAAGTCGTTATAGAGCCAGAACCTGAAGGTGATGCATTTATTGAAGAGTCTCCGCTTTCAGTTTTTGCAGATAGAAAACAGTTACGCCAAGGTTACTATACATGGTGCGACAACAAACAAATAAGCGCAGCGTTAATCGTTATTCGCCTTGAAGGCTTTGAGCAAGTTAACCAGCATATTGGACGCGACTTTGGCGATATACTGTTAGCGCAATCGGCTAATCGAATAAAAGAGCTACTTTCAAGTGACGAAATAGTGACTTTAACTGGGCAAGAAAAGCTAGCCCACTTAGGGGGTCTTAACTTTGCATTTATTTGTAGTTTCGCGAATCAAAAGCACTTACATGAATTAGTTATTGACCAAATACTGGGTGCAACGCTTAAGCCATTTAATGTTGCTAACTGCACTGTAGAAGTAAAAGCGAGAGCGAGTTATGTTGATTGTAATGAGCAAGATAACAACTTTGATAATTTAATATCGTACGCATATCTGGCACTCGATAGCCACCCAGATCGCAAGGTTGTGCCTTATCATCAACAAATGATGATTGAATTGCGAGAGCAACAAGCGCGACTAAAAGAATTAGCAAATATTGATTTTTCGAGTGAGTTAGAGCTTTATTTTCAGCCTATTATTTGTAACGAAAACGGTCAAATTGAGTTTTTAGAATTACTACTGCGTTGGCAGCACCCTAAGCAAGGAATTTTATCCGCTAACAGGTTTATCGACGACATAAGAATTGCAGGGCTTGGTTATCCACTCGCTAAATTTGTAATAGAGAGAGCCGCTGAGCTTGCAATGGCGCTTAGAATAGAAGGTATTTCTATACCGCTTAGCATTAACGTATTTGGTCCTGAAATGCTTAACGAAGAGTTTATTGAATTTGTTGATGTTGTTTTAAGTGAGCATCACTTGGAAGCTGGCGATTTAATTGTTGAATGCCCTTTGCATATTTTTGCGGGACTAGATGATAAAGGCAGAGGCATGATCGCAAGGCTTAATAACATAGGCTTAAAAGTATGTGTTGATGGACTTGGTGATAACCCGGTACTGCTTTCTAAGTTACCAAGTTTAGCGGTAGAGTATATTAAGGTTTCACCTTCACTTACTGCTGACTTTAGTAATCAAAACAATATACGCAGTTTAGTTAGCGGAATGGTTGAAATGCATAGCCAACAAAAAACAAAAGTGATTTTTGAAGGGGTAGAAACACTTGAGCAACTTAAGTTTGTAAAAAGCTTAAAAGGTTATGCTGCCCAAGGTTATTACTTTGGTCACCCGCTAAGTAGTATCGGTTTAATGAGCTGGCTAAAAGAGTGGCGATTAGTTCAGCAGCGCTAAGTGTTTTCTTTGGCTTGTAGGTAGCTATTCACAAGTGCACTGATCACTTGTCCTACATGGGCAGCACCGGCCTCAACTCCGTTAGGGTGCTGGCTAGGCGCCGCTTCACATAAATGTAAGTACTTAGAGTGGCGATGGTTTGCTGCTAAATGCACAAAGTGCTCAGTGTCATTCACACTAAATCCGCAACATGTGTACGCACTAACCGGCATGTAAGTAATACTATCTAAATCAACTTCAATACCCAGTGGTAAATCGTTAAAATTACTTAATGCGTTTTCAATTGCCTGCGTGAGTGTAATTTTTCGCTTAACTTGTATTGATTGATAGCTATCAAACGTAAAGTTAGCTTCACTCATTGCATCTATAATTGCTTGATTGTTTTTTATCTCATGTAAGCCAATAACGTGGTAATTACTTAGATGTTGCTCGTTATAAGCGTAGCGAAAGCCATTGCCGCTATGGCGACCTTCACATTCTCTAAAGTCGGCATGAGGGTCAAAGTTGATAGCATTAATAGGTGTATTTTTTGACTTACTCAGGGCACGGATAATTCCCAAGCAATTGTTATGACCTCCGCCAATAACGATTGGCTCAAGCCCCGCTTTAAAAATAAGGCTCAATAACGACTCTACGCGTTCATCAAGCTGTTGGCATAAATCTCGTAATTGAGTTAATTGCTGGCCTTGCTGATTATTAAGCTGGTTGCTTTGCGCCATTAAATCATCAGTATTAACTTCACCCAATAAAAGCACTTTTTGAGTGGCAATAAATTGATTGTGAGGTTGGTTTAAAAAGCGTTTTAAAAAAGCCGGCCATGCTTCGTTTGCACCGCCATTTCCTAAGTTTGCTTTTGGGCCGATATCTTCGCAAATACCCAGAAGTACATAGCGGATACCAAATTGAGCAGCGTCAACAAGTGCTTGTTGCAGGTTTACTTGGGTGTCGAGCAAGGCCATTGATTGCCATGCCTTTTTCTCATTTGCGCGGGTAGAGCAAAGTGTTCTAACCGCGCTTTCATCATATACTTTTAAATGGGAGGTCACGTTATACTTCTACAACTTCCAACTCTAATTCTTCTGCAGATAAAACAATGCCTGTGCTATCAGCATAAATAAAGTCGTCATCAAAAAATGATACCCCAGCAAAGTTAACGCCTATAGCATCTTCACCAGCACCTTCGCTGTCGGCTGCAACAGGGATTGAAGCAATTGCTTGAATGCCTAAATCAAGCTCTTCAAGCTCATCAACGTGGCGTACTGCGCCGTAAACAACAATACCATTCCAGTTGTTTTCAAGTGCTAGCTCAGCCAGTTCAATGTCGATTAGTGCGCGACGAGTTGAGCCGCCACCATCAATAAGAAGTACTAGGTCTGTACCATCTTGAGAAAGTAATTCGCGGATGAGTTCATTATTTTCAAAACATTTAACCGTTTTAATGCGGCCACCAAAGCTGTGTCGACCACCAAAGTTGATGAACATAGGCTCTAGCACGTCAACCACGTCAGCAAAGTGGTCGCATAAATCAGAAGTGCTGTAATCCATTATTTTATCCTCAAAAGGTACATTAATTTATATCTCAGTATACCCTCCTTATAAGCAATAACAACGACTTAATCGCAGTAAATTTAGGCAAAACAAGCGCTAAATCATTAATCGCAATAATAGTGTATTAAAAGCGTCACTCAATTGTTATTTACAACACATAAGCTAAATCGGTGTTCATATGTTATGCAATGAGGGATGGTGATGAATAATAATATGCTTAAAAAGGTAACTCAGATAGATGAGCAATTATTTTTAACTTTGTTTAATTGCAATTCACCGAGGTGGTTTAAAATAATGGCCTTTGGTTTGTCTAAAAGCGGTGATGGTGGGCTTTATATATTAATATGCTTAGCAGTGTGGTGGCTTAGTAATAATGAACAGCACCAATTATTGCCTGTCACTATATTAATTGGTTTTGCTATAGAAAGACCTATTTACCTACTAGCTAAAAATAGATTTGCTCGGATCCGTCCATGCGACTGCTTAGTAACAAATGCCTATATAGTACCAAGCGATAAATTTAGTTTACCATCGGGTCACAGTGCTGCTGCCTTTTTAGTGGCAATTATATTAAGCCATTTTTTTCCAGAATATGCATTACTACTATTTAGTTGGGCTACCGGCGTTGCTATGTCTCGTGTGGTATTAGGTGTGCACTTTCCTGCTGATATTATAATAGGCGCAACGATTGGTAGTTTTTGTGGTTTATTTGCGTTAGCACTTGTGGTGCCTGCATGAAAATATTGTATGGAGTGCAAGGTACCGGTAATGGTCATATAACGCGCGCTCGGGTTATGGCAAGCTGCTTTAATAAGCTCGGTATTGATGTTGATTATGTGTTTTCAGGGCGCGCAAATAAAGATTACTTTGATATGCACGAATTCTCAGATTATAAAGCGTATCGCGGTTTATCGTTTAGCACTGAAAATGGGCAAGTTAAAAATTTAAAAACACTTAAAAACATGCGAATTTGTAAGTTGGTGAGTGATATAAAATCGCTTGAGATAAAACAGTACGATTTTGTACTTAACGACTTCGAGCCTGTGACAGCATGGGCTGCAAAACGGGCAGGTATACCCGTTATTGGCATTAGTCACCAAGCAGCATTTTTGTCAGATAACGTACCTATGTTTGGTCGTGGCGTACTGAGAAAATCACTTATCAAGCATTATGCACCAGCGACTACCTATTTAGGCGTGCACTGGCAACCATTTGCAAATAATATAATACCGCCTTTTATTGCTCATCATAATCACGACAACCCTGTAGCCGTAATGAACAAGGTATTGGTATATTTACCTTTCGAAAACTTAGATAGCGTTGTTGATTATTTAAAAGACTTTCCCGAAAAAGAATTTTATTGCTATCACCCAAATGCCTGCAATCAGTCTTTTGGACATATACATTTACGTGCCCCTTCACGCTCTGGTTTTTTAAACGACTTAGCAAACACAAGTGGCGTTATTGGTAATGCGGGATTTGAGCTTGCCAGTGAAGCGCTTAAGTTAGGTAAAAAGTTACTATTAAAGCCTTTAGATGGTCAGTTTGAGCAAGCAGCAAATGCACAAACTTTATTTGCCATGGGCATGGCGCATGTTATGAACTATTTAAACCCACAAGCCCTTGATGATTGGAATAGCGCGCCGCAAAACAAGCAAATAAATTACCCCAGCGACCCCGCGCCTTTAATTGATTGGTTGGTTAAACAACAATGGAATAACACACAATCGTTACATAAAGGTTTGTGGGATAGTGTCGCCTTATAGCCATCACATTTAAACTGTTTAAAATTACCAATAATAAAAAGTTAAATTAATTAGTCGCTTTTGATCTATTAGCTATAATAAAAATGCATATTTAAAAAAGGCGTTAGCGATGAATTTTTTACAAAACTTAACAATCAAACGACGTTTACAATTAAACGCAGTCGTTGTTGGTTTAGCAATGGTGGTCCTTTTATGCGTGATTATTTTTGAATCACGTACAACCCTGAGCTTAAACAAGACTATTCAATTAGCAGAAGAGCTCAACGTACATGCATTAGCATTGCGTAAACATGAAAAAAACTTTTTGTTTTATAAACAAGAAGACGCGTTAACTGCATTTGAAACGGATTTTGAGCAGTTAAGTGATAAAGTAAAAAAGTTACAACAGTTAATGGCTAACCAAGGTATTGCACAGGAGCAAGTTCAGCGCTTTGAGCAACTAATAAATAGCTATAATAATGATTTTAATACTGTTGTTAAGCTTCAAAAAGAAATTGGTTTAACCCCGACCGACGGGTTATATGGCAAGCTTAGAAGCTCGGTTCATGAAGTTGAGCAACTATTAAAAGAGCAGCAAAATTACCAACTGGTGTCGTCAATGCTGCAACTAAGACGCTCAGAAAAAGATTTCATGCTGAGATTTGATATTAAGTACCTAGGGCGTTTTAATGAGGGAATTAATACATTTAAGCAGCAGATAGCTGCAGCACAGCTGCCAAGCGACTATAAAGCACAAATTAATCCTTTGATTGATATATACCAAAGCGAATTTCAAACACTTGTGCAGGCGCAAACTAAGCTAGGGCTAGATCTTGAGTCAGGCGCACTTGGAGTAATGCGTGACAGTGTAGATAAAAGCGACGCCATTGTTTCTAAAATCGTTAAAGACACTAAGTTACAAGTAGAACAAAGTGTAGAGCAGGCTCAATTTTTAGCTATTTTGGTATTTGTGATTGCAGGTGTGATTGTATTAGCACTCGTTTATTTTACAAGCCACTCCATTATTGTACCTATTGAGCGGGTTTATCACACTATTAACGATATTCGTCGTAATAATGATTTGAGCGTGATGATAGAGCAAACTGGTAAAGACGAAATTACCACCATGACGGTCGACTTTAATAGCTTAATAGGCGATTTTAAGAACTTAATTAACGAAGTTAATGGTGCTTTAAACACGCTTAATGTAGCAACAGAGCATTTATCAGAAAGTACCGCAGCAACAAGCTCTGGTATGCAAGAGCAACTACATGAAGCCGACATGGTTGCAACTGCAGCCACCGAAATGCAGGCGACGATTCAGGATATTTCACATAATACTGAGGCGGCTGCGAAAAAAGCAGAGTCAACAAATTTAAGTGCACAACAAGGGCGTAGTGAAGTAGATTCTACCGTTAAGCACATTAGGGCCCTATCTGATTCGCTGGGGAATGCATCAAATGTAGTGTCGCAACTTGAAAAAGATGGTGAAACAATTGGTTCAGTGCTTGATGTAATTCGAGCGATTGCAGATCAAACAAATTTACTTGCACTTAATGCGGCAATAGAAGCGGCCCGTGCTGGTGAGTATGGTCGTGGTTTTGCTGTTGTTGCAGATGAGGTTCGTTCATTAGCAAAGCGTACTCAAGAGTCTACAAGTGAGATTGAAGGTATTATAAGTACCTTACAGCAGCGTACTCAAGAAGTGGTGAGTATTATGCACAAATGTCGCTCTCAAGGTGATGAAAGTGCCTCACAAGCAATTAAAGCAGGTGAGCTATTGGGCGCAATTACTGAGGATGTACAAACAATAATGGAAATGAGCTCTCAAATAGCAGTTGCTATTGATGAGCAAAGCCAAGTGGCATCAGAGGTTAATAAAAATGTAGTAAGAATTCGCGATATTGCACAAGACGCAACTGAACATGCTGCTAACAATGCGCAAACAAGTGAAGAGGTCTCTGAGCAGGCTCGCGTTCTGTTCACTGCAATTGATAAATTTAAGGTTTAATAACGCTTAATAGAACGGGCCTATAAAGTTTAAGGAACAAATTTTATAGGCACGCTATCTTTACTTTTTTCGTGTTCAGTTACCCGCGCTAAATATTCACTCCACAATGTATCTTGTTGCTGTTGTAGTTTTTCAAAGTAGCGCCAGCTAAATAGTCCGCTGTTATGGCCATCGTCAAAATCTAAACGAAGTGCGTAATGCCCAACAGGTACAATACTTTTTATTCCTACAGCTTGCTTATTAAGTACTAGCTTCATTGGGCCAGAGCCATGGCCCTGCACTTCAGCTGAAGGGGAGTGTACACGTAAAAACTCACAGCTAAATACAGCTTTACTGTCATCATCAAAGTAAACATCTAGATTTTTACTTACACTGTGGTAATGCACTTTTGTTACGTGTTTCATTTAATATATCCCATTAAAAAGCCCCCAATCTGGAGGCTTTTAGTATAACGTTTATATTCGTTTTATAGAATAAAGCGGCTTAAGTCTTCATCTTCAACAAGTGCACCTAAGTGTTTTTCAACATAAGCGGCGTCGATTACTAATGACGAGCCTGCTTTTTCAGAAGCATCGTATGAAATTTCTTCCATCAATCTTTCCATTACAGTGTGTAGACGACGAGCACCGATGTTTTCGGTTTTCTCGTTAACTTGCCAAGCTGCTTTGGCAATACGCTCAATTGCATCGTCGCTAAACTCAATCGATACCTGCTCAGTTTTAAGCAGCTCTCGTTGTTGCTCGGTAAGCGATGCATGAGGCTCTGTAAGGATGCGTTTAAAGTCATCTGCAGTAAGTGCTTCAAGTTCTACTCGAATAGGTAAGCGGCCCTGTAGCTCTGGGATCATATCTGATGGCTTTGCCATCTGAAACGCACCAGAGGCAATAAACAGCATATGGTCAGTTTTAACCATTCCGTGCTTAGTATTTACAGTTGAACCTTCAATTAGCGGTAGTAAGTCGCGCTGAACACCTTCTCGGCTCACATCTGGGCCTGACGAATCGCCGCGCTTACAAATTTTGTCTATTTCATCAATAAACACAATACCGTTTTGCTCTACTGCAAAAATAGCTTGTTCTTTTAGCTCTTCAGGATTTACTAATTTAGCGGCTTCTTCTTCCGTTAATAGTTTGAAGGCTTCTTTGATTTTTAGTTTACGCTTAGTGCGCTTATCGCCGCCCATGTTTTGAAACATGCTTTGTAGCTGGTTGGTCATATCTTCCATACCAGGAGGCGCCATAATTTCTACGTTTGGTTGTGCTTGTGCTAAATCGATTTCAATTTCTTTATCGTCTAGCTGACCTTCACGTAGCTTTTTACGGAACGCTTGGCGAGTTGATGAGTTATCATCACGCTGCGTTTCGCCGTATTGATCTTTCGCTGGTGGTAAAAGGGCATCTAAAATGCGCTCTTCTGCTGCTTCTTCGGCGCGATGTTTAAATTTCTTAGTCTGCTGTTCGCGAGTCATTTTAATTGATACATCGACTAAATCGCGGATGATAGTCTCAACTTCTTTACCAACATAGCCAACTTCAGTGAACTTAGTCGCTTCTACTTTAATAAAGGGTGCGTTAGCAAGTTTTGCTAATCGGCGGGCAATTTCTGTTTTACCTACACCGGTTGGACCAATCATTAAAATGTTTTTTGGTGTAACTTCGCTGCGTAAATCTTCTTTTAGTTGCATGCGACGCCAGCGGTTACGAAGTGCGATAGCCACTGCTTTTTTTGCTTTAGCCTGACCTATAATGTGCTGATCTAGCTCGTGAACAATTTCTCTTGGGGTCATATCAGACATGATAGTTCCTATTATAATTCTTCGATTGTTTGGAAGTTATTAGTAAATACGCAGATGTTGCCTGCAATAGTTAAGCTTTTCTCTACTATTTCACGAGCGCTTAAATCTGTATTTTCTAAAAGGGCGGTTGCCGCTGATTGTGCAAAGTTACCACCACTGCCAATTGCAATTAGGTCGTTTTCAGGTTGAACCACATCGCCATTACCGGTAATAATTAAAGAGGCTGTTTCGTCTGCTACAGCGAGCAGAGCTTCGAGTTTTCGAAGTGCACGGTCGCTGCGCCAATCTTTAGCCATTTCTACTGCGGCTTTAGTTAGGTTTCCTTGGTGCATTTCTAATTTGCTTTCGAAGCGTTCGAAAAGAGTGAAGGCATCAGCAGTACCACCGGCAAAACCAGCGATTACTTTGCCATTATAAAGACGTCGAACTTTACGGGCGTTGCCCTTCATTACGGTATTACCAAGAGACACTTGGCCATCGCCGCCAATTACAACCTTGTCGCCACGGCGTACACTTACGATAGTAGTCATGTTATTCCTCATCATCGAGCTGCAGAGGCAACTCGTAAAAAACGATTATGAAGAGGTTATATGGGTGAATGGTTTATTTTCAAGTCCAGCCCCAAATTCCGCAGCCGACTATTTTTACACGTTTAAGTTTGTTTTTATCACTTTCGGCTTGGCGTTTGGTTTTATAAGGGCCTAAGCGCACTTTATACCAAGTACCATTGCTGCCTTCTGCCTGTTTTATTTCAGAAATGAGGCCTGCAAATGCTATTTTAGCTTTTAGCGATTCCGCTTGTGCGTGGGTTTTAAACGAACCACACTGCATAACGTAAGGGCCTTTTTGCTCAAGTTCCTTCACTTCAACTTGAATCTCGTGGTTTCTAATTTCTTTAATAAACTCTGGTGTGCGTGGAATAACCACTTCTACTTTTGCGGGCGCAGTGGGGTTTGCTTGTTTTTCGACAAGTTTTGGATCTGCATTACTTTTAATAAACCATAATGTATAAGCAAAACCACCGACGAGTAAGATGGCTATGACAGCTAAAAGAATAGGAAATGGTTTTTTAGCGGGTGCGTTTTTTTTACTGTTTCTGCCTGCAGGCTTTTTGTTAATATAATCGTGCTGTGCCATGGTGTTATTTTGGCCTTAACCTAAATCATGTCTATAGGGTCTACGTCTAAGCTCCAGCGTACTTTTTGTGCAAGTTTACTTGAACTTAAATAATCAACCATTTGCGCAAGGTACTGATGTAATATGCGGCGATCTTGCGCTTGAATATGTAATTGAAAACGATACATACCTGCGACTTTTTCAAGTGGAGCAGGGATCGGACCGAGCAATTGTATACCAGATACCCCATTCACAGGAACCAAATCCGTCAAAAAATCGACGACTAGCTTAATGCTGTGTCCTTGTGCACGGACAATAGCCATATTTGTAATGGGTGGTAAGTCTGCATCATCGCGTTCACTCAGTGCAAAACGAGCAAAGTCTTGGTAACCATTATTAACTAAGTCTTGTAAAAGTGGGTGTTCTGGAAAGTGTGTTTGTAATAACACTTGACCAGGCTCTCCTGAACGTCCAGCACGCCCCGCTACTTGGGTGACTAATTGCGCTAAATGTTCTGTTGCTCTAAAGTCGCATGAGTATAAGCCGCTATCTACGTCTAAAATTATAACAAGGCTTACATCTGCAAAGTGATGGCCTTTGGCAAGCATTTGTGTGCCAACTAAAATGCGTGCACCGCCTAGGTTTATTTCATCTAGTGCTTTTTCAAGGCTGCCTTTACGGCGAGTTGAATCGCGGTCTATGCGAGTAACGGGTGTATCTGGAAACTCGGTCGATAAAAACTCTTCAATTTGCTCTGTACCTTTGCCATTTGGAAATATTTGCGTACTTCCACAATCAGGACATTGGTGAGGAACAGGGTATTGATCGCCACAGTGATGACAAATCATTTGGCCAATCGCTTTATGAAATGTGGCGCTGGTACTGCAGCGTTTACATTCACTTAGCCAGCCACATTCATGGCAAATAAGAGTGGGTGAAAAACCTCGACGATTTAAAAAAACCATAACCTGTTTACCGCGATTTAAGTGTTGGCGCATAGTTGCAAGGCTTGCATGTGCAATACCTGCTTGGTCGGGTTGGCCTTTCATATCGAGTAACTTAAATTGGTTATCTGTCGCAGTTTGCGCGCGCTCGGTTAAACTTAGTAGCTGATATTTGTTATTAATTGCTTTGTGAAGTGTTTCAAGTGCGGGTGTAGCACTGCCTAATATAAGTGGTATTTTATGCTGAAAAGCTCTGTATGCAGCTAAATCACGAGCATGGTAACGAAGGGTATCTTGTTGCTTAAATGATGAATCGTGCTCTTCATCGACAACTATCATACCGAGTTTTAAAAATGGCAGAAAAATACTCGAACGTGTGCCTATAACTATTGCACAACTGCCTTTTTCGCAAAAACGCCATGTTTGTAATCGCTCGTTGTCGGTAAGGGCTGAATGCCAAAGCATAATGGGTGTATCAGGAAAGCGGCGACGAAAACGGTTTACAGTTTGTGGCGTTAAGCCTATTTCTGGCACTAATACTAATGCTTGCTCGCCACGTTTTAATACTTCTTCTAGGCACTGTAAATACACTTCTGTTTTACCACTGCCAGTTACGCCTTCTAATAAAAAGCTGCTAAATCCACTACTTTGATTTATTGCTGTACAAGCAACCGCTTGTTCTTTATTAAGTACAGGTTTACTACCGACAGTTGGTGCAACGCTTTGCCATTGGTTATCGTGTTCAATAGTTTGCGTAATGAGTTCTTTATCTATTAGGCTATCTATTGTTTTTTTGCTAAAGCCAAGAGCTTTTAATTCGGTTAACGATGATTTCCCCGATTGCGATAACTGCTTTAATAAATTGAGTTGTGTTTTGGCTTTTAATGACGGTACTTTTGCGCCTTTTTCTGTCAGAGCAACCATGTTAATACTGGTTTTATCTGGCGATTCACCTTGGCGAAGTGCACTCGGTAGCGCTATGTGAATAGTTTCGCCTAAGGGATAGCAATAATAGCGGGCAGTAAAGCTAAGGAGTTCTAAATGTTGGGCGCTTAAAATAGGGGTGTCGTCTATTACCTCTATAATATTCTTAATTTTATCTAAAGGGACGTCGGTACTGTTTTTAATACCCAGAACAACAGCTACTTTTTTTTGATTACCAAAAGGTACTAAAACCCGCATGCCCGGTAGTATGGGTGTTGATAAGCCACTGAGCTGCTCTTCTATTTTATAATCAAAGGTGCGTGGAAGCGGGACTTTAATAGCAACTTCAACAAAACTCATAACAACTCAACCCGTAAAATTAATGCTGTAATGTACTAAAAATACCGCTAAAAACCTACTAGCAATAGTACTAGAGAAAGAGATTGTTCACTTTTTTAGCGAAAAGATAAATAAATACTTGTGCAGGGGAAGGTTGTTGGATAAAATCCGCCACCAACAAATTTGTTTTAACGACGTATGGTGCCAGACTTCGGGTTTGGAGAGCGATGCGGCCTTAACTAGAGGTTCCTATGAAAGAAGGTATTCACCCTAAGTACGAAGTAATTTCTGCAACATGTTCATGCGGAAACAAATTCGAAACTAGCTCAACTCTTTGTAAAGACATTCACTTAGACGTATGTTCTGCGTGTCACCCGTTTTACACTGGTAAGCAAAAGATTTTAGACACTGGCGGCCGTGTTGATCGCTTCAACAAGCGCTTCGGTGCACTTAGCAGCAAGAAGTAATCATTGCTGTTTAGTTAAAAAAAGCACCTTAGGGTGCTTTTTTTGTGTCTAAAATTTACTACTTCTTATCTTATTTAGCTTGCTCGAGCTACATCACACCTTGCATAACTAT
The DNA here is from genome assembly GCF_030407615.1 of Pseudoalteromonas sp. APC 3355. NCBI lineage: Bacteria > Pseudomonadati > Pseudomonadota > Gammaproteobacteria > Alteromonadales > Pseudoalteromonadaceae > Pseudoalteromonas > Pseudoalteromonas sp. APC 3355. Next base: position 191,301 of record NZ_JASDDB010000009.1, on the reverse strand, counting down.
TTCCTATTCTTATTCTGAGTATGCATAAACCTTTACAGACAAATCGATAGATATTCTCTATATTTTAAATAGTACAAATTTTAACTAGGTTGATAAAAGTAGCTAACGTGGGCTTATCTGTTTTTAAAGTAGTGTAGTAGGCTGTTATTTTAAGTTTATGATGATGCATTAAACATACATTTTTTTAATATTGTAGTAGACATAAACGCACCTCAAAACTTACTTTTTTGGTGAATTTTTATTTATCAAATGTTTATATAATCCTGCAAAGTTACTGAAAAACCTCTTAAAATTAAAGGATATAGCATATAACAGGATAGACCTGATATTGCTTGGAATTTAAAAATAATAAGGGTATCGTACCCCAAGACTCCACCTCTCACTTTAACTTAAATTGCAGGATACCATCGCGTTATGTCTGACTTTCGTGAACAAGCACTACATTATCACTCACATCCCGTACCTGGTAAAATTAGCATTGAGCTAACAAAACCAGCTGAAACAGTTCAAGACTTAGCCCTAGCTTATAGCCCAGGTGTCGCTGAACCTGTACGTGAAATTGCCGCAGATCCTGCAAATGCATATAAATATACCGGTAAAGGTAACATGGTTGCGGTTATCACTAATGGTACTGCAATTTTGGGCTTGGGTAATTTAGGTCCTTTAGCGTCTAAGCCCGTAATGGAAGGCAAGGCGTTATTGTTTAAACGTTTTGCAGGGCTTGATTCTATTGATATTGAAGTAAAGCACAAAACAACAGAAGACTTTATTAACACGGTTGCCAATATTGCTGACACATTCGGTGGTATTAACCTTGAAGATATTAAAGCACCAGAGTGTTTTGAAATTGAAAAAGCATTAATAGAGCGTTGTAGCATTCCTGTTTTTCATGATGACCAACACGGTACCGCCATTGTTACGGCTGCCGGCATGTTAAATGCGCTAGAAGTACAAGGTAAATCAATTGAAGATGCAATAATTGTATGTTTAGGTGCAGGCGCTGCTGCAGTTGCGTGTATGGAACTGTTAATTAAGTGTGGTGCACTGCGTGAACACATTTATATGCTTGACCGCAAAGGTGTTATTCATACTCGTCGCGATGATTTAAATGAATATAAACAGCTTTTTGCTAACAATACCGATAAACGCACATTGCAAGATGTAATTGCAGATGCTGATGTGTTTGTTGGTGTTTCGGGTCCTAACTTGTTAGCTGCCGAAGATTTAAAACTAATGGCAGAAAAACCGGTCGTGTTTGCATGTTCAAACCCAGATCCAGAGATCGATCCTGCACTTGCTCACGGCGCACGCAACGATTTAATTATGGCAACAGGGCGCTCTGATTACCCTAACCAAGTAAATAATGTTTTATGTTTTCCGTTTATTTTCCGTGGTGCGCTTGATGTACGTGCAAGCGCGATTAATGATGAAATGAAAATTGCTGCAGTTGAGGCTATTCGTAGTATTGCCAAAGAGCCTGTACCTGCAGAGGTTTTAAAAGCCGCAGGCGTAGATAAGCTAGAATTTGGTGCGCAGTACATTATTCCAAAACCAATGGATCCGCGTTTACTACCGCGTATAGCTAAAGCTGTAGCACTTGCTGCGGTAGAGTCGGGTGTTGCGCAAATTGACTTGCCTGAAAATTATATGGCGTAATATATATAACGCTTAAACAAAAAAACCTCAGCAATGCTGAGGTTTTTTGATTAAAAAGGTAACGATTTATTCTTCGTTTAAAATAGGCACTTCTAAACCCATTTCTTGCATTATCTTTTTAACTTCTTCTGGTACTTTTTCTGCGTTGTCTTTACGTAAGTCATCGTCATTTGGTAAAGGTTGACCAGTAAATGCATGCAAAAACGCCTCACACAGCAATTCACTATTTGTTGCATGGCGAAGGTTGTTGATTTGACGACGCGTACGCTCATCCGTTAAAACTTTTAATACATTTAGCGGGATCGAAACGGTGATCTTTTTAACTTGCTCTGATTTTTTCCCGTGTTCTGCGTATGGGTGAATATACTCACCATTCCATTTAGCCATAAGATGTATCGTTGCCTCAGATTATTAATTTCTCACACGGTATAAAAAGCGTGTAAATATGCGTGAAATTCTATCGATTTAAAAAAGATAGTCAAATAATAGATACCGATCTATCTTAATAAGCCTATTTGGGATGTAAAAATAAGCTCACTTTTGTGAGCTAAAATGTGATACTAGCAAACGCCTTTCCTAACTTTAGCCATCTAGAGCTTTAAAATACTTTGACTTATTAAAACGGATAACTTACTCTTTTAGACGTCTAAACATCCAAATTAATCAGGTGACGAATATGAGCGAAAAAAACAAAGCGACCATTGCTGTACGTAACGGCGTTGATGCTGATAAACATCATGGTGCAGTGGTGCCGCCAATTTATTTATCAACGACTTATTCGTTTGCCGACTTTGATACCAAGCGTGAGTATGATTATGGCCGCAGTGGTAACCCTAATCGTGATATTTTAGCAGAGACGCTTGCTAAGCTTGAAGGCGGCGCTAGCGGCATAATTACGGCCACTGGTATGGCAGCCGTGCATTTAGCTACTCAGCTACTTAACAGTGACGACACGTTAGTAATTCCACATGATTGTTATGGTGGTAGCTATCGTTTATTTACATCGTTACAAAAACGCGGACTATTGAAGCTTGAAGTATTAGATTTAACAAAAGAAGAAAGCCTTCAACAAATTTTAGCAATTAAACCTAAGCTTATTTGGATAGAGACTCCAAGTAACCCAGTACTTCGTTTAACCGATATTAAAGCGGTTACCGATGTTGCTAAGCAATGCGGTGCATTGGTTGCCGCAGATAACACGTTTTTGTCTCCTGCCTTACAAAACCCTATTAAGTTTGGTGTAGATATTGTGGTGCATTCAACTACTAAATACATTAACGGGCACTCAGATGTAGTGGGCGGCGCTGTTATTGCTGCAACACAAGAGCTTGGTGATGAGCTTGCTTGGTGGGCAAATAATATTGGTATTACGGGCGCCCCTTTTGATAGTTATTTAACGCTTCGTGGTCTACGTACTTTAAATGTGCGCTTAAGGCAGCACCAAGAAAATGCGCTAGCAATAGCTAAGTACCTTGAAAGCTCCAATTTTGTAAGCCAAGTTTACTATCCAGGACTTGAGTCACATCCTCAGCATGAGCTTGCTAAAGCACAACAACTTGGCTTTGGTGGCATGGTTAGTTTTGATATTAAAGGCGATATAAACGACGCTGCAGCATTTTTAACTAGTCTTAAAACGTTTAGTTTAGCTGAGTCACTAGGTGGCGTAGAGAGTTTAATTTGTCACCCCGCAACTATGACGCACGCAGGCATGGAGGCAAAGGCACGTTTAGAAGCGGGTGTGGGCGATACGCTTATTCGTATTTCGGTTGGGATTGAAGATATACACGATTTAATAGCTGACTTTGAACGAGTATTTGAACTTGTAAAACCAGGGCAAAATAAAAATGTTGGCCGTATAGGCAAAGGTGCTGGCACTTCTGGTGGAAACGTTAAATTAAGTGCAGCCCGTCCAGCGCTTTGGTAAGTAATACCAATCCGCAATAATACCTAGGGCGTGTTGATCTTTGGTGGGTGAATTTGCAGCAGTATGTTTGGTTTTTAGGCAAGGCGGAGCCTATGTAGTGTGGTTATTCCCCATGAATAGGCGATAACGCAGCGTAAATACCAAACATGCGCTGCCCTTTGGGTTCTTTCTAGGGACGATTAACTCTTTGTTGCTCGGTTTTTACTTAGCCCACTAGGTTACAAACCTCGCGCCACGATTTAATCTTCCTTGGATTGAACAAATTTCAATCCACAAAGATCAACACGCCCTAATCAATTTGAGGGATTAAACCGCACGATAACATCGTTAAAAATTCCTAATATAGAACAACTAAATAACGAAATTTTTGCCTTATTATCGATACGGTTTTCTTACCTCAAAATAGACAACTTAATTAAGCTAATTGGTATAAATATGGTCAATTGTGTACATAAATTTGGTGGTTCAAGCTTAAGCTCTAGTGAGCGCTATCAAAGCGTAGCTAAAATAATTATTGGGCATACTCAGCCGGGCGACTGTGTTGTGGTATCTGCTGCAGGTAAGACTACAGATACACTTGTGTCGTTGTGGCAAAGTTATCAGCTGCAAGACACGCAAGCTGTCGCTGATATTTTACTGCAGTTAAATAACCATCAAAGCGATTTAATTGAGCAGTTGTTACAAGCTGATTTAAAGCGCAGCGCACTTAAAACACTAAATACCGAGCTTAGTAATATTGCAGAACTTGCTCAAGCTGAGCAGCTAAAAGAGGCTGCGTTACTTGCGCATGGTGAACTGTGGTCAGCACGTTTACTCGCTACTTATTTACAGCAGCTAAATATTGAGGCGTGTGCTCAAGATGCCCGTAGTCTTTTTACCTTAAACGATGGTGAATTAATGCATGCGCAAAATGCGCAGCAATGTCGACAGTCAATTTTGCCTAATAAAATAAATGTTGTTACTGGGTTTATTGCCGCTGATACGAAAGGTGAGACCGTAACACTTGGACGCAACGGTAGCGATTATAGTGCAACACTACTTGCAAATTACTGTAATGCTAAGCAAGTATGTATTTGGACCGATACACAGGGAGTGTTTAGCACTGATCCTCGAAAGGTAAAAAAAGCGATTAAATACGGCAAAATTTGTCGCGGGCAAGCTAATTTATTAGCTCGTTTGGGTAACCCTGTATTACATGCAAAAACACTATCGCCACTTAAAAACAGCGATATTAAGCTAGCTGTTCGTAGTAGTTTTGATGTGCAAGCAAGCCCAACAGATATAGTAAAAGAAGGTTCAGCAAAGAACAAGCGCTTTATAACCACGCTGCAAAATGTTGATCTGTTAATGGTTGAAGGATTAAGTGAAGGTGAGGTCGCAAGCGTTAGTCAGCTTATTCAGCATAGCCTTCATCATTTTAACCATAATGGTGAAGTGTATTTAGTAGTACCGGCTGCACAAACATATCAAGTTATTAATTACTTTGCTGGTAGAGCTAATATTAGTGAGTCAAATTTAAATGGCTGTGCAATTGTTGCCCCTGAGCAAGACATTAGTGTACTTAAACTGCAAGCTTTAGAAGTATTAGCTGAGCAGACTATAAAACCGCGTTTTGTGCATCAAGATAATGGTTATGTTTTATTACTAACAGACCAATTTATAGATAGCGATATACAAAGCGCCTTACACGATAAGCTAATCAATAAAGGCCAAGAAATAGCCGTTATAGTTGCGGGCCTTGGCAATGTAGGCGATGCTTTTATTGAGCAGTTATCGGCACAATTTGAGCGTTTATCAGACGACTTTAGTATTAAATTGGTAGCGCTGGTTCGCTCTAAACATATGTTATTTAATGCAAGTGGCATAAATATATCGCAATGGAAAACTCAATGGCAGCATGAGGCGAATAGCTATGAAACTGCGGATTTACTTAATGCGATAAGCGAGCTTGACTACGAACATAAAGTGTTAATTGATATTACCGCAAGTGAGCAGTTTAGCTTTTTATATACAGATTTTGTAGACAGAGATTGTCATTTAATTAGTGCTAACAAATATGCAGGTACAGCACCGACTTCTTGGTATAAAGCACTTCGTAGTAACCTTGGCGAACGTAATTTACATTGGCGATATAATACAAGTGTAGGCGCAGGCTTACCTATCAATTTTGCTTTGGCTGATTTGCAAAATAGTGGTGATAAAATTACGCGTATTGAAGGCGTATTCTCGGGTACGCTTTCGTGGTTATGTAGTAAGTATGATGGTACGACTGCTTTTTCTGAGTTGGTATTAGAAGCACAGAAAATGGGGTTCACAGAGCCTGACCCTCGCGAGGATTTATCTGGACGAGATATGCAGCGTAAGTTACTTATTTTAGCCCGAGAGTTAGGTATAGAGCTTGAGCTTGATGATATTAGCTTATCGGCATTAATGCCCGGTGCGCTTGCGCTAGGAAGCTGGGAAGACTTTCTAAACAATAAAGCCCAGCTAGATGCGTTCATTGAAGAGCATGCTGATACAGCAAAAGCTAATAACTCAGTACTGAGATACACAGGCCTATTAGATATAACAAAAACTGAAGTTATCGCTAAAGTAGGAATTACGTATGTGCCCAATGGGGATGCGTTAGCAAACCTTACACCTGGCGATAATATTTTTGTAATTAATAGCAAATGGTATAGTGATAACGCGCTTGTGATTCAGGGGCCTGGGGCTGGGAAAGAAGTAACCGCTGCGGGTGTACACTCTGACTTATATTGGCTTGTTCAAAACTTAAAATAAGCCATTATTTAAATTAAAACGGCAGCTTAAATAAGCTGCCGTTTTTGTATTACAGAGGTATTATTAAAATAGCTCTTCTTCGGTTTTTGTGTCTTCTTCAAATATATCGTTTGGCTGAGATAGCACATACTTTGTCGGTGCAGTGCCTTTTTCGAAGTATTCAAAGCGGCTGGTGTAGTCATTCTTGTGGCTTAGCAAACCAGTGGCTAAATCAATACGAATCGAAACAAGCCCCTCAGGTGGCTCAATTGGCGCTTCAGGTGTTCCCTCAAGTGCGGCTTTCATAAATTCAATCCATGCAGGCTGCGCTGTTTTAGCCCCCGATTCAGCACCAGATATTTGGCTGCTATCTAAGTTGTTATTGTACGTAGAACGACCAAGAGCGTTACCTGGGTTATCAAAGCCCACCCACACAGAAGTCATTACTTTACTGTTAAAGCCACTAAACCAGGTGTCTACAGAATCATTAGTTGTGCCTGTCTTACCCGAAAGATCACGACGTTCTAAAGCTTGTGCGCGCCAACCTGTGCCACTCCAACCCGTTTTATGGGCCCAACTACCGCCGCCCCAAATACCACTGTGCATTGCATCAGCAATTAAAAATGCATTCTGCTTAGAAATAATTCTCGGTGCACATTTTTTTGTTGGTTCCACTTCATCACTACTATTATGAAGTGAGAATTCATTATGTGTTGGTAAAGGCTCTTCATCACAGGCTAGGGCAGGGTTTGCTTTGAACAATACATTACCGTAAGCATCTTGAATTTCTGAAATAAAGTAAGGTTCAATTAAGTGGCCACCATTGGCAAATGCACTCATGCCACGAGCAAGTTCAAGTGGAGTAATGGAAGCACTACCCAGTGCTAGTGATTCACTGCGATTAATGTCTGAATCTTTAAAGCCAAACTTTAATAAATGATCAGCTGTACGTTGTAATCCAACGCCGCGTAGTAAGCGCACCGAAATAACGTTTTTAGATTGTGCTAAAGCACGGCGAATTCTTATCGGACCATTATATACAGCAGGGCTGTTTTTAGGGCGCCATGCTACGCCTTGGCTTTTATCCCATTGGTTTATAGGAGCATCGTTTAATATAGACGCAAGCGTGTAACCTTTTTCAAGTGCTGCTGAATATATAAAAGGTTTTATATTAGAACCTACTTGACGCTTTGCTTGTACCGCTCGGTTATATTGACTTTGCTCAAAGCTGTAACCACCTACAATAGCTTTAATTCTGCCATCTTGTGGGTCGAGTGACACAATAGCACTTGATGCTTCTGGTATTTGGCTTAGTAAGTAGCTGTCATCTTCATTTTTACGCACCCATATTTGCATTCCTGGCGTTAAAATATCTGTAGCTGCTTTTGGAGCAAAACTTTGGCGGTAACGAGTAATATATTTACGCGCCCATTTTAAGTTATCCCAAGTAAGAGTTGTGCGCTCGCCACTTTTAAGTAATACCGACGCTGTTTTGTCATTAACACTAAGCACGGCTGCTGCTTTCAAAGTACCCAACTCATTTACGCTTTGTAATTTATTGAGTATTTGTTGCTCAGTTAAAGCAGGTTGTGTTTCAGGGTCCCATAAAACATCTGTTGGTCCTCTAAAACCATGGCGCATATCATAATTATGTAAGTTGTTTACAAGTGCGTTTTGCGCTGCTTTTTGGACTTTTGACTCTACCGAGGTGAAAATTTTAAAACCTGAGTTGTAAGCTTTATCTATTCCATAACGCGAGACCATTTCAGCGCGCACCATTTCAGAAATATACGGGGCGTATAAATTTATTTCAGCACCATGAAAATAAGCGGTGATAGGTTGGCTCGTTGCTTCGTTATATTCTTCTTGAGTAATATAATTTTCAGTTAATAAACGCCCTAAAACAACATTTCGGCGTGCTTTTGCACGCGTTGGGTTACGAATTGGGTTTAAAGCTGAAGGGGCCTTCGGTAAACCTGCAATCATCGCCATTTGTGCAAGTGTTAAATCTTTTAACTCCTTACCGTAATAAACTTGTGCTGCAGCACCAATACCAAAAGCGCGATTACCTAATTCTATTTTATTAAGGTAAAGCTCTAAAATTTCGTCTTTTGTTAATACACCTTCGATATGTAGCGCTATAAATATTTCTTTAACTTTACGAATATATGCTTTTTCGCGAGTTAAAAAGAAATTACGAGCAAGCTGCATAGTAATAGTACTTGCGCCTTGTTTTTTCTCGCCGGTAGATATAAGAACAATAGCCGAACGTACAATACCTATAGGATCTATGCCTATATGATCGTAAAATCGATTATCTTCTGTCGCTAAAAATGCATTAATGAGGGTTTGAGGAATTTCATCAATAGTCACTGGAATACGACGCTTTTCACCAAATTGATTGATTAAAAGCCCATCTTTTGTGAATACTTGCATAGGAGTTTGTAATTGCACGTCTTTTAAAACTTGCACACTGGGGATATCAGGTTTAACGTAGTAATAAAGACTGACCAAAGTGATCAGACCAATTAATACACAAATGATAAAAAATTGTAAAGTTCGTTTTAATAAAATCACTTATATTTCCCTAAATGGACTCCCAATTGCGAGTTTTGACTGCTAGTATATATTGATTAAAAAATGAATAATATTTTTTCAGATAAAAATTATAACTTGTTTATTATTAAAACAAAGGCCAAGTTGAAACATGCTAAGTCAACTATTTCAAAAACCGTCCCCGATGATGGTAGGAATTGATATTGGATCGCACTCTATCAAAGCGGTGCTTTTACGTGAAATTGAAACTGGATTTCGACTAGAAGCACTTGCAATTGAGCCGATGCCAAAAGGTGCGATGAGTGAGCGCACAATCCAAGATATTGAAGCGATTGGTAACGTTATTACAAAATTAAGAAAAAAATTACCGAAGTCGTTAAAATCTGCTGCAGTGGCTGTTTCTGGCCAAACAGTTATTACAAAAGTGATCTTCATGGATGTATCGTTAACAGATGCTGAACTTGAATCGCAAATTGAAATTGAAGCTGATAGTTTAATCCCTTACCCGCTTGATGAAGTGAGCCTCGATTTTGAGAAGCTTTCGACGAATGAGGCCGATCCTAGCAAAATGAATGTTTTGCTTTCGGCTGCTCGTACTGAGAGTGTTGAAGCACGGGTGGGCGCTTTAGAAGCCGCAAATTTAGAAGCCAAAATAGTAGATGTAGAAAGCTACGCATTGAGCCGTGCTATGGACGTTTACTATCAACAATTACCTAGCGATGCATTTAATAAGTGTGTGGCTGTGGTCGATATTGGCGCAGTTTTAATGCTTGTGAGTGTTGTGCAAGCTGGGGAAACCATTTATACCCGTGACCAAGTTTTTGGTGGCGATCAATATACAAATAGTATTGTTGCTTATTATAATAAAGGCTTTGATGAAGCCGAAATAGGCAAAACATCAGGTGATTTACCGCCAAACTATACCTTTGAAGTATTAGCCCCTTTTCAAACTTCGTTACTTCAACAAGTTCGCAGAGCTGTGCAAATGTTTTTAACAACCAGCGGTAAAGAGCAAATAGATTATATTGTATTAACGGGCGGTACATCGATGATAAAAGGTATCGACCGATTGCTTATTGAAGAACTCGGTATCCACTCCGTTGTTGCAGAGCCTTTTGTAAATATGGAAATTTCCCCAAAGGTAGATCGTAATATAATGCAGCGTCACAAAACGCAGTTTGCAATTGCAACAGGGTTGGCATTAAGGAGTTTTTCAACATGCCACATATAAATCTACTGCCTTGGCGTGAATCACAACGCGAAGAATCGAAAAAGAAATTTGTAACTATACTTGTTGGTGTCGTTATACTTTGTTTTGCAAGTATGTATTTATTAAGCTCTTTTTATAGTGCCTTAAAAGACGGTCAAAACTTAAAGAATAATTATTTAAGCTCAGAAATTAGCATGCTAGATAAAAAAATAAGTGAAATACGAAGCTTAGATAAAAGAAAGGAAAATTTACAACAGCGTATGAGGCTCATTGAAGAATTGCAAAGCAGCCGTAACTTGGGTACGCAAATAATGGATGAAGTTGCCAAAATAGTGCCAGGTGGCGTTTATTTAACAAAACTGGAGCGCAAAGGCAGTCAAATACATGTTTTAGGACGCAGTGAATCTAATAACCGCCTATCAACAATGCTCCGCCAAGTACAAAGCTCATATTTACTAGAGAACCCTTCAATGCAGGGCATTGTTGCAGGCGATCAATCTTCGCGTTTACTTAGTGATTTTAATATGGAATTTTATGTAAAACCATTTGATAAAATTGGTGAGGTTAGCGATGAACCTTGATTTTAAAGCACTGAGTGAAATTGATTGGAATGAAATAGAGCTTGATAACATTGGTGATTGGCCAATTGCTGTTAAAGCAATTTGCTGCACATTTGTTGCGGGCCTTGTATTGTTTTTTAGTTATAGCCTATTAGTTTCTGATGAAATTGACAGCTACCATAGTGCCGTGGCAAAAGAAGTTGAACTACGAACAACTTATCGAACTAAGTATGCAGTAGCGAGCAAGCTTGAAATATATCGTCAACAAATGATTGAAATGGAAGATAAGTTTTCACAGCTATTAAAGCGTCTACCCACTTCGAACGAAACTCCTGGTTTACTTGATGATTTATCATATGTTGGGACAACGAGTGGTCTGACTTTTTTAAAAATAGGTTGGCTGCCAGAAGTTGAGAAAGAATTTTATACCGAGCTGCCGATTAAAATCGAAGTAATAGGTAGCTACCATGAGTTTGGTGAGTTTGTAGGTAAAGTGGCCCAGTTACCCCGGATTGTAAGCTTACATGACTTTTCTATTTTATCATCGGGCGATAAACAGTTAACATTCAGTGTTGTTGCAAAAACATATCGTTATGAAGAAGGGGTTAAAAAATGAAACTCCTTCGCGTAGTACCTTTAGCTATAGCATTTGTTTTAGCGGGTTGTAATGATGACACTTCTGAGCAAAAAGAATTTATTGATCAGGTAAAAGCAAGCACCACACCAAGGGTTGAGTCGATTCCTGAGCTGACAAAGTTTGAAATATTTGAGTACAGTGCTGGTCAGCTACGCAGCCCGTTTGTAGCGCCTCAGCCTGAGATTATTCAAAATAAACTAACGCAAGTAAAAAACTGTTTGCACCCAGATCAAGAGCGTCGCCGCGAACCGTTAGAGAAATACCCGCTAGATAATTTAGCAATGAAAGGCACAATTGGTTCTAATGGACAAATATGGGCATTAATAACAGCAACAGATGACACTTTGCACCGCGTAACGGTAGGGAATTATCTTGGTAGTTATGATGGCAAAGTAAAAAGAGTAAGCAACGACTATATAGAATTAGTGGAATTAATCCCTGATGGGTCTGGCTGTTGGAAAGAGCGCCTGACGAAATTAGAAATGTTAGAGGCGGCAACAGATGGCGCAAATTAATAATAAAAAAGGTAAAAATAGGATGCATAAGGATGTACTTTGGCTTCATCGTATTTCACGGACATTACTGGCTGCTGTTGCTTTAGTCACTGTAAACTCAGCCATAGCTGGGCCATTGCTTTATGATGTTCGTTATAATCCATTACTTAAAGGCGAAACTGAATTACAGCTTGTTTTTGATGAAGAGTTAACCTTTGAACCAAAAGTTCAAGTGTTTAATAGCCCAGCCCGAATCGAAATGTTTTTTGATACTGCAGAGTTAGAGGTTGGTTTAAATGATGTTGAAGTTAATCAAGCTGGAATTAGCAGTGTTACTAATGTTTTAACTAACAGTGGTTTAAAGGTAACGGTAAACTTAGATAGATTAAAAATTTATGAGACTGAAGTTCATAACAATTTAGTATCGATACGTGTCTCTGATAACCCTCTTACAGAATCTGAAAATGAAGATGTAGTGATGGATTCAGGTGATGTAAGTGAAAATTACATTAACCGTATCCAGTCAATTGATTTTAGACGTGGTGAGAAGGGTGAAGCAAAAGTACTTGTATTTTTACAAGACACTCAAGCTGCAATTGAAGTCCATGAAAGTGGCGGGAAAATTTACGCTGACTTTCATCACACCGATATTTTAGACGATCTACTTTATGAATTAGATGTATTAGATTTTGGAACTGTTGTCAGTAATATCGAGACTTTTAAAGAAGATGGTTTAAGTCGTGTTGTTATCGAACCAAATGCTCAGTTCACGTTTACGTATCAGCAAATAGATAATATTTTAACGTTGACAGTAGAAAAAGATGAAACGCAAAATGCGTACTTAGATGGTGGTGTTGAGTATCAAGGTCGCCCTATGACCTTAAATTTTCAAGATATCTCTGTGCGTGCAGCACTGCAAATTATCGCGGGTTACAACGACTTTAACTTAGTAACCAGTGATTCAGTAACGGGCAATATAACGCTGCGCCTAGATGGTGTACCGTGGGATCAAGCGCTTGACGTAGTACTACGTATTAAAGGGCTAGATAAGCGCATGGATGGCTCTATATTAATGGTAGCGCCTGCAGAAGAACTTGCAGCACGTGAAGCCAAAGATTTAAAAGCTAAACAGCAAGTTGAAGACTTAGAGCCTCTATATAGTGAATACATCCGATTAAACTATGCTAAAGCCGAAAATTTTGCTGACTTATTAAAAACAGATACAAACAGTATTATAACTGCCCGTGGTAGTGTATCTGTTGATCAACGTACAAATACTTTGTTAGTAAAAGATACTGTTAAGAGTATAGAAAACATCCGCCGGATGATTGAAACGCTCGATATTCCAGTGCAGCAGGTTGTAATAGAATCTCGGATGGTAACGGTACGCGATAACGTTACTGAAGACTTAGGCGTACGGTGGGGCTTTAGTGACCAAGGCAGTAGTGTTGGTATTTCAGGCTCTCTTGAAGGCGCAGAAGGTATTTATAATGCGACATCTACTTCAAATGCACCAAGTATTTCAGACCGATTAAATGTAAATTTACCTATCACTAACCCTGCGGCTAGCATTGGCTTACACATAGCAAAACTGGCTAACGGTACGCTGATTGATTTAGAACTAAGTGCGCTTGAGGAAGAGAATAAAGGCGAGATTATTGCTAGTCCACGTATCATAGCGGCTAATCAGCAAAAAGCCCGAATAGAGCAAGGTACTGAAATTCCTTATACTGAGTCAGCTTCAAGCGGTGCTACTACCGTAAGCTTTAAAAAAGCGGTACTGAGCTTAGAAGTTACACCTCATATCACACCTGATAATAAAGTAATTCTAGATTTAATTATTACTCAAGATACACGTGGTGATACCGTACAAACAGGTACTGGTGAAGCGGTGTCTATTGATACTCAAGAAATTCAAACACAAGTGTTAGTCGAGAATGGCCAAACCGTAGTACTCGGTGGTATTTTCCAACAGCAAATCATTAATACTACGAGTAAAGTGCCAATTTTAGGTGACATTCCTTACGTAGGAAGACTATTTAAAACCACAAGTGAGTTTAATGAAAAGCGTGAATTACTTATTTTCGTGACACCGAAAATACAAATTGATTAAAATACAGTGGTTTTATGTTAACCAACGGGTGATTATTTAGATTAATTGCTCGTTATATGGCTTTTTATTCTAATTGACTTGAAATACCCCTGCAATTACTGAGATAATCCCCTCCTTAATTTTGGGGCCAGGTCGTTAGGCGGGGTTTTATTTCAAATTTTAGAGTTTGTTTGTACTAAAAGATATGGCTGAGAAACGTAATATATTTCTAGTTGGCCCCATGGGGGCTGGCAAAAGCACGATTGGTCGTCACATCGCTGACCAATTACACCTTGAATTTGTTGATTCTGATCAAGAAATCGAACGCCGCACAGGTGCAGATATTGCATGGGTATTCGATCTTGAAGGTGAAGAAGGCTTTAGACTTCGAGAAGAGTCTGTTATTGGCGATTTAACCGAGATGCAAGGTATTGTACTTGCTACCGGTGGTGGTTCAGTAATGAGCAAAGAAGTTCGAAACAAGCTTTCGGCTCGAGGTATAGTTGTATACCTAGAGACACCTATAGAAAAGCAAGTTGCACGCACGCAACGCGACAAGCGTCGCCCATTACTGCAAACTGAAGAAGCACCTCGTAACGTACTAGAGCGCTTAGCAGAAGAACGCGAGCCCCTATACAAAGAAGTTGCCGATTTTGTTGTACGTACCGATGAGCAAAGCGCTAAAGTTGTTGCTAACCAAATCATCGAGAAATTAGATTTTTAAAAACCAATAATAAGGAAATAACTAAGCATGCTTAAATTAACAGTTAATTTGGACGAGCGAAGTTATCCTATTTATATTGGGCAATCTGCACTTCAAGATAATGGCCGCCTGGTTCACCACATTGGTGATTGTCGGCCTATCATCATTACTAATGACACAATAGCGCCTTTATATTTACAAGCGTTACTTGACTCATTAGCAGATCAAAATCCGCTATCATTTATTATTCCTGACGGTGAACAATATAAATCACTTGAATGGTTTGAAAAAATATCAGCATTTTTACTACAAAATAACTGTGGCCGAGATACGTGCTTAATTGCGTTAGGTGGCGGTGTTATAGGTGATCTAACTGGTTTTGTAGCGGCGTGTTATCAGCGCGGCGTACCGTTTATTCAAATACCAACGACAGTGCTTTCACAGGTTGACTCATCGGTAGGTGGTAAAACGGCAGTAAATCATCCTTTAGGTAAAAATATGATAGGGGCATTTTATCAGCCTCAAGCGGTTTTTATTGATACACAAACATTACACACCCTACCAGCAAGAGAGTTTGCAGCAGGTATGGCTGAAGTAATTAAGTATGGTCTGATTTACGATACCGAATTATTTGCATACTTAGAGCGAAACGTAGCTAATTTGCAGCAACTAGATGAAACATGTTTACAGCATATTATTTTTAGATGTTGTGAAATAAAAGCACTTATAGTTGCGCAAGATGAAAAAGAGCATGGTTTACGTGCTTTATTAAACTTAGGTCATACATTTGCCCATGCAATTGAGGCAGAAATGGGCTACGGCGTTTGGTTACATGGCGAAGCTGTTGCAACAGGCATGGTATTAGCAGCTAAACTTGCCAAGACACGCCAAGATTTGAGCGCAAGTGAAGTTGATCGAATTATTAAGCTGCTTGAGCTATATAATTTACCAACAGAAATTCCAAAGCAAATGACTAGCGAGCAGTTCCTAACGCATATGCGTAAGGACAAAAAGAATAAAAGAGGCACTATACGCTTTATTCTACCTACCCAATTTGGCCAGTGTGCATTAGTTGATGATGTCTCTGATGACCAAGTTAGAGACTTAATCGAGCAGTAAATGCAGTCACAAATTTTACCAAGCCGTGCGGCTTTGGTGGATAGAATCGCACTGCAATTTGAGTACGGACAAAATTTAATAGTTTTACTTGGCACATCGGGGCTAGGTAAAAGTTATATGCTCGAAACCTTCATTACAGATAAATACAATGACTTTAATAAAGCGTTTGTGCAAGTAAGTGCACAAATGACTGACGCTCAGCTAATGAGCGATTTATTAGAGCAAAGCTTTAATTCCCCTTTAGTTGATCATAATTTAAGTTTACCTGAAAACTATTACCAGCTGCTTGAGCAACAGCAGTGCGGACCTTGTTTATGGGTGCTTGATGGCGGTAGGCAACTATCTGAAGAGATACTAATTGAGCTTGAGCTGCTTTCTAAAAATAGCCCTAATACGTTGTATATCATAATTGCATCACAGTCTAAACTTGCTTTAAATGACGCTGTCGAAATTTACTTGGAGCCACTAACGCTTCGAGAAAGCAAGATGTTATTGCAGTGGTACTTTACTGATTTACCTTATGATGAAGACCCTGTTTTTAGTACTTTTTTAGCCGAGGCTCATGGCAACCCCAGTTTATTGCTTGCTTGGCAACCTAGTGAGCACATAGCCGATATTATCGTTAAAGATAAAGTATCTTGGCGATTGCACTTATTGATTTTGATGTTGTTAATTATGCTTTTAATTATTGGCCTGCTTTATAAGTCTGATATGACGCAGTGGTGGCAACAATATTATCAGCAGGAAGAAACACAAGTCCTAAATACAGCAATATCTGTAGAGCAAGTAAGTGAGCCGGTTATAAAGCAAAATGACTCAGTAGTTACCTTAAATGACCCTGAAGTAGTTGAGCCAGATATTGAGCCAGAGAGCGTACACATTAATGATGTGCCTGCTATCATGCAAAGTCTTACCAAACCTGCAAATACCGTTAAGGCATTAGACAATGCTATTGATAATAGCGTTAAAAACAAAAGCAGTGAAGCAGGTGACGTTGTATCTAAAGCTCTAAAAGTAGAGAAAGTAAATACAGCAGAGCAAACTCAGATCAGCCAAGATAATATTTGGTACATGCAGCAAGCAGATACAAATAGTGTAATTCAATTATTAGCGGTAACTCAGCAGGAAGTTCGCGATAATTTCATTGCTCAATTCAATCTACAGCAGCAAGCACACACTTACCAAACGAAGCGAAATAATCAAATATGGTGGGTTGTTACATTTGGCAGCTTTGAGAGTATAAACGAAGCAAAATCAGCAATGGATACTTTACCCCCTGGGGTTAGAAAAAATAAACCTTTCTATAAAAAAATTAGTAAAATAAAGCAAGAAATAGCAGTCGTTGATCAGTAAAACACACTGCTTTAGTGTAAAATCGCGCAACACCAGATTGAAGTAAAGAGCCAATGCAGCAAAAAAGTAGAGCCTTCCTTAAATGGGCCGGCGGAAAATACAGCCTAGTTGAAAACATTAATGCGCGATTAAACCAAGCTAGCAAGCATGCTGATACTTTGGTTGAACCTTTTGTTGGTGCAGGCTCTGTGTTTTTAAATAGTGACTTTAAGCACTATATCCTCAACGATATCAATGCAGACTTAATTAACTTATATAAAGAGCTTAAAAGCTCTCCAGATGAGCTTATTAGTGACGCTAAAAAGCTATTTGTTGATTTGAATAATCACGCAGATGCGTATTACGAATATCGTGTGCAGTTTAATCAAAGTCGTGATGTATACGAACGTTCAATCTTGTTTTTATACATGAACCGCCATGGTTACAACGGACTGTGTAGGTATAATTTAAAAGGCATTTTTAATGTGCCTTTTGGTAAGTATAAAAAGCCTTACTTTCCTGAAAAAGAAATGTATTTTTTTGCTGAAAAAGCACAAAAAGCAACGTTCACTTGTTTAGATTACGATGACGTTTTTAAGTTAGTGCCTAACAATGCTGTTATTTATTGCGACCCACCTTATGTACCATTAAGTAAAACGGCTTCTTTTACGTCTTACGCTAAAGGGGGTTTTAATTTAGATGATCAGGCTAACTTAGCTAATTTGGCAGAACAAGCCGCATTTGAAAATAACACACCTGTGCTTATTTCAAACCACGATACCGTGTGGACGCGTAAAATTTATAGCCAAGCATCGCTTGAACAAATTCAAGTAAAGCGCACTATTAGCCCCAAAGGTGGCTCTAGAAATAAAGTTGACGAGTTGATGGCTATGTATTTAGCACCCAAGCAACCACTGCGTAAATTGCGATAACAAAAGCAACAAATAGTACAATCGCAATTAAAATGATGGATAAAGGGGAGTGTTGTTTAAAATCGACTTGGCGTTTATTTTCAGATTGAACACCAAAAAATGCAGCTAGCACACTTTGCAACGCGCTAAAAAATTGTAGCATTATTTAAAATAAAGGTTTTAAAGAAGGAGCGTTTTTAGAATCTTCAGAACTAGTAAGTAGTTCCAGTAAATCAAGGTAATGAAACTGAGCACTACGGCTATCGCCAGTTAACCACGAAAACCATGATGACTCTTCTTCAGCTTTAATACACGCAGTTAAAGTGTTTTGAGTACTTACCAGTTGTGTATTATGACAATTACTCACTGAGCTTAATTCTTGCTCAGAGCTTGAACCAAAGCTAAACGCCCCGATAAGCAGTAATGCCGACGCAATTAATATCCCAATTTTAAAAGCACGCATGATGAAATCCAATAATTTGTTACTTTTTTAATCATAGCAAATATTGGTTAAATATCAAACTTAAAGTTACCTAAAATGGGGGCTATTACGCCATATTACTTGGGTAACATCTTCAATTAAGTTACATTAACGCAATACACTATTTATTGATGGAGTTAATCATGTTTAACCCAGAACAAAAATATTTAATAGCCCCTTCTATTTTGTCTGCTGATTTTGCAAAGCTAGGCGAAGATGTTGATAAAGTTCTCGAAGCGGGTGCTGACGTGGTTCACTTTGATGTAATGGATAATCACTATGTACCTAATCTCACGATTGGTCCTATGGTGTGTAAAGCACTAAGAGATTACGGTATTACAGCACCTATCGACGTACATTTAATGGTTAAGCCTGTAGATAGCATAATACCTTTGTTTGCTGAGGCTGGTGCTTCTATTATTACTTTTCATCCTGAAGCCAGTGAGCACGTTGATCGCACAATACAGTTAATAAAAGATCACGGCTGTAAGGCAGGCTTGGTGTTCAATCCTGCAACAAGCCTAAGTTATTTAGACCATGTTATTGATAAGCTAGATACCATTTTACTAATGTCGGTAAATCCTGGGTTTGGCGGGCAAAGCTTTATCCCTCATACGCTTGAAAAATTACGCCAAGCAAAACAGCGTATTATTGAATCAGGCCGAGATATTCGCTTAGAGGTTGATGGTGGTATTAAAGTCGATAATATTGCAGCAGCGGCTCGAGCGGGTGCTGATATGTTTGTTGCAGGCTCAGCTATTTTTAATCAACCTGATTACAAAGTGGTGATTGATCAAATGCGTGAGCAGCTTGGAAGTGTTAAGTAATGAAGTACGATGTCGCCTTATTTGATTTAGATGGTACTTTGGTTGATAGCGTTTACGACTTGTATATCGCTATTAATTTAACCTTGAGCGATTTTGCTTTTCCTATTGTTAGTCAACGCTTGGTTGAAAGTTGGATTGGTAATGGGGTTGAAGTCCTTGTCAAGCGCGCTTTGAGTGGCGATATGCAAGTGAGTGAAAATCTAGATGAGTCACTTAGTGGCAAAGCAATATTACAGTTCTATAAATATTATGAACAACAAGTTGGTGAGTATAGTGTTTTGTACCAACATGTAGAAACAGGGCTTGCAGCACTTCGCAGTATGCCTAAAGCATTAATCACTAATAAGTCTCGAATTTTTACAGAGAAACTACTCGAAAAATTGGCACTAACGAGTCATTTTGATGTGGTTGTATGTGGTGACGACATGGCAAAAAAACCATCGCCAGAACCATTGCTATTTGCCTGCAAAAAACTAAATGCGGAGCCTAATAAAGCAATAATGATAGGTGATTCTAAAAGCGATATACTTGCAGCTAAAGCCGCTAATATAGACGTAATTGCACTTAGTTATGGCTATAACCAAGGTGAAAGTCTTGAGGATTATAATCCGCAGTACCTATGCGATAACTTCTTAGATATAATAGCTGTTCTAACGCAGCGTTAAATATTATTCATTAAGCAAAATAAAGGAAAATCATGAGTAAACCAGTAGTTTTAAGCGGCATTCAGCCAACCGGTGGTATGACAATAGGCAACTATGTTGGCGCTATTAACCAGTGGCTAAAGTTACAGGAAGACCACGAAAGTTTCTTTATGTTAGTAGACTTACACGCTATTACGGTTCGCCAAGAGCCTGAATTACTGCGCTCTCGAGTGTTAGATGGTATTGCTCTTTACGCGGCATGCGGCATTGATCCTGAAAAATCTGCGTTATTTGTACAATCGCAAGTACCTGAGCATGCACAATTAGCGTGGGTATTAAATTGTTACGCGCAAATGGGTGAGCTTAATCGAATGACTCAGTTTAAAGACAAGTCATCTAAGCACGCAAATAACGTAAACGTGGGCTTATTTTCATATCCAGTATTGCAAGCTGCGGATATTTTATTATACCAAGCTGATCAAGTACCAGTTGGGGATGATCAAAAGCAACACTTAGAGCTGACTCGCGATATAGCCACACGCTTTAATAATTTATATGGCGACGTATTTAAATTACCAGAGCCGTACATCCCTGAGTTTGGTGCACGCGTAATGAGCTTGCAAGATCCACTTAAAAAAATGTCTAAGTCTGACGAAAACCCAAATGGTTACATCATGTTATTAGATGAGCCTAAGCAAATTGTGAAAAAGCTTAAAAAAGCAGTAACTGATTCAGATGAACAAGCACGTATTTATTTTGATCGTACAGAAAAGCCTGGCGTATCAAACTTGCTTACTTTATTGAGTGTTGCAACTAAGCGCTCAATTGAAGACCTAGTTCCTGAATATGAAGATAAAATGTATGGCCATTTAAAGAAAGATACAGCAGATGCAGTTGTAAATATGATTGAGCCAATTCAAGCACGCTTTAAAGAGATCAGAGAAGATCAAAACCTACTTGATGGCATAATGAAGTCAGGTGCTGAAAAAGCAAGTGTACGCGCTGAGAAAACATTGAAATCGGTATACGATGCGCTTGGTTTTATTCCTCGCGGGTAAGTTTATTAAAATAAAAAAATGCCGCTTGTTAGCGGCATTTTTTATATAGCACATATCAACATGATAGACCCAAATAGAAACAGTAGCGATATAGCTAGTTTGTCTGTTTTATCCATTATTCAGCCCCTCTTACTGTTATATCTGCCGTGCTATCAATATTAACTAGAGAAACTTTATAGCCCTTGTTTTCAAGTAGGGTAAGTAAACTATCTTGTCCTGCAAGATGGGCAACTCCAACAAGTACAAACTCATTTTTGTCGTTGTTAAACATGGCTTCTACTTTTGGTAACCAATCATTATTTCTATCTGTAATGATTTGTTTATAGCTATTCGGATCATTTTTCTGCATATCTTCAAGTGCCACTTTATTCAGTGTGTCTGTATCACCTTTGCGCCAGGCAGCTAAAAGTCCTTTAAACATATCGCCATAGTTGTGCAGCTCGGCTAAGTTATGTTTAATGAAGTCGTTTTCGTTGCCTTGACCCATTTTTTTAAAAAGCTCTAACTGAAATTCCATTGTTTCTAAGTAATTTTTTGTTTTGTTATCTTCAGTCGCTTTTTTAGTAAAGTAAGCATCAACACCTTCACCCATTAAATTTTGCTTTTGAAGCTCCATCGACATTAAAACAATACCAACCATAGCAGGGCGAAAGCCATCTAACTTAGCGAGATTAGCGCCAAACTCGTTAAGCTTATTTTCAAGTGATGCCTTAATCTCGGGTTCTAGTTTTTGACTTAATGTTTCGTTATTTGTATACGATAGTGCGCCTAACATTTGCATTTGCGCATTAGTATCGGCTGGGTCAGATAACGGTGCTTCTAAAATAATTGTATCCGCTTGTTCATAAGCATGGTTGAACTCAGCGGGTAGTGGCATTTCAGCTTTAGGTAGTATGTGAACTGTACCGCCAATAAATAGTGAGTCATTACCATTGCTTACTTGCCATACAGAGCTTTGAGCCTGTGCTGTATTTGCTAAAAGACTACAGCTAAGTAATACGCTGGCAGATACTAATTTTTTTGTGAATTTTTTCATGATAATTCCTTTATGTAACTTTTAATTTTATTGTTTTTAGTTCGATAACACAGTGCTGAAATATGCAGTGATTGAGGATGTTACCTTTGAAAGGTTTTTATCAATTTGCGAGTTTATTTTGCTCATTGAAGAGTCAAGCTCAGCTGATATTTTTTCATCTATCGAAGAAAGTAACGTTTGTGTATCAACATTACTTTTTAAAGACTCAGTGGCGTCTATGTTGTTTGTTTCTTGCTGCTTTTTATTAACTGGGTTAATCGCCTCTACGCTTTCACCAATTATGCATTGATTAAAATTACTTTGAACGGTGTGTTGTTTAGCGTCAGCTGCAATAGCTGAAGTTGTATTAAAAGCAGTTGCTAGTAGTAAAGCCGGTAGTACTTTTTTCATTGTGCTATTCATAATTAAACCTTTTATATTTTTAATTGCAGCCAATTTAGAATCACAAATGATTTTTTACTAAGCTGCTTGTTGATGACGGTTTAAAGAATATCGCTGAATTTATTGAGAGTCGCTTATCTAGTTATGAGCAATTAATAGATAAGGTTTTTAAATTAAATAATTGTTTTAATTTAGAGGGTTAGCCTTAAACCTTATAATGCTAATATAAGGTTTAAAATGCTTTTTCTATAAAATAAAGTGTAGATGTGATACGGTTTATAAAAATAAAAATACGTAAAGACTATGAATTATCAAATCGGACCTTGGCAATTTATTAGTAATCGCTGTGTGATTACTTCAAACCATTTAGAAAGGGAATTAGATCCACTCTTAGTAAAGCTATTACTTCACTTTATAGACAAGCCTCAACAAATTGTTTCCCGCCAAGAGCTTATTGAGAGTGTATGGCAACAGAGCTTTGTTGATGATAATGCGATTAACCGTGCAATCTCAGAGTTAAGAAAGCAGCTTGCCCATCCAATTGAAAAAGCGCCGCTTTTAAAAACGCATTACCGTAAAGGATATAGCCTAACAGTAATACCTGAGCGTTTAACGAAAGCAAACGTTTCTAATGAGCCTGCAAACATTTTGCCTGACTCACCAGGTATTTCTGCCAAAAATGAAGAGATAGCTACTGCAACTACTTCTCAACCAGTTCAAAAAAAGAACAGTAAAAAGTTTTTGATTTATTCTTTACTCGTCATTATTTGCCTGTGCTCTTTAGTATGGTTTGGGTTGTTTTTTATTAATGCACCTTCTAGCGAAAAGATTAAACAGATCACGGTTAATAAGGTAGCAAGCACGTGGAATATAGGCAGTGAGGTTCACCCTGAGATGTCCTCAGATAAACAATATTTAGCTTATACAAATGTTGAACCTGAAAATGACGTAATGCATGCATTTGTAAAGCGACTATCTGATCAAAGGGAAGTTGAAATTACCTATCCTGGCTTTCAAGTATCTATTTTATCGTGGCAGTTAAATCAGCACGCAGTGCTTATACAAGCTACAAACTTAAAACAACAGCAGTGCGAAATGGTACTGGTTGATTTAAGCCAGTTTCCTATTGTTGGTGAGGCTACATTAATTAAAAAGTGCGACCTTAGATACACAGGTTATGCGCAAGTAGACGAAAGTGGTGAGCATATTTATTACACCGAATATAAAAATGAGCATGAGGGTTCAGGTTTATATAAATATGATTTAGAGTTACAAAAAGAGTCCATTGTTATTCCACCACCAGGTGTAATGTATGGCGTAATAATGCCGCGCTTATCTTCTTCAGGTAATAAAATAGCATATATACTTAGTCAAAAGGGTAAGCCTTTTTCTGTATTTAGCTACAACTTTGAGACCCATGAAACCAAGCGATTATTTAAAGCAAAGAAAAGCATAATTAGCTTCGCGTTTGACTGGCTTGCAGACGATAAAGGCGTGATTGTTTTTGAAGACTCTGACCTTTCAACCATTGTGTTTGATGAAAATAATATTATTAAACGCACACTAACGGTTACCCCAGCAATTTCACCTTATTATATTGCAGTTCAATCTGCTAATAGCCTCTTTTACTCAGCAAATAAAACACAAGCATTTTCGTTAATTAAAGCGACTAATCTTTTTAACGAAACTCCTGAGTATGAACCACTCTACAAAAGTGATGAAGACGACTACCACATTGTAGAAGTCATTAATGAGAAAGGGCCAGCGCATATTTTTGTATCCGAGCGCTCTGGCAGCAGTCAGTTGTGGTTATCTCAAAATGGACTTACAAAGCAACTTAGTAACTTTACTTATGAAGGGAAATCTACCTTTGCTATTGGCGGGCTAAGAGTATCGAGTAAGCAAGATCGTGTTTTATTAAGAGTTAATAGCGATATTGCATTTTTTGACGTTATGTCGAACAAACTCTATACCATAGCTGAGTTTAAAGGGCGAAAAATACTAAACTATGTATGGTCTAAAGATAATGAAAGTATAATTTATTTAGAGCGAAGTGGTTCAGAAAACCTATTTGCTCAGTTTAATTTATTAACGCGAGACACAACTATATTAGAGGATATTAAAGCCAACAAATTAATTTCAGGCGCTGACGGTACTAATTATGCAATTACTAATAATCAGTTAGTTAAACTATCAAATAAACAGAGTTGGGAATTACCCAAAGACGCGCGACAAGCACAACTTTTTGCCATTAATGGTAATTACCTCTACTACTCTGATGCTATTTCAAGAGTTGCTCGGCTTAATTTAGAAGATAAAACAGTAAAAGATGTGCACGTGGATTTTAAACCTGTCGCATTTTTTATTAGTGATAACAATCAAATTTTCTTTACAGAATCAAAATATAAAGACATGCAAATAATACAGATAAGTTGGAATAACTAGGGTCTGTTGATCTTTCAAGGTTAAATTTGCAGCAGTGTGTTGTTTTTCTTTAATAACATTTTCGATTGTTATACCAATTCGCTTAATTAAATAAGCTATTTTGAGGCTGGAAAAACGTGTTGGTAGCTAGGCAAAAAATTCGCTATTTAGTTGTTCTAAATGAGAATTTTTTAACACAGGTAGCGACACGTTTAGCCCCGCAAAATGATTAAGTATTATTGCGGATTGGTATTATGTTGATAAAAGAAAAATTAGAGCCAAAAAATAGCGAGAAGTGAATCTTCTCGCCATTTTTAATTAAGTGCAATCTCGACAGTTAAATAACCTCAAAGCCGATTAATTTGTCACAACTGGACCTCTATTTATTTAATAGAGGTTTTAAGTAATGCCCAGTATGTGAACGCTCACATTCGGCTACTTCTTCTGGCTTACCTGCAATGAGTATTTCACCACCACCAGCTCCGCCTTCAGGTCCTAAATCGATAACCCAATCTGCTGTTTTAATAACATCGAGGTTGTGCTCAATAACGACAATTGTATTACCGTGATCGCGCAAGCGATGAAGTACAACAAGCAGCTGTTCAATATCAGCAAAGTGTAAGCCTGTTGTTGGCTCATCTAATATGTAGAGTGTTTTACCTGTATCACGCTTTGATAGCTCGCGTGCTAGTTTTACACGTTGCGCTTCACCACCTGAAAGCGTGGTAGCGGCTTGACCTAAGCGGACATACGATAAACCAACGTCCATCAGCGTTTTAAGTTTACGCGCAATAGCCGGTATTTTATCAAAGTAATCATGAGCGTCTTCAACAGTCATCTCAAGTACTTGGTGTATGTTTTTACCTTTGTATTGTACTTCGAGCGTTTCACGGTTATAGCGTTTGCTCTTACACACATCACACGGTACATACACATCAGGTAAAAAGTGCATTTCAACTTTAATTAAGCCATCACCTTGGCACGCTTCACAGCGTCCGCCTTTAACGTTAAAGCTAAAGCGACCTACTTTGTAGCCACGTGAACGCGCTTCTTGTGTGCCTGCAAATAACTCACGAATGCCGGTAAATATACCTGTGTAGGTTGCCGGATTTGAACGAGGAGTACGACCAATTGGGCTTTGATCAATATCGATCACTTTATCAAAATGATCTAAACCGCTAATTGATTTATACGGTGCCGCTTCGGCAGTGGTTGCGCCATTTAGCTCTGTATGAGCTAGTTTAAATAAAGTATCGTTTATTAGCGTTGATTTACCTGAGCCCGATACACCAGTCACACAGGTCATTAAACCAAATGGAATTTTTAAATCCACATTTTTAAGGTTATTACCCGTTGCGCCAAATAGCTCTAGCCATTTGTCGTTCGTTGGGTGACGCTCTTTTGGTATTTCTATTCTACGAACGCCTGATAAAAATTGGCCCGTAACAGACTCTTTGCTTGCTAAAATATCGTCGCGCGTACCTTGAGCAATAATATGCCCACCATGAACCCCCGCACCTGGACCAATATCAATAATATGATCAGCAGCACGAATAGCATCTTCATCGTGCTCTACCACAATAACGGTGTTACCTAAGTCGCGTAAATGGATTAGTGTTTGTAGTAAGCGGTCGTTATCGCGTTGATGTAGCCCAATTGATGGCTCATCTAGTACGTACATTACACCTACAAGACCGGCACCAATTTGACTGGCTAAGCGGATACGTTGAGCCTCACCACCTGATAATGTATCGGCGCTACGTTCAAGTGATAAATAATTTAGGCCAACGTTAATTAAAAACGATAAGCGGTCGCGAATTTCTTTTAATATTTTTTCAGCTATTTGGCCTTTTTGTCCGGTTAACTCTAAACCTTCAAAAAATTCCATGGCTTCACCAATACTCATGCATGTGATTGCAGGTAAGTTGGTTTGTCCAATAAATACATTTCGAGATTCTTCGCGTAAGCGCGAGCCATGACAGCTAGGACACGCTTGGCTTGTTTGGTATTTAGCAAGCTCTTCGCGTACAGAGTTTGACTCGGTCTCACGGTAGCGCCGATTCATGTTATTTAAAACGCCTTCAAACTCATGGTTACGCGTAATTAAATCGCCACGGTCGTTACGGTAATTAAACGCAATTTTAGTGCTACCAGAGCCGTCTAATATAATTTTTTTCGAGTCGCTGTCTAAATCTTGATAAGGCACATCTAAATCAAAATTGTAATGATCTGCAACCGCTTGCAGCATTTGATAGTAATAAAAGCTGCGTTTATCCCAGCCTTTAATTGCACCGCCAGCAAGGCTTAACTCTGGGTTATGCACTACGCGATTAGGATCAAAATATTGACGTATACCTAAGCCATCGCAGGTTTGGCAAGCACCAGCTGGGTTATTAAACGAAAACAAGCGCGGCTCAAGTTCAGTCATTGCATAGCCACAAGTAGGGCAGGCAAAATTTGCTGAAAATAGAATCTCTTCAGCGCTGCTATCGTCCATATATGCTACATGTGCAACACCATTAGACATTTCAAGTGCAGTTTCGAACGATTCTGCTAAGCGTTGTTGTAAGCCATCTTTTACTTTAAATCTGTCTACAACAACTTCTATTGTATGTTTTTTATGAAGCTCAAGCGTTGGAGGATCAGATAAGTCACATACTTCACCGTCTATACGGGCGCGAATGTAACCTTGGCTAGATAGCTGTTCTAATAACTTAACATGCTCACCTTTACGCTCTTTTACTATTGGCGCAAGCAGCATTAATTTACTGCCCTCAGGTAGAGCCAAAACAGTATCTACCATTTGGCTAACGGTTTGCGCAGCAAGTGGTAAATCATGTGTAGGACATCGTGGTTCGCCAACGCGGGCAAACATAAGTCGTAAATAGTCGTAAATTTCGGTAATAGTACCTACGGTTGAACGCGGGTTATGAGACGTTGACTTTTGCTCAATAGAAATGGCAGGAGAGAGGCCTTCGATGTGATCCACATCAGGCTTTTCCATGAGCGATAAAAATTGTCTTGCGTACGCAGAGAGTGATTCAACATATCGGCGTTGTCCTTCTGCATAAAGCGTATCAAATGCAAGTGATGACTTCCCCGAACCAGATAGACCCGTAATAACTATTAATTTATCACGTGGGATGGTTAGGCTGATGTCTTTTAAATTGTGCGTTCGGGCGCCTCGGACTTCAATGTTTTCCATGCTATCTCGTTTATTACCAAAATTATTTACTCAGTATCGCATAATACGAAGCAATATTAATCCTTGATCAATGAAAAATCCTTACTTATAGGCGATTAATTATTGCCAAGCTTATGGTAGAATCCCAACCTCAATTTTTCATAGAGTAAGATCACGCAGATAATGACCGCATCTTCACTTAATTCACGAGAAAAACGCGCCGCTGTATCACTGGCGAGTGTGTTTGCATTTAGAATGCTCGGCTTGTTTATGCTGATGCCTGTATTGGCTATTTATGGACAATCGCTTGAAGGTTTTTCGCCTATTTGGATTGGTTTTGCCATTGGTGCGTATGGTTTAACGCAAGCTGTATTACAAATACCTATGGGTCGATTATCCGATAAGATTGGTCGTAAAAAGGTTATTGTTGGTGGCTTAGTTGTATTTGCTATTGGCTCTGTAGTTGCTGCATTAGCTGACTCTATCCAAATGGTTACTGTAGGCCGTGCTTTACAAGGTATGGGCGCAATAGCCAGTGCGCTACTCGCGTTTGCTTCAGATTTAAGCCGTGATGAGCAACGGCCAAAAGTAATGGCCGTTATTGGTATGAGCATAGGCATGAGCTTTGCTTTTGCTATGTTACTTGGGCCAATTGTCGCCGCTTCGTGGGGTATTGCTGGTGTATTTTGGTTGACTGCTATTTTAGCTGTCTTTGGTATATTTATAGTAACCATGTTAGTGCCAAAGGCGGTAAGTAAAGCGCCCAAAGGCGATACATTAGCAAGCTTTAGCGACATTAAAAAATTAATTAAACACCCTCAGTTAGCACGATTAAATGCAGGTGTACTGTTATTGCATTTAACGCTAACCACAATTTTTGTGGTACTGCCGAGTCAATTAATTAAAGATGGCTTGGTTGCCGACCATCACTGGTATTTGTATATTCCAGTGCTATTTTTAGCCTTTTTATTAATGGTACCAATAATGATTGTGGCCATTAAAAAAGAGAAAGAAAAACAAGCGTTCATTGGCTCAGTAGCCTTGTTAACTATTAGTATGTTAGCAATGTCGGTATGGGTTAATAGTGTAGTAGGCATTGCAGTGTGTATGCTGCTTTATTTTGTGGCGTTTAACTTTTTAGAAGCCACTATGCCTGCGCTTGTATCGCGAATAGCACCTGCAAGCCAAAAAGGTTCAGCAATGGGTGGCTACTCATCTAGTCAGTTTTTAGGCGCCTTTTTGGGCGGTATGTTAGGTGGCTATGTAGCACAAACTACAACGACGCAAGCTGTGTTTGCGGCAGCGGCACTTGTTGGGTTAATATGGCTTATTATTGCGTGGAAAATGCAAGTCCCACCCAAAAGTAAAGTTATTAGTTTAATGACCAAATTAGATTCTGAAGAGCATGCTCAAGTACTTGCTTCTCAGTTAGTTGCTTTACCAGGTGTAATAGAAGCAACTGTGGTTCGCGATGAAAGTCGCAGCTATTTAAAGATTAATGATAAAGAATTTGACCTAGACCAAGCGCGTAAAGTCGCTGGTTTAATCTAACATTTATAGGAGATGGTTCCATGGCACGCGGTGTGAACAAAGTAATTTTGGTTGGTAATTTAGGGCAAGATCCTGAAGTTCGTTATATGCCTAACGGCAACGGTGTAGCAAATATTACCCTAGCAACTTCGGATAGCTATAAAGATAAGAACACTGGCCAAATGGTTGATAAAACTGAGTGGCACCGTGTTGTATTTTTTGGCAAGTTAGCTGAAATTGTTGGTGAATATTGTCGTAAAGGTTCACAAATTTATGTTGAAGGTAAACTTCAAACACGTAAGTGGACCGATCAACAAGGCCAAGAAAAGTACACTACAGAAATAGTCGTAGATGGCTTTACTGGTCAAATGCAAATGTTGGGCGCACGTGGTGGCGATCAACAAAGTGGTGGTTACCAAGGTAATCAATCACAAGGTGGGCAACAAGGTGGTGGTTACCAAGGTAATCAAGCGCAAAGTGCTCAACAAAGCGGTGGTTACGGCCAAAATAATCAAGGCCAAAATAACCAGCAACAAGGTGGTTATGCTCCACAACAGCAAGCAGCACCTGCAGCGCAACCTCAGTCAGCGCCAGCACCACAACAAAATAATCAATACCAACAACCGCAAGGCGGCTTTGCACCACAACAAAATAGTGCACCGCAGCAGCAAGGTGGTTTCGCTCCTAAACCACAAAGTGCTCCGCAAGGTGGTGCATCAAACCCAATGGAACCAACCATTGATTTTGATGACGATATCCCGTTCTAGTTTTCCAACTTTTACAGTGTAAAGATAATTAGATTCTTTACACTTTTTACTCTAAACCCAGTATTCGTACTGGGTTTTTTATGCGTATTGCGCTGTGATGATAATCAAAAAACTATCAATATAAGACCTCATTAGGCTGTAAAGTGAAATAGTATTGTTGGTAATGTTAAATTACAGTAAATTTTATCTTGTATTTAATTGATATATATATCGTTAACACTTACCATTAAACTACTTTCCCCTGATTACACAATGAGAAACATGAAAACTAATATCTTATTTTTATTTCTTGTTTTTCAATTCTTGAGCCCTAGTTCACACGCTCAAACTCCTTCAAATGTTACTCATATTTTATTTATAAATTCAACAAATCAAGATATGCCTTGGTATAAAAGTGTTGAGCTTGGGCTGCGTACAGAGCTTACAAAACGTTCTTTTAGTTATGAACTATTTGTCGAAAATATGGATGTAAATCGCTTTGATGAAGTTAATCAAAAACAGTTAATGAAAGACTACCTCAAACAAAAATATAAAAATAAGCACATCGATATCATCGTTACTCAGTCGCCATCTGCAGCGACGTTACTATCTCAATTAGATGATTTTTTTATAAATGCTCCACGAATATACTTAGAGCCAGGCGCCCAGTTTAATCTACCAAAAAAGACCAGCGGAGCTGTGATCCAAGCTAAATTAGATTATGCGCAAGCAACAGCAAATGCTGTTAATTTAATGAAGCCTAAAAAATTGATCGTGATTTTAGATACAAAAAACGATATTGGTATGAGCTTTCATCGAGGACTATTTTCGGTTATTAACCGTGATTTTTCGTATTTAAATGTAGAAAAGTGGTTTGATCTTCCATTACCAGAATTACTCACCAGAGTAAGAAATGCCCCAGCAGATTCAATTATTTTATTTACCCCCATTTTTAGGCGTTACGATAATAAATCACTTAGCCCTTATCAGCTAGTAGAGCGATTAACTGAAGAAAGTCCGGCGCCAGTGTTTAGCTATTGGGAAGTACTATTAGGCTCGGGTGTTGTTGGTGGGTATGTTCTGTCGGGTGAAAAAATAGGTAAACGCATTGCCGATTCAATAGTTTTTTATAATGAAAACAAAGCGTTAAATGAAATTAGTGGTGAAGGGCTTAGTACATACTCATATGATTGGCGACAATTAAGTAAGTTTAATATTGCTCCGCAGAGCTTGCCAGAAGAGTCAATTATCTCTTATTACGAGCCAACTTACTTTGAGAAAAATAAAATATTAATTTACAGCGCTACTGCAATTATTTTTATTCTTAGCAGTTTTTTAGTTTTTGTTTTGTTTTTAAACCAACGCCGTATTCAACTTTTAAAAGAGCTTGATGAAGAAAAGCAAAGATTAGAGTCGCGCGTTAAAGAGCGCACTGAAGAGCTTTTGCACGCCAAGGAGGAAGCAGAGCATCTGACATCCGCTAAGTCTGAGTTTTTAGCAAATATGAGTCATGAAATTAGAACCCCTATGAGTGGAATTATTGGTTTGACTAATATTTTGCTCGAAAAAGGTTTACCTGGTGAGTATGAGCATTATTTAGATAAAATTAAATATTCCTCAGATCAACTCCTGGTGGTTATTAACGATATTTTAGACTTTTCAAAAATTGAGTCTGGAAACATTAACCTTGAAGAATTTCCCTTTTCTGTAAATTCGATTGTTGATTATATCAAAGCAACCTTCAATGAATTGGCCCAAAGTAAAGGGGTCACATTTGATATTGTCATTGATGAGGCAGTTAAACTGGACTTAATCGGCGATGTAGTGCGAATAAATCAGGTGCTGTTAAATTTATGCTCTAACGCAATTAAATTCACCCCTCACGGCACTGTATCGGTTTTAATTGAGTCAAGAAAGTTATTAGACGATCCGCAAAGTGTTTGCTTATATTTTACAGTTAAAGACTCAGGTATTGGCATCGCTGAGGATAATCTTAGCAATTTATTTGAATCATTTACTCAGGCAGATAGTTCTACAACTAGGAAGTTTGGTGGTACAGGGTTAGGTTTAACAATTAGTAAGCGTTTATGCCAATTGATGGGTGGTGATATAACAGTACACAGCACTCAAGGTGTGGGTAGTGAGTTTGTAGCTTCGGTGGAAGTTAAATTGAACAACCAAGCGTTGATTGATGATACGCCTAACCTAATCTTTACTGATCCGTTTGATGTATTAATTATAGATGATAATGAAGAGGACCTTAAAGTAATTGAAAATCAGCTTACAGCTATGGGTCTAGCATGTACTGCGTGCTCGTCTGCTAAGCAAGCTATTGATATTATTGAACAGAATAAAGAAAAATTTAAAGTCATTATTGTCGATTGGATAATGCCAGCGATGAGTAGTGAAACATTTTTAACGCGTATTTATAATATTAATCCCCAGCTTTGCAATAATATAATTGTACTTACAAGGGATCATGAGGTTTTACTTAATGATGTGGCTAACAAAATAAATATAAACACAATTTTGCAAAAACCTGTTTATTCGAGTGTCTTGTATGAGGAGGTTAAAAGTAGAGTAGTCGGTTCTTTTAATGAAGTGCCTAAAGTAAATACTGTGAGTGAACAGTCGCTGGCGGGTATTAAAGTATTAGTTGTGGAAGATAATTCAATCAATCGACTCATAGTTACCAACATACTAGAAAATAGCGGCGCTCAGGTTTACTTAGTTGATAATGGATTAGAGTGCATCCAAACAGTAAAATTAGAGCCGTTTGATATAATTTTAATGGATATTCATATGCCTATCATGGACGGTGTTGAGGCGACTCAAATTATTCGTAATGATAGTGATGAAACTATCGCAAATATTCCAATAATTGCCTTAACAGCTAATGTTATGAAAGATGATATTACACGATACTTATCCATTGGCATGAATGCTCATGTTGCAAAACCCATTAAAACACAAAAACTACGTGAAACTATAATTCGCTGTTTAAATAAATAGTTGCGCTATACATATAATTTAATATTTTTATCAAATACCTACCGCAATCCCTTCCATTGGCTTGAGCCGATTTGTTAATAACTCAAAAAAATTTATAAAATAGAATTTGACTCACGTGTGTATGTATGTGAAATTTCATATATTCGATTTTTCGTATATTAACTTGATAAAGGTTGAGTTATAAATGTCAGAAGTTAATGGGTTACCAAATACAAATAAAACACACAGCGTTGTTCCACATACTAAAAATTTTAACGTTAGTTTTTCTGAGCACAAACCTAAAATTTTATTGTTATATGGATCATTAAGAGCGCGTTCTTATAGTAAGTTGATAATAGAGGAGAGTGCACGTTTATTAACGTATTTTGGTGCTGAGGTTAAAATTTTTAATCCTGAAGGTTTACCTCAAACAGATAGTGAAGATGAATCACACCCTAAAGTACAAGAGTTACGAGATTTAATGCTTTGGTCAGAAGGGCAAGTATGGTGCTCTCCAGAACGTCATGGCTCAATGACGAGTATATTCAAAAACCAAATTGATTGGATACCACTTAATTTAGGTGGTGTAAGGCCAACGCAAGGTAAAACACTCGCAGTGCTGCAAGTTTGTGGTGGTTCGCAATCATTTAATGTAGTGAATCAGCTGCGTGTATTGGGGCGTTGGATGCGTATGGTAACAATACCAAATCAGTCCTCAGTGCCACAAGCTCATTTAGAATTTGAAGAGAATGGGCGCATGAAACCCTCTCCACTTTATAATCGGATTGTTGATGTTATGGAGGAGTTGATAAAATTTACTTTGTTATTACGAGATCAAAAAGATTACTTTGTAGATCGTTATTCTGAACGTGTGGAATCTGCAGAAGAACTTAGCCAACGCGTTAATCAAAGCTCTATTTAGGATAGAACAATGGGATTATTTGAACGTTATCTTTCTGTGTGGGTAGCCTTAGCTATTACTGTTGGTATTGTAGCTGGTTATATAATGCCAAGTGCATTTAGCTTAATTGCTGGTTTTGAATATGCCCATGTAAATATTGTAATCGCAGTACTTATTTGGTTGATGATTTACCCAATGATGGTGCAAATTGATTTTTCATCAATTAAAGATGTAGGTAAAAAACCAAAAGGGTTAGTGCTTACTATCGTTATCAATTGGCTTATAAAGCCCTTTACTATGGCGCTACTAGGCTGGTTATTTTTCAAAGGTATTTTTGCCGATTTTGTTGACCCACAAACAGCTACAGAATATATAGCTGGTATGATTTTGTTGGGTGTTGCGCCTTGTACCGCTATGGTGTTTGTGTGGAGTCAATTGACAAAAGGCGATGCTAATTACACCTTAGTGCAGGTATCAATAAATGACATAATTATGATTTTTGCCTTCGCACCTATTGCAGGGCTATTACTTGGTGTGACTGATATTAATGTACCTTGGGATACACTGTTATTATCGGTGGTATTGTATGTACTTATCCCACTGATAGCCGGTGCTGTTACCCGTAAAAAGCTTGATAAAGAAGATGACCATACGTGTTTAAATAACTTTTTAAAGGTAATGAAACCTTATTCTATTATTGGCTTACTCGCGACAGTAGCGCTATTGTTTGGTTTCCAATCGCATACATTAATAGAAAAACCAGAGGCAATAGTTCTTATTGCAATCCCGCTTTTAATTCAAACTTACGGTATTTTTGCGATTGCTTATATTGCAGCTAAAAAAATGGGGCTTGCACATAACATAGCGGCGCCTGCATGCATGATTGCCACTTCAAACTTTTTTGAGCTAGCTGTTGCGGTTGCTATTTCATTATTTGGTTTAGATTCTGGGGCTGCACTTGCCACTGTGGTGGGGGTGTTGGTAGAAGTCCCCGTAATGCTAAGCTTGGTATACTTTGCAAATAAAACACGCCATTGGTTTAATTAAGGCGGTATGCAGCATAATCTCTGCTGGCATACTTTTTTAAAATGATCTGTCGATGGCTTTCATCTATTTACAGAATAAAGGGCATAGCTGTTTATTTTTGTAAGCTCTCGTTTATCTGAGTGTTTTTTGTTTAGTGCTATTAATAAACGTTTAAACTTAGTTTGCAGCCTTGTGCTTCTATAGATATTGAACAACACTTTAGTTATTAATATAACGAGTGGCAGGCTATGCAAAAGAGTAAACTCTGGCTTTTAAAGTACTTCAAAGGTATCTCTTTTGTTTTGTTTTTGATGATACTTATTAGTTTTAATTTCATTTTAAATGATACATTACATCAAAAAGCACATGTTTCTGGGCAGCAGTTTGTTAAACGCATTTATGAATTAAATTTATCTCCCTCTATAAATAATGAAGTGTTGGTCGCATTAGCTAAAAATGAAGGCTTTAAGTTAGAGGTGCAAAATTCTTCAGATCACTTTAGGAACTTAGTAAATTTAGAACGAGAAGTTTTTACTTTTAAAACGTTAAGTTTGAGCCTTTATCACTATCCAGTGTGGGTAACACAAAGCTACTTATTTATATTTTTAAATCTGATTATACTAGGCGCTGCTAATTGGTCTTATCGCTGGTGGAGCCTGTTAAAAGTAAACCGTAAAGTAATGCTTAAAAATACAGTTATACAGCCGACTAAAATTATTCAACAAAGGCATAAAAATACTCAACTAATCGAACAGGCAAAAAAATGTGATTTAAGTTCTTTGTATGGAGTTAATACTGCATCACATAACTTATTTTTACTTATTGAGTGTAATTGTAGCTTTGATAAAAAAACGGATATAGAAGCCAATTTTAAAGTCTTAATTACTAAAAAATTAGCCGAACTTAAAGATGTGTCGGTAAAAATACTAAACTCTAATTACTTAGCGGTTACCTTACCAAACATTTCTATTAGCGAGTTGAATAGCTACGTTGAAAAGCTTCATAAAAATGTGTTTTTAATATGTCAAAATCATCAAAAAAATATTACTCATAAAAATATTAAAATAGGTGCGTGTGATTATCAATTAGGCGCTGATCAAGTGGCGGTTTATAAGTTAGCAAAATCAGCACTCGCGCTATCACAAAGCAGCCTATTGCAGCATTGCCACCGTCTAACGTTAAATCACTGCCAAGAAAAACACCTCTCTAGCAAGCAGGTTATAGAAAACATTAAAAAGAATAAGTTTATATTATTCTTTCAGCCTGTATTTGAACTCTCTAGTGGAGATATCCTGCAGCATGAAGCTCTTATTCGGGTGAGGCATAGCCAACTTGGTTTACTGGCCGCTCGTTATTTTATTAAACAGGTTTATAGTGATCAAGACGCTTTAATATTAGATAAAGCTGTAATAACACAAGTCAAAAAGCTAATGCTCAGTGAGTCTTCGGCTTTAACAGTTAGTGTAAATTTACACCCTAAAAATTGGTTTAATACTGTATTTTGGGAGTGGTTAGCCAGTCAAATGGCAGAGCTTAAGTTAAATACTAAATTACAATTTGAAATAAGTGAGGCAGAATTTTTTACTCATAGAGAGTCGATAACTAATGCACTTAATGTTATTAAAAAAGGGCATTCACATATTGTGATTGATAATGTAAAAAGCAGTGAGAAAGTAGCCATGCTAGTTGATTATAACCAAGTATGTGGGCTTAAGTTATCATACGAACTGGTTCATTTATTAAATGAAAAAATTCAAAATCAAAATAAAATAAAAAAGATAGTCGAAGCCGCTAGTCTTTTAAATCTACCCGTATACGCGGTGGGCGTAGAGACTCAAAAAGAGCTACTTACGCTTACCAAATTGGGAGTGGTAGGAGCTCAAGGTTTTTACTTTTCAGAGCCGCTTCAAGAGTTTACGCAAGCGGTATTTAATTAAGGTCTAGATTAACCCTCTATATTTAAGCCCATTTAATCCTTGAAGCCCGCCGGTATGAACAGCAATAATTTTACTCCCAGATGGGAAATAATCTTGCTCAATAAGCTGCCACAATGCATACATCATTTTTCCGCTATAAATAGGCTCAAGTGGCAGATTATAAGTGCGGCCCATATCTTGGCAAAACTGCCATAACTCAGGTGAAAACTTACCATAACCCCCATCATGAAACTCTGTGAGTAATTGCCAGTTAGTTTGGTTATTAGCTTTAGCGCTCAGCTTTTTTATTTCTTCATTTAAATATTCAGCTTGTTTTAATACCGCTATACCAATAACTTGTGTTGTTGAAGCACTGCCTTCTATTAGTCCAGCAAGCGTGCCACCACTACCTGTAGGACAAACTAAGTAGCTATGTTCGGGTAAGCTTTGTACTAACTCTTGACACCCTAATAAAGCATGTTCATTTGTACCACCTTCAGGGATGATATAAGCGTTTGGAAAACGCTCTTGCAGAGCATTAAGGTATTCGGTGTCGTGACGTTTTCGATATTCTATACGATTAACAACATGTAGGTTCATACCACAATGTTTTGCAAACTGAATTGTTGGATTGTTGTTATCAAGTTCTGGTCCGCGGATAATCGCGTGAGTTTTTATATTAAATTCTTTTCCCGCAGCTGCGCAGGCGTGAATATGGTTTGAAAATGCACCACCAAAAGTCAGAAGTTCTGTCTTATTTATCTTTTGCATGTACGCTAAATTATATTTTAATTTACGCCATTTATTGCCACTTATTAACGGATGAAGCAAATCATCACGTTTTATACCTAAATAAATATTTCTCTTTTTTAGAAACGAGCTATCTATTTGTTGTATTTGGTTATTTTCATCTATTTTGAATGTTTCATGCATTTTGTTGGTTTTCAATTTGGCAAAGTAGTTAAAATGTACGACACTTATTTCATACATAATTAACATTAGTAGCTATATGAAAGAAAAGCTGTTTTCGTGGTTAAATCGTAGTTTAGATCCAAATACAGCTATTGGTGTTGCAACTTACGCAGATACTGTTAACGCAGTATGTTTAAAAAAACAAAGCGACCAATGGATGGTTCACAGTTCTCACAGTGTTAATGTGTCTGAGCAAACTGATTATACCGCTGCAATTGTTGCTTGTACAAATGAGGTTTCTACTGATATTTGTGCCGTTAATTTAGTTATACCGCACTATTTTTATCAAATAGTGCAAATGGATAAACCAAATCTCAGCGATGAAGAAATAATTCAGTCACTCCCTTGGACTACAAAAGATTTAGTTGATATAGCCCCTGAAAATATTGTGGCTGATTTTATTGATTACCCAATAACACTCACAATGCAAAGCAGCAAAATGAATGTATTTATTACTAATAAGCTGCAGCTGCTTCCGTTTATAGACAGCTTTGGACAGACCAAGCCCGTTTTACGTGCAATGACCTCTGAGGAGATGGTGTTAGTCACCTTGTTTGGTACGCATAAAGAGGCACACATGCTGATTGTGCAGCATGCTAGTCATGAGCCTCGAATCTTAATTATTCGTGATGGGCAATTAGTTTTAGCTAGGCGATTAAACGGTTTTTTAGGTATTGCTGATAAAGATCAAAACCAAGAGTTAGTAGATGCGTTAGGGTTAGAAATTCAGCGTTCGATGGACTTTTTTGAAAGCCAGCTCAAGCAACCACCAATTCGCAGCATTCAGTTACAGTGCGACGATTTATCGTCATTAACTCTTAGAGCTGGCCTTGCAGAGTTTTTACAAGTAAAGGTTGTAGATTTTGAGCCTAACTTAGAACTAGCGCAGCAATTAGAGCCAAATTTTTATTATGCACTCGGTGCAGCCTATCAATTAACAGATCCTGAGTCTGTGCTATGAAAACCCGGATTAACTTTTATCATAAAACCCTTCGAGTGCGGCGAGACCCAGTCCCTTTATCGGGAATGATTACGTTGTGGTTAGGTGCGCTATTAATCATTGCAATCACGTGGGCTTTTTATAGTTATAAAACATATTCTAATAAGCTTGATTTAGAACAAAATAAGGAATACCTCAAGCAAGGAAAAGCTCAGTTAGAAGTTGTAAAACAGCAGTTGGCAGAGAAGCAAAATAAAGCACTATTTATTAATGAGCTAAAAACACTTCAGCAAGAGGTTTTGCATAAGCAGCAAATATTTACCTATTTAGAGCTAAGCACAGATCAATCTACAACCGATTACGCTCAGGTAATGCAAGATTTGGCAAAGTATCACGAACCTAACATTTGGTTGACCCACATTAAGTTTGCAGGGAAAAGTGTGACGCTTCAAGGACAAGTATCGCAGTCAAAATTTTTACCTATTTGGTTTAGTAATTTAAAACAATCGTCATTTTTTATTGATAAAGAGTTTTCAGTTTTAGAGCTTTCGACGCAAGACGGTGTGAGTAAATTTAATGTAGCGACAGACCTTAGTGATGAGGGCGATAGACCATGAGCCAAGAAGCAATTAGCCCGAACAATAAAAGCAAAGGTTCGCCATTGTGGGTCAAATATAAAACGCAGTTTGCATCGCTACAAAAACGAGAAAAGTATTCCACCTTATTTGTTGGTCTGTTTATAGTGATTTACCTCGGTCTCTGGTTTGTTATTTTTCCACAGCAAGATGAAGTTGCCAATATACGTTCAAAGCACAATATAACGCTGCAAGAGTTGCAGCAGATAAACACGCAACTTTCCATGTTAAATCAAGCACTAAACTACGACTACACTAAGGTTTTACGCGGGCAAATTGCACAAACTAGAGACGAATTAGCCGAAATAAATAATCAACTTAATAGTTTTAGCCAAGGCTTTGTTGCTGCTAAAAATGTACCTGCCGTTTTAAAAGATTTGCTCGTAGATAGTAGCGATGTGAAAGTAAGTAGCTTTAATGTCAAACCAGCACGGGCTATCGATGTAGAAAAGCTCGGTGAGCATGATACGCAAACATTATTTTTTGAGCATCAAATGGTGGTTACTTTACAAGGCAGTTATTTCGACTTACAAAAATATTTAGCTGCATTAAAAAACAATCAAAATAAGTTATTAATACAAGAGTTTAGTTATCAGGTACTAGAGTACCCTCAAGCTGAACTCGTCCTACATATAGCTACAGTGAGCGCTAATGAAAAATTTATCGCGTTATAGTATTTGTACTTTGGCTTTTTACATTATTGCGCCGAGTGCGCTTGCGCAACTTCGCGATCCGACTCAGCCAAATATGTTCGTGAGTAACAATAGTCCCACTAAGCAAAGTACAGAACTTAAATTGCAATCTATTATTAAAAACAGTACAGCATTTAAGGCTATTATTTCCGGCCATATTTATCGAGTGGGTGATGTTGTAGACGATTTTCGGGTGCTAAGCATTAACTCAAAACACGTTGTGCTAGCAAATGATGATAAACAAATAAAATTAGAATTATATGACTATGAAATTAAAAAATAATTTATCTCACCCGTGGCTTGTTCTCTTTTTGTTGCCTACGTTTTTAACGGCTTGCCATAGCTTTAAACCAGGTAAAGAGATTAAAACGCATATAGAGCAAGAGTTAGTAGAAAAACCAACAAAGCCTAAAGCCATTGCGCCTCTACAAATGCCAAGCGAACTTACACAAAGCTTATTGTCATCTATAAATAATGAGCAAACGATAAGTGATGATTTATCTATCAAGCGTTTTGATGTTGCTGCAAATGATGTTGAAATAGGCGCTTTTTTTGCAGGCTTAACAGACGATACTCCTTTTAGTGTTGCTGTACACCCAGAAGTAAATGGCACAATTAGTTTAAACCTAAAAAGCGTTACGTTTAACGAAGTCATTGCTGTTATTAAGCGTATGTACCCTTTAGATATTGTAAATGAAGGGCGAATTGTACAAGTATTACCAGCCAAAATGCGCACAGAAACGATACCTGTAAACTACTTGATGATGCAACGTCATGGTCAATCTACAGTGAGTGTTGTTGCTGGTGGGGTTAGTCAGTTTGCACAAAGTGGCAATGGATCGAGTAGTTCAAATTCAGGCAGTGGTAACCAACAAAATAGTAGCTCTGGTGGTGACAACCAAAGCTTGGATTTAAATGGCTCTCGTATCCAAACAATTAATAAAAATGATTTTTGGCAAGAATTAGAAGTAGCCCTTAAGTCTTTAATTGGCGCAAGCGATGGGCGCTATGTTGTTGCAAGCCCACAAGCTAGTTTGGTTACAGTAAATGCATTGCCCAGTGAAATTAGTCAGCTAAAAGAGTTTTTACGTCAAAGCCAAGAAAACCTGCAACGCCAAGTTATTCTAGAAGCAAAAATAATAGAAGTAACTTTAAAAGATGAGTACCAACAAGGAGTTAACTGGGAGCGTATAGCCAGTGGTTTAGAAGGTGGGATTTCGTTTGCTACAACAGCGGGTTCTACAATTAGTAATAGTATTTCGGCTGCAATTGGCGGAGCGTCATCGCTAACCATTCAAAAAGGTGACTTTAACGGGGTTATTAATTTGCTAGAAACCCAAGGCGATGTGCAAATGTTATCTAACCCTCGGGTTACGGCTACAAACAATCAAAAAGCAGTTATAAAAGTAGGGCAGGACGAATATTTTGTTACTAACGTATCAAGTACGACGGTAACAGGTACTGCTACAACTACCTCGCCTGAGATAGATTTAACGCCGTTCTTTTCTGGTATTGCGCTTGATGTAACGCCGCAGATTGATAAGTATGGCTCAGTCATTTTGCATGTTCACCCTTCAGTAACTGAGACAGAGGAGCAACTAAAGGTAATTACTTTAGACGATCAACGTTTTGAGTTACCTCTAGCGCAAAGCAACATTCGAGAGTCAGATACCGTTATTCGCGCTCAAAGTGGCGAAATAGTGGTTATTGGTGGCTTGATGCAAACGTCAACTCAGGATGAAGAATCTAAAACACCGGTGCTGGGTGATATCCCGCTATTTGGCAATTTATTCAAAAGTATTCGTAAACGCCAAGAGAAAAAAGAACTGATTATCTTAATCAAGCCAACCGTTGTTATGCCCGATACTTGGAAAAAACAACAAGGTGAAAGCCGTCAGCTTTTAAAAACATGGTATGAAAACTAACTATGTATTTAAGCTTTTTTAATTTAAGTGAAATGCCTTTCACGTTAACCCCTAACACACAATTTTTTTGTGCGCTTGAGCCGCACCACGAAGCGATGCAAGTGCTAACAACAGCCATTGAAATGGGTGAAGGGTTTATTAAAGTCACCGGTGAAGTTGGGACAGGTAAAACGTTGCTTTGTAGAAAGTTATTAAACCAACTTGAGCCAGATTACATTGTGGCTTATTTACCTAACTCTTATTTAAGTCCTGAAGAGCTTAGATGGGCGATTGCAATTGAACTGGGTATGGATGTAGATAAAGCATTGGACCAACAAGCACTAGGGCAGCTTATAAATCATCACTTACTCGACTTACAAGAAGATAATGAGCGCGTAGTGCTTTTGATTGATGAGGCGCAATGCTTGAGTTGGGAGACTCTAGAGGCGTTGAGATTATTTACAAACTTAGAAACAGAAAGCGAAAAGTTGATTCAAGTTGTGTTATTTGGGCAACCTGAACTTGATGAAAAACTGGCAAACAATAAAGTAAGGCAGTTACGCCAACGTATTAGTTTTTCGTATAAGTTACGGGCGATGACTGGCGCTGAGGTTGTTTATTATATTAATCATCGCTTACAAGTTGCAGGATTTAATAGGCCTCCTTTATTTAATAATAGTATGGGGCTTAAGATTGCCAGAGCAAGCCGTGGAATTCCTAGATTAGTTAATATTTTATGCCACAAAGCACTATTACAAGCGTACGGTGAAGGATTAAATACAATAACAAATCGCCATATTCAGCTTGCCATAAAAGATACCGAAGACTGCGCAAAATACCGAACAGGCCAATATTGGAGTTACAGCGCGTTAATGTTTAGTGTTTTAGCTGTTGCTGCCATATGGGTTTGGAGGCAGTGGTTATGAGCGTTATAAATAATATGCTTAAAAATATTGAGCAACGTGAAGCTAAGCAGGTAAGTATTCAAGAAGGTGTAAGCGTAAAGCCAATATATGATGTAAGAAACATTGTATTTAAAGCCGTAATTTTACTTATTATGCTAAGTGTCATTTTTTTAGCATACCTGTATTTACCTATCGCCGACAAAAAAGAGACCCAACGTGAGGCTGTGTTACCAAAGCAAAAAATGGTCGCGGTTATAACCTCTAATTTATCTGACTCCCAATATGAAAAAAGCCCTGCAGA
Source organism: Pseudoalteromonas sp. APC 3355 (assembly GCF_030407615.1). Lineage (NCBI taxonomy): Bacteria > Pseudomonadati > Pseudomonadota > Gammaproteobacteria > Alteromonadales > Pseudoalteromonadaceae > Pseudoalteromonas > Pseudoalteromonas sp. APC 3355. The sequence goes on along the minus strand of NZ_JASDDB010000009.1, from coordinate 147,853 downwards.
ACCTTTGGTTGAGCAAGAAGCTGTGAAGGCAGTTATGCCAATTGAGCAAATAAAGCCAAAAGTGAATGATTTAGCTGAACCCAAGTTGAGTGAAGCTACATTATTGGTTTCTCAGCCAGTAGTTGAGCCGGTTGTAATTGCCGAGGTTAAACAAAGCTCTGCACTAGCTAATAATAAAGAGTTAGCCGCTAGCGAAGTTACTGTGAGTAAGCCAAAAATTACGCCAATTACTAAAGCTAAGCCTCAAAATACTATGATTAAAAGCGTGGCAGAAGCTAAGTCGCCACAGGCTTTATTGGTTGAGCAATTAGCGGCAGCTAAGCAGGCAATACAGTTTGGCTTATACAACGAAGCTATAAGTGATTTAAACGTGATTTTAGCGCAATCGCCTTTACATGTTGAGGCTCGAAACTTACTGGCTGCAACTTACTTTAAACAACAAGACATAAATTCTGCACAGCAGGTTTTGCAAGCGGGTATTCGCCAAAATCCTCACGTACTTGAATGGCGTGTAATGCTAAGCAAAATACTTATTATGCAACAACAGTATGAAGGGGTATTGCTGCTTTTAAGTGATGAATTTGAGCCTCAAGCGAATCTTGATTTTTGGGTGCTGCAAGGGACTGCCGCGCAAAGTGCAAGTAAGCACCATAAAGCACTTGAAAGCTTTAAACATCTTACAAAGCTTCAGCCTAGTCAAGCCAAGTGGTGGCTTGCACTTGCAACCTCAAAAGATGCACTGGGAGAATATCTGGATGCTAAACAACTTTACAAAGTAGCTCTAGATTTAGGTGGATTAAATACTGCTATGACTCAGCATGCATTACAGCGTTTAGTTGCGCTAAAGGAGGCCGTATGAGACCTAGTTTAAAAATGCGCTTAGGCGATTTACTTGTTCATGAACACATGATCACCGAAGCGCAACTAAGTGAAGCATTAAATGTTCAAGCAGCGACAGGTCGTAAATTAGGTTCGACACTTATTACCCTTGAGTTTATTAGTGAGCCACAACTATTACGCTTTTTAGCGCAGCAATTACAGGTACCTTTTTTAGATATATCACAGCGAAAAATATCACATGATGTATCTAAGCTTTTATCTGAAGTATATGCGCGTCGTTACAGAGCATTAGTAATTGAAGATAATGGTGACTCTGTTTTGCTCGGGATGAGCGATCCTGCTGATTTAAGGAGCCTTGATCAACTTGCGACTATGCTTGCTCCTAAACGAATAGATTTAGCTGTTGTTCAAGAAAGCCAAATTATGGCTGCGTTTGACAACGTATATCGCCGTACAGATGAAATTACCAACTTTGCAGCACAACTTCATGAAGAATATCAAGACGTAGAAGAGTTTGATTTAAATTCTTTAGGTGATGAGACATCAGATGCAACCGTTGTAAAGTTACTGCAATCAATATTTGAGGATGCTGTACAAGTTCGTGCATCCGATATTCACATTGAGCCAGATGAAGGTTTGCTTCGCATTCGTCAACGTGTAGATGGCATATTACAAGAGCACACTCTTAACCAAGTAAAAATAGCATCGGCATTAGTGCTACGTTTAAAGCTTATGTCGGGATTAGATATATCTGAAAAACGCCTCCCTCAAGATGGCCGGTTTAATATAAAAGTGCGCAGCCATAGTATTGATGTGCGTTTATCTACCATGCCGGTTCAGCATGGTGAATCAGTTGTAATGCGCCTGCTTGACCAATCCGCAGGATTACTATCATTAGATGAAACGGGTATGCCTGTACACATATTAAAACGTGTGCGCAGCATTATAAAACGTCCACATGGGATGGTTTTAGTTACCGGGCCAACAGGTTCGGGTAAAACAACCACACTATACGGTGCACTAAGTGAGCTGAATCAACAAGAAAGTAAAATTATTACAGTAGAGGATCCTGTTGAGTATCGTATCGGTCGTATTAACCAGGTACAAATAAATAATAAAATAGGGCTGAGCTTTGCCAGTATTTTACGGACCGCTTTAAGGCAAGATCCTGACATTATAATGGTTGGCGAAATGCGGGACCAAGAAACCGTAGATATTGGGTTAAGGGCCGCTTTAACAGGTCATCTTGTGTTATCAACGCTACATACTAATGATGCAATCACTAGTGCTATGCGGCTAATTGATATGGGGGCACCGGCTTACTTAGTGGCAAGTTCACTGCGCGCTATTATTGCCCAACGATTAGTAAGGCGAGTATGTAATGACTGTAGAGTACCGTACTTGCCAGATCATCAAGAAATAAGCTGGCTAAAATATTTAGGCGAAGATGTTACTGAAGCTCAATTTTCTAAGGGGCAAGGTTGCACTGCATGTAACCATAGTGGTTATAAAGGGCGTGTAGGTATTTTTGAGTTGCTCGAAATGGATGATGCAATGATGGATGCATTACGAGTTAACGACACACAAGGTTTTGCAAAAGCCGCTAAAAATAGCGCGAATTTTTCGCCGCTCTCAACAATGGCATTAAACTACGCCAAGCAAGGAATTACCTCTTTAGATGAAGTATTTAAAGTGGCTGAATATATCCCAGAAATAGTAGGGGATATTGATGCAACTATATAGCTACAAAGCGAAAGACAGCAAAGGTATGTTGGTTAAAGGCCAATTAGAAGCGAGTAACCAAGCTGGCGTAGCTGATAGTTTAATGAAGCGTCAATTTATACCAATATCAATCTCTTTAGTTGAAACGAAAAATAACATCAAAATTTTTGATAATTTATTTGTCGAAAAAATAACGCTAGACGACATGATTATGTTTTCTAGGCAAATGTATTCGCTATTAAAAGCAGGTATACCAATTATACGAGCAATGGTTGGGTTGGCAGATACAACACAAAATAAAAAATTTAAAAATGTACTAATAGAAGTTACCAAGCAGCTTGAGCAAGGCCGCGACTTATCCAGTGCAATGGCGATACATAACGAGGTATTTAGCCGTTTAACAGTATCAATGGTAATGGTTGGTGAAGGCTCTGGACGATTAGAAGATGCGTTTTATCAACTCGCTATTTATTTTGAGAAAGAACAAGAAACCCGAAAGCGTATAAAAGCAGCTATGCGCTACCCTACTTTTGTTATTTTGGCTCTAGTAGCGGCTATGATTATTTTGAATATTTTTGTTATTCCTACCTTTGCCAGTATGTTCGAAAAATTTGATGCTGAATTGCCATTAATGACTCAAATATTAATTGGCACTAGCAGCTTTTTTGTTAACTACTGGTGGTTATTATTGGTGATGGGTATTGGTTCTGTTTTTGCTTGGAGGCGTTATTTAAATACAGAGCCTGGACGCTTTAAGTGGGATCAATATAAATTAAAAATTCCATTTATTGGGGATATTTTAAAACGGACATTGCTTGCGCGCTACAGTCAAAGTTTAGCTATGGTATTGCGCTCCGGTGTGCCTATGACCACTGGTTTATCACTAACAGCGCATGCCGTAGATAACAGCTATATGGAAAAAGCGATTATTACTATGCGCCAAGATATAGAAAAGGGCGATAGTTTGCTTAGGGCATCAAAAAGTTCTCAGCTGTTTTCTCAGCTTGTATTACAGATGGTGGCGGTAGGTGAAGAAACGGGCCGGGTTGATGAGCTACTTCAAGAAGCTGCTGATTATTATGAGCGTGAAGTTGATTATGACTTACGAAGTTTAACCGCAAAAATAGAACCTATTTTAACTGTGTTTGTTGCCATTATGGTGCTGATTTTAGCATTGGGTATTTTTATGCCTATGTGGAACATGATGTCGGCAATCAAAGGGAATTAAAGTGAACACAACAATAACTTTCTCAAAAGGTTTCTCGTTATTTGAGTTAGTTATTGTTGTTATTTTACTGGCAGTCATTTTGAGCTTTGCTATACCTCAATATATAGGTATTAAAAATCAAGCGCATAATGCAAGCGTTGACGCTATAGCAGGTAGTTTTTCATCAGCTGTTGGCATGGTTAGAGGACAATGGGAGTTAGAAGGTAGGCCAAACAGCAGGTCAAACAAAACATTTGTTAACTATGCAGGGGTAATAGTTGGTGTTGATGGGACGTTAGGTACACCAACAAGCGATGAAACAGAAAAAAAAGATACTCGTGCAGAAGTTATAAGTGCGAATAAATGCCGCCAAGTTTTAAATATAATTTTACAAGATGCACCCAGTAGTACGTTAAGTAATGAATTATCGATAATAAAAAGTGTAAGTTTTTTAGTTAGGTACAATGCAGAAAATACGCAATGCGTCTACTATTTAACTCACACCATTGATGTTAAAAGTATACCTACCAATACAGGGGAAATATCAGGTCTAACAGGTTTTTCATACTTTGCTAAAACAGGCAAAGTAAAAATATTTAAAAACTAAGTAATTAAAAAGAGGCTTATTTATGAAAACGCAATCGTTAAAAAGTTTACCAATAAATAAACAAGCAGGTTTTACACTTGTTGAATTGATCATCGTAATTGTTATTTTAGGCATTTTAGCTGTTACCGCAGCACCTCGCTTTTTAAACTTGCAAGGTGATGCCAATGCTTCAACACTTGAAGGCTTACAGGGCTCTATTCGCAGTGGTATGAATATTGTGAATGGCAAATCTATTATTGCTAGTGATCACAAAAAGGAAACGGCTGAAGTTACTGTAGATACAGGGGATGCAGTCGATACAGTTTATGGTTACCCAGCAGCAACCCTTGCTGCATTTGAAGCATTTTTAGATGTTAGTTTCGCTACTGATGATTCTGCGGATTTTAATCTAGATGATTCAGCAACCGATGGTACTTTAATCATTTACCCTAACAGTTATGTAAAAGGAGATGATTGCCGTATCGATTATAAGCAAGCTACTGCAACGACAGGCCCTGTAGTTGTAACTCCTCCAGTAATTACACTTGTTACTACGGGCTGTTAATTACATAAATGATAAGCAGTAGTAAGCAACGATTGCGTGGCTTCACACTCATTGAGTTAATTATTACTCTAGTGATATTGGGAATACTGTCGGTAACGGCAGTTCCTAAATTTCTGGGCAGCTCAACAGAAGACGCCTATTCGTATCGAGACCGTACTTTAAATGCACTTAGGACAGTGCAGCTACGTGCAATGCAAAACACAGCAACAACAAGTTGCCATACCCTTTATATAACCTCCACACTTATTGCTCCCCCCACAACTGATACATGTAACGGTGGCGCTGATGTAAACAACACCGATCATTTAGTGGTGCAAATAGACACACAAAGAAGTGATATAACATTTAGTGCTTTAGATAGTAACGCGAATATATTTACCCAAATTAGTTTTGATCCATTAGGCAAATCAAATCAAACCTGCACTACGCAATGTCGAATCGATGTTGGATTAGCTGGTGTATGCATAAGTGGAGAAGGGCTAATATATGCGTGCCCTTAAAGTAAAAGGTTTTACTTTAATTGAGCTTATTATTGGCATAGTCATGTTTGCGATTGCATTGAGCATTATTACCGCTTTAATTGCCCCACAAGCCAAAAAAAGTGCAGAGCCGATTGTGGCTTTAAGAGCCTCTGAATTTGGTCAATCACTAATGAACGAAATTCAAAGTAAATCATTTGATGAACACAGCGACAGAAGCTCTCCTTTTAAGCGGTGTGGCGAAATATCTATAGGTGCTGAGGCTTGTACCGCACCTGCTGACTTCGGAGTAGATAACTCAGAAACCAGAACCAGTTATAACGATGTAGATGACTATATTGCACTGTCTAACCAGCCTATTACTAATAGCCTAGGTGAGGTGTTAAGCCAATACAATGACTTTAACTTAGTTATTACAGTCCAGTACGATAGCGACTTTAACGAATTGACCATTAACGATGGCACAACCTTTAAGCGTATTACTATAGAAGTAACATCACCCTTAGGCGAAGTTTACGGATTTAGTGCTTATAAGGGGAATTACTAATGCAAAGAGCCAAATATCAAAATGCATTTACCCTTATAGAGCTATTACTTGTGATGGTTATTATTGGTATTTTAGCCGTAAGTGCATTTTCGTTTATTGGTGCCGGAGTCAGTATTTATTCGCAAGGGGTTGAACGTCAAGAAGCTGTAGCCCAGGCCCGCTTTTTAATAACGCGACTTAGTAAAGAACTTCGCCACGCTACACCAAATTCATTAAGGCTTTCTTGCGATAACAGTACTAGCGGAGCATGTAGTGCTCAGCAGTGCTTAGAATTTACGCCGTTTTTATCGGCCACTCACTATACAAATTACTTACCAACCGTAGCGCCTTTTAATGTTAGCGCTGTTGATTTTGAACTTAATAATTTAACGCAGCCGCAAGCTGGAGATTGGGCAACAACTTACCCGTTAAGCAGCTCTGATATATACGATGAGAATAATAATAAACGTTTAAAAATATCAGCATTTAATAGCTCCACCACTAGTGCAATTGATGAGTGGCAATTTAGCAAAGCCTTTGCCCAAGAGTCGCCAAGTAAGCGCCTTTATTTACTCTCTCAACCTGTAAGTTTTTGCGTTGAAGGGCAGTATTTATATAGATATACCAATTACGGTTTTACTGTTAATCAATTAGATGCCGTGAGCTTACAAATAAGCAGTGGTGTTAAACGTGATTTATTAGGTATTTACATTGCTAACAATTTAGCGAGCGATTTATTTTTTACTCTTGATTCACTCTCTCTACAAAGAAACGCTGTGCTTAATGTGAATGCGCAAATGCAATTTAACGGTACTGAAGTAATGAGCTTTAACCATGAGGTACATATTCCTAATGTACCTTAAAAAAAATCCTCACGGAAAAGCCTTACCCAGTAAGCAAAAAGGAAACTTAATAATAGTTTCTTTAGTCATTATTGTTGCTTTATTAGCACTAGGATTAGCATTAGTTAAAGTGCTTTCTGGTGCATCTCAACAAAATACCATTGAGTATTACGGCGCTCGCGCTTTTATGGCGGCGCAAAGTGGATTAGAAAGTGGCTTAACGCAACTATTTCCAATAAATAGCCCAGTTAAAAGCTGTACATCAGTTACTACTGATTTAACCTTCCAAACTGCATATTTAGCTAACTGTAAAGTAGTGGTGAGTTGCGATGAATATATAGACCTACCAGATAGCAGTACAACAAACGGGCTTGTGAATATATATTACTTACAAAGCAGTGCAACGTGCGCCGCAATTGATTGCCCTGCAGGGAGTAGCTGCAGAAAAGATTATTGGCAAACACAAAGAACGCTTAGTGTGGAGGCTAAAACCTTACCATGATGAAAAATGTATTGGTCACTATATTTTTTAGCTGCGTGTTACTTTGCAATTACGCAAATGCAGTGCCTCCAAAAATTGAAGGGCGTTATATAGAGCTGCAAGATACATATACATCGCCTGTTTGGACAAAAGTTAATTTTCAACAGCAATATATAACGCCTCCTGCTGTTTTTATGCTCTCAACAAACCAAGGCGGAAACCCTGCAATAATAAGAATACGTAATATAACCACAACTAGCTTTGAGGCCCTGCCGCTTGAACCCTCTGGGGAGGACGGTGGGCATATTAGTATGGGGGCGCACTATTTAGCTGTTGAGTATGGTGTGCATCAATTTCCTGATGGGACAATTATGGAAGTGGGTAGTACAGACTTATTACTCGAATTACAGTATGGCTCTAAGTCTGGTTTTGCTCCACTAACACCTAAAGGCTATAAGTCTTTAACATTTGCTGAACCGTTTACTCAAAGGCCAAACTTTTTTCATTCATTACAAACACTCAATAGCATAGACAGCAATCCACCAACGCAAGCATTAATACCGTTTTTAACAGTTGCAGTAGAAAGTAATTCTCTATCTGCCAGCGGCGTTAATATTGCTTTAGAAGCATCAGAAACAGCACTTGGGATTATAAAAACCGAAACTGTTGCCTATATGGCCGTAGAGCCTGGAAGTAATCGCATATTTTCTGACGATAATGGCGTTGAGGTGTCATGGGAAACTTTTTTCACAGGCTTTGAAGTCGACGGCTGGAGCAATGGCTGTAATTACTTTAGTTTTACTAATAATTTTAGTGTGGCTCCGTTAGTTGTAGCGAGTAAAAACTCACGCCAAGAAGATGATGGCGGGTGGCTACGCAGCTGTAACCTAAGGACTGACAGGCTAGGACTTGTTGTTGACGAAGATCGTGATGGCGATAACGAGCGCCGTCACGTAAACGAGGAAGCATCAATACTCGCCATGACCAGTACCTTTGTATTTAACGGTGATATTTTAGATTGTGATACGTTATTCCCTGGCGCTATTTCTACCTATAACAATGGTGAGGTGCAGTTAGTTCAGGGGGTAGAAATAACAGATGGCAATGCGCAGTTTGTCACCACCACAAGTTTAATTTCTACAGCGCTGACGAGCCCTCCTTTGTGTAATGGTCAGGCGTGTGTTGCTGGTGGTTATAACTCTTTAGAACCGAATCAAGCGGCGCAGGTGCCAACGGTTACAAATGATGGTAGCTCAACAGGGCCCGTACCTACTTCTTTAGCTGGCGACTATTATTACGATGAGTTGCAGTTAAGTATGCTGGAAACAAAGTACAGAGTAACAGCGCCTACACGTATTTTTTTAAAAGACACAACCTCACTATTATCAACTTCATTTTTGAATATAGGTAAAACAAATATAGTAGTAGAAACTGGCGCGTACTTGGCTATTTATGTGGATGGTGCGGTTGCTATTGCAGCCGATGCCAATATTGCGGGCTATATTGTTGCCACTGGTGAGGTCAGAATCGCACAAAATGTAACGTATCAGGGGTCAATTACATCGGCTACTCAAATTATTACCGAAGGGAGCTCAACGTTTGACGCTCTACCAGTACCTGAAAGTATCCCTGGTTTTTGTGGTATTTATACACCACAAACCCTAGATCATTATCGTTTAACAATAAGCGATAACAATGCTCTAACGTGTGAAGCTAAAGAGATGACACTCACAGCCTGCGCTAATGATGCCTGCGACTTATTATTTGCGGAACCCTCTAGTTTAAACCTTTCTCCAGATAATAGTGGGCAACAAAGCTGGGTTACAGGAGAGAATATTAATTTTACAGGATCAGCGGTTGTCGAATTTGCTAAACGCACCACAGGCAGTGTTACATTTGGATATAACACTGCAGAGCCTTCTGCACCTCTTCGTTGTTATATTGCAGGTAATAATGTTGGATTAAGCGGCTGTAAAGTTACATTTTCTGATGCTGGATTTATTTTTAATAATGATACAGATGGAAATACTACAATTCCAACTCAGCTATCAGCAAAGCCTTCAAATACTGGATTTAATGCAAAAGCGTTATCTATCCAGGCGGTAAAAACTAATACCACTACGGGCGTATGCGAAGCTGCATTTCCCGCTGGTGGTGATGTAAGCTTAGATTTATCGTATACATGCAGCGCGGGTGCAAGTTGCTCTGATACGGTTTCACTTAGTAATAACAATAATACCTTTGCGGTAGAGCAAGCTTCTAAATCGTTCATACTAAACTTTGATAGTGAGTCTAAAGCCCCGATTGTTATAAATTATCCCGACGCAGGAATGTTGAGTTTAAATGTAAATACCAATTTAATTTTAGACCCAGTCACTAATTTATCAGTAAATTTAACGGGTAGTTCAAATGAGTATGTTGTAAAGCCATTCGGATTAGCGATAGAAATTGCAAGTGATGGTTATGCAGCAGACGCTGATGGAAGTTTATTTAGATTAACTGGCGAAGCATTTGATTTAAAGATGAATGCGGTGCAATGGCAAACAGGGCAAGACACTAACAACGATGGTTACCCAGATAACTACAGCAATATAACAAATAACACCATTGCCAAGCACTTCATTACAGAGCAACCACTTGTAGAGCCATTACTTAAAGCGCCTACGCCAGGCATTCAAGGTACGCTTGAAGCGATGAGTACTGTTGCCTTTAGTGACACTGGTAGTTTGAGTGAATCTATATCGCAATATAATTACGACCAAGTTGGCATCATTGATTTAACAGTAGGTCTGCAAGATGCCGATTATTTTGGTGCGGGAGATGTAAAAGGTGAACTATATAACGTTGGTCGTTTTGCACCTTCGCAGTTTCAGGTAGTGGGGGTTCAAGCCGCCGCGCAATGCACGCAATACGGCAGTAATTTAACTTACCTTGATCAACCTTTTGAACTTGGCTTTACAGTACAAGCACAAAATCAAAATGGTGAGCTAATGGCTAATTATAAAGAGGGCTTTGATAAGTCCAGTGTAGCCATTAATGCCGAAAATAATGAAGTAGCTAACTATGTACCTGCAACTAATTTTGCTAGCCGCTTAGTAAACCTAGGGAATAATAACTGGGGAGATATAAGCGACGGCCAATGGCAAATGAGTCAAATAAACACCACACTTCAAAGATTAGGTGTAGGGCAAGCAGACGGACCGTTCGCTATGGTCAGTTTAATGGCAACGCTTTCTAACATAGAAGGAGCAACGCTCATTGATGCAAATGATAAACCTAATACACAAGCAGCATGCTCGGGTGGCTGTAATAGCGTACGACTAAATACATTACCAATAGAGTTTAAATTTGGACGCTTAGTCCTTGGTAATAACGCAGGCTCCGATCTCGACCCTTTACTTATTCCTATGCAGGCTCAGTATTACAACGGCAGTGGATTTGTAAATAACGCAGAAGATAACTGTAGTGTATTTGATCATACCCAAATCACTCAAATATCACCTAACAGCCCGCAGTTAGCCTATGAATATGGAACGGGTGTATCTGGCCAGTTAGAGGCGGGAGTGTATCCGGCAAACAATGGTATTTGTGCACAGCCAAATGGTTTGGGTGAATTTACCTTAGAATATAATACTTATGATTGGTTAAAGTGGGATTGGCAGGGGGATGAAACACAGCTTGATCCTCGTACTATTTTACAATTTGGACGCTTTCGAGGAAATGATCGGGTTATTTACTGGCGTGAAACACGCGAATAGTTGTAAACTAAGATAATAATTGAACAAAGCTTGTGTTTTGTGCTGCAAGTACATAGCATAAGGCTTTAATTATAAAAAATAATAACGACCAAATAATTGCCGCTTTTTGGGACTGGAATATATGCGAATTACTCCTTTATCTCTGTTAATTTCAGCTAGTTTGTTAGCTAGTAGTGCATTTGCACAAGACACAGCTACAGTAACTGGAATTGAGTCAGAGATTAGTGTTAAACAGACAGAATACGATAACTCGACAAGAATACTTGAAAAACATCTTAAAGAAGAAAGTCAGTTACAAAATCAACTAGAGCTACTTCGTTCTCGTTCTACAGAGCTAGATAAAGAAAAAAACCAAGCGCTCGATGCGATGAACGAAATGTACCGTCGTTTAATTGACGATCCCACTATTAATATTAGTGCGGCTCAATCACGCTATCAAAAAGCGGTGATTGATCATAAGCAAAATAAAGATGATATTTCTATGCAGTTGGCGGCAATTGCATCCCACCGTAAAGATATAGAGCAAATTCGTGTTGCTAAGCATACGCTTTTAAATACTTTAGAAAGTTTAAAAGAGCAGTTAACTACAGCCAGAGTAGAGCGTTTACGTAACGAGTTTACACGTGAAGGCACGCTTGAAGTTAACCATACGATTAACTGTAAGCGAACAGAAACTCTAGCAGCATGTGAGCAACGCGGTCAGCAAATGGGTTTACAAAAAGCAACTAAACGCTTTGTAGATCAAATATTTGCAAATCTAACAGAAGAGCGCATTGTTGAGCCAAAACGTAATTTGGCGGGCGCTCAAGTACAAATATTAAGTAGCCATGTAGTTAACAGTGCATTTAGCGGCCAAGGTAACTACAACGTTAACTTAAGCGTAACCATGCGCGGCGAAGTAAACAGTAGCCGTTTATGTAGCTTATTAAGCATTGATAACCGTTATTGTTCTGAGTACGGCACGCCACTTACTGCTGCTTATCAACCCGCGTATAACAATACATTTACTGATAGTCAGTTAACATTCAGTAATAGCGCGGATAATAGCAACACGGTGTCGGTTTCTCGTTTAGAAAAGCAGCCAGTACGTGATTATTCAGTTAAACCTGCATCGGTGAAAGAAGATTACCCTTCTATCCTTAATAAGAAGAAGGATCAATCAATAGAGCTGACATTACGATCAAACGTATACGACGATGAAGTGTTTATCGATGGTGTAAGCTTTGGCTCAACACGCTTGATCACACGTTTACCGCCGGGTATTCACAACATTGAAATACGTAAACTTGGCTATAAGCCTTATCAAGTTCGTGTTGATTTGAATAAAGCACAAACAATTAATGCAAATTTGGTAAAAAAGCCTAAGTCGATTGCTGCACCGACCTATACTCGAGAGCAACCAGAAGTAACAACACGCCAGGTTAGTGAAAACGTTAATGTATTAAATGCAAACGTTGAAACGCCGGTTGTCGTTATTCCTGCAGGCAAATTTAAAATGGGCGATATCAATGGCAATGGTTTAGCTAATGAACGTCCAGTAATTGAAAAAGTAATAGCAAATTCTTTCGCTATGCAAAGTAAAGAAGTAACCGTAGGTGCCTACGAAAAATTTGTAGCAAATACAGGTTATAAAACTCAAGCGGAAAAAAATAAAGGGTGTGCGTATTATTTAAACGGCGAACCAGTATGGGAAGCAAATTTAAATTGGCGTAATCCTGGTTTTGAGCAAGGCAGTGACTTTCCTGCTGTATGTTTAACTTATAACGATGCAAAAGCTTACGCTGAGTGGTTATCGGGTCAAACAGGGCAGCAATTTCGTTTACCTAACGAAGTTGAGTGGGAATACGCAGCACGTGCAGGAACCGAAACAGAATACCCTTGGGGTAACGAAATTGGTAAAAACCTAGCTAACTGTGGTTGGTGTGGTAGTGAATGGTCAAATAGACGTGCATCACCAGTAGGTTCTTTTTCTCCAAATGCATTTGGATTATACGATACCGTAGGCAATGTATGGGAATGGACCGATAAAGAATCAGGTGAGTCTGATGTAGCAGTAAGAGGCGGAGCGTGGAATTTTGCACCAAGCCTTGCTCGTGCATCTACGCGTTTAATTTTAGCGCCTGATTTTAGATCTAACTACATTGGTTTTCGCTTAGTTCGCGAACGATAAACTCAATTAAGGAAGCTTTGCTTCCTTTTTTCACAAATTCACAAAGGCGCTGCGCTTTATATTGCTCATATAGTTGAGCATGTTAAAGTGAGGCAGCTAATATAAGAACGTATTTCAAAGGTCATCCAGCCTCATGTTTAAAAAACTCCGTGGTATTTTTTCTAACGATCTATCGATCGACTTGGGTACAGCCAATACCCTAATTTATGTAAAAGAAGAAGGTATTGTATTAAACGAACCTTCTGTTGTTGCTATTCGCCAAGAACGCGCTGGTGGACCTAAAAGTGTTGCATCTGTAGGTACAGAAGCAAAACAAATGCTAGGTCGTACACCGGGAAATATTAAAGCAATCCGTCCAATGAAAGACGGTGTAATTGCTGATTTTTATGTAACTGAAAAAATGTTACAACACTTCATTAAGCAAGTGCATAACAATAACTTTATGCGCCCAAGTCCGCGTGTACTAATTTGTGTACCGTGTGGTGCTACTCAAGTAGAAAAGCGTGCAATACGTGAATCTGCAATGGGTGCTGGTGCTCGTGAAGTTTACTTAATTGAAGAACCAATGGCAGCAGCTATTGGTGCAGGTTTACCAGTATCAGAAGCAACAGGTTCTATGGTTGTTGATATTGGTGGTGGTACAACTGAAGTGGCTATTATTTCACTTAACGGTGTTGTTTACTCATCATCTGTTCGTATTGGTGGTGATAAGTTTGACGAAGCTATTATTAATTATGTACGCCGTAACTTTGGTAGCTTAATTGGTGAAGCGACAGCTGAAAATATTAAACATCAAATTGGCTCTGCGTTCAAAACTGATGAGCCAATCGAAATTGAAGTGCGCGGTCGTAACCTTGCCGAAGGTGTTCCGCGTTCATTCACGCTTAACTCACACGAAATCCTAGAAGCTCTACAAGAGCCGTTAATGGGTATTGTGAGTGCAGTAATGGTTGCGCTTGAGCAATCACCACCAGAGCTGGCATCAGATATCTCTGCGCACGGCATGGTACTTACTGGCGGTGGTGCATTGTTAAAAGATTTAGACCGTTTATTAATGGAAGAAACGGGTATTCCGGTTGTTGTAGCTGATGATCCACTTACGTGTGTTGCGCGTGGTGGTGGTAAAGCATTAGAAATGATCGATGTTCATGGTGGTGACGTTTTTAGTTACGACTAATGAAATTAATGTTTGGACGCACAGTCTCTTTGCAACTGCGACTTTTTGTCGCAGTGCTTTTGAGTATCGTACTCATAGTTGGAGACAGATATACGCAAGGTGGTACCGTTGTTCGTACCAGCCTTAATACTCTAGTTAGCCCACTAATCTATGTTGCTAATTTACCCTACGAATTATTTAGCTTAAGTGCTAAAAGCCTGCATACGCGGGATCAACTTCTTACTGAAAACGAAGCGCTGAAAAAAAAGCAAATGCTACAAAGCGAGCAACTTCAGCAGTATCAATTTCTAGCCAGAGAAAATCAAAAACTGCGCGCCTTATTAGGCTCATCTGCAAAGCAATCAAATCGTAAAATTATTGCTCAGGTACTTTCTGTACATTCAAACCCGTATAGTCATCAGGTTGTTATTAACCGTGGTACAACTGACGGGCTTAGTGAAGGCCAAGCTGTAATTGATGAAATGGGTGTAGTAGGGCAGCTTACAAAGGTTGGTTCAACAACTTCACGCGTGCTACTAATGACCGACACCACACATGCCACACCTGTGCGTATACTTCGTAACGATGTACGAACGGTTGTTGAAGGCATAGGTAAAATTAACGTCGTTAAGCTCTCTCACGTTCCACACAGTTTAGATGTGCGAATTGGCGATGTACTTGTTACATCGGGTTTAGGGGGCACATTCCCTGAAGGATACCCGGTGGCAGTAGTAACCGAAATAAATCGTGATGAAGGCCGACCGTTTGCACAAGTTTTTGCAGAACCTATTGCGCAACTAGATCGCATTCGTTTGCTGGTTATTTTATGGCGTAATCAACAGGAGCAAATCAGCGATGATTAACCGTTATTCATTGTTAATTGCGCTAAGCATCTTTTTTGCGTTAATAATGGCACTAATGCCACTTCCATTTTCGTTTGAACCATTTAGACCTGACTGGGTTTTACTTGTACTTATGTATTGGTCGCTAGCAGTACCGCATCGTTTAAATATTGGTACTGCTTGGGTTGTTGGTTTATTAATAGATTTAGCGTCTGGCTCACCGCTGGGCGTGAACTCGCTTACATTCTCGGTATGTATTTTTGTAACCGCGAGCAACTTTCAAAAAATTCGTAACTTTTCGCTTTGGCAACAAAGCCTACTAATTGGTTTATTTTTAACGCTGTATCACTTAATGCAGTTTTGGCTAAATCACTTTTTGTTAGGGGTTTACTTTAATCCACAGTACTTATGGCCAGTAGCAACCGGAATGGTTAGCTGGTTCTGGGTCTTTTTACTACTTCGTAAATATCGCAGACATTTTAGGATCAGGTAATGACTACCGCAGTATATTTGGCATCAGCCTCTCCCCGTCGTAAAGAGTTATTAAGCCAATTAGGTGTCGAATTTACACAATTTAGTGTTGATGCAGATGAAAGCCCACTTCCAAACGAGCAACCTAGAGCACTTGTTGAGCGTTTAGCGCGCTTGAAAGCCCAAAGCGGTGTAGAGCTTGGTTATACCGATCGCCCTGTACTTGGTAGTGATACCGTGGTTGTTATAGATAACGAGTCATTGGGTAAACCTCGCGATAAAAACGATTTTACACACACGTTAAAACGCCTATCGGGTAACACGCATCAAGTTCTTACCGCAGTTGCATTTGCGACGCAAAATGATGTGCTTAGCTGTGTTGTAAGCACAGATGTTACTTTTAAAACCTTAACAGATGAAGAAATTAATGCTTATTGGGAGTCAGGTGAGCCACAAGATAAAGCCGGTGGCTACGGTATCCAAGGTTTAGGCGGCCGCTTTGTAACTCACATTGCGGGTAGCTATTTTTCTGTTGTAGGCTTACCTTTATATGAAACCGAACAATTATTAAAAACATTCTTAAGAAGGTAACATGAGTACAGAATTACTGATCAATGTCACACCGAGCGAAAGCCGTGTTGCCCTAATAGAAAACGGTGTACTGCAAGAAATACAGCTAGAGCGAATCGGTAATCTAGGTATTGTAGGCAATATTTACTTAGGAAAAATAAGCCGTGTACTTCCGGGTATGCAGGCTGCTTTTGTTGATATCGGCCTTGAAAAAGCTGCATTTTTGCATGCATCCGATATTGTAAATAGTGCCTCTATTGTTGAAGGCGTAGACGACGTACCAATAAAAAAAGTACAAGATATTAGAGAGTTAGTTCGTCAAGGCCAATACATTATGGTGCAAGTGGTAAAAGATCCGCTAGGCACTAAAGGCGCAAGACTCACCACTGATATAACTATTCCTTCTCGCTATTTAGTGTTTATGCCTGATGCGACGCATGTAGGTGTTAGTCAGCGTATTGAAACTGAAGAAGAGCGCTCACGTCTTAAAAAAATAGTCGCAGAATATGGCGATGAAAATGGCAGTTTTATTGTACGTACAGCAGCTGAAGGTGCTAGCGAAGCTGAATTACGACACGATGCCGGCTTTTTAAGAAAATTATGGGAAAAAATAACATCACGTCGTAGAAAAACGAGTAAAGCTAGTATCCTACATGAAGATTTAACGCTTGCCTTTAGAACCCTGCGTGACTACGTAGGCGAAGATATGGAGCGCATTCGCGTTGACTCTAAACTCAGCTATGAAGAACTAAAGTTATTTACTGAAGAGTTTGTTCCACAGCTTTCTCAAGTGCTTGAATACTACCCAGGCGAGCGACCTATATTTGATTTGTTTGATGTTGAAAACGAAATTCAAAAAGCACTACATCGTAAAGTTACGCTAAAATCGGGTGGTTATATAATTATTGACCAAACAGAAGCAATGACGACTGTTGATGTTAATACAGGTGCATTTGTAGGACATCGTAATTTAGAAGAAACCATTTTTAATACCAACGTAGAAGCAACCTCTGCAATTGCTCGCCAGCTTAGGCTGCGTAACTTAGGCGGGATTATCATTATCGACTTTATCGATATGGTAAGTGAGGATCATAAGCGACGGGTGCTTCATTCACTTGAATCAGCCCTTGCAAAAGATCGCACTAAAACGAATATTAATGGGCTTTCAGCGCTTGGCCTTGTTGAAATGACGCGTAAACGTACACGCGAAAGCTTAGAGCATATTTTATGTGATGTATGCCCTGCATGCTCCGGTCGTGGTTCACAAAAAACAGTTGAAACGGTTTGCTACGAAATACTACGTGAAATAGTGCGTGTGAACCGAGCATACGCAGCGGACAAGTTTATGGTGTATGCAGCGCCTGCTGTAAGTGAGGCCCTACTAAACGATGAGTATCATAATCTTGCTGAGCTTGAACTATTTATTGGTAAGCAAGTCAATATTCAAACCGAGAGCTTATACAGCCAAGAACAGTTTGATGTGGTAATGATGTAATGAAAGCAAAAGCGGTCTGTTTTTTTTGTTTTAGAAAGTTATGGCAGACCTGCGCCATAATTTTGGTATTACTGGCCGTTATTGTTTCAATTTTAAAATATACCCTCCCGTATGCAAACGAATACAAAGGTGACATAGAAGGCTATTTACACGAAAAGTTTGAAATAAGCTTATCTATCGGTGAAATATCAGCTAGTTGGCAGGGCAGTGGTCCTGCATTAGTGCTAGAAAATTTATCGTTTAAAGATAACGAAACCGCGCCAATATCACTCACCATAGCTAAAACCAGCTTAGAGCTAAACCTATGGGAAAGCTTTAAAGCACTGCAACTTAGATCTAATTATTTTGTTATTAATGGTTTTCATACCAGTGTAAATATCACCAACTTATTTAAAACCGGTGATAACGACGAAGTTTCTTTTGAGCAAAAAGAGCTAATTGAAGAACTGTTTTTGGGTAAAACGGGTCATTTTGCAATAGAAAATTCCAGTATTAACTTTATTTTAGAAGATGGTAAAGAACGTAAATTACTTCTTCAAAACATTGTTTGGCAAAATGAAGATGAGCAGCACCTTGGTAGTGGAAGCTTAGCACTGCCGGGTATTTCGGTCGGAGACTTTGACGCGCGCATAGCACTTACCGGGGATACTCTAGAGCAGGTTGCGGGCGACATTTATGTGCAGGCTAATAAGGTCGATGTATCTAACTGGTTAGCGCAATATATAAATACGCAAAAGCAGCAACTGCATAGCGATATTAATTTACAAGCATGGCTAAAACTAGATAAAGGTTTTGTAAGCGATGTGAAAATGCAGTGGTTACCAAGCTTTGTACGCTGGCAGCGAGAAGAGCAAAGCCACCAAGTTAGTTTGAGTGAAGGTGGATTCCATCTATATCCAGAACAAAATAGCTGGCACTTAAAAAGCACCGGTTTAACATTTAATAGTAATGATAAAGCATGGCCAAGTTTAGAGTTTGAAGCCCAACTAGGGCTGCAAAATAAGGTGTGGCTGCATCAAGTTGATTTTGAATTACTGAGTAACCTAGCCGGGCTAAGTAATTTTAATGCACTTGAACCATTTTTAGAACGCCAACCTAGTGGGCAAATAGATCAAGCTTATTTAAGTTTTTCTAATGCACAGCAATGGCAATTATGGTTTGAGGCTAACAATATTGGCTGGCAAGAATTAAGATCGGTACCAGCAGCGCAAGGACTTAGAGTAAATGGTTTACTTACCCAAAGTAGTGGTCGAATAAATTTATTTGGTGAAAGTGGCACATTAGTTACAGGCGAAAGCTTTAGTAACGACATAAATTATAATCAGCTACATGTAGAGCTAGATTTAGCTAAGCGAGATGATGGCTGGCATATAAGTAGTGACAATATCTGGTTTGATAATGATGAAGTTACTCTTGCTGCAGAATTACAAATTAGTCTAACAGATGATCCTCGATTAGATCTTTACGCAGAAGCGTTCGCTCCAGATGCCAATATTGCAGGTCATTACTTCCCATTAAAAGCGATGAGCCCTGAACTTGTTAGCTATTTAAATGGTGCAATTAAAGGCGGAGAAGTATCTAAAGCACAGGTCTTATTTGCAGGGCCTTTGTCTGGTTTCCCATTTACTGATGGTAGTGGTCAGTTTGATGTATTAGCACAAATAGACAATGCAACCTATGAGTTTGACCCTGATTGGCCTGCGGTCACTAATGCTGATGTACAGCTACATTTTGCTAATGAGCGGATGGACATATATAGCCAGCAAGGCAAGTTGGTTAATTTAGATATTGGTAATAGTGTACAGGTGAGCATTGCCGATTTAATGAATGCTGATGAACTTATTGTGCAAATTGATAAAAAAGCAGAGATGGAAAAGTTACATGACTTTTTTGCAGCGACACCTATTGCCAAACCTCTTGCTGAAATTTTTAAAGTTGTACAGGGCAAAGGCGAAGCCGATGCCAGTATTGAGCTTTTAGTAGGCTCTAAGTTTAAAGGCGGAGCCAGTGTTAGCGGCAAAGTTAATTTAAATGACTTGCCAGTATTTATAGCAACGCCAGGTATTGAGCTTAAAAACTTAACTGGCGAGCTTAATTTTAAAAACGACAACATCACACTTAAAAATGCGACTGCGAAGTGGTTGGGCATGCCGCTAAATATTAATTACAGCAGTAAAAGTGATGCTAAAAATTACCAAGCAAACATAGATATAAACGCCAAAATTGACGCCGATACACTAATTGATAGTGGACAAGGTATATTAAAAAATTATTTAAGCGGGCAAAGCGATGTTGATATTGGTTTAGTACTTAATTTTACCGAACAAGGCTTTAATTACCGTGCACAGGTAAACTCAGAACTACTTGGCTTAACGAGTAACTTACCCGCACCTTATAATAAAAATAGCGAACAAGCGTGGGCGCTTGATGCAGTAGTTCAAGGTGATGATATTTCTAATCTCATTACAGCAAACGCTAATCAACAGTTTTACTTTAATGCTATTTTAGAAAATGGAAAATCACAGTTTAGTAATGTCCATTTTGTGCTCGGAAAACAAGATTTAGGATTAAACCAAAAAGACTTAAGCGTAAATATAAATCTTGAGCAGAGTGAATTAGTGCCTTGGTTTGATCTGATTGATCAAATAATTAAAGCAGGTAAAGCAAACCCAGATCAAGAATCAAAAGGGATTATGCCACCGCTTAATGAGGTGGTCGCAAATATAGGTATGCTTGATGCAAGTAACATCATCTTTAATGATTTTGAAATGCGTTTAGCACCATCAAAAGACGATTTATACCTAAAGTTAAATGCTAAAGAACTTAGAGCTGGGGTTTTTATTCCTACATCACAACCTAGCCAGCCTATACGAATTAATGCCGATTACTTAAGGCTTAACTTTGCACAGCCTAGCGAGCAATTAATCGAAATAACAGATGTACTTCCTGAGGAAGACTTGAGCTGGCTTACTAAAATACCTGCCATTGAGTTTGAATGTAGTGACTGCAAAATTGATCGCTATCAGCTTGATAAAGTGAGTGCGTCATTATTAGGTGATGGCGAGCGCTTATCGATATCAGAACTTGTAATCGATAAAGGAGATCATGTACTGCGCACTAAAGGGCAGTGGCAAAATGGTTTAACAACGCTAAGAGGTGAGCTTAAAAGTGATGATATAGGCGCATTGTTTGGCGAGTTTGATATTACCTCTGCAATTAAAGATTCTAAAGCTGATCTAAATTATGATCTTACTTGGCAAGCTGCACCTTATGATTTTGATGTGAAAACTTTAAGTGGTGAAGTTACTTGGGATTTAGGGGAAGGTCACTTAACTGAAATCAGTGATGGTGGTGCACGCGTATTTTCGCTGTTGAGCCTTGATTCACTCGTACGCAAACTGAAACTTGATTTTAGAGATGTATTTTCAAAGGGCTTTTTTTATAACAGCATGCAAGGCTCTATGCAGTTAGAAAACGGTATCGCTTACACTAAAGATACTAAAATGGATGGTGTGCCTGCCGATTTAACTATTAAAGGCTACGCAAACTTAAATACGCTAGATATAGATTACGACCTTGCTGTAGCGCCACAAGTAACCTCAAGCATTCCGGTTATAGTGGCGTGGATGGTTAATCCAGTAACAGGGCTTGCTGCTTTAGCACTTGATAAAGTTATTCATTCTGCGCGCGTCATCTCAGAGATCAATTTTAAAGTAACGGGTAAAATGAACGATCCTATTGTTCAAGAACTCGACAGAAAAAGTCGTGAAGTTACGCTTCCTCAAGCTGCGCAAAATCAGCCACAAGCATCAGTCGATTTAAAACTTAAAGATGCACAAGTAACAGTAACGCAATGAACAAAACTGAAATACTAAGCACTCCCACAATAGTTGCCCTGCAAATGTGTTCAGGGCTAAGCCCTGATGACAACATAGCAAGCTTAAAGCGTGCACTTAAAACACTCCCCGCAAAAAGACCATTACTTGTTTGCTTGCCAGAAGCTTTTTTAGTGTTTAGTAAAACTGGTAACGATACGCTACGTGTTGCTAAGCAAGTTGAGCGATACAAACTACAACTTAGTGAATTGTGCCAACACCATAATATTTGGTTAAATGCAGGCACAATGCCTGAGCCATTTAACGAACATAAGTATTACGCAGCATCGCACTTATATAATAATCAAGGCGAGCTGGTTGCAACGTATAACAAAATACATTTATTTGATGTAACCGTTGATGATAAAACAGGTAGCTATCGAGAGTCAGATTTTACCCAAGCTGGAAGCGATGTAGTGGTTGTTGATTCTCCCTTTGGTAAAATTGGCTTAACAGTATGTTATGATCTGCGTTTTAGTGGCTTATTTAACGAACTAGTACGCCAAGGCGCCGATATTATTTTAGTACCCAGTGCATTTACAGTCCCTACAGGGCAAGCGCATTGGCAACCGCTATTAGCAGCTCGCGCAATAGAAACACAATGTTATGTAGTTGCAGCAGCTCAGTACGGTACACATGAAAATGGCCGACAAACATATGGCCACAGTATTATTATTTCACCTTGGGGCAATACCCTGAGTGAATTGCCAACAGGCACCGGTTTTATAAGCTGCAACGCAGATTTAGACCAGTTACAAAAAATTAGACGAGATATGCCCGTGCAGTCTCATCAACGATTTAGAGAGCATTTATTATGAATTCGGTTGAACAGCATTTACTACAAGACAGCCAGCTAAATAGAGAAGAGCTCGAAAAAACGCTCGCTTACATACATCAGCATAAAGTGGATTACGCCGATTTATATTTTCAATCAAGCCACCACGAATCATGGGTGCTTGAAGACGGCTTAGTTAAAGAAGGCTCTTATAACGTTGAACGTGGCGTTGGTGTACGTGCTGTAAGCGGCGAAAAAACAGGTTTTTCTTACTCTGATGCAATAAATCTTGAAGCACTTAATAAGGCGGCTACAGCGGCTCGTAGCATCGCAGATGCTGGCGAAGATAGAGCGATTAAAGTATTTAGTGATGTTAAAGTTAAAGAGCAGTTTGCAGCGCATCAGCCAATTTCGAGTATGAGCGATACCGACAAGGTGAGTTTATTACGCGAACTTGAAAACTATATTCGTGAACTAGCACCCGATGCAGAGCAAGTAATTAGCTCAATGTCAGCGGTATACGAAGAAGTATTAATCGCAGCTAGTGACGGTACGTTTGCCACCGATATTCGCCCGCTTATTCGTTTAAACTGCTCAGTGCTGCTTGAAAAAAATGGTCGCCGTGAACGCGGTGGCGCAGGTGGTGGTGCACGTTTAGATTATGGTTACTTTAAAGAGCTTGTTGATGGTAAACCACGTTGGATGGAATTTGCAGAAGAAGCTGTACGCCAAGCTAAAGTAAACCTTGAAGCTATTGATGCACCTGCAGGCACGATGGAAGTTGTACTTGGTAATGGTTGGCCTGGCGTGCTTTTACACGAAGCAGTAGGGCATGGACTTGAAGGCGACTTTAACCGCAAAGGCGCGTCTGCGTTTAGTGGTAAAGTGGGCCAAAAAGTTGCATCTGAGCTGTGTACTGTTGTTGATGATGGCACCATGGCTGATCGCCGTGGGTCACTTAATGTGGATGATGAAGGCACACCAGCCGCTTACAACGTACTTATTGAAAACGGTATTTTAAAAGGCTATATGCAAGATAAGCTAAACGCGCGTTTAATGGGTGTAAATCCTACCGGTAACGCACGTCGTGAGTCGTATGCACATTTACCAATGCCTCGCATGACTAATACCTACATGTTAGGTGGTGAGCACAGCCAAGCCGATATTATCAGCTCAGTTAAAAAAGGGGTATTCGCGCCTAACTTTGGCGGCGGACAAGTTGATATAACCTCAGGTAAGTTTGTATTTAGTGCATCAGAAGCGTATTTAATCGAAAATGGTAAAATTACCCAACCAATTAAAGGCGCAACGCTTATTGGTAATGGACCAGAAGTAATGCAGCAAATATCTATGGTTGGTAACGACTTAGCACTTGATAAAGGTGTTGGTGTTTGTGGTAAAGATGGTCAAAGCGTACCGGTAGGCGTAGGCCAACCAAGCCTTAAAATTGATCAGTTAACGGTCGGTGGTACAGCTTAAATATTACTCAAGCGCGAAGTGAATTCGCACCTTCGTGCTTGATGTTTATTGTAGGTGAGGTTTTACACCTCGCTTTTTAAATACAGACTTAGAAACAGATCGCGAAATAAATTCGCACCTACGATTTGTATTTTTACTTTGTGTAGGCGAGGTTTATGCCTCTCCTTCACCTTCTTTATTTTTTTCAGCCTCTTTGTACCATAACGCAAAAAAGCATTCTGTTAATTTGTGCTCTATCTCAAGCGCTTTTTCTGTCGGGCAAAACAAGGTAAAGCTTGCTTTAAATTCACCTAAATCGGTTGTACCAAAGTGAATTACCGGCTCTGGACCAGATATTTTTGCATCAAGTTTACGCTCAATCATCGAATTATAACGGCTTGCTACTTCTTGAAACTCTTCGCAGTACAGTTTAGCTTGCTCAGTGAGTGTGTCGTGAATAGGGTACGGGTTAAAGCTCTCTCTTCGGACAATAATAAAATGATGTGTAACAAAGCGTTTTACAAAGTTTAAGTTTTTAATAGAGCTGGTAATCAGCTTATTATTAGGTATGTATATGGTTTTTCTAGAAAATTGATAAGTATGTATATCAATTTCATGCATGGTTGTTTTTATCCAATCCGTTTCAGCTACTTCACCAAAGTAATCACCAACTTGTATCCAATCACCCACTCTAAACGGGCGAGTTGTTACGAGGTAAAAAAAGCCTATTACACACTGAATAAACTCACGCGTTGCAAGTACAATCGCCACAGCAAAAGCAGCAATAGAAAGTGCAAAGTTTTGAATTTCAGTAGACCACACAAATAGCAGCGATATCATCATTACAAAATTAATAAAGTGCTTAATATTGTGTGCGATGTAACGGATGTCTTTTTCTTTTTTTTCTGCGCGACTTTTAGCGAGCTTATCAACAAGCACTTTTAGTACAAATGCAATTGTGATCATTACAATTGAAAGAAGAAACGGATGCAGCAATATATCTTTAGTCATGGTATCCAATTAAACGTGAGTTGATAAAAACAGGCTCAGTATATTGATTTATTAAACCAATTAGCAAATTTAGTGTAAAAAAAGTAACCAATAAAAAATGTAGCTACGTTATTGAGTTACTTGATCAGTGCAATGCTTGTGATTTTTAGCCATTCTTTTTCGGCATATGAGTACAAGCTCAATGGCTGAAATAAAAATCAAAGTATAGCCAAGCGTTTCTATACCTTCTTCAACAATGTTTTTTACCGCACGTACATAGTCATCACCCATTACTGAATGCCAAAATGCGCCTTTGCCCATCATTCGCGAAAATGCGAGTAAAGTAACCATGCCTGATAAGCAAATTCCATAACTAGGAGTGAGGCTATAGGCTTTTAAAGAGTTAAAAGTACTTCCTCTGTTTGTTATTAAATAAACAAACACGCCAGCTAAAATTGAATAGACGATACTTTGCCAAGCGCCATCAAAAAAGTATAAGTCGAGGTAGGTATCAAACTCTCTCACAAACATCATTGCCGATAACGCAGCTAGTAATACAGCCGGTATTTTGAGTTGAAAGTTAATTCGCGAAGCGTAAAAAAATAAAATACAGCTTAAAAAAGTTAAAACATCTTGCATATGTTCGGTAAGAGTTTCTTCACTGTAAAGTGCATCCTGTTTTAATTCAAACCCTTCAAGTTGAATTAAATAAGCAACACCCGCTAGGCATAATAAATAAATAAAAGATCGCAGTAAAAACATAAATAACCAAGAGAAACTATAAATGCGCGGGATTCTAATCGTTAAAATGCTTTAAAGCCAAAACAAAATTTAAACTTTTAACCTTTTTATCGGTCTAAAATTTTTGTTGTTAAAATAACGGCTTAGATGTTTTTTTAATGTTGAATGGATGTTTTTAATGTGACGTTTTAAGTGGTTTGTTGTGCAAAATATAACAAGCATTAAAAAGCCCTTACTAATTACTTAACAAGGGCTTTTTATAATTGAGCGCTTAGAGTTTAGCGCCTAGCGCATCGTTACAAACTCTTCAGAACCTGTTGGGTGAATCGCAACAACGGCATCAAAGTCAGCTTTAGTTGCGCCCATTTTCATGGCAACTGCAAAACCTTGAATCATTTCATCAACCGCAAAACCAATACCATGTAGGCCAACTACTTTTTCGTCTGGGCCGGCACATACAAGTTTCATTTTACAAGGCTGGCGATGTTTAGTTACCGCTGTGTACATAGCTGTAAAACCAGATTGGTAAATCTTAACGTTTTCTTCGCCATACTGAGAAATAGCTTCTTGTTCAGTAAGGCCAATAGTACCAATTGGTGGGTGACTAAATACAACAGTAGGAACTAGGCTGTAATCCATTTTTAAATCATCAGGTAGTTCTTTATTAAATAAGCGTTCTGATAAAGTACGCCCTGCTTTAACTGCTACAGGCGTAAGTTCAATACCGTTTTCGATAATATCGCCAACCGCGTATACATTTTTAGCTGTGGTATTTTGAAACTCATCAACTTTAACAAAACCATCGCTGTTAACTTCTACGCCGGCAGCGGCTACATTAATTGCATCTGTTGTTGGCTGGCGGCCAATGGCCCAAATTACTTGGTCAACGTTATGAGTTTTGCCATTATCTAAATGTAGCGTTACAGAGCCATCATCTTCTTTAACTAATTTATGAGGTACAGATTCTGTATGAAGAGTAGGGCCTTCAGCAGCCATAACATCAACAAGTGTTTCAACTATGTATGGGTCAAAGTTACGAAGTGGAGAATGCTTACGAACAAATAAATGTGTTTCAGTACCTAAACCATGTAATACACCAGCAAGCTCGACGGCTATGTAGCCTGCGCCAATAACTGCAACGCGCTTAGGCTGCTCTTTTAGTTCAAAAAAGCCATTTGAATCGATACCGTGTTCAGCACCTTCAATATGCGGAATGCTTGGGCGGCCGCCTACTGCAATTAATATATGGTCGGCTGTGTAGTGCTCGCCGTTTACTTCAACTGTTTTATTATCTACAAATTTAGCAAAACCTTTAATTACAGTAACGCCATTGCTAGCAAGGCCACTGTCGTAACCTTTATGAATTCGACCTATGTAGGCTTCACGGCTTTCTACTAACTTGCTCCAATCAAAGCCTTTAACTTCAACATTAAAGCCGTAATCTGGGGCATATAAATTAATTGCTTCAGCAACCTGAGCACCGTGCCACATTACTTTTTTAGGTACACAGCCCACGTTTACACACGTGCCGCCCATGTGTTTTGCTTCTATAAGTGCTACTTTAGCGCCACGCATTGCCGCTCTATTTGCAGAGGCAATACCACCACTGCCACCACCGATTGCAATATAATCAAAGTGTTGTGTCATTTTATGTCCTTAGGCGTTGAGTTTTATGCGCATTAGCATAACATTAAGTTTTAAAAATAAAGAGTGTTTAGGTGACCTATGTTTAGTAAAAAAACATTCGAATTTCTTGCTCAGCTTGATCAAAACAATAATAGAGACTGGTTTAACGACCATAAATCACAGTATGAGGAATACGTAAGAGAGCCCGCTTTAGATTTCATTAGGCAAATGCAAGCACCACTTGCTGAGGTTTCTAGCCATTTTGTCGCATCAGATAAAAAAGTCGGCGGTAGTTTAATGAGAATCCATAAAGACGCGCGTTTTAGTAAAGATAAAACCCCATATAAAATTAATGTAGGAATTCAATTTCGCCATTTTATGGGAAAAGACGTACACGCCCCTGGTTTTTATTTTCACTTAGCAAATGACGAATGTTTTGTAGGTGCTGGTATTTGGCGACCAGAATCAAAGGCGCTTAATGCAATTAGAACCTGCATAGACGAAAACCCAAATAGCTATAAAAAAGCAATTTATGATGAGCAATTTAAATCTATATTTGAAATGTCAGGAGAGTCGCTAAAACGCCCACCAAGAGGTTTTGAAAAAGATCATCCCTTAATAGATGAGCTCAAACGAAAAGACTTTATAGCCATTAGCCCACTTACTCAAAAGCAAATATGCAGTAATAACCTAGTTGATACGGTACTAGAACGTTATAAAGTGGCCGACTCATTAATGGGTTATTTGTGTTTTGCTTTAGAGCAACCTTATTAAAATTAAACAACTTAAAAGCGGCTGAGTTGTTTTTTTACTTTTAGACCCAATTTAAAACGTAATGCATTAACGCAAAGAGAGTATTTATGAGCAACCCACTAATTGGCCTTGAAGGCTTACCACCATTTTCAAAAATAAAGCCTGAGTACGTAGTACCAGCACTAAAAGACGGTATTGAGCTTTGTCGTAAAGCCATTGATGACGTGCTAGCGAAAGGCTCGTACACGTGGGATGACTTAGTATTACCCCTTGAAGAAGCGGACGATAAATTATCGCGCATGTTCTCCCCTGTATCGCATTTAAATTCAGTAATGAATAACGACGAATTACGTGAAGCTTACGAGCAGTGCTTACCGTTAATATCTGAATATTCAACATTTGTAGGTCAGCATCAAGGTTTATACAACGCGTATAATACGCTTTATAACAGCGACGAATTTAAAACGCTGACTACAGCACAGCAAAAAACAATTACTAATGCGCTTCGTGATTTTAAATTATCGGGTATTGCATTAGCACCGAAGCAGCAAAAACGCTACGGCGAAATTAGCGCGCGTTTATCAGAACTTGCCTCAAAATTTGGCAACAACGTAATGGATGCCACACTTGCTTGGCACAAACATATTACTGATGAAAGCGACTTAGCTGGCTTGCCAGAATCTGCTTTAGCGCTTGCAGCTGACACAGCAAAAAGTAAAGAGTTAGACGGTTGGGTATTTACCCTTGATTTTCCGTCGTATTTACCAATTATGACCTATGCAGATAACCGCGAACTCCGCAGAGAAACTTACACCGCGTTTTCTACGCGCGCATCAGATCAAGGCCCTAATGCTGGTGAGTTTGATAACTCACAGATTATGAGTGAGGAGCTTGCGCTTCGCCATGAACTTGCACAGTTACTAGGATTTAACAGCTACGCTGAAAAGTCACTGGCAACTAAAATGGCCGAAACACCGGCGCAAGTATTCTCGTTTTTAGAAGACCTAGCGGCTAAATCAAAACCACAAGCAGAACAAGAAGTGGCAGAATTAAAAGCCTATGCTGAGCAAAAACATGGTATTTCTGAATTACAGGCATGGGATTTTGGTTACTACAGCGAAAAACTTAAGCAAGAAAAATACGCTATTTCAGATGAAGTACTACGTCCTTACTTCCCAGCAAATAAAGTATTAAGTGGCTTATTCGAAACCGTTAACCGCTTATTTGGTATTAGCGTAAAAGAAGTTACTGATTTTGATACTTACCACAAAGATGTACGTTTTTTTGAAATTGTAGATAGCAGCAACACCCTACGCGGACGTTTTTATCTCGATTTATATGCACGTGACCGTAAACGCGGTGGGGCGTGGATGGACGACTGTATGGGCCGTAAAGTACGTGCTAACGGCGAACTACAAACTCCAGTGGCTTATTTAGTGTGTAATTTTAATAAAGCGGTTGGCGATAAACCTGCATTGTTTACTCATGACGAAGTGACTACCTTATTCCACGAGTTTGGTCATGGTATTCACCACATGCTTACACAAGTTGATGCTGCCCCTGTTGCGGGTATTAATGGTGTAGCGTGGGATGCGGTAGAGCTTCCTAGTCAGTTTTTAGAAAACTGGTGTTATGAAGAAGAAGCATTGAGCTTTATTTCAGGTCATTATGAAACGGGCGAGCCGTTACCTAAAGAGCTACTTGATAAGCTACTAGCGGCTAAAAACTACAACTCAGGCATGCAAATGCTACGTCAAATTGAGTTCTCGTTATTCGACTTTAAAATCCACAATGATTATAAAGCGGGTGAAGAGTGTCAAATTCAAGCAGTACTTGATGACGTACGCAGCCGTACCTCGGTCGTTAAGCCTCCTGAGTTTAACCGTTTTCAACATGGCTTTAGCCACATTTTTGCAGGCGGTTACAGCGCTGGTTATTACTCATATAAATGGGCTGAAGTACTCTCTGCTGATGCTTATTCTAAATTTGAAGAAGAAGGTATTTTTAACCCGCAAACCGGTCAAGCCTTCATGCAAAACATTTTAGAAAAAGGCGGCAGTGAAGAGCCAATGGAATTATTTAAAAAGTTCCGTGGTCGTGAGCCTAATGTTGACGCGTTACTACGCCACAGCGGTATTGCAGCTTAAAAACTAATATTTAGCACAAACTAAATTAAAGCGCCTAAATGGCGCTTTTTTATTATTTGTAAATTATTATCTAATAATTTTTAGTAATTTCATCCTGTCGTACTATGCTTTTAGCACACCTATTAAAATGGATTAAGGCATGGCAAAGTTGGTATTAGCAATTGATGACGACAAATATGTTCATCATATAATTGAAGAGTCTTTAGCAGGGTTTTGTAAAATAATTCATGCAAAAGATGGCGATGAAGGATTAAGGCTAACCAATAAATATAACCCTGATATTATTTTACTCGATATTGAAATGCCAGATATGTCAGGCTATGACGTATGTAAAGCGATAAAGCACAGTGAAAGCACTCAAGATATTCCCGTTATGTTTCTCTCATCTAAAATAGAGTTAAGCGATCGGGTAAAAGGTTATAGTGTTGGCGCATCTGATTACATTACTAAACCCTTTAACGCAGAAGAGTTAATAGCGCGTATAAAAGTGCT
The DNA here is from genome assembly GCF_030407615.1 of Pseudoalteromonas sp. APC 3355. Classification (NCBI taxonomy): domain Bacteria; kingdom Pseudomonadati; phylum Pseudomonadota; class Gammaproteobacteria; order Alteromonadales; family Pseudoalteromonadaceae; genus Pseudoalteromonas; species Pseudoalteromonas sp. APC 3355. The sequence continues at coordinate 117,286 of NZ_JASDDB010000009.1, read as the reverse complement.
TTACGAATATCGACAGCAATGTGCAAAGCTAAAACTGGATATAGCAAAAGCGAATAAAACAGCGGAAATAGCGATGACAGAGTCGGGCGATATGGGGCGTATAATGCGCTACGTTGGACAAAGCTATCACGCTAATAACTTTCAATCGTTGAGTGAACACTTTTTTGCCTTTTTTGCTCCTTTAAATTTAGATGTTGTGGTTGTGTTTTGGTATCAAGGAACAGGTGTTTTTTACAGTCAGCAAAGCGGTGTATGCCCGTTAGAGCAAGAGCTGCTGGAGCAACACAGACAAGCTCAACGATTTGTTGATATTGGTAGTAGTACTATAATTAATTACCCCAAAGTATCCCTTTTGATAAAAAATATGCCAGTTGATAACGATGCTTTGTACGGACGCTATAAAGATCTGTTCCCGCATATATTAGAAGTAACCAACGAGAAGGTTATTACCATGGAAAGAAGCGAAAGCAGTTATGAGCAGGCAGCTCAAATAAGTACAGCCCTTCAAGATATTGTTAAGCAGTTAACTACTCAAAATATAGAGCAAAACAAAAGTACTAAAGTGTTTATAGAGCAGCTACATGAGCTTGACTGCGCCATTAAGCTACAACAAACACAAGCAAATCCTGCAGATCTCACCTTATATATATCTCAATTAGATCAAACAATGCAGTTATTTGTATCGGCTAATAGTGATTTAGCTTTTATCAAATATCAGCTTAAACAAGTTGCCGAAAGCCGCAATGAGCTTATATCTAATTTACGCACTAAAGCGGAAGCCGCAAAGGTCAATACGAATCATCACAGTGATATAGAGCTATTTTAGTGCTTTAAAGTAAAGCGGTTGATATACTACTGGCGTATTTTATCGTCGGAGTTTATTGTGGTTATTCAGTGTGCTTTTAAAGAGTTACGCCCTTATTTAAATGAATTAGAAACACGCTTTGGTTTAGCCCAATGGGCGCAAAATTGCAGTGGCTTTAGCTTACATTACGACGATAAAGGGTTAAGCCTATTTAAAACCGACGAGCCTAAACTAGGTGCAATTAATGTTGATTTTGTAACCGGTGCTGCTGCCCATAGGCGCAAGTTTGGCGGTGGTAAAGGGCAAGCTATTGCCAAAGCGGTTGGTTTAAATAAAGGTGCAACGCCTGTTGTACTTGATGCTACCGCAGGCCTTGGGCGAGACGGCTTTGTACTTGCCTCGCTAGGGTGCAAAGTCATATTACATGAACGTCATCCGGTTGTTGCAGCCCTTTTATACGATGGGTTAAAGCGAGCCTATAGCGATATTGAAATTGGTGTGTGGATGAAAGAAAACATGAGCCTAATATTTGGCTCAAGCCATACTTTGCTCTCTCAGTGCGAAAGCATGCCCGATGTTGTTTATTTAGATCCCATGTTTCCGCATCGCGAAAAATCAGCATTAGTTAAAAAAGAAATGCGCGTATTTCAAGAGCTAGTTGGTGCAGACAACGACGCTGACGACCTACTTGATTTTGCTTATCCACTTGCCAGTAAGCGTGTCGTTGTAAAGCGCCCCGATTACGCGCCATTCTTAAACGAAAAAACCCCAAGTATGCAAATTAAAACCAAAAAGAACCGTTTTGATGTTTACGTAAAAGCGGCAATGGTTTAAACATCAAAACAAATTGGTGGTTTATCCCTAGAATTTATCTATGTAAGAATCGTTATATTGGCTTTGATCTTAGGATCTAGCCTTTTGAATCTAGGATCTTATTACATTTTCATGTTAGAATTTGCGCAATTTTTTGGCATAGCAAAGTAGCACAGTAATGATCTTAGATGATATTCGCATTGTTTTAGTTAACACGTCACATTCGGGCAATATTGGTTCGGCGGCTCGCGCCATGAAAACCATGGGTCTATCAAAGCTTTATTTAGTTGATCCTGCTTGTGAAATAGACAGCCAAGCAAGTGCTTTAGCTGCAGGCGCAACTGATGTTTTAGGCAATGCAGTTATTGTAGGTACTGTTGAAGAAGCTATCGCTGACTGTACATTAACAATTGGCACAAGTGCGCGTTCTCGTACGCTTTCGTGGCCAATGGTTGAACCACGTGAATGTGGTGAAAAACTCGTTGCTGAAGCTGTAAATGGTCCTGTAGCGCTAGTATTTGGTCGTGAAAACAGCGGCTTAACTAATGAAGAATTACAGCTTTGTAATTACCACGTATGTATTCCTGCTAATCCTGAATACAGCTCGCTTAATTTAGCTATGGCGGTACAAACACTTAGTTACGAAACACGTATGGCGTTTTTAAATCAACAACCTAAAAAGGTTGAAGAAGACGATGCTGTTTACCCAAGCTCAAAACAAACAGAACTGTTTTATGAGCACCTTGAAGAGACGCTTTTCAAAACCGGCTTTATTATCAAACAGCACCCTGGTTTAGTTATGACTAAATTACGTCGTTTATTTAACCGAGCTCACCCTGAAGATGCCGAAATGAATATTTTACGCGGTATTCTCACCTCAATTAATAAGTCTATCCCTAAGTAACTTAGGTATAGCTATTAGTTATAAAAACCAATGGGTAAATAACTAGCTAATACTTGACTAAAATACTCAGGTAATTACAATGGCTATAATACTTGACCAAAGAGGTCAAGTATTGAAAGTTTGTTAACTCTACAATTTAAAAAGTAAGAGTTTATAAATCAAATTTTTATCAAGTGATAATACTTGACTAATTTACTCTGGTAATTAAAATTTGCACTCTTTTGTGCAGGGGGCGTTATGAAGTTAACATCAAAAGGCAGATATGCCGTTACAGCTATGCTGGATGTTGCACTACACACAGGTGTAGGTCCTGTAGCCCTTGCTGATATTTCACAAAGACAAGAAATTTCTTTGTCTTACCTTGAACAATTATTTGCTCGTTTACGTAAAAATGGCCTAGTAAGTTCTGTTCGTGGACCTGGTGGTGGTTATTTACTAGGGCGTGAAGCGGGCGTCATCTCTGTCGGCGATATTATTAGCGCCGTAGACGAATCGGTCGATGCAACACGTTGCCAAGGTGCCGATACCGGCTGTCAGAGTGGTATGCGTTGTTTAACACATAATTTGTGGTCAGACTTAAGCGCACGCATAGAAGAATTTTTGAATAATATTACCCTTGCTGAATTGGTGGAAAAATCAGATGTGAAAGAAATAGCATCGCGCCAAGATAACAGTATCAATAATGCAATTAAGCAGTTGGAAAACATTCAAGTAAGCTGTCAACTTTAAGGTTGACCTGCAGCGGAGAGAGAAATGAAGTTACCGATTTATTTAGATTACGCAGCGACCACGCCTGTTGATGAACGTGTTGCTAAAGAAATGATGCAGTGCCTGACAATGGACGGTAAGTTTGGTAATCCTGCGTCACGCTCACACCGTTTTGGTTGGCAAGCAGAAGAAGCTGTTGACCAAGCGCGTACAGATATTGCTGATTTAATTAATGCAGACCCACGTGAAATTGTTTTCACATCGGGTGCAACAGAATCAAATAACCTTGCTATTAAAGGTGCAGCACAGTTTTACAAGAAAAAAGGTAAGCACGTTATTACCGCTAAAACTGAGCATAAAGCTGTAATCGACACATGTCGTGAGCTTGAGCGCCAAGGTTTTGAAGTAACTTACATGGACGTCGAAGAAAACGGCCTACTTGATTTACAAAAACTTGCCGACACAATGCGTGACGACACAGTACTTGTAAGCATCATGCACGTTAATAACGAGCTAGGTGTGATTCAAGATATCGCGACTATTGGCGAAATGTGTCGCGAACGTAAAATTATGTTCCACGTAGATGCAGCGCAAAGCGCGGGCAAAGTATTAATCGACGTGCAACAGCTTAAAGTTGATTTTATGTCGTTCTCTGCACATAAAGTGTATGGCCCTAAAGGTGTTGGTGCACTTTACGTTCGTCGTAAACCACGTGCTCGCCTCGAAGCGCAAATGCACGGTGGCGGACATGAACGCGGTATGCGCTCTGGTACACTAGCAACTCACCAATTAGTGGGTATGGGTACTGCGTTTAAAATTGCTAAGCAAGATTTCGAAAAAGATCACGCACACATCAGCGCCTTACGTAATCGTTTAATCGACGGCATTATGGCTGATATGGACGAAGTATACTTTAACGGCACACAAGACCAATCAGTACCGGGTATTGTAAATATCAGCTTTAACTTTGTTGAAGGTGAGTCGTTACTTATGGCAGTAAAAGACATTGCAGTATCGTCAGGTTCAGCCTGTACATCTGCAAGCTTAGAGCCTTCTTATGTATTACGTGCACTTGGCCGTAACGACGAATTAGCACATAGCTCAATTCGTTTTAGTATTGGTCGCTTTACTACCGAAGAAGAGATTGATTACACCGTCGAATTAATGAAAAACTCTATCGGTCGCCTACGTGAGATGTCTCCACTTTGGGAGATGCATCAAGAAGGTATTGATTTAGATTCAGTTGAATGGGCTCACCACTAATAGTGTGAGCACATACCCTAGCAGGTAATGAGGATAGAATAATGGCTTATAGTGATAAAGTAATCGACCACGTAGAAAACCCACGTAACGTAGGTACTCTAGATAAGAACGATCCGTCAGTGGCAACGGGTATGGTAGGCGCACCAGCATGTGGTGACGTAATGAAACTGCAAATTAAAGTATCTGCCACTGGCGTTATTGAAGATGCAAAATTCAAAACCTACGGTTGTGGTAGCGCAATTGCTTCATCTTCACTTGTAACAGAGTGGGTTAAAGGCAAAACGCTAGACGAAGCAGCGACAATTAAAAACACTGATATCAGTGCAGAGCTTGAGTTGCCACCAGTGAAAATTCACTGTTCAATTTTAGCCGAAGACGCAATTCAAGCAGCAATTGCAGACTACAAAAGCAAACAAGCGAAGTAAGAAGAGAAACTCATGGCAGTGACATTGACAGATGCGGCAGCAAACCGCGTACAATCATTTTTAGCAAACCGCGGTAAAGGTTTAGGCCTGCGCGTTGGCATTAAAACGACGGGCTGTTCAGGTCTTGCTTATGTACTTGAGTTTGTTGACGATTTAAACGAAGACGATGAAACTTTTGCGGCTAAAGGTGTCACCTTAATTGTTGACGCTAAAAGCTTAGTTTACATTGACGGCACAGAGCTCGACTACACTAAAGAAGGCTTAAATGAAGGGTTTAAATTTAATAACCCGAATCAAGCAGATGAGTGTGGTTGTGGCGAAAGCTTTACCGTTTAAGCTTTAAATATCTTTGTAGTATAAATAAGCCCTGCCAGTTAATGTAGGGCTTTGTTATTTCTGAATATTATTGGTTGAAGTTATGCGTTACTTTGAATTATTTGCAGTCCCCGTTGATTACAATATTGATTTAGCAACGGTTAACAAGCACTACTTGGAATTACAGCGTACTGTACATCCCGATCGCCACGCGAATGCGAGCAGCCGCGATAAGTTAATGGCTGTGCAAAGCACCGCCGAAATTAACGATGCGCTACAAACATTAAAGCACCCAGTAAAACGTGCCGAATATATGTTGAGCGAGCTAGGCGTTGATATTCGTGCAGAGCAGCAAACCTTGCAAGATCCAATGTTTTTAATGCAGCAAATGGAACTTCGCGAAGAACTTGAAGAGCTAACATCAGCTAGCGATCCTGATACCGCCATTGCAAATTTTGAAAAACAAATTAAGCAATTAAACGCGCAATACAGTGCACAACTTGCTGAGCAATTAGCAAGTAACGATGAGCAGCAATATCAACTTGCCGCAGATAATATTCGTAAACTGAAGTTTGTTTATAAGTTACGTGAAGAACTAGAGCGTATCGAAGACAGTTTATTTGACGATTAATTACTTGCTGCAAAGCGAGCAACACGAGTTTAAAGAGCATTATGGCATTATTGCAAATTGCTGAGCCGGGGCAAAGCGCGGCACCACACGAACATAAACTAGCAATTGGTATTGACCTTGGTACAACTAATTCATTAGTTGCAACAGTGCAAAGTGGCGAAGCCCGCACGTTAACTGATGATCTTGGCGCGGCTATGTTACCGTCGGTTGTTCGTTATCAAGCAGGCGGTATTACTGTTGGCGCAGAAGCTGCACAAGCCGCAACGCAAGACCCTGCTAACACACTTATTTCGGTTAAGCGTTTTTTAGGTAAAACTCAGGCTGAAATAGAGCAAAGTTATGGGCAACTACCGTATGAATTCTGTGAGCACAATGGTGCGCTAGCAATAGAAACTGCGGCAGGTAAAATTAGTCCAATTAAGGCATCAAGCCATATTTTAGCTGCATTAAAAGCACGAGCTGAGCAAAGTTTTGGCAACCAAGAAATTTTAGGGGCTGTAATCACAGTACCAGCGTACTTTGATGACGCACAGCGCCAAAGTACTAAAGATGCCGCAGAGCTTGCTGGTATTAACGTACTACGTTTATTAAATGAGCCAACAGCAGCAGCGGTTGCTTATGGTTTAGATTCAGGTCAAGAAGGTATTATTGCTGTTTACGATTTAGGTGGTGGTACGTTTGATATATCAGTACTTAGATTACACCAAGGTGTGTTTGAAGTAATGGCAACCGGTGGCGACTCTAGCCTCGGCGGCGATGACTTTGATTCGCTCCTTGTTGATTACTTTAAGCAGCAAACAGGTGTGTCAGCATTATCACCTTCAGTTTTACGTTTATTCATCAATAAAGCAAAAGCGTGTAAAGAAGCATTAAGCCAATACGCTAAAGTAAACGTGGGCCTTGAGTTTGACGATCAAAAATACACCGTTGAAGTAACGCGCGAAACGTTTGATGAAATGGCTATGCCACTAATTAAAAAAACGCTGCGCTCGTGTCGTCGTGCTGTAAAAGATGCTGGCATTGAAAATGAAGAAGTGCTGCAAGTTATTATGGTAGGTGGTTCAACCCGTATGCCATTGGTACGTAGTCAAGTACAAAGCTTTTTTGATAAAGAGCCACTAACTTCAATCGATCCTGATCGTGTTGTAGCCTTAGGTGCCGCGCTTCAAGCCGACGTGTTAATTGGCAATAAGCCCGATTCTGACATGTTATTGCTTGATGTATTACCGTTATCGCTAGGCCTTGAAACTATGGGTGGTTTGGTTGAAAAAATCATTCCGCGTAATACAACGATTCCGGTAGCACGCGCACAAGAATTTACAACGTTTAAAGACGGTCAAACAGCCATGTCATTACATGTGCTGCAAGGTGAACGTGAGCTTGTTGATGATTGTCGATCGCTTGCTAAGTTTAGCTTAAAAGGTATTCCACCAATGGCGGCAGGCGCTGCGCATATTCGTGTAACCTTTAAAGTTGATGCTGATGGCCTATTAAGTGTTTCAGCTATGGAAAAATCAACAGGTGTACAAGCTGAGATTCAAGTTAAGCCTTCGTTTGGTTTATCTGATGACCAAGTAGCTAACATGCTAAAAGAATCAATGAGCAACGCTAAAGGCGACATGCAAGCGCGTATGCTTAAAGAGCAACAAGTAGAAGCGTTGCGTGTAATAGAAGCGCTTAATGCATCACTTGAAGCCGATGGTGCATTACTTGACGATATGCAACTAGCTAACTTACGCGCTGAAATTGCAGAACTGGTAAAAGTGCGCGAAAATGCACAAGAGCCTGGCGAGATTAAAGCAGCTATCGAAAAAGTCGATAATGCGAGTAGCGACTTTGCATCGCGTAGAATGGATGCATCAATTAAAAAGGCCCTTACAGGGCAGTCAGTAGACAACATTTAAGAGAGATTAGAATGCCACAAATTGTTTTTCTTCCACATCCTGAATTATGTCCTGACGGCGCTGCAATTGAAGCTCCTACAGGTCAAACGGTACTCGACGCTGCGCTTAAAAATGGTATCAGCATTGCGCACGCTTGTGAAAAATCGTGTGCATGTACTACGTGTCACTTAGTGATTCGTGAAGGATTTGATTCACTTGAAGAAAGTGATGAGCTAGAAGACGACATGCTAGATAAAGCATGGGGCTTAGAGCCTGAGTCACGCCTTGGTTGCCAAGCAATTATAAGAGATGAAGACCTAGTGGTTGAAATACCTAAGTACAATCTCAATATCGTTAATGAAGAGCACTAGTTTTTAACGATGTATATATTAAAAGCCGCTGTTTGATACAGCGGCTTTTTTGTTTGTGAATTGTAGGCGTGACGAGTAAAACTCGTAAGTTATTTTGTAGGCAAGCAAAGCATGCTGGCGTTATGTGTTTTAACTCTAGGTTATAAATATAGAAGCTGCGCTTCTCACGTGAGCAAGCTCAACGTCTACAGCAAATTTTAAATTATATATTTATTTTGTAGACGCAAAGCTTGCTGGCGTTATGTGTTTTAACTCTAGGTATAAATATAGAAGCTGCGCTTCTCACGTGAGCAAGCTCAACGTCTACAGCAAATTTTAAATTATACATTTATTTTGTAGACGCACAGCTTGCTGGCGTGACGAGCAAAGCTCGTAAGTTATTTTGTAGACGCAAAGCTAGCTTGTGTGATGTGTTTTAACTCTAGGTTATAAATATAGAAGCTGCGCTTCTCACGTGAGCAAAGATCCTAAAATGTTAGCCTTGGCTTTATGCCACGCATTAAAAGCTAACACCTTAAAACGTAATTTTGGAGGTTTATTTTGAGTAATCTTATTTTTTCTGACTCATTTATTAACGGCGAATTTTATAAAACTGATACGCGCTTTAGCGTTAACGATCCCGCTACCGAAAAAAGTATTGTTGAAGTAAGCGATATTGACGAGCAGGGTGTAAATAGCGCAATAACCGCAGCTCAAGAAGCTTTTGTTAAGTTAAAAACGACAAATGCCACTGAGCGAAGCGAAACCTTGATGCGCTGGTATGAGCTAGTAATAAAGCACAAGCAAACACTTGCAGAGCTAATGACCAAAGAGCAAGGCAAACCACTCAAAGAATCCCTTGGTGAGATTGATTACGGTGCAGGTTTTATCAAATGGTTTGCAGAAGAAGCCAAACGTAGTTACGGAGATGTAATTCCGCCAACAGATGACTCGCACCGTTTAACCAGCTTTAAGCAGCCTGTCGGTGTTGTAGCTGGTATAACGCCGTGGAACTTTCCTATTGCTATGGTTACTCGTAAAGTAGCGCCAGCTTACGCTGCGGGCTGTAGCTTTATACTTAAACCTTCTGAACACACGCCACTTTGTGCTATTGCGCTTGCTCATCTAGCCGATCAAGCTGGTTTTGTTAAAGGTGCATTTAATGTACTGGTTTCTCAAGATGCCAAAACAGTAGGTAAAATGCTGACTGACTCAGAAGTTGTGCGTAAGTTTACATTTACCGGTTCTACCGGTGTAGGTAAGCAGTTGCTATCGCAATGTGCTGACACAATTAAACGCACCTCGATGGAGCTTGGCGGTAATGCACCTTTTATTATTTTTGATAATGCCGACTTAGATGAAGCTGTTGAAGGGCTAATGGCGGCTAAATTTAGAAATAGTGGGCAGGCATGTGTTGCTGCAAACCGTATTTTTATACAACGTAATATTCTCGACAAAGTACTTTCAAAAATCACGCCTAAGGTTGCAGCGTTAAAAGTAGCAAATGGTTTTGAAGACGATGTTGATATTGGTCCACTCATTTACCCTAAAGCCAAAGAGAAAGTGCAACAGTTAGTACAAGACGCACTCGATAAAGGCGCGACGCTGATTGGTGATAATAGTGACTTAGGTGGCAGCTTTCAAAACCCATTAATTGTAAACAACGTCACTACAGAGATGGATATTTACCACGAAGAGGTATTTGGCCCAGTGTTAACGGTTATTCCTTTTGATGAAGAAAGTGAAGTGCTTGCGCTTGCCAACGATGTACCATTTGGTTTAGCAGCTTATTTTTACAGCCAAAACATTAAGCAAGTCTACCGAGTTAGTGAAGGGCTTGAATTTGGTATGGTCGGCGTAAATGAAGGTGTTATATCAAACCCAGTAGCGCCATTTGGTGGTGTTAAGCAATCTGGTTTGGGTCGAGAAGGCGGTCATCAAGGGCTTGATGAGTACTTAGAAGAAAAGTACGTGTGTATTAAAATATAACGCCCGTTAAGTTTATGAGCGCGAATTTACTTCGCGCTTTTTTATGACGTTAATATGGCAGATATATGAACTTTACCTTTTACTGTTGCTACACAAAGCACTAAATGCTACCTTTGGAGCCATATTTTTTGTTAATAAAATAACATAAAAAAACTAATAAAAAGTAAAAGGATTTCTATAAGTAGAAATAACCCCGTGTGTAAATGCCACCGTAAGGTGGCATTTTTTTGTTTGAATAGTTATAGACTGTAATAAGCGCATTTTGAATAAAGGCATGGCTTATAGGTGCTAACTTATAGGGGTGTAGCCGGGTAAATTATCAAAATCTATCTCATCTAACTGCTCTGGATCTGCATACTCGTTGATATAATTTTTATAAACTTCTGATTCAATAAAAATAGCAAAAATGTCAGCATCAAGATGGTTTTTAGCAACCATTGACCCTAAAATAAATAAACACTCACTGACCGGTTTTGCTTTTTTGTAGGGCCTATCTACTGCAGATAGCGCTTCAAAAATATCCGTAATAGCCATTAACCTTGCAGGCACCGACATTTGCTCTTTGGTTAAACCTCTTGGGTAACCAGTACCGTCAAGTTTTTCATGATGACCTAAAGCATATTCAGTAACATTGCTTAAGTGTTTAGGAAACGGCAGGGCATCTAAAATATTTTTAGTTACATCCATATGGCGCTTCATTACTTCACGTTCGGCTTCGGTTAGCGTGCCTCTTCGTATTGTTAAGTTTTCAACTTCATCAGCTGAGAGCAATGGTGTATTAATATCATTAATAACGAGTTGGTATTTGTTTGCAATGCGTTCAATGTGCTCAAGTTCTGCATCACCTAAAAACTCGCCCCCTACATTAACACGCTGTAATAATGCACGGTCTAATGCCAACTGTTTAAGCTCGGTATCAAGTAGGCGTTCAAATTGTTGAACTTCGATAGGTTTTTGCAGCTTCATCGCACAGATGATCTTTTGCTGATACGCTATTTTTAAATCTCGGCTAATTATTTCAAATTTAGCATCTACATATTTTATTCGATCAAAAATAGTTTCTAGTTTTGTCGACTTTTCCATAATGTGATCGGGGGTTGCTATTTTCCCACAGTCATGTAACCAGCCAGCTATATCAAGCTCATGTCGGTCGGCTTCACTCATCGAAAATGAAGCCAAAGGGCCTTTATTTATATCATTAACGGCATCAGCTAGCATTAACGTGAGTGCAGGCACTCGTTTACAATGGCCACCGGTATGAGGAGACTTTTCATCTATTGCCATCGCAATTGTTTCAGCAAAGGTCGAAAAGAGATCTTCCATTCCCTTAATTAGTGTTGAGTTAGTTAGTGAAATAGCGCCTAAAGAGGCAAAAGATCGAATTAGAGTGACGAGCTCTTCACTAAAAGGAATGTTTTTATTTTGCGCATCTTTTACATTTATAAGCTGGATTACACCAATAATGTCATCTTCATGATCTTTTAAAGGAATTGTTAGCATGGACTCAGAACGATAACCCGTGCGTGCATCCATTTTGCGTGCAGCGCTCATATCAAAAGGCAAGGCATCATACACGTCAGGAATGTTAATCACTTCGCCTGAATTCGCAGAATGCGCAACAATAGCAGTGTCATTTGGTTTGCCATCAATAAAAAGATCTATATTGGGGAAATCAACGGGGCTACCTAACGTGCCACCTAAATAAAGATTTAATGACTTATTTATTACCGTTTCAAACTTGAGTTGTTTGTTTGGGGTAATAGAGTAAATGCTGCCAGCATCAGAATTTGCTATCGACATTACAACTTGCAGTATTTCATCAAGTAATTTAGACGAGTTTTTTTCGGTTGTTAGTCTAATGCTAATATCGATAAAGTGCTGAAGATTTGTTTTGTCTTTAATGTGCTGTCGCATATGTTTACTACTTTTGAGTATGTTTGAAGGCACCATTCCAATCCTTAGCTAGTGTTTGCAAATCAGTGCCCTTAATACGTTCAATAAAAATGGCATAAATGTTGGGGCTAAATACGGTTGTACTGTGTAGCTCTTTAAATAAGCTAAGCGCTTGTGGCCAGTTTTTTTTATAAAAAAGCGTTATGGCCTGCTGCGACTTTTTAACTTCATTTAACTGCTCTTCATCGAGCTTATCTGTAAAGTTTATAGGTTCAAACAACTGTACAGCAGCTGTTTTACCAACAACTTGCACTTTATCTATTAGACGAAATGAAATATGGGGGCATTCCTTCATTGTCTCTTCTGTAACAAGAATAGCTACGCCATAAAATTTGGTCAAGCTTTCTACTCTAGCACCTAAATTAACAGTATCACCAAGAACTGTATAGGCTTTACGGTAAACCGAACCCATATCACCTACATTCATGTCGCCAGTACTTAAACCGATACCTATTTTTATTGCAGGCTGGTTGTTTTCTGCAAATAACTGATTTATTTTCGTTAACCCGTTGATCATAGACATTGCGGCTTCAACACCATGGCGAGCGTGATTTTCATCTTTTAGTGGGGCATTCCAAAATGCCATCACCATATCGCCTACGTACTTATCAATAGTTCCGTGATGATCAAATATGATTTTGGTAATAGCCGTAAGATATTCGTTTAAATATTCACTTAACTGATGAGGGGTCATACTTTCTGATAGTGAAGTGAAACTACGAATGTCGGCAAACAACACCGTCATATTTTTTCGCTCACTTTTTTGAGATAAACTTTTACCTTGCAGTATCATTTGGTTTATACGCTCAGGAGGAACATATTGGTCAAACATAGATTTTATTTTTCGGCTGTGTTTCATTTCAGCGATAGAGCCTACAATGATGTAATAACCGGCTAATATAATGATGAGTAAAAGAGGCATTAATAAAGGTAAACTAATTTTTTGTACTGACCATAAATAAACGTTTAAAAATATAACGACACTTGTGACTGTAAGAGACAAAACAATAATAAAACGTGCGCTCTTAGCATGGCTAAAAAACGACAGTACGAAACCCGTCAATGCAATGATGAGTAAGCTTGCTCCCTGTGACCAATTAGGTTTAGAGGGAAGTAGCTCTGGGTGCATTAACCCTTCAAATATATTGGCATGAACCTCCACACCTGGGTATTGCAAACCAACAGGTGTTGACCTTAAATCAGCAAGCCCTACGGCGGAAGTACCAATAAAGGCTACTGCGCCTTCTAATTCCTCTAAACCAATTTTTTTGGTCAAAATATCGGTAGCCGAATAATAGGGAAAGCTATGCGCACGCCCTTTGTAAGGAATTAATATTTGCCCATACTCATCAGTTTGAATCCACTTATCTTGAAACTTTATACCTTCGAATAAGGTTATACCATCTAACCTATTGGAACGGGTTTCTATGTTTTCAGCAAGGGTATAAAGTCGAGCAACTTCAAGTGCTAAAGAAGGATAAAGCTTATCGCCAACTCGATTTATAAGAGCTGCTTTACGTATAAAACCATCTTCGTCAATATGTGCATTAATAAAGCCGGTGCCCGTTGCAGCATTTTGTAACTGTGGAATATTTACAATAGCACCAGGAAACTGGTTTATTTGTGAATTAGTGTGTTCTTCGCTTGCCCATACAACACTGTTTTTAGCTGGCAAGTTTTGATTAGTCAGTTGTTCATCAATTAGTAAAAAACCAAGAACAGTATCATTTTTAGATAATGCGCTTGCTAGTTTTGTGTCTGCATCGACTTGCTTCGTAATTTCAGCAAAGGGGATGGTGTACTTTTTTGATAAATCAGGAATCTCAGACATAATTTTTGTAACAGGGTTTTCTTCCTGTTCAGAAAAAAATATATCGAATGCAATAACAATAACACCTGCATCGCTAAGCTTTGTAACAAGGTCGGCTAATTTTGAGCGACTCCAAGGAAAGCGTCCTTGTTCTTGCATGCTCTTTTCATCGATATCAATTATTACAACGGTTTCATCAATACGCCTAGGCGTCTCTGAAAGCGTCAGTAATAACCGAGAGTCGTATATTATACCTTCTACACGGTTAACTAACTTTGCAAGCGACCCAGTTGAAAATAACTCTATTGATGCAATTAATAATGTAATAACAGCGCCAATAAAAAAATGCTTTGAGGTAATGGGTTTTAAGAAGCTAATGAGTAACGCTCCTTGATAGACTAAAAATCAAAAACTCGTCCTTCTCGGCCGCATTCTATTTTTACCTGTTGAGCGTACTGCGTGTGTAAATACTTTTCTATAGCGATTAATTGTTCATCGGTTCTTGATGGATCGTGGCTAATAATAATTACATTTTTAATACTCGCTTTTATAGCAAGCTCAGCAACCTGATCTATGGTGCTATGACCCCAACCATGCTTAAGAGGCAAGTCTGCATCTATAAATTGAGCATCGTGAATTAGTAAATCAGCGCCTTCAATAAAATTGCTCCATTCGCAAATACTTGTGTTTACCTTCTCTGGTGGGTTTAGCTCATTGTCGGTAACGTAGGCTATCTTTTTTTCATCTGCTTTAATGCAATAAGCAGTACCGCCACCAGGGTGATTCAGTGGAGCAGTCGAAACCAAAAAACCGTTAAGTGTAAATTGCTTTTGAGACGATAAATCAGTATTAAGCGTAATGCTGGCAGGTAAATCCTGATAACACACAGGAAAGTACGAACCACTCATTTGCTTTAATATGGCATCTTGGCTTTTTTTATCATCAACGTTGCCAGCTACAATGGTTATATTGCGGTTGGGTTGGTAGATAGGTTTAAAAAAAGGAAACCCTTGAATATGATCCCAATGATTATGCGTTAGTAAAATATTGATAGGACTTTGTGTTTCTAGTAAACGTGCACCGAGTTCTACAATACCGGTACCAGAGTCTAAAATAAGATCTTTACCGTTATCTTGTTCAATGTACACACACGAGGTATTTCCCCCAAAAATGTGTGTATTACTTCCAGCTGAAGGCATCGAGCCTCTAACACCAAAAAATTCAACTTTCATAATTTAAGGCTAAGCTCCATCTGCTTCAAAATTGAATTTAGAAATACTAACATTGTTAGAGTTAGTGTCATTACAGGTGATACTTACAACAACTTGGGTATCATTTTGCAGGATGATTGAAGTAAATACATGTGTACTGACACATTGGCTTGCTTCATAAAATCCGACACCACTGGCTCCAAACGTATTATCTAAAGTACCGTCAGTTAAAATGCGCGCTAACATTCCTTTATTGTTAGCCTTGCCTGCTAAAATAAGTTGATTGCTGCTATCTAGCGCTGCACCACTTAGCTCAGTGTTACCGGTTGAGGCCAAAGTATATTCACCGACACCGTTTTCGGCAAAGCTAGTATCAAGCGTACCCGTAACAAGCAACCTAATAACATTGGCTTTATTTGGCGAATCAATAAGGTTTGCTATTAAATATAACTTACCCGTTGTGTCAGTTAAAATCTGCACTATTTTATTGTCGGTATCTGTAGTTTCCTCACCTACATATTTAAAGATTTCAGTACCGTTTGAGCTCAACTTCAATGCGATTAGCTTTGAAGTGCCACTTAATACAGACTTACCACCAATGAAAATATCTGCATTGTTGGTATGTACGCGGTTATAGTACTCAAAAGCTGAGCCTATGATACTTCCGCCAGTGCCAAAGTTAGGCTCTAGAGTACCTTCTGGCGTCAACATTATAACGATTGGGTTAGGAGTACCACTTGTTACTATTGACCCAACAGTAATAATGTTACCGCTGTTATCAAGTGCAATATCTGTCAGGTTTACCAATTCTGCGCCACTGACAGAAGTTGTGTATACACCGTCTGTTGCAAATGAAGTGTCTAAATTACCAGACTGTTCAACTTTAGCTACAAAGCCCGCTTCACCATTTTCACTATTTTTAGAGCCCGCAATAAATAAGCTGCCGCTATTGTGTTCAACCAACGCTATATTAGATGCGCTTAAATTTATGGCAATTTCTTTATGGCCACTTTCGCTGAAGCTAGTATCTATAGCACCCGCACTCGTAAAGCGTGTTAATACTAATTTAGTAATTGAGTTCGATTTAGCCGTTGATGCAAGAATATATTTACCGACATGAGGGCCATTGCTCAGTTGTAAAACGTGCATTGATTGATCGTCAGATTCTGCGCTTATAGTATCAAAAGCAAGATAACCAACGTCTGCAAAGTTACTGAATAATGTGGCTTGCTCGTCAATTGCTGCAACAAATGGTTTAGTGGTTGAGTCGTCAATAACACCTGATACCCATACTGTATCATTCGCATCTATAGTTGCCGATTTGGCAAATTGCTTACCATTGATACCTGAAATAATATTAATACCTGATGCGCCATAAGTACTATCAAGTGAGCCATCAGACGTTAAAATACGGGCAGAAAATAGTTTCTCACTAGCAGAAACTCCAGTAGTGCCAGATAACGTAATCCCATTTTTAATTGGCTCATATTTTACGCCGGTTACATTCGCGCCACCATCACCACTACCACTATCACTATCAATATCGTAAATAGCAGTACCTGCATCACCAAAACTCGTTATAAGAGTACCCGTTTTATCAATAGCCAAAACCACGGCTTCTTTTTCACCACTATTACGAGTTATGTAACCACCTACAAAAGCTGTAAAGTCGGTGTTTTTAGCGCCGCCAATTGCAAATAGTTCGTCATCTTTATTATTCTTGGACAAGTCGAGCGATAATGCTGCGCTACCATTAAAACTTCCATTGTTTTCACCATCAGAAATTAAATAACGAATAAGTACGTCTTTATCACCAGTTGCACTTGTGACACTGCCAACAACCATAAGATCAGAGCTATTAAAGTTTTTAATAGCAAACGCTTCGTCATCTCTACTAGCGCCGCTCACATCGACAATTTTAGGGCTTCCGGCTTCATAAGCGAGCGTAGAGATATCGTATTTTATCCATAAGCTATCGTTGTCGTTACCATTAAATGACTTACCAACAGCCTGAATTTTATTGTCGCTAAATTCAAGGTCATTAATCACGAGGGTGCTTGCTAATGAGGTACAGTGAATACCTGAATTATTATCTCCAGAGTTATTACTTAATACGCCAGCGGTATTCATTTTCAACAAACATGCTTCGGTATTTGTGCCATCAAAACTAGTGTAAGCAACAAAGAGGCTTGTACCATCAGAGATGATAGCTGTTGCTTGTTCATCATTTTCTAAATCTAATACTTTAACGCCATCACCATTAAATGCTGTATTTATCACACCACTCGTTGTATACGATGCAATAACAATATCTTTGTCGCTGTTATTACTAAAACCTACAAAGTAAAGGTTATTATTTAGCTCAATACTGTCATTAAATTCACCGCTTGAAAAAATTCCAGAAAGCTCAAGTTCACCTGTTATAGGGCGACCAAATGTTTCATCTTCAACAGGAACTAGGGGCTCCGTATCATCAGTGATATCAATTATTATATTAATAGTAGTTGTTTCGTTAGGCGTACCGTCGTCAGTAATAGCTAGGCTCAATATGTACTGAGGAGTTGTTTCAAAATCAAACGGGCTTTCACCTTTTACAGTTAATAAGCCAGAATCATTATTTATTTCGAATATGGGGGCACCACTGAGTATGGTGTAACTTAAATTTTGGTTCTCAATGTCTGAGGCACTAACAGTCCCAATAGTGTCGCTATCGGTTGCGTTTTCGCTAATATTAAAACCTTGGTTTGACGCAACTGGAGCATCGTTAATAGGAGCAATCGTAATTGACAAACTAGCAGTATCTGTAGCGTTATTCCCATCATCTACAGTATAACTGACAACAACAATACCGTTGGTATTTGCAGCCGGTGTGTACTGTAGTTTGTTATCAACAACGGATACTGAACCGCTATCAGCTGACGCTGCTGTTATGCTTAGGTTATCACTATCAGCGTCTATATCATTAATCAACACATCAATGAGTAGCGGTGCTGCATCTTCATCCATCGTTGCCGTGTCAGCATTTGCTATTGGAGCATCATTTACAGGTGTAATAGTGATAGTTAACGTTGTTGTACTGGCACCGCCGTTGCTATCACTTACAGTATAAGTAACTGTTGCTAAGCCGTTGTCGTCGGCTTCCGGTGTGTATTGAATTTGATTGCCAAGCACTGATACAGAGCCAATATCAGCTGAGACTGCGCTGATGGCAAGGCTGTCGCCATCCTCGTCTGAGTCATTGGCTAATACGTTTATCAGTATTGGTGCTGCATCTTCCGCCATAGTTGCCGTGTCAGCATTTGCTATTGGAGCATCATTTACAGGTGTAATAGTGATAGTTAACGTTGCTGTACTGGCGCCGCCGTTGCTATCGCTTACAGTATAAGTAACTGTTGCTAAGCCGTTGTCGTCGGCTGCCGGTGTATATTGAATTTGATTGCCAACCACTGATACAGAGCCAATATTAGCTGATGCTGCGCTTATGGTAAGGCTGTCGCCATCCACGTCTGAGTCATTGGCTAATACGTTTATTAGTATTGGCGCTGCATCTTCATCTATCGTAGCTGAGTCTGCGTTTGCTATTGGAGCATCGTTTACGGGAATAATAGTAATTGTTAAGTTAGTAGTTGCAGTACCGCCGTTACCATCACTTATTGTGTAGTTAATAATTGCGGTTCCATTTGTATTAGGAGCAGGCGTATATTGGATTTTATTATCAACAACAGATGCAGAACCTCTATCTGCAGTAGCGGCTGTTATCACAAGAGTATCGCCGTCAATGTCGGAGTCGTTAGCTAATACGTTAACTAATAACGCAGGAGCATCTTCGTTCATCGTTGCTGAGTCAGCATTTGCAGTAGGGGCATCATTAACGGGTGTAACAGTAATCGTCACACTTGCTGTTCTGTCGTTTATACCTTCATTACCAGTGCTATAACCATCAGTAATGGTATAAGTTAGTACTATTTCACCTGAAAAATTTGCTGGTGGAGTAAACTGTATTTTTCCGGCGACAATAGTCGCTTCACCAGCAGTATTTTCTATATTAGAAATACTTATTGTATCGCCATCTGCATCAGTGTCGTTAGCTAGCACATCTAAAAAAGATGCAGAGCTGTCTTCGTCTAACGTATATTGATCGTCATTGGCTTGTGGAAAAGTATTAACGCCGCTTTCACTTAAGGTTACTTGAGCTGTTGCAGTTAAACCTTGCTCATTTGAAATTGAATAGGTAAAGCTATCTACACCAATAAAACCTAAGTCTGGCTGATAGGTAAACGAGCCATCAGCATTTAATGTTAGTTCGCCATTTTGAGTTGTATTAATTGCCGTGGTATTAACCGATAAATCACCAGCCTCAATATTAAAGTCGTTAATTAACAAGCCATTTTGTACTGTTACTTCAAATAGTTTATTTTTGCTAAATTGATAGGCATCATTTTGTGCAACAGGGTTATCGGGTTCGCTGTTTATTACTAAAGTTACTGTGGCTGTAGAGGTTGCACCTAATGAGTCTATAGCTTGGTATTGAAATTGATCAACACCATTAAAATTAGCATCCGGCACATAACTAAAGCTGCCATCAGTTGCTAATAATAGTTGGCCATGTGTGGGTGCCACCATAAACGTTTCATCAACTGAAAAACTGTCATTATTTGGGTCAGTATCGTTACTAAGCACACCATTAGCTGCTGTAACCACAAGTGTTTCATCTTCGCTTAAACTATAGCTATTATTTTTTGTTATAGGGGCTACGTTAGTGTTTGAACTTACAATAGTTACATTTGCAATAGCCTGAGCACCTTGTGCATCAACAACTCTGTACTGAAAGCTGTCTTGGCCTTGCATATTTTGCTCGCCTTGGTATTCAAATCCACCATTATCAAAAAGGGTTAATTGTCCTCTGGTTGGTTCGCTAACCGGCGTTGTATCAACAGTTAAGTCATCTAAGTCTATATCGCTATCGTTTATAAGTAAGCCTGGCGATAGGACAACTAAGGTTCCATTATTTGTAATGCTGTAAGTATTATCAAGCGCAATAGGAGCGTCGTTAACAGCTAAAATGGTTATCTCTACAACTGCGGTATCTGTCATACCTAGCTCGTTAGCAACTTGATAGCTAAAGGCATCTTCACCATTAAAGTTTGCAATAGGGATATAAGTAAAATCCCCATTTTCATTTATATTAAGAGTGCCATGCTGCGGTAGAATTAATGCATCTGCATTTACACGTAAATCACCACTGTATTGATTCGTATCATTTGTTAGCACGTTGCCTTGCAGAGTTTGATCTTCATTTATCTGAAACTGATCGACATTTGCCTCTGGTGCAAATGCAAGCTCTCCACCCACTGGTGCTATGTTTATTATATTAGCAAAACCACTTTCACCACTGCCATCAACACCGGTAATAAGTACTTGGTAACTTTTATTAGTAAGTGACTCGGTAATGCTTAGTGCAGTATCTTGAATACTTAAAAATTGTTGCCCATTCTCTAATTCATTAATATTAGTAGATGAGACTCCAGCTTGAGTTGCAATATAAACGTTGTAACGATTAAGTTCGGGGTTGGCCTGCCACGAAAGATTAATATTATCTTCGTCTCGATGTGCTGTAACACCTTCAATTTGATATGGTTGCCAGTTAAAAGTGATTGCATCAGCAAGGACTTGATTATTTAAAGTGTCAGTTATCCATATTTCAAGGCGTATTTCCCCTGGAGTTACGCCATAAAGCGCAGGGCTGAGACCTATAATTGACTTTTCGTAGTCAACGCCACAATCAGAAGAACAAAGTGATATGCTTTTATTAACGCTAGGGAGTACTAAATTAACTTCAGCAATGCCATCAGTATCCGAAGCTTCAGTAAAAAAGAAACATTACCCTGTACGGTGTCGTTTGTTTGTGAAAAAACAATATCAGCGCGAGTATTAGCTAAACTTGCTCCAACAACCCCTCTACTTGAAGTGACAGCACCTAAAACTTTTGTACTCTTGGTTTGATTACTCGCTATAACACCTGCCAAATTTATATAGCTAGTCACCGTTGGCGGTATTACTTCAGCCGTAGGTGATTGTATTGCCTCTTGAGTGGGGCTTTCTTCTGAGCCTCCACAGGCACTTAACAAAAACACCATAGAACCAAGCAAAAATAAACTTTTTGCTGTCATTTTAAATACTCCATAATAAAAGCTTTGTATCCAATGTGTTTATGGTTCTAATTTAAAAGAACCGCTAGCATTTACATCAGGATTATTTATTTCGTTAAGATTAAAGTTGCCAGTAATGTTGTCTAAGTCATTCAAAAATATTGCATCAACATCACCCTCGGCTTTATTGTTACCATGGGATGCAAATGTAACGACCAGCTCAAGTTCGCTTAAATTTATTAAGCCGCTGTAAGCTGCATACCAATTTCCACCGGCGTCATTAAAACTAATTTCGCCATCAGGCACGGTGCCATTATCAAAATCAACGGCCATAGTCATAGCAAAGTCAGCAACAGCACCCACACTCGAATTTACATTAAAGCTTGATGCCTCATAGTTAAATACACCTTGGCGCTGAGCTATTTGATCGACTAAAGATGCGCTGCTAACAGTTTGAAATTGTTGTTCAGAATATATATCCATAACACCTGTATCAGCTTCAAAAGCATTTACTTCAACTTCAGTTACCGATGCTTGCTCAGTTTCTTCTTCGTTGTCGTCTTTAGGATCAATTGCTACTATATTTTGATCAAACACGCGTGCCGCACGTGTTGTTTTAAAGACTTCACCAGTGGCTGTAATTTGTGCAAACGAAAATGCCTCGTTATCACCCAAAGAAACCACGTTATTATTTTCTAACGTTAAATCTATTGCGCCATCCCATACCGCTAAAAATACATCGCCTTTAACGAGCTGAACTTCAAAATGCGTTCCGCGTATACCAATAGAGCCAACGGGAGTTTTTACACTATAAGAGCCGCCATTTTTTTTAATTACGCCGGAAATAGATCGCAAACCGCCTTTAAGTAACTCAATAGAAGCAGAGCCCTGTTGGGTATTGTCATTAAATTCGTAGTTAGCAATATTTAATTCTGAGTTTTCTTTTAAGGCTATTAAACCACCATCCAACATCGAAAATTGCGCTTTGCTTTTCTCTCCAGTCGTAATGCGATCTACGCCAAAAACAGTATCTCTGCGCTGCAACTGTCGTTGTTGTTCATTGCTTCCATCAACCGCGAGTACAGAGCCTCGTGCTAAAATAGTTTTACCAGCAGGGTCGTTTGCTTGTGTATAAAAACTTACACAAAGTAAAGTGGTAATTACAGGGAGTAAATGTTTCATAAATACCTTAAATTAAAATGAGTAAGAAGCGCTTAAATTTATATCTAAACGGTCATATTCGAATAAAGAAATATTACTGGATTTATCTTGATAGTTGGCAGCCAACTGTATGGCTAAATCGCGATTAACTAAGTAGCGAACAGAAGTTGAGAACATAAAGAGGTTATCG
Source organism: Pseudoalteromonas sp. APC 3355 (assembly GCF_030407615.1). NCBI lineage: Bacteria > Pseudomonadati > Pseudomonadota > Gammaproteobacteria > Alteromonadales > Pseudoalteromonadaceae > Pseudoalteromonas > Pseudoalteromonas sp. APC 3355. The sequence goes on along the minus strand of NZ_JASDDB010000009.1, from coordinate 94,726 downwards.
GCACGTTCTTGTAAAAATAAAGGGTGATCATCTTTATAATTAATCCATTGGTATCCAGCAAGAGATAACAACTGCCAATGTTGAGCCAACTGAGTGTTCACTTGGTAGTACAAGCTCGTAATATTACGGCTATTAAATTCACCCTCTGTAATGTCAGCTTCCTCGCTTTTAGCGTTAATGCTTAAGCTTTGAAACCAATTTCGAGCTGCATAGCTAGCACCTGCATTTATCGCATAAAATGAGTTATCGAGCTTTTCATCAAATCTATTGTTTAAAACACCCGCAGTCAAAGAGCTAAATAAATTAACTTGCTTATTTAGCGTAAAATTTGCTCCGGCCGTTAAAGCTGATTCAGTACGATAAAGTTCACCGTCAAGCATCAGCGAAGTGGTAGCAACTCGTGCAAACCAACTTATGTCATTTTGTTTATATTGATAGGCGGCATTAATGTTCGCATTTATACGATCGTATTGACTGAGTCCATCAAACTTGTACCACCCAGTATCAATACTTAAAGTGATTAAGCTTTTTTGGTCAATAGGGTGAGAGTACTTTCCTCTGTAATTAAGTCGTGCATAGTTGTCCTGCGTACTTTTACTTTCTGGCGATAACAAAAATTCACCAATATTAGGAATTATAATCGTATTTTCTGCAGTACCTGCGTTTACGTTGCCATCTACGCCAAGGGCAAGCTCAATATTTTGTTTATAAGAGCGTCCAGCTTCTTGTTGCTTAAGTGCTGCAGTTTCTAGCAATGACTGTGCTGAAGATTTAATGTTATTAGGTGTGTCAGGTGAGTTGATTAGTATTAAAGCTTGAGTATCGGCTGCAGGTAAATTATTAACTGTTAAATAAGCGCGAACTAAGTACAAGCGAGCTTCATACCATCTAGGATTATTTTCAACCACGCGTTCAAAGGCAAATACAGCTGGCGCCGCATGCCCTGTTTTAAGTGCACTGACCCCTAATAAAAAGTCGTATACGGGTTCGCCCAGGTACTGATATTCACTATTACTTTTTTGATAAGCCTGAGTGTATTTTTTTTCAGAAACTAATTTTTGCATTTCAATCAATAGCTTATTATATTCATCATTGCTTTTAGCCAATGAGTTAAAGCTCATTACAGCTAAACAACTACACAGTAAATTTCCTAAAACCTGTTTAATCATGCTTAATTTTATATCCCAGTAGAAGTTTGATGTTTAGTAAAAAGTGATGCCAACATTAGAAACCTACCACTTTTAGTAGTTAAGTATAGTTAATACAGTCACATTGGTTAATTAATTGTAGATAAGTAATGAGTTATACCAATCCGCGATAATACTTAATCATTTTGCGGGGCTAAACGTGTCGCTACCTGTGTTAAAAAATTCTCATTTACGACTGCATGGATGCAGAAGGTAGAGCAATGCAGGAGCAATTGCCGAGAACAATTAAATAGCGAATTTTTTGCCAAGCTATCAACATGTTTTTCCATCCTCAAAATAGAACACTTAATTAAGCGAATTGGTATTAATACTTGTTTATTAAATATTATTACTAATTAGGGCGTGTTGATCTTTGTGGATTGAAATTTTTTAATCTAGGGATGATTTAATCGCTGCGTGAGATTTACAAATTAGTGGATTTAACTAGAGTATGAATAATTGTGTTGTAATCTTAATATAGTAAGAGGTTTTAGAATTTATATAATAGGATAATTAATAGGGTATAAATATGAGGCTTTCTAGGAAAAAAGTGGGGCGATTGACGGGGCTTGAACCCGCGACAACCGGAATCACAATCCGGGGCTCTACCAACTGAGCTACAACCGCCACTACACACACCTCGTTTGGTGTGGCGCGCATAATACATAAAATAATAATTGTTGTGAAGCCTAAAAGTGAAATAAATTAAAATAATTTAAATCAGGCAAATTTAATTAGTATTAAGTCGTTAATATTTTTCCAAAGTAGGCTACATTTTATTGGATAATTGCCTATAAAAAATCGAGTATAGTTGCATTTAATAGTATTAATTCATTATTTCATGAGAATAAATTGTAAATTAATGTATAATAATGCCCGAAAACGCTTAATAAAAAACATTTGGAGTAAATATGGATTCAGTACTTAATTGGCTTAACGATAACTCAGGCCTAATTTTACACTATGGTATTCAAGCAGTTGTTGCGCTTGTTATCTTTTTACTTGGTAGTCGTGTTGCTAAGTTTTGTTCTAACTTAACTGAAAAAGGTTTTGCTAAAAAGAAAGTAGATAAAGCTGTCGGCTCATTTGTTTCAAGTATTGTGTACACACTTGTATTTGCTGTAACTATTTTAATGGCACTTTCGCAAATTGGCATTGAAACAACTTCGTTCATTGCTATTTTAGGTGCTGCCGGTTTAGCTGTTGGTTTGGCATTACAAGGTTCATTATCTAACTTCGCATCAGGCGTACTAATTATTTTACTTCGTCCATTTAAGTCTGGTGACTTTGTTGAAGCAGGTAATAAAATGGGTACAGTTAAAAAAATCGAAATATTCTCAACTGAACTACGTACTCCAGATAACAAAGTAATTATCGTACCAAACTCTCAAATAATGTCTGGTGCTATTACTAACTTCTCACGAGAGTCTACTCGCCGTATCGATTTAGTTATTGGTGTTGGCTACGATGCTGATTTACGTCACGCAAAAGAAGTATTAAAATCTGTATTAGATGCAGAGACACGCATACTTAAAGATCCAGCTTACAATGTATCTGTAAATGAGTTAGGCGATTCAAGTGTTAACTTTATTGTTCGTCCTTGGGTTAACGCTGCTGATTACTGGCCTACTTACTGGTCATTAATGGAAAATATTAAAATCGCATTAGATGATGCAGATATTACTATCCCATTTCCACAAATGGATGTTCACTTTCACAAGCAAGACTAATTTTAAATAGTTATTTAATTAAAGTTATCTTTAATTGTTGTAGTGCTAAAAAGCTATTAAACATAAAATTTTCATGCGGGATCTGCCGCATGAAAATTTTTTACATTATTACTTAGCTGTTTAGCTTGCTCTAACAAGTAATGCTTTAATAAAATAGATGTACATTTATACAAAGGTTATTTTTTAATGAAATTAAAGCTTTTATCAGTTTTAGTTGCAGCTTCTGCTGCAACAAACGCATTTGCTGCAGACGCAGAACAAAGAACATGGGAAGTTACCAGTGAACTAGGTGCTATTGTCACAAGTGGTAATACAGAAACGACCACACTTAAAGGTGGCATCAAAGTTCAGCACAACCTTGAAAACTGGAACAACGAATACAAGCTAGACGGCATCTACAAAGAAGATGAAGTTGAAGATGCTAATGGTGACAAAAACAAGCAGCGCACTAACGAAAAGTATTCAATTTCTGCACAAGGTAATTACAAATTAAATGAAGATCATTCTCATTTATTCATTTATGGTTCACACGTTTCAGATTATTTTGGAGCGTATAGAAGTGAGTCAGTAATTTCTGCAGGTTACGGTTTACGTTTATTAAACGAAAAAACCATGTGGTTAAGTGCTGAAATTGGTCCTGGTTATAAATACTTTGAATACCCAGATGACAGCACTGAAGTTGATGACAACGGTAACTCTCTTGCTGGTGAATTTGAAGGCGAAGTAATTGCCTTGGGTAAGTTAGATTACAACTGGCAAATTTCTGAGAATGCACGTTTTACTCAATTAGTTGCTGTTGAGTACGGTGATACAAACACTAAAACTCGCTCTGAAACTGCATTACTTGCAAAAATAAACGGCTCGTTACAAATGAAAGTCGCTTTTAATGTCACTAACAACTCAGATGTTGCTGACGACAAAGAAAGCACTGACACTGAAACGTCATTCACGTTGGTTTACAGTTTTTAACCAATGTAGTTAAGTTAATGACACTAAAGTGACAAAAGGGACGAAAGTCCCTTTTTTATTTTCTTAAAATTAAGGTATTATAGCGGCCAATTTTGGTTGTAGACCTAGGGATATACCTACTCGTGAAAGTTTTTACACAATTTATTAGTGCTTTTATTCTACTTTGTAGTTTTAGTACTTTGGCTTTTACGCCAACAGCGTCTCAAATTGAGCAATTTAAAAAGTTACCTAAAGCTCAACAAGAAGCCCTCGCAAAACAATACGGTGTTGATATAGCAACGATCACTGGTACAAACCAATCTAATAATCAAAATAATACACAGCAGCAAAATAGTATTGGTGAGCGCGCAGAACCCGAAAAAGAAAAGCTTACAGATGAAGAGCGCTTTAAACCAAAAACAGACGAATTAAAGCCGTACGGTTACGAATTGTTTGCAGGTGAACCAACTACATTTATGCCAAGCGAAAATGCCGCAGTACCAGATACATATATTGTGGGCCCTGGCGATCAATTAAAAATAAACTTTTATGGTAAAGAAAGTGACAGTTTTGAAGTTATAGTTGACCGTGAAGGACGTATTAGTATTCCAGATTTAAGCCCTGTAGAAGTGGCCGGTTTAACTTTTGCTGAAATTAAAGAATTAGTAAAAGTAAAAGTAGAGCAAGAGGTAATAGGTGTAAAAGCGTTTGTATCGCTTGGTCAGCTTCGTAGCATGCGTATTTTAGTGCTAGGTGAGGCTTACAAGCCTGGTAGCTACAGTGTTTCATCATTAACAACCGTTTCGCACGCATTATTTGTAAGCGGTGGCGTGTCTGATATTGCCTCTCTTCGTAATATTCAAGTTAAACGAGCAGGCAAGGTTGTAGCAAATTTTGACCTTTACGATTTACTTATTAATGGCGATAGCAGTAACGATATCGTATTAAAGCCGGGCGATGCTGTATTTATTCCATCAGTTGGCGCTCAAGTAACAGTTGAAGGTGCAGTTAAACGTCCCGCTATTTTTGAACTTAAAAAAGGTGAGTCAGCTAAGCAGTTATTAGCAATGGCCGGAGGCCTTAAACCCAATGCATACGCTAAAAGCGCAATTGTAGAGCGCTTTAATTTCGATCGTAAAGAAGTACTATCGGTCGATTTTTCAAAACCACAAATTAACTATATCCCAAAAGATGGCGACCGTATTCGCTTTAATTCAGTTAGCTCGCAATATCAAAATTCAATTAGCTTAATTGGTGCAGTAGCACGCCCAGGTAATTATCAATGGCACCAAGGTAAGCGTATTTCAGATGTACTTAAATCTATACGCGGTGACCTACTACCGCAAGCCGATTTAAGCTACGGCCTCGTAATCCGCGAAATAAATGTAAACGGCGATATTGAAGCGCATCAGTTCGACGTTGCTCAAGCGATTATTAAAAATCCTGAAAACAACTTACAACTTAAAGCTAATGACAAGATAGTTGTATTTAGTCGTTTTGAAGAAAAAGAAGCAGAGCAATCAGCTCTAGCAAATATGGCCCTTAGCCAAGAGCAACAAGAGCAGCAACAAAAAGCAGAGCAATGGCACAAGTTTGAGCAAAAAGAGTTCGAAAAATATATTGGTGTTAATCAAGAAGACGAAGAGCTTGTTCTTGAAGACAATAAAATACTAACAATTGCTGAAATTTCTAAACGCAAAGCAAAAGAAGAAGAAGACCAAGAACTCAAACCTGAGGATTATGCATTATTTAGTCGCCATAACTTGTTAGCGCCAATTATTGCTAAATTTAAACAGCAAGCATCAGTGCAACAAGCAATGCAATTAGTTGAAATCAGCGGGAATGTAACTTTCCCTGGTATTTATCCACTAATGATTGGTGGTGAGGTAAGTGATTTAATAACAGCAGCCGGTGGCCTGTTAGAGTCTGCCTACGTAAAACAAGCTGAAATTACACGTATTGTAGCCAGCGATGGTTCTAAAATAGAACACTTACGATTTGACCTTGAAAGCGCCATGAAAGGCGACCTTCAAAGTAATATTACATTACAAAGTAAAGACAGCATCAACGTTTTTGCTATTCCAAATTGGCAAGAAAATGTAAAAGTAGAATTAAAAGGTGAGCTTAAATTTCCAGGCACGTACACTATACGCCGAGGTGAAACGCTAACTGAATTACTTGAACGCGCGGGTGGTTTTTCACAATTTGCAGAGCAAAAAGCTGCTGTATTTACCCGTACATCAATTAAAGAACAAGAGCAAAAGCAACTAGCGCGTTTATCTACAGAGCTTCGCCGCGACATCGCCTCTAAGAGCTTCCAAAACTCTGTAAGCAGTAACACACTTTCTTATGAAGAAATGAACAAACTGTTAAACGACCTCGCGAGTGTTGAAGCCGTAGGACGTTTAGTAATTGATTTACCTTTAATTGTAAATAATCAACAAAACTTAGTATTACAAGATGGTGATACACTTTATGTACCAAGCAAGCGTGATTCAATTAGCGTAATTGGTGAAGTTAACTACTCCACATCACATCTTTATAAATCAGGTGTTAGTGTTGATGATTATATAGCGCTAAGTGGTGGTCTTAAAGAGCGTGCGGCTGAAGATAGAATTTACATTATTAAAGCTAATGGTTCAGTGAAAATACCAAACACAGGTGGCTGGTTTGCAGCAAATAATGCTGATCAGTTAGAACCAGGTGACACAATAGTAATACCAATGGACGCAGGACATATGGACAAGCTAACGCTTTGGAGCACAGCAACGCAGATTCTTTATCAGCTTGGTGTGGCAGTTGCAGCGATTGGTAGTCTTTGATTTTTAATGTACTGATTTTTTATATGTTAGGTAATTTAAGCACTGTTATTTGCAGCCAATGCTTTTAGGATATTAAAGTTTTATGTCAAAAAATATACAATCATATAATCAAGATAATAACTTCTTTCAAGCTAACTCAATTGACAATGAGGTACGCTTGAGAGAACTGTTTTCTATCGTATGGAAAGGGAAGTGGACTGTTATTTTTGTTACATTTCTTTTCGGGGTTGCTTCAATTGTATATGCTTTACACAAACCTAACATATACACATCTGAAGTATTGTTAGCTCCTACAGAGTCTGAGCAAAGTGGTGGACTATCAGCACTAGCAGGGCAATTTGGTGGTTTAGCGAGTTTAGCCGGTGTAAATTTAGCATCTCAAAATACAAATAAAAGCCAGCTTGCACTTGAGGTCTTGGTTTCGAGGCGATTTACAAGTGACTTCATACAAAAGCATAATATTTTACCTGAGTTGATGGCAATTAAATCCTGGGACTTGATGAATAATAAAGTTGTCTATGATGAAGAAATTTACAACTTTGAATCAAGAAAGTGGCTCCGAGAAGTCGAAGCTCCTTACAAAGCAAAACCTTCAATGCAAGAAGCATATAAAGAGTTTAGTAAAATTTTTTCTGCAACCTTAAACTCAGAAACAGGAATGGTAACTCTGTCTATTGAACATATATCACCTTATATAGCTCAACAGTGGGCTAAATGGTTAGTTGAAGATATTAACCAAGAAATGAAAGAAAGAGATGTTTTAGAGGCTAATAGAAGCACTGATTTTTTGACTAAACAAATAGAAAAAACTCACATTGCAGATATACGAACCATCTTATATAAACTAATTGAAGAGCAAGCTAAAACAATTATGTTAGCAAATGTGCGAGATGAATATGTATTTAAGACCATAGATCCAGCTCTAGTATCTGAAGAAAAAAGTAAACCAAAGAGGGCGTTAATTGTTATTTTGGGTGTTTTTCTAGGTGGAATGCTTAGCGTTTTATTTTTATTATTAAAACATGCTTTAAGAAAATAATATGTATTATCGAAGCTCTAGGTGGCTAAGTCGCTAGTGGCTTTTTAATATTCACATTTTTAATCAAACATATTCTCCATTAATAAGTAACTTTAATATATTAATTTATAGTTCTTGAAACAATATGTATAAATCAAAGGATTCAGAGTGAGCAATTTACTTTCCCTAATAGGCCGCACAGAAGAGTTGTTTTCCCATGATATTGAAGACTCAAATGAAAAGCTTAAAAAAGCTGTATCAAGCTCAACTTTCCTAGTTTTGGGGGGGGCAGGTTCAATAGGACAGGCTGTCACGAAAGAAATATTTAAACGCAATCCTAGAAAACTTCATGTTGTTGATATTAGTGAAAATAACATGGTTGAGTTGGTTCGCGATATTCGTAGTTCGTATGGCTATATAGAGGGCGACTTTCAAACGTTTGCGCTTGATATTGGCTCAGTTGAGTATGATGCATTTATAAAAGCTGACGGAAAATATGACTATGTATTGAATTTATCTGCGCTTAAGCATGTTCGTAGTGAAAAAGACCCATTTACCTTAATGCGTATGATTGACGTAAATGTTTTTAATACCGATAAAACAATTCAACAATCGATTGATTGTGGTGCTAAAAAATACTTTTGTGTATCTACAGATAAAGCAGCAAATCCAGTTAATATGATGGGGGCTTCAAAGCGTATAATGGAAATGTTCTTAATGCGTAAAAGTGAAGACATTGCTATTTCTACCGCTCGATTTGCAAACGTGGCTTTTTCAGATGGCTCATTGTTACATGGTTTTAACCAGCGCATACAAAAGCAACAACCAATAGTCGCACCGAGTGATATCAAGCGCTACTTTGTTACACCTCAAGAATCTGGTGAGCTATGTTTAATGTCATGTATTTTTGGTGAAAATAGAGATATTTTCTTTCCAAAGTTAAGTGAAGCTTTGCATCTAATCACCTTTGCAGACATTGCTGTTAAATACCTTCAAGATCGTGGTTATGAACCTTTCTTATGTAAAACTGAAGACGAAGCACGCGAGCTAGTAAAAACATTACCTACTCAAGGTAAGTGGCCTTGCTTATTTACTGAAAGTGACACCACTGGTGAAAAAGACTTTGAAGAATTTTTTACTGAAAGTGAAACATTGGATATGGATCGCTTTGAAAATTTAGGCATTATCAAAAATGATGCTATTTTCGATCAAGCACTACTTGCTGAGTTTGAAGAAAAAATTACTCAAATGAAAGCTGATAAGTTTTGGACAAAAGACGAAATTGTCTCACTTTTCTTTAAAATGATTCCTGATTTTGGGCATAAAGAAACCGGCAAATACCTTGATGGTAAAATGTAATTAGGTAGATATATTATGACTAAACAGTTTGTTTCATTTGTAAAAGATCTTTACCAAACGAATGAGTTTATTCCTCTACACGCACCAACTTTCTCAGGGAATGAACAAAAGTATGTATCAGAAACAATTAGTAGTACGTTTGTTTCAAGTGTTGGTAAGTTTGTAGATGACTTTGAAAAACATATTGAAATTTACACCGGAACTCCAAAAGCAGTTGCCACTGTAAATGGCACCGCAGCATTACATGCAGCATTGTATATGGCAGGTGTTAAAAGCAACGATATCGTTATTACTCAAGCTCTAACTTTTGTAGCAACCTGTAATGCAGTGCATCACATGGGGGCAGAGCCCGCCTTTGTTGATGTGTCACCTTTGAACCTGGGATTATGCCCTAAAGCATTGTCTACATTTTTAGAGCAGAATGCAGTGCTAACCGAGTCAGGACCTATACATAAAAAAACAAAGCAACGTTTTCAAGCTGTTGTACCAATGCATACATTTGGGCACCCTGTAGAGCTTGATGAACTAATCAATGTGTGTAATGAGTGGCGTATTGCTTTAGTAGAAGATGCTGCAGAAAGTCTAGGTTCTTTTTATAAAGGTAAGCATACTGGTACGTTAGGTGATTTTGGTGCTATTAGCTTTAATGGAAATAAGATTATTACCACAGGTGGTGGTGGTATGGTTTTATGTAAAAGTTTAGAGTCAGGGCAGCATACAAAACATATAACAACTACTGCTAAGGTTCCTCATCCGTATGAGTTCTTTCATGATGAAGCGGGTTTTAACTATCGCATGCCTAACTTAAACGCGGCACTTGGATGTGCGCAAATGGAAAATCTTAAAGTATTTGTCGATAATAAACGACATCTTGCGAACTTATATTCAGACTTTTTTAAAGGATCTGATTTTCAATTTGTAATAGAGCCTAGCTATGCAAAATCAAATTATTGGTTAAATGCAATTATTTGCCCAAATCATTCTGAGCGAGAAAAGCTCCTAAAACAAACTAATGCTGAAGGTGTAATGACTCGACCAATATGGCAATTAATGCATAGATTACCTATGTTTAAAAATGCGCTACGTGGTGATTTAACTCACTCAGAGTTTATTGAAGCTCATTTAGTTAATATACCAAGCTCTCCACTTGAAAGTTTAGGCGAGTTATAATGACAAAAAAAATAGCTGTATTTACAGGTACGCGTGCTGAATATGGGCTCCTATATTGGCTTATAAAAGACATTCATAATGATCCAGAGCTTACGTTACAGCTATTAGTTTCAGGTATGCATCTGTCATCAGAGTTTGGTGAAACCTATAAACAAATAGAGCAAGATGGCTTTACAATAGATGAGAAAATAGAAATTCTATTATCATCAGATACCGCAGTCGGCATAGCTAAAAGTATGGGGTTAGGTGTGCTAGGTTTTGCTGACGCATTAAGTCGATTAAAGCCAGATGCGCTTGTTATTTTAGGTGATCGCTTCGAAGCTCTCGCCGCTGCTCAAACTGCAATGATATTACGTATACCTATTTTACACCTGCACGGTGGAGAAATAACTGAAGGCGCATATGATGATGCGATTCGCCATGCTATTACCAAGCTTAGCTATTTACATGGAACGTCTACTGAGGAGTATCGCCAACGTGTTATACAGCTAGGTGAAATACCTGAGCGTGTTAAAAATATTGGTGCAATTGGTCTTGATCATTTAGCACGAAGTGACTTTATGAGTGTCAATGAAATTGGCAACTCATTAAACTTTAATTTGAAGCAGCCTTACTTTCTTGTTACCTATCACCCCGTAACTTTAGGTGCAGAGCCTCCTGAGCAAAGCTTTGTTGCATTACTTGAATCATTAGATAATTTCAAAGATCATCAAGTTATTCTAACATATCCCAATGCCGATGATGGTGGTCGTCGTATAATTCCAATACTTGAAGACTACGCTAAACAATATCCAACTAGAGTTTGTGCAATACCTTCATTGGGACAAAAGCGCTACCTCAGCACTGTAAAAAATGCTGCGGCTGTTATAGGCAACTCATCAAGCGGTATTATTGAAGTTCCTGCGTTCAATGTGCCTACAGTTAATATAGGTATAAGACAAAAAGGTCGTTTAGCGGCCAAAAGTGTCCTTAACTGCACTGCCACAGGGGAATCTATTTCAGCAGCGATAAAATCGGCTATTACAGGAAGCTATAAAACTCCTGGCGAAATAATAACAAATCCATATGGCGCAGGTAATGCAAGCGCTCAAGCAATTCAAATGCTTAAATCTTTAGAATTTGAGCCGAGCAAATCCTTTTACGACTTAAAATGAGAAATCCTATGACATTAATTATTGCTGAAGCGGGTGTTAATCATAATGGCAGTGACGATTTAGCATTTTCTCTTGTTGATGCAGCGCATCAAGCTGGAGCTGATATAGTTAAATTTCAGACATTTAAAGCTAAAAATTTGGTTACTGAAGATGCACAACAGGCTGAGTATCAGATCACGAATAGTGGTCAAAAAGAGTCTCAGTACTCAATGCTAAAGCGATTAGAATTAAGCTACGAAACACATCATAAGTTAGTTAAATATTGTAATGATTTAGGCATAGAGTTTTTATCTACAGCATTTGATTCAGAGAGCCTATCGTTTTTAGTTGATGATTTAGGAATAACACGTTTAAAGTTACCATCTGGTGAGATAACAAATGCGCCATTGGTACTTGAGCACGCAAGAACAGGCTGTGATCTAATTGTATCAACAGGTATGGCGTCGCTTTCTGAAATAGAGCAGGTATTATCAGTAATTGCTTTTGGTTATATAAACCCCAAAGGTAACCCAACAGATGAAGCCTTACAAACAGCTTACTTTTCAGAACAAGGCAAGCAATTATTAAAAGACAAAGTAACGCTTTTACATTGCACAACTGAATACCCAGCTCCATTCAATGATATAAATTTAAATGCTATGGACACAATGAAAGATGCATTTAAGTTAAAAGTAGGGTACTCAGATCATAGTGCAGGTGTAGTGGTACCTATTGCGGCAGTCGCCAAAGGAGCTACTTTAATTGAAAAGCACTTCACTGTTGATAAAGCATTACCGGGCCCAGATCACAAAGCATCTCTTGATCCTATCGAATTAAAAGAAATGGTTGATGGCATTCGCATCGTGGAAAAAATATTAGGTGATGGAATTAAGGGCCCACGCCCTTCTGAAGTAAAAAATAAAGTAGTCGCTCGTAAAAGCTTAGTTGCAGCACAAGCAATTAAACAAGGTGAGATTTTAACTGAACAGCTTATTTCAGTAAAAAGGCCTGGGGATGGTATTGCCCCAATTAATTTTTGGAAACTATTAGGTACTCCAGCTACTAAAGATTATTTAGTTGGTCAATTACTCGATGAAAAATAAACCTCTTTTAATTATTGGTGGCGGAGGCCATGCTGCAGCATTAGCTGAAATTCTTATCAGGCAAAAAAAGAAGATCGTTGGTGTAGTTGCTCCACAGATAACTGCAGAGCATATAATTTTCGAAAATATAGAACGTTTTTTCAATGATGACGACATCCTTAACTTTAGTCCAAAAGATATATTATTAGTTAACGGTATTGGCTCAATGCCTTACAAGTCATTTAGAGAAACTGTTTATAATCGTTTTCGAAAACTAGGTTATGAGTTTGTAACAGTCATAGCCGATTCAGCTTTAGTATCCGATTATTCTATTTTAGAAAGCGGTGTACAAATAATGAACAATAGTGTGGTTAATATTGGGAGCCGGATTGGTGAAAATAGCTTAATAAACACTTCTGTTTCTATAGACCACGATTGTAATATTGGTGAAAATTGCCATTTAGCTCCCGGCACTACTTTAAGTGGTCAGGTTATAATTGAAAAAAATGTGCATGTAGCTACGGGTGTTAGTGTCATTAATAATATCACTATAGGTCACAGCACTATAGTTGGAGTCGGGGCTAATATAACTAAATCAATCCCATCAAACTCCATTGTGTATGGTGCGCGTTCAGTAATTAAAGGATTAGGTATAACAGATGACAATTAACTGGCAAAAAGTAGTGATTGAACCTTCAGTTTCAATTAAAGAAGCTTTGAGAGTTATTGATAAAGAGGCCTTAAGGGTCGCTTTGGTCGTTGATAACAATAAATTAATTGGCATGGTAACTGATGGTGATGTTCGTAGGGGGATATTACAAGGCATAGAGCTTTCTGCACCAGTAAGCGAAATAATGAATACTAATCCAGTCAGCGCTAACGTTTCATTAAGTAGTCATGATTTAAAAGCTCTAATGCAGTCGCGCAAGATATTATCACTACCTATAGTAAATGATGAGGGGCAGCTCGTCGGACTAAAAACATTATACGATACTCTTGTAATTGAAAAACGTGAAAACCCTGTTTTTATTATGGCAGGAGGCTTTGGTACTCGTTTAAGGCCATTAACAGATAACTGCCCCAAGCCCATGCTCAAAGTTGGTGATAAACCAATGCTTGAGACATTAATTAATAATTTTAAGAGTCATGGCTTTTACAAGTTCTATATTTCCACACATTATTTACCTGAAGTTATTGTTAACTACTTTGGTGATGGTAGCCAATTTGGCATTGAAATTGAGTACATATATGAAGAAACTCCTTTAGGGACAGGAGGTGCGCTTTCTTTATTACCAGCTACGTTACCTAAAGAGCCTCTAATTATGATAAATGGGGATATTTTGACTAATGTCGACTTTTCAAAAGTACTTGATTTTCACACAAAGAAAAATAGTGACGCAACTATGTGCGTACGTGACTATGAGATAAAAATTCCTTTTGGTGTTATTGAAGGTGAAGGTCATGAAATTACAGCCATGGTAGAGAAACCGACATATCGTTACTTTGTTAATGCAGGCATTTATGTGATTTCGCATAATATTATTAATTCACTTCCAAAGAATCAGCATTTAGATATGCCAAGCTTGTTTGAGATAAAGCAAAAAGAAGGCTTAAAAACTTTAAAGTTTCCGATACATGAATATTGGCTAGATGTTGGCCGCCATGATGACTTTAAAAAAGCTCAAGTTGATATCTACACTTTGGGTATTAATAATGATTGATCAAAAAAAGATCTTAGCTATCATCCCAGCTAGAGGTGGAAGTAAAAGATTACCTCGAAAAAATATATTACCAATCGCAGGAAAACCATTAATTCAATGGACTATAGAGGCTAGCTTAGATTCTAAGTATATAGATTCTACATTTGTCTCCACTGATTGCTCTGAAATTGCAGAAACGGCTAAAAGTTGTGGAGCGCAAGTACCTTACTTAAGGTCAGATATATTATCTAATGATACAGCAACTAGTATGGATGTAGTGCTTGACGCAATAGATAATTATGAGAGAAGTGGACAGGTATTTGATTTTGTACTTTTGCTTCAACCCACTTCGCCATTAAGAACAACAGATGATATTGATGGTGCAATTGAAATGTTTCAGAGTAAATCAGCTGATGCTGTCGTCTCTGTTACTGAGTGTGAGCACTCCCCGTTGTGGTCTAACACACTCCCTTCAGATTTTAGCTTATCTAACTTTATTCCCGACTCAGTTTTAAAGCAACGAAGTCAGGATTTACCTAAGTACTACCGACTTAATGGAGCGATTTACCTCTTTAATGTAAAGCATGTTAAAGAAGGAATTAGTTATTTATCCCTTCCTCGTTCATTTGCTTATGCTATGGATAAGTCCCACTCAATCGATATTGATGATAATTTTGATTTTAGGGTAGCTGAAGCATTCTTGATGAACGCCAAGTAATCATCAAAATTTTATAAATTTGAATTACTTAATAGCAAAAAGGATCGTCATGAAAACCTTTAAAGCCGTATATCAGCTCTTTTTTAATGGTAAATAATATTAATGAGTACATTCTTCCGAAAGACCTCAATATATTTTATCGCGAATATAATTAATGCTGCCATACCATTTTTGTTACTACCTATATTAACTCGTTATTTATCGGTTGAAGAGTATGGTCAAATTGCAATGTTTCAATTATTAATAGCAGGCTTAGCGGGTATAATAGGTTTAAATACAGTTGGAGCAGCAGGCCGTAAATTTTATGATAAAGGTGTCAGCGAAAGTGAGCTAAGAGCCTACAATACATCCTGTCTCTGGGTTCTCTTTTTTTCAACTTTGTTTATTGTACTTCTAACTTTGATATTTGATGAGGAACTAGCATCTATTTTATCAATTTCTAGTGACTGGATTTATTTTGCAATAGTAGTATCTACAGGCTCTTTCATTATTCAGCTACGGTTAAATCAATGGCAAATCAGAGGTGAAGCAAAAAGATACGGAGCTTTACAAGTTGGTAATAGCTTACTTAATTTATGTGCCTCTTTAGCTTTTGTTGTACTGTATTCTATGGGTGCAAGTGGAAGAATTGATGCCTTAGTTACCACAAGTATAATTATTTCGATTGTAGCCCTATACTTTTTGGTTAAAAATAAACTATTAAGATTTAGTCTGCCGAACAAAAAAAATATTATTGAAGCTTTAAGCTTCGGAGTTCCCTTAGTACCGCATGTGTTTGGTGCTTTCTTGTTATCAAGTGCAGATCGTTATGTAATCAATGATAATTTAGGGCTAGCAGCTGCAGGAATATATTTACTAGCATTTCAATTAAGTAGTGCTTTAACAATCGTTTTTGACGCAATAAACAAATCTTATGTACCTTGGCTTTTTAAAAATCTGGCTAAAGAGGATGACACGATAAAGTTAAGTATTGTAAAGAACACATATAGTTACTTTGCTTTGCTTATTTTTGTTGCATTAGCTGGCTTTTTTATTGGTCCTTTAGTAGTTACGTTTGTTGCAGGGAAGCAGTTTGCAGATGCTTCCTATATTATCGGTTGGCTATTATTGGGGCAAGTTTTTGGAGGGATGTACCTCATGGTAACTAATTATATGTTTTACTCAAAACAAACAGCTAAATTATCTTTTGTAACAATTACTTGTGGATTAATAAATGTATTATTAATGTTCATGCTTGTTAAAATGCATGGAATATTAGGAGCTGCTATCGCATTTTCTGTTTCTAAAGGGATACAGTTTTTCCTTACATGGGTATATGCATTTAAAGCAGTAAAAATGCCTTGGCTGTATTTTTATAGCACTGAAAGTAAATAGTAGTTATTATCTTTTAATAAGAGTTTTTATGAAAAAAAAATATAAAGAAAAATCTAATGTTTGTGTAGTCAATAATGTCCATGGGTTACTCTTATACATTCTTCAATATCCAGCTAAACTTAATGATACTATTTATGTTATTGGCGATGAGCTAGATAAAATTATAAATTTAAGCATAAATACTAAAATTGTAATAAATACTCCCAAAAAAGTGGATAGTAATATTGCAAAGATTATAAAGTATTTTAAGTATTATTATATTACTCAACCTATATTGAGAAATAAATTTAAAGGGATGCTTTTTTTCGGGCAAGATCATCATTTTTTTTCAAACGTAATGGATAAGCATGCGACTGTTATTGAAGATGGTGAAAGAACATATTTCGAGCATCCAGGTAAGGCGACTCGACTGCATAAACTATTATTCCCGATTCGCTTTGAGATCTTTCATGGGCGGGAGGTTTTTACCAAAAAAGTATTACTAACTAATGATAAAAATATCCCCGAGGCATTAAAAAATAAATATGAATATATAGATTTGAAGTCTAAGTGGAAACAACTTTCAGAAATAGAAAAGGAAATAATCTTTTCTATCTTTAAAGTTGATGAAGCTATTCTTTCTGATTATCGATTTTCCACTTCTATAATTTTTACACAACCCTTCTCTGAAGAGGGCTTTATGTCAGAACTTGAGAAGATAAATATGTATAAAAAATTATTAGAAAAATATAAAGTAAAAAATATAATTATTAAACCTCATCCAAGAGAAACGACGAAATATGACTTCGAAGGATTGAGCTTTTTTCAGCTACCATCGCATTTTCCTTCTCAGTTTTTATCCTTCTTTGATTTTCATTTTGAAAAAGCAATAACGGTTAACTCCACTGCTATATACGGTATATCGGCAAATGAAATTATCGTTGAAGGTGTATGTGAGCCAAAGCTTTTATCAAAGCTTTTGGGTAGTTTCACTTTAAGTGATCTTTCAAAAGACAATAAAGCTTCTAGGTAGTGGTGTTGATAACTATATGATCCAACAACTATTAAAAATTATTTCATTGTTTTCAAGCAGCCTTTATATTTTATTACTTTTTGCTTTCGCTTTGTCAGGAAATAAATACTTTTTAATTGCAGCTTCAGTGATTTGTATTGTTTATGTTTTTCTAATTCGCTGGCGATTTGAATATTTTGTTTTTATTGTGTTTTTTTCAGTCTCTATTTTAATCACGAGCTCGTTTTGGAATTATCTTTTTTACCAACCCCTATACTTCTTTTTTATCTCTTGTGTTGTAGGAATATTTATTTATCAAAATCCTCCATCTAAATTTTGGTGCGGGTTGGTTTTTATTTTAGTAGCATCATATTTTTCTTTTCATATATTGAGCTTTTCTGATTTAAACGAAGATGTTTTCTTTGGGAATAGTAGGAATTTTATTTCAATTTGGATGATTGTTGTTTCTATTTTTTGTTACGCATCTCCATTAAGCCGGAATGTAAAAATTATTATTTTTTCAGTTAGCTTTATAATTAGTAGTGTAACACTAGGACGAAGCGGCATAATTTCAACATTATTTATTTTATTAAGTTACATTTTTTTATCGGAAAGCAAAAGCAAGACTAAAGAATTTTTATTTATTATCTCAGTTATGTTAGTTTTTTTAGTTAGTTTTTTTGATGAAATTTATTTTTTAATTGAAACTATTGTCCAGCGGTTTGAAGGGGCTAGAGCTGTAGATCCTAGAGCTTTAGTACTTGATTGTTATATAGATAATATTGATTTATTTAGGTTTTCTTTTGGGGTGAATGCATTTGATGGTGAATACTGTGGAACGTTAGCTATAGGTGAGTACGCACCACATAACTCATTAATTTCCTTGTATGCTAATTTAGGCGTCATGTCGATTATATATTTAATTATAGCCTTAATTATGCGCGCCCCTTTGGAACTTAAATGCATATTTTTTGGCCTTCTGCTGAGGGCGTCTACAGATTCTGTTTTATTTTTCACATATTTTGATTTTATTTATATTTATCTTTTATTAAAAATTTATCACGCAAAGAGGTATTAGCTTGAGAATAAAAAAATTAATATTGTCATTAACTAAAAATATATATTATTTTTTAGTTAATCGTTTATCGAATGTAGTTAGAAGACAGCCTGATAACAACTCCAAATTCTTAGTGTCTCTTACTACATATAATAAAAGAATAAATCGAGTTTATTTAACCATCGAAAGTTTATTTAATCAAGATGAGCCTGCTTCTAAAGTTGTTCTTTTTTTATGCGAAGAGGACATCCCAACTAAGGGAATGCCAAGGAGCTTAATTCGTTTAGAAGCGCGTGGACTTGAGATAAAAGTTGTAGAAAAAAATATTCGCTCATATAAAAAACTATCTTGTATCAATATGATTGAAGATTACGAGGATTATAATTTTGTAGTAACAGTTGACGATGATATTTTCTACCCTAAAAACTTCTTATCTGGCTTCTCAAATAATATTAAAGAGAGGAATGATGAGGTTTTATGTTACCGAGGCAAGACTATATCGTTTGATTCAGATAATAAAATACTAGATTATTCAAAATGGCCATTGTCGAATAACCTGTCAGATTGGATATTACCCACAGGTGTTTCAGGTGTTTGCTATCCGATCAAAATATTAAATGAACATTTTTTTGATCAAGAAGCTTTTCTGACTTATTGCCCTACAGCCGACGATATCTGGTACAAGTTATGCTGTTTAGAGCAAGGAGTTGCATCAAGGTTAGTATCTGAAGAAAGCATTCATTTTGTTCCTGTATTTTATTTCAATGCAGACAGCCTTGAAAGTATTAATGTGGGTGATAATAAAAATACAATACAAATAGAAAAAGGTTTAAAATATTTTAATATACCTTTTGAACGTTAAAATGAAATTATAAATTGAGGTTTTTTTGAAAATATTATATCTACATCAATACTTTGCTACGCCTGAGTCAAATGCTGGAACGCGATCTTATGAAATGGCCAAGCGACTAGTTAAAAGTGGTCATGATGTTACATTTATTACTAGCTCGGCTTATTTTTCAGAAAACTATAATCTAAACCATGGTTGGAACCTTATAGATATTGAAGGTATAAAACTACACGTTCTACATCTAGCATATTCAAATAAAGATAGTTTTTTTAAGCGAATTTTAAAATTTATTAGATTTTCAGTAAGCTCAACAGTTAAATCTTTTTCTATCAAAGCCGATGTGGTTTTTGCTACAAGTACACCCTTAACTATTGCAATACCCGGTGTGATTTACTCTAAGTGCAAAAAAAGGCCTCTAGTATTTGAGGTGCGTGATCTTTGGCCAGAATTGCCTGTGGCTGCTGGCGTGATAAAAAATAAATTAATAATAAAATTTGCAACATGGTTAGAAAAATATACCTATAAAAATTCAACTAGATTGATTGGTCTTTCACCAGGCATGTGTGATGGAATAATAAAGCATGGAATTTCACCTGGTAAAGTAACCCTTGCTACAAATAGTTGTGATACGAGTTTGTTTGATGTTAGTGAAGATGTTGGCATCGATTATTTAAAATCTAAGTTAGGTTTTGTTAATGGTAGAAAACTTATTGTATATACGGGTACATTCGGTCTAATTAATAATGTGAGCTATATTGTGGGCTTGGCAAAAGCTGCGCAGAACTCTAATCCAAATTTATGTTTTGTTGCAATTGGTGACGGGATGGAAAAAGAGAAGATAATAAGCGAAGCAAGAGCGCTAGGTGTTTACAATAAAAACCTATACTTTCTTGACCCAGTACCAAAAACAGAAATAGTTCGTTTATTATCTGCCGCAGACTTATCTTTGTCATTATTCGGTCCAGTAAAAGAGATGTGGCATAATTCTGCAAATAAGCTGTTTGATGCACTAGCTTCAAAAACGCCCATCGCAATTAATTACGGTGGTTGGCAAAAAGACTTCATTAAAGAACACAAATGTGGCTTAGTTTTAGATGCGGATGATTACAAGGCATCTAGTATGCTTATTAGTGACTTTCTTGACAGTAAATCTGATTACGAAGCAGCCGTGAATAGCTGTAAAACACTAGCTTATGAACATTTTTCTAGAGACATGATGGCTACAAGAGTCGAAAAAACGCTACAGGATGCTATTAATGATTAAGTATTTTTTTGACTTAACGGTTTCAATAATTGTATTTTTGATTTTACTTCCAGTTATATTACTGGTTGCTGTGTTAATCAGGAGCAAATTGGGCTCACCTATTTTGTTTACGCAAGACCGCCCTGGCTTAAACGGTAAAGTGTTTAAAATGATGAAGTTTAGAAGCATGCTCGATGCCAAAGATAAGCACGGTAACTTGCTTCCGGATAACGAAAGAATGACTAAATTTGGTGCTTTTTTACGCTCAACCAGTTTAGACGAGCTACCTGGCTTGTTTAATGTTATTAAAGGCGACATGAGCTTAGTTGGGCCTCGGCCACTATTAGTACAATATTTACCGCTGTATAACTCAGAACAAGCTAAACGCCACAATGTAAGACCTGGTATAACAGGTTGGGCACAAGTTAACGGGCGTAATGCAATTGGCTGGGATGAAAAGTTTAAGCTCGATGTATGGTATGTAGAAAATCAAAGCTTTTTACTCGATAT
This sequence comes from Pseudoalteromonas sp. APC 3355, assembly GCF_030407615.1. Taxonomy (NCBI): domain Bacteria; kingdom Pseudomonadati; phylum Pseudomonadota; class Gammaproteobacteria; order Alteromonadales; family Pseudoalteromonadaceae; genus Pseudoalteromonas; species Pseudoalteromonas sp. APC 3355. The sequence continues at coordinate 73,834 of NZ_JASDDB010000009.1, read as the reverse complement.
GAAAATATTACTGTTAACAGTAAAAAAAGTTTTTGTAAGAGAGGGCATCAGTGCTGATGGGCACGTAACTATTGAGCCTTTTAAAGGTTCTAATAATGACTAAGCCAGCTTTAAAAACGCTGGCTATTTTAGGGGCTAGCGGCCACGGTAAAATAATAGCTGATATTGCGGAGCAGCTAGGCTTTAGTGTTAGCTTTTATGATGATGCCTATCCTAATAAAAAAAATATAGAGCATTGGTCTGTTGTAGGTACATTTTCAGATTTGCTGAATGTACCTAGTAACAACATGAATGTTGCTGTTGCTATAGGTCACAATAATACTCGAGAAGAAAAAATAAAAACGTTAGCCAAAAATGGCTACACACTTCCAATCCTAATACACCCAAGTGCAATTATAAGTAAATATGCTCAAATAGATTCTGGGTCTGTTATAGCTGCCAACGCTGTTATTAACGCTTTCGCAGTAATAGGCCGTGGCTGTATAATTAATACCTCAGCTATAATTGAGCATGATTGTAAAATAGGTGACTTTACCCATATTTGTCCTGGTACTTCGTTAGCTGGCGGAGTTTACGTCGGGCGAAGTAGTTGGCTAGGTATTGGAAGTAAAGTAAAACAACTTATTAATATTGGCGATAATACATTAATTGGTGCAGGTAGTTTGGTTGTTAAAGATATACCATCAGGTGTAATTGCTTATGGCTCTCCCTGCATTAAAGTTTCAGAAAATAGTTAAGCCTTTTAAATCTTATAGGAATTTCATGTTAAATACCCCATTTTCCCCATGGCCTAGCTTTACACAAGAAGAAGCCGATGCAGTTAGCCGCGTTATTTTATCTAATAAAGTAAATTATTGGACGGGTACTGAAGGCCGTGAATTTGAAAAAGAATTTGCAAGCTGGGCTGACAGCAAATACGCAATAGCGTTAGGTAATGGCACATTAGCACTTGATCTTGCACTCAAAGCATTAAACATCGGCGCTGGTGATGAAGTAATAACTACACCACGCACCTTTTTAGCATCTGCTTCAAGTATTGTTACATCAGGAGCAGCACCTGTATTTGCAGATGTCGATCTGAATAGCCAAGCTATTTCCGCCGAATCTATAAAAGCAGTACTTACACCAAAAACTAAAGCAGTTATTGTTGTTCATTTAGCAGGTATGCCAGCGGAAATGGATGAAATAATGGCGCTCAGCAAAGAACATGGTTTTTATGTAATTGAAGACTGTGCACAAGCGCATGGTGCTAAATATAAAGGTCGTTCTGTTGGAAGCATTGGTCACATAGGTGCATGGAGTTTCTGCCAAGATAAAATAATGACCACAGGCGGTGAGGGCGGCATGGTAACGACTAACTCAAAAGAGTTATGGTCAAGCATGTGGAGCTATAAAGACCACGGGAAAAGCTTTGATGCTATTTATAATAGAGAGCATCCACCCGGTTTTAGATGGCTACATGAGAGCTTTGGCACTAATTGGCGTATGACCGAAATGCAAGCTACTATAGGTCGTATTCAGCTAAAGCGTATGGCTGATTGGACCGCAAAACGCCAAGCATATAGTACATTGCTCGATAGTGCTGCAGAGAATTTTGAGTGTATAAGATTAGTTAATGTACCAGAACATATCGAACATGCTCAATATAAGCACTATATGTTTATAAAACCAGAGTGTTTGGCTAATGATTGGGATCGCGACCGTATAGTAAACGAAATTGCGGAACGTGGTGTACCGTGTTTCCAAGGTAGTTGTTCAGAGGTTTATCTTGAAAAAGCATTTGATGATACCCCTTGGAGACCTAAAAAACGTTTACCTAATGCAGTACTACTAGGAGAAACGTCAATTATGTTTTTGGTCCATCCAACTTTGACTGAAAGTGAAATAGGTAAAGCAGCTCAAATAATCAACGAAGTGCTTGTTTTAGCTTCTTTAAAATAAAAACATATACCTAACGATAACGTTTACTAACAAAAAACAACCAAATACATAAAGACTATATAAATATTTACATATAGTCTTTATTTATTAAGTGCAATAGTTGTTCATCTTGTAGTAAAATTGTAATCAATAGAATAGTAGTCTTACTGCTAGCTTCAGGGAAATGTATTGTGTCTTTAAAATTTTTAGTTAATTTACCTCGTCCTCAAAAAAGAATTATTTCTCTCCTCATCGATAGCGTATTTATAATTGTAGCTTTTTGGCTGGCTTTTTTATTAAGGCTAGACAGCACCGCCGTTTTAAAAAATACACATACTTGGATTTTATTATCAGCATTATTGCCGCTTAGCTTATTAAGCTTTGTAAAGCTTGGGCTCTACAGGGCTGTGTTACGCTATATGAACACTCAAGCTATGTGGGCCATTATTGCCGGTGTAGTACTTTCGACCGTTTATTTAACTATTTTATCTTTTTTTCTTAGTGCGCCAGTACCACGCACCGTTCCTTTTATTTATGCCAGCTTTTGTATTTTATTTGTTGGTGGTGCAAGGCTAACCGTGCGAGCTGTAGTTGGCCAAATAACTATGCGTCGCAAAGAAGGCGTAATTATTTATGGAGCAGGTTCTGCTGGCCGCCAATTAGCAACTGCCTTAGCAAATGGCCCTGAATACTCACCAGTCGCATTTATAGACGACGACCCTAAAAAGCATTTATCGTTAATTCAAGGTATTTGTGTGCATGCACCGTCGCAAATTGCTGAAATTGCAAAGCAAAAGTGTGCAAATAAAATATTATTGGCACTACCAAGTACATCTCGTAGTCGTCGAAAAGAAGTACTTAACGCAATAGAAAAATTTAAATTACAAGTTATGACTATACCTGGTATGGCAGACATTGTTGCAGGAACAACTAATCTTGACGAAGTAAAAGATGTCGAAATTGATGACCTGCTAGGCCGTGACTCAGTGCAACCTCGTCAAGATTTAATGTCGGCAAATATAGCCAATAAAGTTGTAATGGTTACAGGTGCTGGCGGTTCTATAGGTTCAGAGCTTTGTAGGCAAATAGTAAAAAATAGTCCGGCTAAATTAGTGCTATTTGAGCTTTCTGAGTTCGCGCTTTACGCAATTGAAAAAGAGTTATCAGAGTTTTGTGCAAAAAATGACTTAAATATTGAAATACTGCCAATACTGGGCTCTATTCAAAATAAAAAATTAGTTGAGTCAACATTTTCTACTTTTAGTGTTCAAACTGTTTACCATGCCGCAGCGTATAAGCATGTACCCTTAGTTGAACACAATGTTGTAGAAGGCGTACGTAATAATGTTTACGGCACCTATAACTTAGCAACTGCGGCCATATATACAAAGGTAGAAACTTTCGTTCTTATATCAACAGATAAAGCTGTACGCCCAACAAATATAATGGGTACTACTAAGCGCATGGCTGAATTAGTACTGCAAGGGCTATCTGAAATCCAAGACACAACACGCTTTACCATGGTTCGATTTGGTAATGTTTTAGGATCGTCAGGATCTGTTGTCCCCCTGTTTAGAAAGCAAATTAAAGCGGGTGGTCCAATAACACTAACCCACCAAGACATAACCCGTTACTTTATGACAATTCCAGAAGCAGCTCAGCTAGTTATTCAAGCCGGTGCAATGGGTGTGGGAAGTGACGTGTTTGTACTTGATATGGGAGAGCCTGTTAAAATTAAAGATTTAGCTATTAAAATGGTTCACTTGTCAGGGCTTGAAGTTAAACACGCAAAACGACCAAACGGCGATATAGAAATACAATGCACAGGTTTACGCCCAGGTGAAAAGCTTTTTGAAGAGCTCCTGATAGGAGACAACGTTATTGGCACCGACCATCCAAGAATCCTAAGTGCACAAGAAATTAAAATGCCATGGAGCGAACTGTCTCCATTTTTAGATAAGCTTAAGTTAGCCTGTGACGAAACCGATCATCAAGAAATACGTAGATTACTTTTAACCGCACCTACTGCTTTTTCACCAACGGACGGTATTTGTGACTTAAACTGGAAACAAAAATTTAATAATCAAACGAATGTTACAGTTTTACCAAACGTAAGTGGCTCCTAAAGCGAATAGATTGCAATAGTTTGATCTTTGTAGGGAATGACATGCCTACGTGGATTACCCCTCGGTGTATGTGACCATGTAGGCGTCTTATTTGCTGGCGCACTAAAACCACCGCTTTTAAGTATTTATCAAATTGCGTGAGCGAGCTTCTCGCCTACAATTTACCAATCTCTATTTTAACTTCACTACTTAACACTTCCTTGTACTTTGCTGCTAACGCGTTTTTTGCATCATCATCACCATGCACAATTTTTATATGGCTTGGCTTTTTATGCATACCTGTTACAAACTTAATTAATCCGTTTTGATCGGCATGGGCGCTATAGCCACTAATTGTATGTACTTTGGCGTTTATATTAATGCGAGCATTATTTATAAAAACATAGCCATTACGAGGGCCATATTTTTGAATTTCGCGACCGAGCGTTTTGTTTCCTTGGTAACCTACAAACAATACATCGGTGGTTTTGTCACTTAAAAATCGCTCAAGATAATTAACTATTCGGCCCCCTGTGCACATACCGCTTGCCGCTAATATTATGGCTGGTGTTTGCCGCGAACTTAAATAGTTAATAACAGCCAAGTGCTCTTTGTGTGAATCAACCGTAGTTAGGTTTTTAAAATCGAGCGGATGCCTACCGTTTGCAACTTTGCGTTTAGCTTCGTTATCCCACAAGTGTTTAAAGTTTTTGTATTGCTCAGTAAAATTGGCTGCCATAGGGGAGTCGAGTATTACGTGAATGTCTCGCCACTTAGACTTTTTAGATGAGCCATGTATGAGTTGCTCAAGCTCATATAGCAGCTCTTGTGTGCGGCCAATACTAAAAGCAGGAACTAAAACAACACCATTGTCGGCTACGGCGCGTTCAATAATGTTTTTTAGCGTTTTTGTACGCTCTTTACGGGCTTGATGATTTTTATCACCGTAGGTTGATTCAATAACTAGGGTGTCGGCTTTATAAGGCGCTTTAGGCGAAGGGAGTAGCGGGGTATACGGCGCGCCTAAGTCTCCTGAAAATACAACGCAATGTTTGATGTTATCATTATTTGTAACGTCAATTTCAACGTAGGCAGAACCTAATATATGCCCCGCACGCTGAAACCTCGCCTTAGCTTTATCAGGCCCTTTGCAAGGCAGTTCAAACCACGTTTTATAATCAACAGCAACTATGCGTTTATTTAATAAGCTTAAGCAGGCAGCTATAATTTTAGGGTCGCGAGTTACACCCACTTTTAAAGCATCTTCAATTACCAAAGGTAATAAACTGGCCGATGCAATACTTGTAAAAATAGGGCCTTTAAAACCGGCTGCTAATAAGTAAGGAATTCGACCAACATGGTCAATATGGCAATGGGTAACAATAAGCGCAGTAACATGGGTAATATCAAATTCAATTGAAAGATCTGCTTTAGAGTCTTCACCTTGAAATAACCCGCAATCAACAAGCACACTTGTTTGCTCGTTAATTACCAGTTCGTGACACGAACCAGTAACTCCATTAACCGCTCCGTGGTGAAGTATTTGCATTGCGCTTCCTTGTTATCAAGTTGTTACATTGAATTTTAAGGTAGAAGCAAAGCCATAAATATTCAAGGTTATAGCGCTTGAGCTAAATTAATAACCTCACCTGCAAATATAAACCAGCCTGTAGGTACGAATTTATTTCGCGCTCATGTTTTAACTCCCAAAAAGCGAGGTATAAAACCTCACCTACAAACATACATCAACCTGTAGGTGCGAATTTACTTCGCTCTCATGTTTTAACTTTTTTAAAAAGCGAGGTATAAAACCTCACCTACAAACATGCATCTACCTGTAGGTGCGAATTTACTTCGCGCTTTTATTACTTTTATCACTTTGCGTTCTTACTTAAATATTAATTTTTTAATCATATAAATTCAGGTTTTTAATAAATTTATTACCTTTCCCTAAACTTTTGTTTAGCTTGCTCTAAACATTGCTTTATAAGCGCTAAACCAGCGTTAAAGCCTTTATTTCTCTTAAATTCAATAACATTGTTTACTAATGTGAGTGGCTATTAACCACTAAGGCTTATTTACATAGGCACTCTATGGTGGTTATAATGCCGCCGTTATTTAGTTTAGTGTTGTGTTTTTTGCAACTTAGTTATGTGTTAAGGACTATTATGGAAAGTTGGTATTTAGTCGTATGCAAACCTAAGCAAGAAGAGAGAGCCAAAACTAACTTGCAAAATCAAGGGATTGAAGCGTTTTACCCCAAATTAACTACCGAAAGGTTGGTTAAAGGTCGGCGTACTGTCAAACAAACTGCTTTATTCCCTAATTATTTATTTGTATGCCTTGAGTCAAAAAACGGTAATTTTTCTGCTGTAAAAAATACACGTGGAATTGGTGGCTTTGTATCCTATGGAGCACAGTATCAATTAGTTTCTACACATATAATTAATCAGCTAAAAAATGAGCGTTCAGTTACTACAGAATCACTAATACCAAAAGCAGGTGATGTAGTCAGTGTGAATAACGATTCATTTAGTAATATACAAGCAATATACAAAGAGCCAGACGGCGACCTGCGCAGTATTTTACTAATTAACTTACTCAATCAAAAAATTGAAGTAAGTGTAGATAATAAAGATATTAAGCAATAATAACTAAAAGCGTAACACCGTAAAAAATAGCTATATATCAGTACATAGGAACTGTAACCTAAGGGCGGAAGCGTGCCTAAAGCACTTAAAACACCGTGGTTAAGGTCACAGCTTGCTGGCGTGACGAGCAAAGCTCGTAATAAGGGTTATTCACAAAGAGGTTAAGAGCACACTGCGTTTTAGAGAAGTAAACAGCCATAAAGCACTTGTTTAAATGGCTTCTCATTTACTCCTCATTCGCTTCTCTTTGTGCAATCATATTTTAAGTGATTTATTCATAAAGAAGTTAAGAGCGTACAATGCTTTTAACGTGAAAGCCCAACGGCAAAGTTTAGCACCGTGGTTAAGGTCACTTGTAGACGCACAGCTTGCTGGCGTGACGAGCAAAGCTCGTAATAAGGGTTATTCACAAAGAGGTTAAGAGCACACTGCGTTTTAG